>JAKAJV010000109.1 GCA_021813585.1 Bacteroidota bacterium | reverse complement strand
TTTCTCAGCAGGTAGCCGATGAAGTTAAAAAATATTTCGGCGAAAAAGTATTTAAGACGATAATACACCGTAATGTAAGAATTTCGGAGGCGCCCAGCTTCGGCAAGCCGGTTATTCTTTACGATGCGATCTCTACGGGCTCTCAGAACTATATTGCCTTAGCTTCCGAATTATTGGAAAGAAATTCAACTGAAATTAAGACAGAATGAGTATGAGTAAATTAAAAACCGGACTTGGAAGGGGACTTGAAGCTTTGATTAACCAGCAAAGCTTTCAGAACACCGGTACGCCGTTAAACATTGCTGAGATAAAAAAAGACGACGGCATACTTGTCGATGTTTTAGCAAAGATTCCGATCGATGTTATTTCTCCCAATCCATACCAGCCTAGAATAAGCATAGAGCCGGAAGCGTTTGAAGAGCTAAAGAAATCAATCCTTTCAAACGGTCTTATCCAGCCGATAACCGTAAGGAGACTTGACCGCAGCAAATTCGAGTTAGTCTCAGGCGAAAGACGATTGAAAGCCTGCAGGGAAATAGGATATAAAGAAATTCCGGCATATATAATTAAAGTGGATTCTCCGGAGACAATGCTCGCTTTAGCGCTGATCGAAAATATACAGAGAGAAAAATTAAATCCGATTGAAGTGGGTCTTGCTTACAAAAGACTGATGGATGAATGTCATCTTACACAGGAAGCGATTGCCGAGAAAGTCGGTAAGGATAGAACGACGGTTGCAAATTCAATAAGGCTTTTAAAGCTGCCTCTTCAAATACAGCAGTGTTTAATAAAAGAAGAAATATCCTCCGGACACGCTAGAGCCTTAATAAACCTGCCTTCCGAAGCTATGCAGCTGGAAGCACTGCATAAAATTATGGAAGGAAACCTTTCCGTTAGAAAGGTAGAAAATTTAGTTAAGAAATTATTGAAGTCGCCCGAAGCGTCAAAGCGGACAGTTTCGTTTGCACCCAGAGCGGCCGCATTTTCAGCTGGACTTAACGACGTAGAGGATAAATTGAGAAAGATTTTCGGGACGAAAGTAATATGCAAGCAAAAACAGGACGGCTCTGGCGAGATAACAATTGAATTCTATTCAAACGATGAATTAGAACGATTATTTGAACTGTTTGAAGTAATTGATAAAGCATACAATTAAAATTTTAGCAATAACATTCTTATTGCTGCGAACAGGATATTCGCAGCAGGACACTCTCCGGAATAATTCTTCAGAAAAGGAAGATACAGTTTTCGTAATGCAAAAATCTCCGTGGGGAGCCGTATTAAGAAGCGCAATATTACCTGGCTGGGGACAGTTCTATAACCAATCCTATTTAAAAATTCCTGTGGTTTGGGGAGTGCTCGGCTGGCTTGGCTATCAATGGTACCAAAACAATAAGTATTACAGGCAGTCCCAGGATTTGTACAATCAGACCAATAACATAAATTACTTAAGCTATAAAACATTCTATCAAGACCAGCGCGATCTTTTTGCAATTTATTTCGGCTTGGCTTATGTTTTAAATCTTGTGGATGCGTATGTAGATGCCGAGCTTTTTGATTTTTCGGTTAAACAAGATGCACGAACAAATTCTCCCATGCTAAACATGAGGGTAAATTTTTAATGAAAAATATAATAGTCTGCAAAAATTGTAATGAGGAAAATCCATTCTACGGATTAATTTGTAAAAATTGTAATTCCTATTTAAGGGAACGAATTTTTAATATCGACCTGTGGAAAGTTATCGGCCTGTTAATCGAAAGTCCGAGAAAAGGATTTGAAATAATCATTCAATCGGAACATAAGAACTTCCTATTAACCATTTTCATTTTTGCTTCGGTAAAGCTATTTATCGATTCAATGTTCCTTTCATTGATTACTCATAAATATGAGCCGGCCTTTGACAATTTTATTGTTAGCTTTTTGATTATTGCTGCTTCACTTGCATTCTTTATAATATTGATTAGTACTGCCTTAACGTGGACAAACAAGATAGCCGGGTTGAAAACCCGGTTCAGGGATAATATTTCCATACTTGTATTTTCGCTTCTGCCGCATGTATTCGGACTAATAATTTTGTTCATTGTTGAACTAACAATATTCGGCGGAACACTTTTTTCAAAGAATCCTTCACCGTTTACTATTAAAGAAGGCCTGGCTTATACTCTAACTGTTTTTGAATTCCTTGTGGTTATATGGGGGGTATTTTTATCTATTTCGGCAGTTAAAACCCAAAGCAGAAACTTGGTCTATTCTATTATTGCCGGATTAGCATTCAACGCATTAATTTATTTCGTAATTTATTCCAACTCTTATTATCTATATAATTAAAGAAATTAAATATGAATCAGGATTTATTTGCAAAAGAACATCAACTATTCCTTCCGACATATAACCGGATACCAATAAATATTTCTCACGGCAGAGGAGTACATTTAATTGACAAAGATGGGAACAAGTATTTGGATTTTTTTTCAGGTCTAGCTGTAAACGCTCTTGGCTATGCGCATCCGGAGATTGTAAAAGCTGTCTCTGAACAGATTTCTAAATTCGCCCATCTTTCCAACAACTACATAACCGATATTCAAATTGAATTTGCCGAGCTGCTGCTTAAGCATTCGAATATGTCAAAAGTATTTTTAACAAACAGCGGTACAGAGTCAATTGAAGGTGCACTGAAATTAATTAGAAAAAAGGAAGGACCCGATAAAAAGATATTTGCTCTTACCGATTCTTTTCACGGGCGTACTTACGGTGCTATGACTCTTACAGGCCGGGAAAAATACCGTCATGGATTTGAGCCTTTGCTTCCCAACATCTTTCACATAAAATTTAATAGCGTAGAAGACCTATACGAGAAAATCAATAGTGAAACGGCAGCCGTCTTCGTTGAATTTATTCAAGGCGAAGGCGGCATAAATGTAGTTTCTCGGGAATTTGCAGATCATTTGGCACTGCTAAGAAATAAGTATGGCTTTATTATCGTTTCCGATTCAATTCAATGTGGAATAGGAAGAACCGGGAAACCATACTCGCACAATCATCTAAATTTGTACCCAGATATAATAGTAACCGCAAAAGCTATCGGAGGCGGTTTGCCATTGGGCGCAGTATTAACAACTGAAAAATTAAGCGGGGTTTTTGAAACGGGGAAACATGGGACAACATTCGGAGGTAATCCCGTAAGCTGTGCTGCGGGCAAGGTAGTTCTTCATGAAGTCTTTGAGAATGGTTTAATAAATGAAGTGGCTGCATTGGGAGATTATTTTTTTTCCCAATTAAATGAAATAAAAAAAATGTTCCCCGATGACATTAAGGAAATAAGAGGGAAAGGTTTTATGATTGGTATTGAGCTTAATTATGAAGGCCAGAGCCTGGTTAAAATTATGCGCGATAAAAAAGTTCTAATAAATTGTACTAATAATAATGTTCTAAGAATATTACCACCGCTTATCTCAACAAAAAATGATATAGATTTCTTTTTATATAATTTTCACGAATCTTTAAAGCTTAAGAAGTAATAATGGAAATTAAAACTGATGTACTTGTAATCGGAAGCGGCATAGCAGGATTATTTGCCGCGCATGAAATTTCAAAATATGCAGATGTAATTGTTGTAACAAAAAAGGATAAAAATGAATCGAATACTAACTACGCCCAGGGCGGGATAGCTTCAGTTATCGATCCTGAAGATTCTTTTGATAAGCATATTGAAGATACTCTGAAAGCTGGAGCAGGCCTTTGTAAAAGAGATATAGTTGAAATACTGGTAACAGATGGTCCCGACAGGATAAATGATTTAATCCGGATTGGGACTGAGTTTACTAAAAAGAACGGAAAACTGGATCTCGCTAAAGAAGGGGGACATTCCATGGCCCGGATTGTTCATGCTAAGGACTTAACAGGTAAAGAAATAGAAAGAGCTTTAATAGCAAAACTTAATACAATTAAAAATGTAAAAATTATAGAAAATACTTTAGCAATTGATTTGATTACCGAGCATAATATTAAAAAACTTAAAAATGAACCGCTGAATAATAGAAACTGCTGGGGCGCTTTTGTTTTGGACTGCAACAGTATGGACGTTATTAAAATTGCTGCCAAGGTTACTGTGCTGGCTACTGGTGGATTAGGTCAGGTTTATCTTCATACAACAAATCCAAGTATTGCGACGGGAGATGGTTTTGCAATGGCATACCGCTCTGGAGCAAAAATAGGAAATATGGAGTTCATCCAGTTTCATCCTACATCATTATACCGCGCTAACGGAAACGAAAGTTACAATAACCCTTCATTCTTAATTTCCGAAGCAGTAAGAGGCTTTGGCGGAATTTTGCGTACAATTGATGGTAAAGAATTTATGACTAAATACGATTCCAGAAAAGAACTGGCACCGAGGGATATTGTTGCAAGGGCTATTGATAACGAGTTAAAAGTACGCGGAGAAGAATTTGTTTATCTGGATATTACTCATAAAGATAAAGAAGAGATTATTGAACATTTTCCTAATATATATAACGAATGCCTGAAAAAAGGAATCGATATAAGCAAAGATTTCATTCCCGTGGTGCCTGCAGCTCATTATGCTTGTGGTGGAGTAGCAGTAGATGAATTCGCACGAACTTCATTGAAGGGATTATACGCATGCGGGGAAGTAAGTATGACTGGGGTCCACGGCGCAAATCGATTGGCAAGCAATTCACTTTTAGAGGCTGTTGTATTTGCCCACCGCGCAGCAAAGGATATTAAGATATTTTTAAAGAATTATTCTCACTCTTTCCCGGATATCCCGGAATGGGATGATCTGGGTGCCTTATCATACGATGAAAAAATATTAATCTCCCACAGTATAAAGGAAGTAAGACAAATTATGTGGGATTATGTCGGAATCGTCAGGTCCAACCAGAGGCTTGACAGGGCAGCAAGAAGAATTCATAATATTTTTGTTGAGACCGAAGACTTATATAAAAGGACAAAAATATTTGAAGACATTCTTGAATTAAGAAATATAGTTGCATGCGCACACATGATCATAAAATCGGCTAAGTTGAGAAAAGAAAGCAGAGGGCTTCATTATACTCTGGATTACCCAAATCAATTATCAGACTCTAAAATTAAGGATACGATTTTACAAAATTTAAATCCTTAAAATGATTTATTAATTCAATCTAATACTAAGCATTTTCTCTTAATAAATAATTCACAATAGCACCATAACGGATGCCCTTTGTACTTACAGTTACTTTGGATAAACCGAGTTTTTCCATCAAATATTGTAAAATTAAACTGCCGCTCAGTAATACATCTTCACGCCCCTTAACTACATCCTGATATTTTTCTCTAATATCTTCGCTTCTTAGTTTTGCAAGCGTTTCCGTCAATACACTTAGTTCATTGTATGTAATTTCGCTGCCTTCTATTAAGTATTCATCATATGATTTCAGTTTTTGTTTTATACAGGCCAATGTTGTGGGAGTTCCGGCTATAGCAATCGTCTTTTCCGGAATATTTGTTTTAGCTTTTATTCCAATAAAAATTTTGGAAATCTCATCCTTAAAAGTCTCGATCTCTTGTGCAGAAGGCGGATTAGCTCTAAGAAATTTCTCCGTGCCTAGGACAGCACCGATCGGATAGCTTTGTCTAAAGTATATTTCTTGGTTTCTTCCCTGGACTAGCTCTGTACTGCCGCCTCCTATATCTATAACTAAAATATCTTTGTAAAAAGTTTCTCCTATAGTTGAACCTAAAAATGAGTATTTAGCTTCATCTTCGCCGCTGATAATATTAACTTCCCATTCAAAAATTTCTTTAATTTTATTCACTATCTCTGCGCTATTAGAAGCAATTCTAAAGGCGTTAGTGGCAGTTAATATTGTCAAATCAGTATTATATTCATTAATTATCTGCTTGAATTCATAAAGAATTTTGAACAATACGGATATTTTATCCTCAGTAATAGCTCTTCCCGGTATAACGCCTTTACCGATTCTTGGTATTCTGTGTTCGTCTCGCAGAACGCGAATATTTTTTGTATCCCGGTTTACATCGGCAACCAATAATAAAATTGTATTCGTCCCGATATCAATAGAAGAAATAATCATAATTTTTTTTATTTTAGTTTATACAATAAAATAATTATATGAGAAACTTAAACAAATTTTCAAAGATATTTTTATTTATCTGTTTTACTTCAGGGGCATTATGGTTTGGAAGTTATTTTGCCAGATTAACATTAACGTACCACCTGTTTAAAGGTAATCAATTTCAACTAAACGATTTTGTAAACGGACAAAATTTGCCGGGAATAATATCGGCATTTAATGCAGTCATTTTATTAACATCAATTTTGTACATTATATTTATCGTTAGTCTAATAATCTTTTTAATTTCGTCCAAGATAAATCTAAAACAGAATGGCTGGCTTTTTATAATTTCTGCCATAATATTTATTACACTTCCATTTGAAGTTTATTTAATGACCATTGATTACAGAACAATAATTCAGGTTGCTGGCGGTGTATTTAATGCCAACGAAATTATAAATTTGTATGTTAAAAGGTTCAAGGTCTTAAGCAGCTTTCCGGTAGTTGAGATAATCTGTTATTTCGCTGTTATATTTTTCATTCTTTTTCAGCCGTTTAAATATAAACAAAAAGAAAAGCATGAAGATTAAAGAGAAGGAATTTGAAGAAATAATTCAGGATTTAAAAGCGCTCGCGGCTCAATTGGGCGCTGAGGTTCGCTTTGAGAAGGGAGATTTCAAAGGAGGCTATTGTATTTTAAAAGAAAATAAAGTAATTGTAATAAACAAAATGGCTAACCTCCAAAGAAAGGTGATGATACTTTCTATGGCATTAAAGGAATTAGGTATCGATCAAATGTATTTGACGCCCAAAATAAGAGAAATAATTGAAGAAATGGCTGAGACGAAATGAAAATCCTAGTGCTAAATGGTCCTAATCTTAACCTGTTAGGTACAAGAGATAAGAATAAATATGGTGCATTAAGCCTGAAAAATATTTATGACTTAATCGAAAAAGAATTCCCCGAAATTCAATTTTCTTTTTTCCAGTCGAATTTGGAAGGGGAGTTGATTGATAAGATTCAAACTGCCGGGGAACTTTTTAACGGTATTATAATAAATCCCGGAGGATACGGACATACTTCTGTAGCAATTAGAGATGCATTAGCGGAAAGTCCTCTTATAAAAGTTGAAGTTCACCTGTCTCATCTGGTAAACAGAGAGAGTTTCAGACAGGAACTAATAACGGCATCGGCATGCGACGGATATTTATCGGGGTTCAAAGAACACGGTTACCTTGCTGCCGTTTATTTGATATTAAAATTGTCGGGAGAGAGGAAATAATTCGTTTTAAAAAAACTTTTAGCAAGCTTAAAATTGTACAGGTAAAAATAGAACAGATTATGAGATTTAGTTAAAGGGATAGCTTATTTAATAACCTTAATCTTGATATTAAAGAAATGATTAGTTATTTTTCTCTCAAATTTTTTTTGAGGAAAAATGAAAAATCTTTCAATCAGAAAACTATATTATTCAATAAGCGAAGTAAGTAAAATTACCGAAGTTGAGCAATATGTTTTAAGATATTGGGAAACTGAATTTGAAGAACTAAAACCTCAGAAAAACAGAGCAGGAAATAGGATATACACAAATAAAGATATCCAGCTAATTCTTCATATTAAAAATTTATTGAGAGAAAAAAAATATACTATCGAAGGAGCAAAAAAAATTCTGGAAAATTATACTCCGGAAGTTGCTGTCCAGACTAAAGAGACAGAAGAAACCCCCGGCGAGTTAATGAATCCGGTGACTATCGTAAAAAAAGAAAGGCCTTCAATTAAGAAAGATCTTGAAGAAATAAAAAATATTCTAGAACTTCTAGTGTCAAAATTATAAAATTCGGAACGTGGCGCAGCCCGGTAGCGTACCTGAATGGGGTTCAGGTGGTCGTGGGTTCAAATCCCACCGTTCCGACTGGTTAGATACATTATCGCCCGTTACCCAAACGGGCTTTGTTATTTTTAGCTAAAATAAGTATTTCATTTTAGTATGTATTGGTGATATAAAGAATACCTTTTTTGTTTTCCGCATCAAATCTATTTTAATACTTTAATATTATTCTTAATTTAGCAGCAAAAATTTTTTAAGTTAAGCCTATATGGAATTTACATCCGATAAACCCAAATGTCATTGTGGTGTTTTTGGAATATTTGGGAATAATGAATCAGCAATAAATACTTACTACGGACTGCACGCATTACAGCATAGGGGACAAGAAGCAAGCGGAATAGTTACGCGGGATTTTAAGCAGAATGGTAAGCCGGTTTTTAATATTTTCAAAGGCGAAGGTCTTGTCTCAGAAGTTTTTTCCGATTCGAAAGTATTCCACAGTACTCTAACCGGCAATGCTGCAATCGGGCATAACCGGTATTCAACAACCGGCTCATCCGAATCTATAAAAAATATTCAGCCGTTTGTTGTAAATTATAGACTCGGCAACATTGCAGTCGCTCATAATGGAAATCTTACCAATGCAAAACTACTCCGGGAAGAACTGGTAAATGAAGGCGCTATATTTCAAACAACCAGCGATACTGAAGTAATATTACATTTAATTGCACGAAGCAAGCTGAATAACCAGGTAGATCAAATAAGAGAAGCACTAGCCAAGCTTCAAGGAGCGTATTCACTATCTATATTAACCGACGATAAGCTAATTGCCGCAAGAGATCCTTTCGGCTTCAGGCCGTTGTCAATCGGGAAATTGAACGGTACGTTTGTTATTGCCTCTGAAACGTGCGCATTCGATATTATTTCTGCCAGGTTTATTCGAGAAGTAGAACCGGGAGAAATTGTAGTAATTGATAATGAAGTTGTCGAAGACGATCAAATTAAATCGTATAAAATTTTAAACGGAAATAATTTTCATAAGAAGCACTGCATCTTTGAGTACATATATTTTTCGCGCCCCGATAGTTTTATATTCGGCCATAACGTTGATAAGATGAGAAGAAGGCTGGGGAAAATACTAGCAAGAAAATACCCGGTCTACGATAAAGACGGAGAAAAAGTAATAGTTATAAGCGTGCCGGACAGTTCTAATACAACTGCGTTGGGATATCAAGCCCAGCTTGAAAAGCAAGGTATTAATTCTAAGCTGGAAATCGGGTTGATTAGGAGCCATTATATCGGCCGTACATTTATCCAGCCGGGGCAGGAAAAAAGGAAAATAGGTGTGCGTATTAAATTCAATATTGTAAAAGGCGTACTAGAAGGCCGGACTGTAGTAATAGTTGATGATTCGATTGTAAGAGGGACCACATCCAAGCAATTAGTTAATTTGATTAAGGAAGCTCACCCGAAAGAGATACACTTAAGAATTTCTTCTTCGCCTATTATGCACCCATGCTATTACGGAATGGATTTCCCCAGCCGTGAAGAATTAATCGCAAACCAAATGCATGGTAATGTAAAGGAGATTGAAAAATATTTAGGTGTAAACAGCCTGGAATATTTAACTATTGATGAAATGCTCGAAGCCGTATCGGAGGCAAATCCGGAAAATTTCTGTACGGCATGTTTCTCAGGTAATTATCCTACCGAAGTTGACCCGAGTTTTAATAAGGAAATGTATGAGCTTTAAAGTAAAAATTGCTTTTTTACTTGCTATTATATATAACGTATTATCCTTTCCTCAATCAACTTATTTTATAAAATATAAAAACACAGTAAGCCGCAGCTTAATAAATGAGAAGATTCAAACCGGCGAATTTTTTAGCCCCCATTCAGGAAAGAAATTAGCAAATGTAATTTTTTCTGCCCAGTACTTTGCCAAAAACCTGGGAAAGGACGACTCAAATCTTTCACGAATAGTAAAGCTGACATTCGACAGCCAGGCAGCAGCAGAAAAATTTATTGAAGAAGCTAAAAATGATCCTTCGATTGAATACATCCAGCAGTCCAATATTTACAAGATAGATTCAATTCCGAACGACAGCTTAGCCGGCCAGCAGTGGGCGCTAAAAAAAATAAGGGCCTTCGACGCATGGAACATAACCGAAGGCTCGGACTCAATATTAATAGGAGTGATTGACACAGGAATCGACTACCTTCATCCTGATTTGAAAAATCAAATATATATTAATCCGGGAGAGACCGGCACAGATAAAAACGGAAACAACAAAGAATATAACGGCATTGATGACGACCATAACGGATTTGTTGATGATTATATGGGATGGGATTTTACAGACCGCAAAGGATTTCCTTTTGATTCCAGCGCCGGAGATTATTTGGATTGGGATAACAACCCGATGGACGAAAACGGCCACGGAACATTTATTGCCGGCATTATTGCCGCCGAGACAAATAACCTTATCGGCATTGCAGGTGTAGCGCCAAAAGCAAAACTGCTTAACCTAAGAGCGTTCGATCCGTCTGGATACGGCGAGGAAGATGATGTTGCTGCTGCAATTTTATATGCAGTTAAAATGGGAGCTAAAGTAATAAACATGAGCTTCGGCGACACCCAATATTCTTATGTTTTAAGAGATGTAATTAGATATGCATACAGCAAAGGTGTAGTATTAGTTGCAAGTTCGGGAAACGATGGAAATGATTTGCCTCATTATCCTTCGGGCTATTCGGAGGTAATATGTGTAGGCAATTCAACTGTTGACGATAACGTTGCGCCTAGCTCTAATTACGGCTCTACGCTGGACCTTGTTGCGCCAGGGACAGATATACTGACAACTGCTAAAGGCGGAGGCTATGCAACGGTTAGCGGTACATCTGCATCTGCACCTTTTGTATCGGCAGCGGCCGGATTAATATTATCCCTTGGAAACTTTACAAATGAAGAAGTGAAACAAATACTAAAATCCACCGCCGATGATATTGAGCAATCCGGCTGGGACTCTAAAAGCGGCGCTGGAAGATTAGACCTTTACAAGGCGGTAAGTGTTACGGCTCCATCGGTAATTAAATTCAACTATCCGGAACAAAATTTTTCTACCTCTTCTGATACACTTACTATTAATGCAACAATTTTATCCGCTTATTTTAACGGATACAGCCTTTACGAAGGGACGGGATTAAATCCCGACAGATGGACAACGCTTATTCAGAACGGTCAGTATCAATTTAAAGGCAGCAATATTTATAATCTAAATATATCGAACTTTAATGATTCAGTGTATTGTCTGCGGCTTGTTGTTTACCAGAGCAGCGGAAAGCCTCTAGAAGAAAGAGTGAATTTTAATGTAATAAGAAATCCTCCTATTGCACAGCTTGTTTTTGCTGGTTCAGCATTCTATGGAGAAAAGTCAACCATACTTGCATCTGTTTATACCAACCAGCCTACAACCGTGCGGATGTATTATAAGCTAGTAGGCGCAGGTAGCTTTAATTTTGTAACGTTGGACGGCTTTAATACAAATGTTCAAATGGTAAATTCAATGCATTACGGATTTATACCAAAAGAATTAGTGTCGCCGGATTCCAAGTATGAAGTTTATTTCGAAGCGCAGAATCAAGTCGGATTAAAAACAGTAATCAACAATCTAGGGAAAGATTATTTTTTTAACACTGATTTCCCGCTAAAGCCTGCTTACCAAATACAGGAACCGTTCTCACTGCAGGCAGGGGATATATATGAAAATCCTATCAACCTGACCTCAAGCGATTCAAATGAGGTTGTCCTTAGAAAAGCTTCCAATCCTCGAATCTCAACTATCTACAAGCTAAAGGGCAATAGTTTTATTCAGATCGATTCTCTTCAGGACAGAATAGTAAATGACTTCGGAGATTTTAATTTCAACGGCAAGAAAGACTTTCTTACTTCGTTCGTATATGACGGTTTTATATATGAGCAGGACTCTGCTTATTCAACAAAATTAGACGTTAAGTTTATAGACACCACCGGCAAGTTCTGGCCTGTACTTGCGCAGGATATTGATAATGACGGAAAGACCGAGTTAATTGAAATAGACAGCGACACTTCTTTTGTAATATGGAAGGTTAACGGCGATCTAAGTCTGTCCGATCCCGTAAGATTGGTAAACTTTACTGCAGCCGGAGACGGCGGAAATGTTTTGACTTATCCTCATGCCGTTATAACCGATATGGACGGTGACGGCAAGAATGAGATTTGGATGGTAGATCAAGACGGAGATATTTTCAGCTATAAAATATTAGGCAGCAACCAATATCTAAAAGATAAGGTAATATCTTCCGGCTTTGAAAGTTCTTCTGCATATATAGCTGCCGGCCACTATACAGACGGCAAAAAGGAATCCATGGCCGTTCTTCTGCATTCAAAAAGTAATTTGGATATAGCCCCTTACTATAGGCTGATCATTTTTAATTTTGTTTCCGATTCGATTAATATAGTATACGACCAAACATTTATCGATCCGACAACTGAATTCAATTCTCAATTTCAACAGGCTGATAACAGCCTTCGGTTTGCAGATCTCGATAACAGCGGTACCGATCAATTAATACTTTTTGTGTATCCGTATTCTTATATATTCAAATATAACGGCGGGCAGAATACGATAATATCATACAAGGAAAATATCAATTCGAGTTCGGTTTTTGTAGGCGACTTGAATAAGGACGGCGTACCGGAAGTTGCTTTCCCGACTAGTCAGGGAATTACATTTTATGAGTTTTCGGTGCCGAACAGTCCGGCTACTCCAACTAATTTGTCCGGATACAACATTGATTCATCTGTAGCAATGTTAAGCTGGACGGGGAATTCTCCTGAATATCTTGTTTATCGCGGTACAACAAATTCAAATTTAGTTTTAATTGACTCAACAGCCTCGAATTCTTTTTTGGACTCGACAGTTTCAAATTCATTAACTTACTATTACGGAATTAAAAGTGCCGATTACTCCAAAAGAATTTCCTATTCAAACATAAGTCAAATAATTCAAGTTTACTCTCACAATCCTGCGGTGCCGTTAGCGGCAGTTAGTAAGAATCAAAATTCCGTATTAATAAATTTTTCCGCTAAGATAAACACAACAATTGATGATTTGCTTTCATTCGAAATACCGGGAACCGGTGCGCCGAATTCTATTTCAGCCGCCAGTCAATTTTCGTATTTGTTGTCTTTTAATAGCCCTTTACCTATCGGGCCGAATAAAATAATAGTAAAGGACTTAATAGACTTTTACGGTTCCCCAATTAAAGAAGATACTTTGGATTTTACGGTTATTAATACAATTAACAATAAAGAATTTTTTATATCATCGCACGAAATATTATCACCTTATAAAATAAAAATTACTTTTAATAATGATGTTGATACCGTTGCTGCCTTGAATAAAGAAAACTATGTCTTTAGTCCATATAATAAAATATCCGGAATTCAATTTGATAAAGAAGACCACAAGACAATATATATAATCCTAGACGGAAGCAGGCCGGTCGGTTCAATCGGTAAAGAATATACATTGCACATTCTTAATATAACTTCGTCGTCAAACTCCGGCAATGTACCAATTAATAGCGGTGCAGGAAGTTATTTGGTTTTAACTGCCGTAGCAAACAACCTGGCGAATTTGTATGTATACCCTAGTCCTGCTAGACTAAACAGCGGGAATGAATATATAACGTTTGCCAATCTGCCGGGACACATTAAGATTGCAATATTCAATTTAAATGGTAAACAAGTGTTCGATACAGAAGGAAAGACCGATAACGGTGGCTTTGAATACAACCTAAAGGATGTAAACGGCAATTTATTAAACAGCGGAATTTATATCTATAGGATCGCAACGTTAGACGATTCAAATAATGAAATTGAAGTAAAATTAGGTAAATTTGCCGTAGTAAAATGAAAATAAATTTCCTCGAAATAAAGACAAAATCGAATCTGCTAAGCCTTATTAGATTATTATCGGCAATCCCGTTGTGGATACTGCTGGATAATTTTAATGGCTACAATGTAAGAATAATTACGGCTGTACTCTGCATCGCTGCTGCTGCTACCGACAGTCTTGACGGATATCTTGCAAGAAAATATAAAGAAGTAACCGAACTTGGGAAAATTATTGACCCTTTAGCAGATAAAGTTGTTGTTGGAGCCGTAATAATTAAACTTTTTATAATAGGAGAAATAGCCCCTTATTATTTAATTTTAATTCTCTCCAGAGACCTTGTAATATTTATTGGTGGTGTATTTGTCTCGAATAAATTGGGAAAGGTGTTGCCTTCCAACGTACTCGGCAAAATTACGGTCTCGAATATTGGCATTATTATTTTGCTTATAATTTTACAAGTTGACAAAGCAAATATTTTTTTCATGTTCTTGTATTACATGAGCATCGTATTAATGGCGCTATCCTTAATTGCATATATAATAAGAGCACTTGAATTTTTAAAACAGAAAGAATATGGGAATATTTGATAATTTTAATTTAGATAAATTAAAGAACGGTTTAAAAAAGACCAGGAATAAAATTGTTAATACAATAAATGAAGCTATAAGCGGTAAAGCTGTTCTGGATGATAAAACCCTCGAAGAGATTGAAGAAATTTTGGTTACATCGGATGTCGGTGCAGAAATAGCTGAGTCAATAATCGAGAATGTAAGGATTAAACTAAAATCTGACAAAGACAGGACCAACACGAATGTAATTCATACTGTCGAAGATGAATTGATCTCGATTCTTCATGTAAACGAAGGAAAAAATAATTCAGCCGAAATACTTAAATCAAAACCATACGTTATTCTAATAGTAGGTATAAACGGGGCAGGGAAGACCACAACTATTGGAAAGTTGGCCCATAATTTTAGAAAGGCAGGATTAAAGGTAATTGTTGGCGCGGCCGACACTTTTAGAGCTGCTGCTAACGAGCAATTAGAAATTTGGGCACAAAGAGCAGGTGTAGAGATTTTTCAGAGCTTAAAAGGCTCCGATCCTTCTTCTGTGGCCTTTGATACTGTTAATACAGCCCTAAAAGAAAAATACGATGTGGTCTTAATCGATACCGCCGGAAGGTTACATAACAAGTCCCATTTGATGGACGAGTTGAACAAGATAAAACGCGTCATCAACAAAGTACTTCCCAATGCTCCTAATGAGACCTTGCTTGTATTAGATGGCAATACCGGACAAAATGCTATCGTTCAGGCAGATGAATTTTCAAAAGTAACTGATATAAACGGACTAATAATTACAAAATTAGACGGCACAGCTAAAGGCGGTGTTGTATTCCAGATATGCGCTAAACAAAAAATTCCTGTTAAATATATTGGTGTTGGCGAAGGGATTGATGATCTTCAGACTTTTAATCCGGAATTATTTGTCTCAGCAATATTTGAAAATTAAATACAAAGATTTTTAGGTTTTAATGAGTTTTAGTCTTATATCTATTTTAATTATACTCCAGCACTTCAAATTAAAAAGAGGATAATTAATTTTACATAATATACATTATCGGACATTCACCGGTTTGAGCTCATAATGAATATTTCCGAGTAAGTTTAAAATTAAAAAGATTATATGAACAAGGTATTAATTCTTATTGTCTTAGTTTCTTCTTATATCTTCCCGCAACTAAATAATAATTTACACGTGGTTTCTTTGTTAGATTCTGTTAAGACCTTTTATGGAGACACATGTAATGTAGGTATTAAAAGCAATCTAATCTCCAGGCTATATAAATATCAAGGCCTGAAAATTGTAAAGGATTATCTTAAACAATACGAAAGAATCAGAAGAGAGATTACGGATTTCAGAAAATCGTATTTTAATTTGATTACAAAAGAAAGCGGAATGATTTTAGACCTAGCTAGAGTATTTAAGCAGCCTAAACAACGGAATATTGCAAATGTCTGCGGTATTTATTTGGGACCCGATAATGTTACCAGTTTGGCGTTGAGCTATATAATAATAAGGAGCAGTGTTAATAATTATTTTGTCTCTATAATTCAGTTGTTAAATTTTGACTCAACTTTTAAAAATGAATTAATCCAATATGGCAAGGACTGGTTTTATTCTGAAAAACTACCGGAGATTAAAGGAACACCGTTTTAACCTAACCGAAAAGATGAACTCAGAATCTAATTTATTAATTTGGTATTATTTCCTTTAATTTAAATAAATTTACTTATCATATTTAAAAAATCCTTCACCGGTTTTCCTGCCTAATTTTTTTGCAGCGACCATTTTTTTCAACAATGGGCACGGTCTATACTTGGTGTCATTAAACCCGTCATATAATACCTCCATAATAGCAAGACAAACATCCAACCCAATAAAATCAGCTAAAGTCAATGGACCCATCGGATGATTCATCCCCAGTTTCATTACCGTATCAATGTCTTTTGCAGAAGCTACACCTTCCATTAACGCAAAAACAGCTTCATTTATCATCGGCATTAAAATTCTATTTGAAATGAAACCCGGGTAATCGTATACTTCAACCGGAACTTTATCTAATTTCAAAGTTAGTTCTTTAATAATACTGAATGTATTATCTGTTGTTGAATATCCTCTAATAATTTCAACCAGCTGCATCATAGGTACAGGATTCATAAAATGCATACCTATAAAATTTTCGGGACGAAAATTTGCGGATAATTCAGTGATAGAAATAGAAGAAGTATTTGACGCAAAAATTGAATCTGCTTTAATTAGTTTATCTATGATATTAAATATTCCGATTTTAGTTTCCTTATTCTCATATATAGCTTCAATTACTAGATCTGAATCTACCGGTGTATTTTCTACTCCAACAACTTTAGTGATATTGTTAAGTGCATTCGTTTTGTCTTCTTCTTTTATTGTTTCTTTCTTTACCTGTCTATCCAAATTTTTAGAAATTGTTAAAAATGCCTTATCAACAAACTCACTTGTAATATCAACAAGGTTAACCTGGAATCCTTTTAAAGCAAAAACATGCGCGATCCCATTTCCCATTGTTCCTGCTCCCACTACTGAAACTTTTTTTATAGACATAGCTCCTCCCTATTAAATATAATTTTTTATTAAGAGAGCTGAAGCTTCACCACCGCCAATGCATAATGAAGCAAGGCCGAAAGTTAAATTTCTTCTTTTCAGTTCGTGAATTAAAGTTACTAAAATGCGAGCACCGCTGGCTCCGATAGGATGTCCCAATGCAATAGCTCCGCCATTCACATTTATTTTAGAATCGTCCAGATCTAGTATTTTATTAACAGCCAACGAAACTACTGCAAACGCTTCATTAATTTCCCATAAATCAATTTGCTCTTTTTTCATATTAGCTTTTTTCAGAACTTTGGTTATCGCGTCGGCAGGCGCAGTAGTAAACTCAATCGGTGCTTTAGCCGCCGAACTTTGAGCTATAATTTCTACAAGCGGTACTAATCCGAGTTCTTTTGCTTTGTCTTCGCTGGTTACTAATAAAGCAGCAGCACCGTCGTTTATACTCGAAGCATTTGCTGCCGTAACTATTCCATCCTTTTCAAATACAGGTTTTAGATTAGGAATTTTTTCAAAATTTACCTTGGGCGGTTCTTCATCTGTATCTATAATGGTTTCACCCGATTTGGATTTGATGTTAACCTTAACTATCTCGTCGCTAAATTTTTCGGACTTTTGAGCTTCAAGTGCTTTTTTGTAGGACTTGATAGCGAAATCGTCTAACTGCTCGCGCGTAAATTTAAAATCCTTTGCGCAGGCTTCAGCACAACTTCCCATATGAATATTATTATAAACATCCCACAGTCCATCTTTTATTATCGAATCAATTAACTCACCATTACCAAGTCTATAACCATTTCTGGCATTCTGTAGTATATACGGGGAATTGCTCATACTCTCCTGTCCGCCAGCAATAATAACATCGGCATCACCGCACATTATTGCTTGGGCGGCTAGCATAACTGCTTTTAATCCGCTGCCGCACATTTTGTTAATTGTTAGGCATTCGGTTTTATTGGGCAGCCCCGCATATAACGCAGCTTGACGCGCAGGCGCTTGCCCCTGCCCGGCTGTAAGAACATTTCCGAAAATAACTTCGTCAATTAGAGCCGGATTAATTTTCGAAGTTTCTAAAACTGATTTTATTGAAAGACTTCCAAGCTTTGAAGCACTCAGAGATGATAATGTTCCGCCGAACGATCCGATCGGTGTTCTTTTAGCAGAAGTAATTACTACCTTTTTCATTTCCTCCTCTAAATTTTTACTTACAATTTACACCTTAGTGGTTTTTATTCAAAATGGAAAACTAATAAATAAGTCTTTTATGAATTGCAGAAATCATAAAAGAGGTTTTCATTGTTTCATAATTGAAGTTAAGGCCGATAATTCAAAAACCAGATTTAATACTAGTAAATTTAGGTTAATATTATTCTGAATATTTGCCGATAAGAATTCAAGCTTAGCAACAATACTATTTAACTCAATCTCAGGAAATCTTTTATTAAATTTTTCAAGGGTCTCCACATATCCCTTAAAAAAATAATTATTAATTCCCAGCCGGAACTTTTGTATATCGTTTAGCCAGACGATAATCATATTAATCAGTAATATAATCGTTTCGGAGTCGCCGTCGGAAAGGTATGCAGAGAACTCATTCATGGCAGAATAATATTTTCTGCCGAATGAATATCTTAAAATAAATACCGTTTTTTCCAGGAGGCTTTCAAATTCATGCTCGATTAATCTAAGCGCATAAGTAACTGATCCGCCCGAAAACGGTGCTATTTTTTCGGCCGTATTATCTTCAATCCCGTAATACTTAATCAGAATTTCTTTTATATCGAAATTGTTTAACGGCTGAAAATTTATTGACCAGCATCTTGATACTATGGTGGAGCGCAGTAAAGAAGGATAAGGTGTAATTAAAATAAATATAACACCTTCAGGAGGCTCTTCCAGGGCTTTAAGCAATGCATTCTGAGCTTCTTCATTCATCAAGTGAGCATCTGAAATTATTATGAACCTGTACGGGACATCAGAAAAATCCAGGGAAAGGAATTTTTTTATATCTCTTATACTGCTAATCTTTATATTAAAAGCCCGAGCTAATAAAATTTTGTGGTAAGGATTTTTTATCTTTTTCGTTATTTCGTCTTGAATTAGCTGCAATTCATCAGCACTTAATTTTTCCAGCGGACCGCTTGATTCTGTCTCGTTCTTACCGCGCGGAAGCGGAAAGATATATTTTATATAAGGCTCGGTATAAGCTGCAATTAATTTATTCGTGTGCTCTGATTCCTCTTTTTTAATATATCTTTCATTTAAAGCTTTGGCAAGACCAAGTGCACAATATTCCTTACCTATCCCCTCCGGTCCTGAAAAAATAAAAGCGTGAGGGATTTTAGTTGATTTGATAATGCGGTTAAGGATTTCCTTAGCGTTGTTCTGTCCAAATATTTCATTAAAAGGCTGTTGCATAAGATAAAAAAAGGCGCTTAAAGCGCCTAATATTAATAATCGTCTTCGTTATAAAAGAAGTCCTCATCGGATGGATAGTCAGGCCAAATATCCTCTATCGATTCGTAAGGCTCATCCGAATCTTCTAATTCGATTAAATTTTCAACTACTTCATAAGGGGCCCCTATTCTTTCTGCATAATCTATTAATTCTTCCTTCGTTGCTGGCCATGGGGCATCATCTAAATATGAAGCTAGCTCAACGGTCCATATCATATTTCTCTCCGCTAATAAATTAATTCTTACTCGTTAACTCAAAGAAGCCTAAATTTCCAAAGAAAAAATCTTCCGGATTTATTGCAACACCGTCATGGCGGACTTCATAGTGAAGGTGGGGACCTGTGGACAACCCTGTATTCCCGGTTTCGGCTATCTCTTGGCCTCTGGTTACCTTTTGCCCTTCCTTAACCAGAGCCTGCGACAGATGCGCATAGACAGTGCGATATCCGAAACCATGATCGATTTCAACGGCAAGGCCATAACCTCCCCGTTGGCCTACAAAATCAACAACCCCATTTCCGGTTGCGTATACTGCTGTACCAACATCGGTAACAAAATCTACTCCTTCATGCATTCTGCGAATATGAAGTATGGGATGCATTCTCATCCCGAATCCGTCGGAAATTTCGCCGTTGCATGGCTTTATTGCCGGTATTGCCGCATACAGCTTTTGGTTTTCTTTCAATTTCTGCGATATGTCTAAGTATTGCGCCTTTTCGAATGCTACTTTCCTTGATATATCGTCTACAAAACTGAGTACCTGGCTCAATTTTTTTTCAGTAGGATTAGAAAGAAAATCCAATTCATTATTAAAAGAACCGCCGCCAATTCCCACCATGTTTTCATCATTTGAAATTGGTTGAAGATTAACAGCAAGTCTTAAATCATTATTTACCTTATTTAAGCTGTCTAATTCAACATTTAGCACTTTGAACTGCAGCATTAAATTATCCAGATTTTCTTTGAGCGCTTTATTTTCATTTCTTAAAGAACCGATATTATTCCTCGAATTAAAGACTGAGTCTGCTAAATAATATCCGCCGAAAATCATCAAACTTATTAATAATACAGAGCCGGAAAAGTACAAAGCTAATTTTGCTTTGTAATTTCTTATCTCTATAAATTGTAATTTTGACTTGGAAAAGTAATATAATTTTTTCATAAACAGTGGGCGGAATCTAAAGAATTAAGTCTTATTTGTCAAGTATATTTTAAGAGATTTTTATTCGAATTTTTCTATTCGAAGTCGTGCTCAAAATAATCAACGCCGCGGATGTTATCTGTGTCTTTTCTCTTTAATTTTCTATTCAATCTGTGTTGAAATTGAGTAGCCGCATCATATCCGTAATGCTTTAAAAGATAATTTAAGCTGATGACTTCAGAAATAACAGTTATGTTTTTCCCCGGTAAAATAGGCAGCTTTATGTAAGGAATTTCCACATCCGAGATTGAAACCGTGTTGCCGTCTAGCCCTGTACGTGTATATTCCGCTTTATCATCCCACAATTCCAGTTCGATTATAATTTCAAGCCTTTTTTGGTACCTTATAGCTCTTATGCCAAACATCTTCTCAACATCAATTAAGCCGAGTCCTCTTATTTCCATAAAATGCTTTACCAGGTTGGTTCCCGAACCCATTAATATGCCTTCGCCTTTTTTAGTAAGGATTATAATATCGTCGGCTACAAGCCTATGCCCTCTTTCAATTAAATCGAGAGCTACCTCGCTCTTCCCTATTCCGGATTTGCCTACAAACAGCATCCCAACGCCGTAAACATCTACGAAAGATCCGTGAATGGAAATTCTAGGCGAGAATTGGTCGTCTAAAAAATCACCCACCAGGTAGGCCAGCTTTGTGGTTGCAAACTCCGACGTAAACAACGGTATGTGGTGTTTGTTTGCAAGCTCAATAAGCACCGGAAACGGCTTGTTGCCGTCGGTTAGAATTATGCATGGGATGTCGAAATTAAATAATCTTTCAAGAGTATTCAGTTTGTTCTCTTCCGAAAGAGAATCCAGATATCTCATTTCTGTATTTCCGAAAACCTGAACTCTTGAATAAGAAAACAGGTCTAGAAACCCGGCCAGTGCTAGGCCGGGTCTGTGTAAATTTTGATCGTGAATTTTTTTATCGAAACCTGATCTGTCGGATATAAGCTTAAATTTGAATTTATCTCTTATATTGTTGTAGAGGAACTCAATGGTTATATACTCTTTCCGCGAGATAGATTTCTGATCTATTTTCATTGCTTTGCCCGGACAATTTTTTTCGTTTTAACTTTATTTAATTGACGGGTCAGCTTTTCAACTGCAGCACTGACGGATTTTTTGAAATCGTCGGAATTCTCGGTTGCAGTTAGTGTTTGGCCCGGCACCTGCAAAACAATCTCCGCCTTTTTAATGCTGTCCTTGCTGTTCTGATAGCTTAGGATGACATCTAAGTCTAAAATATTATCGCTAAACTTTTCAAGCGATGAAACCTCTGATGTTATAAATTCCTTCAGAGTATCATGAGCCTTGAACTTTCTAGCCGTTATTTTTATGTTCATAATAACACCTCCCTTTAATTAGGATTTTGGATGAGCTTTTTTATAGGCAGCTTTCAACCTTTCCACACTAACGTGAGTATATATCTGTGTGGTAGAAAGGTTTTCATGCCCTAGAATTTCTTTAACAGCACGCAAGTCGGCACCTTTATCCAGCATGTGAGTTGCGGCGCTGTGCCTTAACACGTGCGGACTTTTCTTTTTTATGTCTGTAACTTTAGAAAGATATTTATTAACAATCCTGTGAACCAACCTCGGGTAGATTCTGTTCCCCCTCAAATCGGTTAAAAGCGGAGAGTTTGGCTCCATGTTTTTTTTCGATTGCAGATACCCGGCAATTGTTTTAATCGATTTTTCACCAACAGGTACTATCCTGGTTTTATTCCCTTTCCCCAGCACCCGGATGGTCTTCTGTTTTAAATCCAAATCTATAAAATTTAAATTGCATAATTCAGAAACCCGCAATGCACTGCCGTAAAGAAGCTCGAATATCGCTTTTATTAATTCAGGGTCTTTATCTTCTTCATCTGCCAGAGTGAAAGTTTTTAAAATCGAGTTCGTTGCGGCAATCTCCGGCAGTTTTCTTATCGCTTTGGGATTTGAGATTAATACTGCAGGATTAGTTTCGATATAATTATGGAAGTAGGCGAATTTAAATAGTCCCCTAATGGCAGCCAGCTTCCTGGATATTGATCTTTTTTCCAGGCCGTTATCGTTTAAGCGCATCAAGTACGATTTTATAAATTTTTCGGTAATGCCGTCTGCCGTCGTTCTATCGTATTCGCCGCAATAATTTATAAAGCCGGCCAAATCTTCGGAATAAGATTTAAGAGTATTAAAAGAATATCTTTTAACATTCTTCAATTCTTCAATGTATTCGGTAACTAATGAATTTAAATTCATTAATTCTCTTCCACTTCTTCAACTTCTTCTATTAGAACTTCTTGGCTGCATACGGGGCATTTAAGGTAGTTGCCCTTTTTAACAGAGTACCTTTGTTCCATATAATCGGAATCGTGGTTGGGACATGCCTGCGGAACAGGCTTGTACCAGCTTACAAAATCGCATGAAGGGTATCGGGAACATCCGTAAAACAATTTTCCGCGTTTCGATTTTCTTTCTACAATATCTCCTTCGCCGCATTTGGGGCATTTAACGCCGAGCGTAATATTTTTTATATAGTCGCATTCTGGGTATCTTTCGCAGCCTATAAATCTGCCGAACTTTCCGTTTCTAAAAACCGTTCTTGCCCCGCACTTTTCGCAGGTTTCACCGGTATATTCCGGCTCCTGGTTCTGTGCGTATACATCTTTGAACGATTTGATATTCTTGCATTCGGGGTAATTTGTACATGCAAGGTATTTACCAAAGCGGCCAATTTTAATTTCCATCTCGCCGCCGCATTGGTCGCAGATAATTTTCTCGACTTTATTTTCTACATGCATAAGTGCATGCTGGAACGGCTGGTAGAAATCGTTTAATACTTTTACGTATTCGTTTTCACCTTGAGCAATCTGGTCAAGCTCGCCTTCCATGCCGGCGGTAAAATCTTCATTAATAATATCCGGGAAGTTACTTACCAGGATTTTATTTACTTCCCTTCCAAGCTTGGTAGGAATTAATTTCCTGTCTAGCTGATCTACGTATTTTCTGTCTTGAATGGTACCTACAATAAGCGAGTAAGTACTCGGCCTTCCGATGCCCTTGCTTTCCAGTTCCTTTATAAGTGAGCTTTCCGTAAACCTGGCCGGAGGCTTTGTAAAATGCTGCGTCTTCTTAAGCTCGAATAATTTAAGATCGTTTCCCTCCTCAAGTCCGATGGGAATTGTTTCGTTACGGTATTCTTCTTTCTCTTCCGCATTCTCCTTCTTTTCCGGCACTTCCTCGTAAACCTGCATATAGCCTTTGAACTTAATTGCATTTCCAAAGGCTTTGAACAAAAATTCGTCTGCGGAAATTTCAACGATGGTTGTTTCCATCAGTGCCTGGTTCATCTGGGAAGCGATAAACCTGTTCCAGATTAAAGAGTATAGCTTATATGACCTGCTGTCTAAAAAAGGCTTAACAAACGCCGGTGAATATTTTAATGATGTCGGGCGTATTGCCTCGTGAGCATCCTGAACATTTTGTTTGTTTTTCTTTTCGTGGTTGTTTGGAACATCCGGTAAATATTCCTGCCCGTAAGTCTCCGTTATAAACTTGCGAGCTTCCGATACCATTTCTTCGCTTATTCTGGTTGAATCCGTACGCATGTAAGTGATTAAACCGACCAATCCTTCTTTACCCAGATCAATGCCTTCATATAATTTTTGCGCTATCATCATAGTCTGCTTTGGCCGCATCTTAATACTTTTAGAAGCTTCGGACTGCAGCGAACTTGTTATGAACGGCGGAGGAGGATTACGCTTGGTATTCCTTTTTGAAATTCCGGTAATTTTGAAATGTTCTTTTGCTAAAATTCTATTGAAGAATCCGGTCGAAGTTTTCTCATCTGACAGCGCAACAAAACTCTTTAAGAACTCTATCCAATCGTCTTCAGTCATTACCGGCTTAGGTTGTATCTTAATATCCTTGCCGGAAATACTGAAAAGCTTAGCCTTGAATGTTTCCTTTTTATCGGTTTCAAAAATTGCCCAGATCGACCAGTATTCTGTAGTAATAAATTTTTCAATTTCAGTCTCTCTGTCGCAGATCAGTTTTAAGGCGACGGACTGAACGCGACCGGCAGACAGTGAGTTGCTGCCTGATAATTCGATTACCGCTTTCCAGAGGAAAGGGCTTATCTTATAGCCGATAATTCTATCCATCACCCTTCTTGCCCGCTGGGAAGTAACCAGGTTAGTATCGATGCTTCTGGGAGATTCCATTGCCCTAAGCACTCCGGTCTTGGTTATCTCGTTAAATAGGACGCGGTAAATTTTCTGGCCTGAATCGGAATTAAGCACGTCGGCTATATCCTGCGCAATAGCTTCGCCTTCGCGGTCAGGGTCGGTAGCTATGAATATTTTTTTACTCTTGGCCGCCAAATTTTTTATTTTTTTTATTACGTCTCCCTTGCCTCTAATGGTAACAAACTGAGGCTGGAAGTCTTTCTCTACATCTACGCCAAGCTTCGTTTTGGGTAAATTCCTAATGTGTCCAACTGTTGCTTCAACAATAAAATCTTTGCCTAGATATTTATTTATGGTTTTCGCTTTAGAAGGAGATTCTACAAGAACAAGATTTTTACTCATTATGCCTTTACTAATTTTAATTTATTGTGTCTGATGAATATAACAAATACCTGCTGCCCGGAGGAGACACGCTGTCCAAATCCAAGAACACGGAAAGGATTAACAAATTAATATTTTCTTTGCTTATTGCGCCTTCCGGGAATAAAACAATTTGGTCAATAATCATTTCCAGTTCGCCGTTGTTAAGTAAGCCTACATTGTAAAAATGCAAAAGATAGTTGTAATTATTCAATCCTATTTTAGATAATTCATCGTCCGATAAAACCCTGAGGCCGCCGGAGATATTTTCTTTCATTTCCTTGTTCCGGAAAAAGTTTACCAGGAACTTTTCATAAATCCAGCTGTAAGCGGCTGCAGCAGCAATCTTATCTATTTTACTCTCGTTATTTATAGAACTTTCAACCTCTTCGAATGAATAATTATTGTTTATTCCTTTTGCTATCTTTTCAAGAATTTTTACTAATTCGCCTATCATCTATTTATTTAGTTTTTATTTGCCGATATATAATTAACAAAACCGTTCAGCAGTTTATTTTCCAGCCGCTTCATTACTAATTTAGCATTTTTATTCTGATCGTCATAACCAATCAGGTGAAGAATTCCGTGGATAACAAGCCTGTAATATTCATCCTGGCAGCTTACCCGGAATTTTTCCGCGTTTAATTTTGCATCTTCTTTCGAAATATATAGCTCGCCGTCTAATTTTTTGGAGTTTCCGTTGTAATTAAAAGTTATTATATCTGTTGAGTAATGATGGTTTAGGTACTTAATATTTATTTGGGTAATAAGATCTGCCGAGACAAAATTAATTATTAAAAACGAAATGTCAAATTCTAATTCATTTTTCAGATATTCAACCAATTTATGGAAAATACCTTTTTTAATTTCAAAAAAACCGGAAAAATTAACTTTTAAATTCTTAACCACAAACAAATAACTTTTTGTTAAAATATCAAGTGCATTAATCTACAGATCAATCCTCAATCCTTCCATCGAAGCAAGACATTTAATTTCAGATTTTTCAGCCTTTAGCAGCAACCTGGTTTCTTTCAGAAGCTCATCAATTTTGTCATCTGTATAGTCAGGGTTATAATGAAACAGAATCAAGTTCTTTACGCTTGATAAAATACTAAAATAAGCAAGGGTAACATTGCTGGAATGTCCCCATCCTTTTTTCTTCATCAATAGAGCCTCATCATACATAGAATCATGAATTAAGTAATCCGCTCCTCTGCAAAAATCAATAATTTCTTTATTGAGGTCAAGTAGCTGCGAAGAAATATTTCCGTTCTCCAATTCGTTTAGCTTTAATTCATTATCGGTTAAATAGATAAAGCTTTTTTCTCCTTCGGTAAACTTAAATGAGATTGTAGGAGAAGAATGGTTAGCTCTGAATGTCTCTATTTTAATTCCGTCTATGTCATATTTTTTGTTAGGCTCAATTTCATTGAATGTAGTCTTTGCACTCATATCGTCCAGCTCAATCGGGAAATAATGGGAGGCCATCTGCGAGCCTAAAATATCTTTTATCCTTTCGCCGCCGCAAGTTTCGCCATATAAATTGACAACAGCTTCCCTTTGATATAAAGGGGCGAAAAACGGTATGCCCTGGATATGATCCCAATGATAGTGGCTAAAGAAAATATCAATCACACTGTCGTTTTTATTTTTTAGGAGATGATTCCCGAACTCACGTATGCCGCTGCCGGCATCTAAAATTATTAGTTTATCCTTACTTGAACGGATCTCAACGCATGGAGTATTCCCGCCGTACTTAAAAGTACTCTTACCCGGAACAGGTATTGAACCTCTTGTACCCCAAAATTTAAAATACATTATTGCTATAGAATTTATTTATAGAATCTATTGTTAACTCGGTATATTTTTTATATCTCACCGCAGATTTTTCAAATTCCTCAATCTCTTCCGGTGATAACTCTCTAACAATCTTTGCAGGCACACCCGCTGCCAAAGTTCCGGACGGCACAACAAAGTTTGGCTTTACAACTGCACCGGCAGCAACCATCGACGTTGACTCTACAACTGCACCATCTAGTATTACCGATCCCATACCAATCAGACATAAATCTTTTATCGTACATCCGTGTAAAGTAACCGAATGCCCGATTGTAACTTTATTACCTATGTTCAACGGGTACTTTCCGTTTGTTACATGTAGCATCGAGCAGTCCTGCACGTTGGTAAACATACCGATTCTAATATAGTGAACATCGCCCCTAATTACTGTGTTGTACCAAACACTGGAATTCTCTCCAATTATTACATCACCAATAATCTTTACGCCGGAGGCCAAAAAAACATTCCCCGGTATTTCCGGGAACTTGTCTAAGTAAGGGAAAAGCTTTATTTCATCTTCTAGTCTTTTTCGAATTTCGGCGGTGTCCATCCGGGTCTCTTCCATGATTTTAACTCAACTTTAACATTCCCGATTATAACTTTCAGTTTTGCGACTATAGGTATCGACGCCTGGTCGTCGGAAAACCATCCTTCAAAATATCCCGTCAAACCGAACACGCTTATAAAATTCATCTCGCCGTCCAGCCTTACACAAGCCACATCGTAATTAACGGCATCTATCGAAACGCCGGTTACTTCCTTATAAGAATTAATAGAGGTGTACACTTTCTTCTCGTTTACGAAGCAAGGCACGTTCTCGGATTTGCCGCTGCCGCTTAAATAGCGGGCATAATATAAGATCGACAGTCCATCCTGATATTTTTTATTTACTTCCGCCGTGGAGTCAGTCCACAGTTGATACGGATTTGTTTTTCCTTTTTTAATTCTAACTTTCGATTTGTTGTAATTAAAATAATATTCGGTAAAAGTTGTATATTCTTCCTTCTTTACGATGCCTCTAAAAAAAACCGAATAGAAATCCGGATCGAGGGTGCTTTCGTATATCATATGCAGGTTAACGAAAGGGATTCCCGAATACGAATCCATATATGCGATTGTATTGTAGAAGTTTTTTCCGTTTACGGTTTTTTTGCTCTTAACCAGTATCTTAATCTCACCCAGCTTAATAAAAGAATAGCTTACTACGTAAGTAAGCTCTTCTCCTACCTGAAGAATTTGGTCTGAAGAAAAATTAAAGTTATACACCTTTTCCGGACATGGTTTTTTAACCAGTACAAAACCGGTAATAATAGGCAAGAGTAAAAATATCTTTAAGAAATTTTTCATTTTAATCCGGCAAGTTCTTTTGCCTCGGGAAACAATAGAACCGCTTTTTCAAACTGGTCGTCCTCTCTTAGTATAACATCGTACCAACCGTTGTTGCCCCAGAAAGTTCTAGCAACCTGGGCCTTAAGCCTTGCCGCAATATAATTTTTATCTTTGTCAAAATCCTTTTGGGAAAATTTAACTCCTTTTGAGCCGGCAAAGCTTATAAAATCGTGCAGTTGATCTTCGGTAAAGGAAAAATCCTTAGCGAATTTATTAAGATCATTTCCATATTGTTTTTCCAGGCTCTTTTTATTGTTATCAAGATACAATAAAACAAACTGGTAAAAGATATTATTCTTCAGAAGATCGGTTGTGTAATTTGTTATGCTGTTCGATCTGATAATATAATCCGGAGTAATTCCGCCGCCGCCGTATACCGTCCTGCCGTCGTGTGTTTTGAATTTTGGAAGAGCTGAATCCTGTTTTGCTTCGGCAGTATGATTAAGATTATTTCCGTTAGGTTCATTATTCTTGCCGGCATCCGCAAAATACTCTTCGGTATTTTTTAAATTCTTATAATCCCTTTGAATTAGTCTGCCCGACGGTGTGTAATACCGTGCTACGGTAAGCCTCAGCGCTGAATTATCTGGCAGCGGGTATTGCCTTTGCACAAGCCCTTTACCGAATGTTGTCTCGCCGACAATCAAAGCTCTGTCCCAGTCCTGCATAGCGCCGGATACAATTTCGCTTGCCGATGCGCTGCCTTTGTTAACTAAAATAATCAAAGGTAGATTTTTAAAAGGCGCTGGCTTTTCGGCATCATATTCTTCATCGAATTCGGGCCTGCGGCCTTTGGTATAGACAATCTTTTTTCCGCCGTCAATAAACAAGTTGGCTACATTAACTGCCTGGTCTAGCAAACCGCCGGGATTTCCCCTTAGATCGAGTATAAGCTGCTGCATGCCCTGCTTTTTAAGATCGGCAATGGCCTTTGCCATCTCGTCGTAAGTCGTTTCTGAAAATTTTGTCAAGCTGATATAGCCTGTGTTCTCGTTGTACATAAAATGGGCATCGATAGAGTAAAGCGGAATTTTTGCGCGTGTAATTTCGTAATCAATCGGCTTCGTCACTCCGTATCTTACAATAGAAACATTTACCTTTGAACCTTCGTGCCCGCGCAGCTCTTTTGCAACTTCTTCATCAGTAATACCAATTGCGCTCTTCCCGTTAATCTTTATAATTCTGTCGCCGGGCAGAATTCCTAGCATTTCACTAGGCCCGCCGCTAATAGGCGACACTACGGTTAATGTATCATTAAGAATCTGGAACTCTATGCCTATGCCTGAAAAATTTCCTTTAAACGATTCATCTATTGATTGAAGTTCCTTTGCGGGGATGTAAACCGTATGCGGATCGAGCTTGCCGAGCATGCCGTTTATAGCGGCATCAACCAGCTTCTGTGTATCTACTTTATCTACGTAATTCTTTTCGGTGTACGTAAGAACATCGTCAAACTTTGCCAGGCTGTCCTGCAAATTGTCGTCCGAGAATACCTTGTGTATTTGAGTGCCGAGAACAATTCCCAGCACAAGTATGATAACCGAAAATGGAATTTTAAGATTTCGCAGTTTCATAAAAAATTCCTATGCTTTATAATTTTGCAGAAAGGATAAAATAACTTTGAACTTGATTGTTTGAAATTGAGTTCTGCAGAGATTCGTTATAATATACAAGTTTTAATGAAAAAAATATCTGTTTTACCGGCTCAAAAGTTAGCAATGCCGTAGTTATCCTTGAGTATTCCATATCACCGTCCAATAATTTTGCCTCGTTCGAATCGTATGTGCGGTGCCCCAGTGCTTCATCGCCGCCCACATTTATAATTGTACCGTTCGGCAATACGGGGTTGGCTCCGTGAATTATGTATGAAAAGCTGGCGTCCAAATTAAATCGGTTTGTAAACCTGTAGTTTAACTCGCCTAAAAACAACTCGCTGTTAGGCTTTAAAATCGAACCAAGGTTATATCCGAAATTCGTAAAGTTGGTATTGCCGGTCCGGTGCGTATGCACATAAGGATCGACACGTGTATATTCAAATTTAAAATCCAGAGGCAATATCTTATAAAGGTTGACGGAGTAAAGTCCGAGATCGAAAAGTACCTGGTTGCCGTACCACGATGTGCCGAGCTTTCCGAAATCAATATCATCGATTAAAAGAGTGCTGTAAAGTTTCAACCCGGTAATGGATTTGTTGTTAAAATCAAAAAATAAAAATGAGTTGTCGCGGTCCCGGTTTGCATGCTCAATCGATTTATAAAATGCAAAAGGATTTAAATACGAAAGATCGAGCGGTCGGTCTCCGTATATTATCATTTCGCCTGCGCCGAAGTTGAAAGCGTTGGAAAGATTAAATCCTATCCTATGGTAGCCGATATATTTTTCCGCAACTACTTCAATGCCGCCGGTAATGGAATCGGGCTGAAAATAGCTGTCGCCCAGAAGCTTGCCGTGAAAATAAGAAAAATTGAAGAACCCGTAATTGATGTTGAAGCCCAGATAATCGAAGGGCGGAGCGAAATCGTCAATTATGGATTTCATAGGCCCGTAACCGATCTTCATCCTTTGCCTTCCGAACTTAATTCTCAGCATATCGTAGTCGGCAGTTAAATAGCCTTCCGATTCATCAAAGAAAGCCTCGCCGGGTTTGTTCTCATCAAATTTAAAATTATACCTTATATCCTCGCGCAGCTTTGCAACTTCCTTGTTGCCGAAGACATAACCGTTAGTACCCTTTAATGAAAAGCCGAAATGGTCTAGGAACGTACCTTTAATCTCGCCGCCTATTACGCCTAAAGTAGTTGATAGATTTGCCTTGTTTGCAACGTCGTTTTGAAAGATCCCTTCGCCTTCACCCAGAAGGTTGATGAATAAATCAGCCTTATGCGGCTTAGCGTAGTAAAAAAGATATTTGTTCTTTTGCGAAAATATATCGTAACTGCCGCTGTTTAAAACTGATTCCGAATTTTTCAAAGTACCGGTTAGCTCATACTCAAACTCCACCTCGAGATCGTTCAGTATTTTACGGTCTACATTATCAAGCTTATCCTTCGAAGCAATTACTTCCTTTAAGTAATTTACAATATCTTTCCTAGGCTTAGGCAGCTCGAAGGAATTATAACCGGAAATAATATGGAGCGTTTCCATCCGCTCTAGAAACGAATAGACCTGGTTGTCTACATTAACATAGTCATCTTGAGCATAAGCGGCAGCTGTAAACAGGATTATAACAAAAAAAATTTTCTTCACATTACCTCACTTGTTCCCATTCCTTTGAGAGAGATTTATTCTTAAATAGAACCGAGAATCCGTTCTTTACCCACGAAACTGTTACACCCTTGTAGCCTAATTTCCTAAATCTTCTGGGGGACTCGAAAACGCAAATTTCTTTTGTGTATAAAATTTTACCAAGCCTTCTAACTCTCCTAAATAAATCGAAGTCTTCACCGGCGGCTAAAGCTTCATTATACCCGCCTACCTTAAAAAAGATATTTCGTTTTACTACCTGGCATTCGCCTCTTCCCATTCCCAGGCCCATGCCATTTAAAAGACGGAAATAGGAGTTGTAGCCGTAATGGAAAAGCCTGTCGAGCAGAGTCTCTTCGTGCGGGAAAATTTTTACTTTGCACGTCATTGCAAGAAATTTGTTTGCGGCAAAGTTCTTTTCCAAAAATCCGAAGAACCCGGAAACGTTCTCGAATATTACATCGCCGTTAATGAAGACGAAGATTTCTCCCTTGGCATATTTTGCACCGGAGTTTCTTCCCCCGGCTATATTTTGTGCTGCGGAATTGTTGTGTACCTTTACTTTGTCAGCATATTCAAGCGCAATGCTAACGGTCTTATCCCTGCTTCCGCCGTCGGAAACAATTATCTCGAAGTCATATTTCCGATTAAGGTCGTCATCGCTTAATTGGCGCAATAATTCCGGGAGGAGCTTCTCCTCATTCAAAGTTGGAATTATTACGCTGTACTTCAAGTAAGTAATCCTTTAAATATTCAACTGGTATTATTTGCTTTCCGGTTTCATTTGAGGGAAGAAAATTACATCCCTAATAGATGTCTGGTTTGTAAGCAGCATAACCAGGCGGTCGATACCAATGCCGAGACCTGCGGTAGGCGGCATGCCGTATTCAAGCGCTCTTATAAAATCCTCATCAATTTGATGAGCCTCTTCATCGCCTTCCTCACGCATTTTCTTTTGGCCTTCAAACCTGGCTTTCTGGTCTATCGGATCATTCAGTTCCGAAAATGCATTGCATATTTCCCTGCCTGCTACATAGCCCTCAAATCTTTCCACTACTCCGCTTTTTGTGCGGTGCTTTTTTGCCAAAGGAGATAATTCAAGAGGATAATCCACTACGAACGTCGGCTGGATTAGCTCCGGCTGAACCGATGCACTGAAAATTTCATCAATCAGCTTCCCCTTAGTCTCAAGCCCTAAAATATCTATGCCTAACTTTTTCGCCGAGCCTTTCAACTCGCTAACAGATGCCGTCAATACATCCAGCCCTGTTTTCTCTTTTATCGCATCCAGCATCGAGATTCTTTTCCAAGGCGAAGTAAAATTTATTTTGTTGCCGTCAAATTCAAAATCGAGAGTCTGAAATACCTGCATACAAATATTATGGATCATCTCTTCCACAAATTTCATCATCCATTCATAGTCTTTGTACGGAACATAAAGTTCCATCATAGTAAACTCGGGGTTATGCGTTTTATCCATGCCTTCGTTCCTAAAGTCCTTGGAGATTTCATAAACGCCGTTAAACCCGCCTACAATTAATCTCTTCAGATACAGTTCATCGGCAATCCTCAAATACAGATCGGTATCCAGAGTGTTATGATGGGTAATGAATGGCCTTGCAGCAGCGCCTCCGTAAAGCGGCTGTAAAATAGGAGTCTCAACTTCCAGATAGCCGTTTGAGTCTAGAAATTTTCTCATCGCGGAAATTGTCCTGCTCCTTTTAACAAAGACGTCCCTTATCTCGCTGTTAACTATTAAGTCTACGTACCTTTGCCGGTAGCGCAATTCTTTATCCGCAAATTGATCGTGAATTATTTTATTCCCCTGCTCGTCAATTGTTTCTTTTGCAATCGGCAGGGGGCGAAGAGTTTTTGACAGCAGAGTCATAGAAGTTACATGCACAGATATCTCGCCGGTCTTTGTTTTAAAGACAAATCCTTCTATGCCGATTATATCGCCGATATCGAGCAGTTTAAAAGCATCATATGCATCGCCGATGTCGTCTTTCCTGAGGTAAATCTGAATTCTGTCGTTATGGTCTTGAAGGTGGGCAAACGATGCTTTACCCATTCTTCTGATAGCCATTATTCTACCGGCAATTCTTACAATTCTTTTTTCATCTTCCTTAAAATTATTTTTAATATCTGTAGAATCGGAATTAACGTCGAAAGAGTAAGCGAAAGGCTCGAAGCCTTTTTGCTTTAATTCTTCAAGTTCCTCAAACCTTCTTTTTATTAAAACATTTATATCCGGCTGTGTATTATTTTCCACTAATCCTCCGTTCATTTTCTTTTAAAGTTTGCGAGCCGCAAACATACTAAATCTTGAATATTCTCCGCCAGTTTAACTGGCACATTAAAATTGTTAACGATAATAGAGAAAGCAACCGGCTCGTTATCCCCGGTGAATGCATAACCGGAAAGGCTTCTAACGCCTTCCAGGAAACCTGTCTTCGCCCGTATCTTGCCTTGGGCCTTTGTATTCTGCATCCTGTCGCCAAGTGTCCCATCAACACCCGCAATAGGCAGCGAGTTAAAGAATGGGATGAAATTTTTATTCTTATACATAAAGCTTAAAAGAGCAACTATTTGTTTGGGCGTAACAAGGTCCAGCCTGGAGAGCCCGCTGCCGTCAACAATGCTCAGACTCTCTGGATTGATGCCCATCTCTTTTAATACTTTGTTCTCTGCCCGTACTCCGTTTTCCACATTGCCGTAACCGTAGGACTCCAGGCCGATGGTCTTAAGAAGCTGCTCTGCGTATAGATTCTGGCTGTTCTTATTTATTACTTTGATGATCTCTTTTAATGGCGGAGAATATTGAGTAAACAATTTTTTCATCTTTGCATAATCCAGCGGAACCGGCATATCGTTAATGTCTATGGGGTACCCGCCGATTGTAATTCCCTTCTTCTTTAAAACATCTTTTAGTACAACCATGGCAAATTGAGTCGGATTATTTACCGACACATAAGTTTTTACTGAGTCGTTGTTATCTCTAATAGTTCCGTAAACAGTAATTACATTGGTGCCGAGTTCCCTGTAAGTATTAATTGAGGTAACCGAATCCTTGGGAACGGTAACTACTTTGTTCAGGATAATAATATACTTCGTCTCCGGCATAACAGTAATCTGCGGCTGGTGATTTTTTTTATTGACGGTAACGGTAATATCAACGCAGTTATCATTAAATGAAATAGCGCTTGAAGGCGCAGCGAACCAGCTGCTTTCATAGTCCCACTGCCAGCCGGTTCCTAGCCCTACCGCATCAAAGGCATCGTCGTCGCCGATAATATTTCCGGTAATTTCGTCTATACCGTTGTCCAGCAGCGAATCTGCCCAGTTGTTAAAAACTTTCAGCATATCGTCGTCATAGAACCTGCCGGAAATTGTCGGATCGCCTCTTCCCTGCACAACAAGGTCTCCATTCAAAGTAGAGCCGTCCACATGTCCGTTCATATAAATGTTTGTCTGGAACCTGTACTCGCTTCCCAATATTAAAAGTCCGGCTGCAGTTGTAAATAATTTAAGGTTGGAAGCGGGCATAAAGAGTTTGTCCTCATTCCGCTTATAAAAGTATTCACCGGTCTCTAGAGATTGAATAACAACACCCCATTCGGCATTGCTGAAGTTGGGGTCGTTGAATATGTCGTTCATTTGCGACCAGAATTCGGAGATAGTTGAATAAGCATATTTAGGTATCGTATCCCTTGCTGCCTCTTGGGGAAAGGATGCCGCCGTAAAAAGTACGAATACAAAAAACACAAAGAATATTTTAGCCCCCATAGTTTTTAATTACTCCCTTTATTTCTGATATGGTTAATTCCCTGTACGCACCGACCGGAACATCGGCAACTATTCCCGCATAGCTTTTTCTATTTAGCGACATAACGTTATAACTCAAAGTCTTAAACATATTTTTCACAAAATGGTTTCTGCCTTCCACCGAAGTTACAATTACAAATTTCCTGTCGTTCTTCTTCGGAAATACTATTTTAGTAAACACTCCTTTATTGCCGTAGATATAAACACCTTTCAACAACTTCAATTTATCTTCATCAGCAATCGGCCGGTCTAGCTTTACCTCGTATTCTCTTGGAACTTTATTTTTAGGATGAGTAAGGAAGTTCGAGAATTCGCCGTCGTTTGTAAGCAATAACACGCCGGTAGTATTATAGTCCAGCCTGCCAACCGGATAAATCCTCTCTTTTGTTTTTAAAAGCTCAATTACTGTCCTTCTGTTTTTTTCATCCTTGGTTGTGGTTACCACTCCCTTGGGCTTGTTCAGAAGGAAATAAAAATGCCGCTTTGCTTTTATAACCTCGCCGTCCAGGTAAACTATATCTTTTTCGTCATCAACTTTCATCGGTAAGTCAAAAACAGCCCTGCCGTTAACGGAAACACGCCCCTGCAGTATAAGCTCATCGGCTTTTCTCCGGGAAGTTATTCCGCTGTCGGAAATATATTTATTCAGCCGTATCAGTGTCATTGTTGTCTTCTGCGGATTCGTTCTCTAATGTTTCTTCAATTAGGTTCATCATAATTTTTTGTTTCTGCTCAATAAAGTCCTCATCCCTCATAATCTCTTCAACTTCTCTGGGCTTTGGAAGATCGCTCAGTTTGTTCAGTCCGAAATATTTCAGAAATTCATCGGTAGTGCCGTATAGTAAAGGCCTGCCGATGGTTTCTGCCCTGCCGGTAATAGAGATAAGATTTTTTTCCAGCAGCGTATTTAAAATATAATCCGAATTAACTCCGCGTATGGATTCCAGTTCAGGCTTTGTAATAGGCTGCTTGTAGGCAATTATGGCTAACGTTTCCAATGCTGCCTGGCTCAGTCTTCGCTTGCTTTTTTCTGAAGATAAATACCCGATATACTTGGCGTATTCCGGTTTGGTTGCGAACAAATAGCCTCCGGCAATCTTAACAATCTGAAAGGCGATGTTCTTCTCATCATAATTTTTATTCAGTTCATCAACACAGCATTCAATTTCATCGGCTGAAATTTGTATATCCTCGCCGTCGATTCCCTTTACAGCTTTAATTATCTCGGCTGCCGGTAAAGGCTCATCCGATGAAAAAATCAGGCCTTCAATTACCGAATTATAAATATTATCCATTGTTCAACTTAATGATTACAAAATCGTTAAAATCACTCGACTCTTTTAATCCTATCATACCCATTTTAGTCAGCTCCAGCAGAGCAACAAAAGTAATTACTATCCTTATCTTCTCGCGCATCTCGTTAACCAGGCTAAGGAAGTGCAGTTCCGGGTTTTCCTCAAGGCTGTTCATTATAAAAGTAATCTGCTCATCTATGGTAATGTTTATCTTCTTTACTTCGTGAAAAACTTCCGGCTTTAGGTTTTCAATTGCTTTCTTAAATGCCTTGGCCAGGTCGAAGACGGTAACATTCTTTAATAGAACCTCGAACTCGGGCGGGGACTCTTTAACATCCTTGGAATAATTTCCTCTGTAGCTTATCTTCCTCTGGCCGGATTCCATGAAAGAAAGATCATCGGACATCTCCTTATATCTCTTATACTCAAGCAAAGCCTGAATAAGCTCTGCGCGGGGATCGATCTCCTCGCCTTTTTCATCAACCTCCCTGGGCAGAAGCATTCTAACTTTAATGTGCATCAAAGTAGAAGCCATTAGAATGAAGTCTCCGGCAACTTCCAGATCAAGCATTTTAATAAAGTTCACGTACTCCAAAAATTCTTTTGTAATTTTGGAGATCGGGATGTCGTAGATGTTCAATTCATCCCGCTTGATGAAAAAAAGTAGAAGGTCCAGAGGTCCTTCAAACTGCTCTAATTTTATCTTGTACAATTTTAACCTAGTTTCATTTTATCGCGTACTTCAGCCATAGTTTCTTCCGCAACAAGCTTCGCTCTTTGTTCGCCTTGGCGAAGTATATCTTCAACTTCGTCCATTCTTTGCTCGTAATATTTTCTTCTTTCAATAATCGGTTCTAGCATTAGAGAAATTTTTGCAGCGCATCTCATTTTACAATCAACGCATCCAAGCGCGCCGGAACGGCAGCCGCTGTCAATCTCCTGCACTTCGGCATCGTTAAATTTTTTGTGGTAAGCGAAGACCAAGCATATATCCGGGTTGCCGGGATCGCCTTTCCTAATCTTATTCGGATCGGTAACCGCCTTCTTTAATTTTGACTTTACTACTTCCGGCGAATCGGAAAGAAGTATTGTATTGTTCAAAGACTTGCTCATCTTCGCGCCGCCGTCTAGACCAGGCAGTCTGGCAAACTGCGTTAAAAGCGGCTCCGGTTCCGGGAAGACATTGCCGTACTGGTTATTAAACCTTCTGGCAATTTCCCTGGAGATTTCGATATGGGGAACCTGGTCATCTCCAACAGGCACAGCGTTGCCTTTATAGAGCAGAATGTCTGCCGATTGAAGAACCGGGTAGCCGAGATGACCGTATATTACCTGCTCAATATTCAAATCCCTTATCTGGTCTTTTAAAGTAGGATTTCTTTCCAGCCGATTTACTGTAATAAGCATGCTGAACAAAAGATGAAGCTCGGTATGCTCTTTAATTTTCGACTGCCTGAACATAGGGCTTTTAACTGGGTCCAGTCCCGCAGCCAGCCAGTCAATCAGCATATCTATCGAGTCCTGGTAAATATCGTTCGTTTCCAGCTTGGTGGTTAGTACATGGTAATCGGCTATTAGATGGAAGCTTTCATATTCATCCTGAAGTTTAATCCAATTTTCAAGAGCGCCAACATAATGACCGATGTGCAATTTTCCCGTAGGGCGCATTCCGCTTAGAATTCTTTTTTTTGCCATAATTAGAATATAATATTAAATGATGCAGTGAAAAATAATAATAATGGTCTAAATAAACTTGATAAATAACTCAATAATTTATTTACCAATAAATTGTTTTAAAAATAATTTTTATGCTTTTCAAAAACCTAAGAAAGATAAAGGTAAGGCTTCCAGTTCTCGTCAAGTTTGCCTACCACATGCTTTATAAACATAATGTGGCTGGGCTTAAACGGCTTATTATGAAGAATCATTTTCGCTTCATCCGGGGTGCGGTCGCCTTTCTTATTATTGCATGATGTACAAGCACAAACCAGGTTCTCCCATGAATCGGCACCGCCTTTGGATTTCGGGACTACATGATCAATCGTTAACGGGAGGTCGCTCCTGCCGCAGTATGAGCATTTATAAGAATCGCGCCTAAGAATATTTTTACGAGTAAGCACTACCTTTTTATACGGGACGTTTATATAGTGGTTTAATTTTATAATGCTCGGCCAGGGAAAACTTGTCTTAACGCTGTGCAGTTCTTTCCTGTCGTCGTTTCTAACAAGGTCTGCCTTGCCCAGGTATATTAGTATAATTGCCTTTTTTATGTTGCAAATGGTTAAAGGTTCGTAACTTTGATTAAGAATTAATACTTTCGCATTAAGCTTACCGTTTACATGTTTCGCAGTTTCGAAGTCGGCCTCCGTTATTATCTTCTCAATTTTGCTTTATACCGTCATTCTAGAAATCAAGAATAATTTTATTCTTCCACAAAAAAAAGCACGATAATTTTGGATGTAAATATAAAGAATTGGATTAGGATTTTCCAACTTGAGGATTAAATTGAAAGAGGTATAATAATTCCATTAATACTAATTGTTTCACCTTTAGCTGCATATAAACCGGCGTAAGCATCCGAAGTTTGTGTAACGGTTTTAAATGATGGGCTGTTCGTTATAGCCCAACCGGTGGGGTTTCCCGATGCCCAGCTTTCGAAGCTTGGATCGGGAATTTGTGCATACGCGGTGAAAGAGATGATGCATGCTATTACTACTGGCTTAAACGATAAAAAATACTTAAGCTTTAATTTCATTGCTGCCTCAACTTTTCAAATTTAAAAAATTCACTTTAATTTTATACTAGAAAGAATTATCAATTACATTTTAATGAACTCAACCCTCCTGTTATTTGCTCTGCCTACGGGAGTAGCGTTTGTATCAATTGGCTTTGTGCTGCCGAGTCCTTTGCTCGTTAGCCTTGATGCATCAATACCCATATTAACTAGCTGAGCTTTAACGGCATCTGCTCTTTGCTGTGAAAGGGCTAAATTATTTTGTGCGCTCCCGGTGCTGTCTGTAAATCCGTCAATTTCAAATTTAAGGGAAGGATCTTTTTTTAATAGGTTGTAAATCTCATTTATCGTGCCCATGGACTGTGGTTTTAGTGTTGCTTTATTTACATCAAATAAAATCCCGTGCGTAATAATTTTGCTGGTGGTAGTTACTTCTTTATAAACATTAGTCCCGCCTTCAGCTATGCGTATATTTTTAATAAAGGAATTATAATATTGCCATACATTAAAAATAATTGATTGCGCCTTGCCGGTAAGGTTATTTACATATACTACCCTGAATTGATCGATATAAATTTTACCGACGTTTTTGTTAATTGTAATTGCAACATGATGCCATGTCATCGGATCATTGTAACCTATGTGAAGACCCGAAGGATAATTCACGGTTCCTGTTGTCCATCTAACGGCATCCTGCTCTTGAAAGTTAATTCTCCGGATTATATTATTTCCATCTCCAAAAAGAATATCAAGGTCGGCTACTCCATATCTTCGATCTTTAAAATCAAATTCTACGGTAAATTGGTCCGGTAGATAATTAGGGACGGACATTCTTGGTGTAAAAGTAGCTCCCGAGCCTTTATCAATACGAATTACATTTTCACCGTTATCATTTTCAACTTCCATTTGCCCTTGCTGTAAAGTGAACTGCGATGGTATCTCCCCGACTGTTTCATCTGCTAATTGCGACTCAAAAATTATTTTATTCCCGGGTACAAAATCATAGTTGCGATAAACCATTAGGTCCTGAGTCTGGTTTGAATTACCAACAGAGTTATTCTTGCTTTCGTTATTTCCGGTATTGGCACTGCCGTTTTTATTCTTATTTGAATTGTCGACTGAGTTAATAATCTTTTTTTCAACTTTATTCTTCGCTTTCTGTAAAAAGCTGCCGAACTGTGCATTTGCAGTTACAACCGCAAAGGAAAAAATTATTGCCGAAAGGAATAACATCTTCTTCATAATAAACTCCTTAATATTTTTCTCCGTGTTTTATTTTAATAACAAAAGCTTTTTTGTATCAGAAAAATTACCAGCAACGATTCTGTAGAAATAAACTCCGCTTGAGAGTCTGCTTGCGTTAAAAGTAACCTGGTATAAACCGGCTTTCTGTCTTTGACTTACCAATGTTTCTATCTCTCTGCCAAGCACATCATACACCTTTAAGGTAACACTGCTGAGCGCTGAAAGCTGGTAGCTAATGACTGTTGACGGATTAAAAGGGTTAGGATAATTCTGGTAAAGTACATATTTATTTGGAATCGTTTGTCCGGCGGCTACAGCAGTTGGAATACTGGGCAAGAATCTAGCAATTGCAAAAGCCCATCCTATAGAACCAAGATAAGGAGGTACACCTGAAGAGTATCCGGCAGCGATAATCTTTCCATCTTTTTGTATTGCTACTGCATTAGCTTCATCATCGCTCCCATCACCTCCTGAAATATTTGTTATCGTAGAACCATTCGTACCGAAAGTTTTTTCAAGGGTACCATTGCTGTCGAAACATGCAACAGCAAATGCATTATATCCGTTTCCGGACACCGAAGAATGCCCGGCGAGCACTATCTGCCCATCTGAGCCGACTGCCATCGAAAGCGCCTCGTCTCCGGTGCCGTTGCTGCCTGAGATATTTGTTGTAGCAGCACCCATTACACCGAAGGTGTTGTCAATCGTACCGTTGCCGTTAAACCTTACTACAGCAAAGCCTGAGTCACTGCAATATCCGCCTGCAAGAATTTTTCCGTCAGGCAGCGCAGCCACCGAATATGCAAGTCCAACTTCATTGGGTATGCCGGGTAGCGGGACTGCAACCCTCACTGTTCCGCCGGATCCGAAAGTGCTATCTAATGTTCCATTGCTGTTGTATCTTGCCAAAGCAAAGGCTTGAGGAGTCGCCGAGTAACCATCTTCCGACCATCCTGCCGCTACAATTTTTCCGTCAGATTGTATGGCTACAGAGTGGGCTTCATCGTCAAATGAATCTGCGCTCGCAATATAATTTCTAACTGTTCCATTGTTACCAAAGGATTTATCAATTGTGCCGTCACTATTAAAGCGCGCAAGTGCAAAAGCGGTTTTGTTTGAATCAGCAGAAGCCCCTGCTACTACGATTTTACTATCACCTTGCAATGCAGCCGCATACACATGGTCTGCGGCATAATCTCCTCCAAAGATAGAAGTTTGGGCTTCTCCATATTGACCGAATGAACTGTCAATTGTGCCGTTACTATTGAACCGGTATAGCCCAAATTCATATTGATTGATGGATGCGTTAAGATTTGGCGACAAGTCAGCGCTGCCTGCAACAACTATTTTCCCATCTGTTTGAATCAGCACCGATGCCGCTGTCCAGTCGTCGCCGCCAGCCAAAATGAACCCGCTACTTAGAGTAGGCTTAAAAACTCCGCCAAAGGTGCTGTCCGGTGTGCCATTACTATTGTAACGTGCCACTGCAAACAAATTAGTTAGAGCAGATAGTCCGGCTGTAATTCCAGTTACAACTATTTTCCCATCCGGCTGAATTGCTATTGAGGTTGCTTCGTCATCCGAGGAATCTCCTCCAGTAATATAATTCCTCACTGTCCCGTCAGTTCCGAAAGTATTATCCAGCATATTTGATTGACTGTAAAGAAATATTGAAAATATAAAGAGCATTAAAGGCAATAAGGTAAATAATCTAAATATTTTCATTTTTATATTTTTCCTTTCAATCTTGTTTCATCTGGAATTTCCGCTTTTGAAAGTTCTGCGTTATTATTCCTACATTCAACTGAACTGATGTACGGTTTATTAAAAATGTGATTTGTATATAAACAACGGTTGGTAAAGGGAGAAGCTAAGAATGCCTATTCTTAACAGCTAAGGTAACAGCTTCAGCCCTAGATTTAACATGAAGCTTTTTGTAGATGTTGTGCAGGTGGAAACGAACGGTATGAACGCTTAAAAATAATTTGTCGGCTATTGCTTTATACGATAACCCGTCAATCAGGGATTCTAGAATCTGCGTTTCCCTTTCCGAGAGTTTGGATGAGATTTTTTTTAATGAATTCTCCATGAAGTAACCGAGCACTTTACGGGCAACTTCCGGGGACATGGGCGAGCCACCTTGCGAAGCTTCCTTTATTCCCGCGATTAATTTTTCCGTTTGTGTTTTCTTAAGGATATACCCTATTGCACCGGCTTTAATCGATTGAAAGATTTTTTCGTCATCGTCATATACAGTAAGCATAAGAATTTCAATTTTGGGGAATTCATCTTTAATTAATTTCACGCACTCTATACCTGTCTTGCCCGGTAAGCCTATATCCATTAACAAAACATCTGCGGGATTCTTACCCAGGTCTTTCATTGCCTCGCCGCAATCGGGATATTTGCCTGTGCATATAAATCCTCCCGTATTACTAAGCATCCAAAATAAGCCGTCACGAATTTCCCGGTCGTCATCTATAATAGCTATCTTAATAATATTTTCCTGCAACAATTTTTGTTCTTTCAGTAATTTATCTTTTAGAGAATTTTATCTTAATATCTACAATAATTTATGCTTTTTCAACTGAACATTTGTCCGGTTAATCACTTAAATAGAATTACTGCTGTTACGGTTGTTCCGCTAAAATCAGACTCCGAACTGAAAGTACCTCTTGCCGATTCGCATCTCCTCTTCATATTTATAAGTCCATAACCAAGACTAATTTTACCGGCGTCAAATCCTTTCCCGTTATCTATCACCTTTAGCATAACGCAATTCCCCTCGATTGATAATTCGATCCTAAGCCTGTCGCATCCTGAATGCTTGACCGAGTTGTTTGAAGCTTCTTTGGCTATCAGCAGCAGAGAACGAAGCGTTTCGGGATTAATTTCGGTTTCTAAAATTTTCTCGCTTAGTATGAATTCAACCGATATTTCACTTGATTCGCAAATATCTAAAACATACGGCCTGAGATGCGAAAGCAAATCAGAAATCTTTTTATTTTTAGGATCAATAGACCAAACTACATCGCTCATATCGTCTACAAGCTGCCTGGCGTGCTTTCCTATCTTTTTAATTAAATCTATAATTGAATAATTCTTTGATCCATTTCGTTCATCTAAAGTTGCGCCGGTATCTTTAAGCGAACCGGCCGATTCCATTTGCTTAAGAGCCACGTCCGCAGCTATAACAATTCTAGTTAAACCGGAACCTATATCATCATGAAGGTCTGTTGCTATTCTACCTTTTACTTTTTCTATTTCAAGCATCCGGTTTATTCTGATCCTAATAACTAGAAATATTAATGTACCGAGAATGAGAAATGCTGAAGTAATAAACCACCACCTTAGCCAAACCGGCGGCTCAATTGAGAACAGAAACACTGCAGGCTTAACGCTCTCTGCGCCGTTTGGATTGATAGCTTCAACTTCGAACTCATAATTACCGGGGCGAAGCGAAGCGTAAGTTACTGCATGCTGGCCATCAACCTTATGCCATGTATTGCCGGCCCCTTTTAGAATATATTTGTAGCTCAACAACCGGCCGTATCTTAAGCTAATGCCGTTAAAATCAAAAGTAAATGTATTCTGGAGATAATCAAGATCGATGTTTCTATATGATTTTATCTCGCGCCCGTTAACCAGTACTTTTGATATAAATATTTTTGGCGGAACGTTAACAACGGACTTATTTTGCTCATCTATAACGGTAATGTTTTTTTCGGTCGACGCCCAGATTAGCCCGTTAGTAGTTTCGCCGCAAGAATAGCACGGCTGGCCGAAAAGCAGATTTTGAATATGAAATTTACTTTTGCTTGCAGATAGTTTTTGCAATCCAAGTTGTGTGCCTATTATTTTGTTATTGCCGGTTTCTTTTGTCATGCACCAAATACCGTCGCTTAACAACCCGTCCTTGATGTCTATAATTTTAAATTGGTTATTATTCAGAACTGCTATTCCGCTGTAACGCGTTCCTACCCATAGTCTGCCTTTGTTGTCTTCAGTAATCGAACGGATATAATTATCGGGTAAGCCATCTTTGCGCGTATACAGCCGGTTAGCCCATTTGCCGTTACCTTCTTTTGTTAATTCCGTTAAGCCTTTATCGAATCCGCCAAACCAAAAATTATTTTTACTATCCTCATAAATTACTCTAACGGATTTACTCGAAAGTCCTTCCGCTGCGGCAAACAGATGCGCTTTTGATTTTTTACCGAAAGGATAAAACGAGCATACGCCAACTCCGTTAACACTACACCAGAGCTTTCCTTTCATGCCGGGGAAAATGTATAATAAATTACCGGCCGAGTAGTCGAATGGGGTCTGAACGCTGATGAGCTCTTTAATAGACGACGGTCCGTTTGGCGGGTGAATAATTTTATAATAATTTATTTTACCGCTGTTAAAGCCGGCAATCAATCTTCCCAGATAATCAATTTTAATTATTTCCAATTCGTCACTGGAGCCTTCACTTAGCAGCCGGTGATAGCTGCTCATTATAAGATCGCCGCCGGTTTTCCATATTTCCAGCAAGCCTTTTTTTTCAACGCACCATATATGATCATGCTCGTCTTTAACCGATTTTGAATTATCCGGGATAGGACTGGAAAATTTTCCGTAAAACCTATAAATATTCCCGTTAGATAATTTCACTAAACCGTTCGACCACAAACCGAACCAGAGCTCCCCTTCGCTGTCTATCAATCCGCAATTAATATCCCTGCCGGGCAAACCGTTTGCCTCCGTAATCCTGGTATAGCTTTCTTTCTTAAGTGTTGAGTCTTGATATTTAAAGATTCCCTCGCCTGTTCCGATCCACAAAACATTGTTGTAATACTTTGCAGCGAATAAAACAGTTCCTTTTATATGCAGATTTATTTCACGTATTTTTCTATCGAATAACTTAAATAACTTTCCACGTGAAGTACCTATCCAAACAGCTCCGTTCTTTTCAACACTTATCGACCATATTTCTTCGCCGCTTTCCAAAGGCAGCTTTAATGAATTAATCTTACCGTTATCCTCGTGAATAAAATAAACCAGGTTTTTATGTAGAGGAATTATAACCTTACCGCCGGTTGATGCTATGGCATTAGTTCCTTCGGAAAAAAGATCGGGTCTAAACCTCTTTTCTTTATTTTTGTAAACCAGATATACTCCCTTGTCTGTAGCAAGCCAGAGAATACCTTTACCATCTTCAGCTATAGAATTTATTCTATTTGAAGCGCCGGAATTGCCAATGGAAATTGTGCGGATTTTTCCTGCCTCATATTTATCTAAACCGCCGCCGTTTGTCCCGATCCATATTACTCCCTTGTTAAATTTATCAACAAGCATCGCGTTAACCATCGGAGCTGATAATCCATTGGCCGGAGTAAGATTCTTGAATGACTCGCCGTTATAAATACTTATACCGTCTCCGGTGCCTATCCACAACCTGCCTTTATCATCCTGGCACATAGACAGTATGTTATTGGAAAGCAAGCCCTGGCTTGTTGTATAATGGCTGAAATGAAGAAGCTGCGCGCTTATTGTAGCGGAGTAAAGAAGTAGTTCTAAAAAACAAATTCGAATGCAAAGAGAAGTGAAAATTTTAAAGGAAAATTTTAATTCTGAAATTATCATATCGAGGTGCGTGAATGTTAAAAAGTCATTACTTTTTTAATTTAATCTAACTTCATACCCGAATCGGGAAAAGAGAAGGTTGAACAACTATCCGCGCAGTGTTTTATAATTCTTTAAAAATAATGGCCACACAAGTAACGTAGTCCCTCGAATGGCTCATTGATATTTTTAACCGCATTCCGTTGGAGAGAAAAGATTCGAGATCGCCTCTTAATTTAACTAGCGGCATCCCGTTCGGCTCGTTGTATATCTCAATATCTTTCCAGCCCACATCCTTATTCCACCCGGTAGTTAATGCTTTAAAGACAGCCTCCTTTGCCGCAAACCTTGCCGCAAGATGCTGGTGCTTATTTACCTTGCTCAAGCAATAGTCAAGTTCGGTTTCAGTATAAATTTTATTTAGGAAATGATTGCCGTATTTTTCTACGCTCGTCTTTATTCTATCAATTTCAATTATGTCTATTCCAATTCCGAAAACCATTTATCTTGCCTTTTACATTTTCATTCAATTAAATACTCAATAACCTATTGCCGCGCCGCTGCCCCTCGGGTCGGAAGCGCCGAAGATTTCACCGCTCTTGTTGTCTATCATTATTCCTTCGGCAAGACCGAGGCTCCTTGTCTCGCCGAATTTATAACCCATCTTTTCAAGATTTTCTTTTACATCCAGCGGCACGCCGAATTTTTCTGTGTATATTTCATCCGGCAGCCATTGATCGTGTATGCGCGGTGCATCAATCGCTTGACGGATATTCATATTAAAATCTATGCAGTTCAAAATAACCTGAAGCACTACCGTAATAATAGTAGAGCCGCCCGGAGAACCTATTATAATATACGGCCTGCCGTCTTTTAATACTATTGTCGGAGTCATGGAGCTTAGCATTCTCTTTTGCGGTGCAATTGAATTAGCCTCGCTGCCTCTTAACCCGAACTGGTTAGGTACGCCAGGCTTGGCACTGAAATCATCCATTTCATTATTAAGCAGAAAACCCGCGCCGGGAACAACTATCTTTGAGCCATAAGCCGAGTTTAAGGTTGTGGTTGTGCTTACAGCGTTGCCGTATTTATCATAAATTGAATAATGAGTTGTCTCGCTGCTCTCCTGGTACTTCACCGGCTTGCCTGCGGAAATATCCCTTGCAGGCACGGCATAATCTTTTATTTTTTCAAAAATAGTCTTCGCATATTCTTTGGAAATTAATCCCTTCTCCGGGACAGGATAAAAATCCGGATCACCGAGATAAATTGTTCTATCTGCATAAACGTACTTCATTGCTTCGGCCAGCTTGTGGATGTACATGCTGCTTCCCCATTCATCATTTTTGAAATGATAATTCTCAAGAATGTTCAGCAGCTCAACAAGTGCAATTCCTCCGGAACTGGGAGGAGGCATCGAAACAATTTCATATCCTCTATAACTTCCCGTCACCGGCTTTCTTTCAACCGGTTGATATTTTTCCAGATCCCCGGTCGATATATATCCGCCCAAAGATTTTATTTCCTTTACAAGAAGTTCGGCAATTCTGCCTTTATAAAAACCGTCTCTGCCTTTTTCTTTAATCAGCTCAAGAGTTTTTGCAAGGTTAGGCTGCTTAAAGATATCTCCTGCTTTATACGGTTTACCATTATCCGTAAATTTTTTATAAGAAGCGGGATACTTTTCAAAATCTTTTAAATACTCTTTGAAAGATTCTGCTGTATTATAGTCCAGAGTGAAGCCGTTTTTCGCCAGATCAATTGCGGGCTGTATAACCTGGGATAATTTCATTGTGCCGTATTTGTTTAGGGTGTATAACATTCCGGCAACACTGCCAGGCACGCCGGCAGATGTAGCTCCTTGCTGGCTTAGCGAGGGATCGAAATTACCATGCTTATCCAGAAACATATCCCGGAAGGCTTTTAGCGGCGCTTTCTCCCTGTAGTCGATTGTGGTATTCTCGCCGTTCCTCAAATGGATAACCATGAATCCACCGCCGCCTATATTACCGGCGTACGGGTAAGTAACTGCAAGCGCAAAGCCAACTGCAACTGCTGCGTCTACAGCATTGCCGCCTTGTTTTAAAATATCTACTCCTACCTGGGAGGCAATTTTGCTTGCGGAAACAACCATTCCGTTTTTAGCGTGAACCGGTTTTTTAGAGGCAGGTAAAACCGATGCGATATTTAAATTCACAAATATAATTATAAGGAATATTCTAAAAGAGATTAATCTTAGCATCAACTTTAATTCCTTTTTTTTCTAGCTGCTCTACAAGCAGTCTTGTTAGTTCATTTACTTGCTTAAGCGTTTGTGTAAGGTTAGAGTAAAGCTCCTTGTCATAAACAATTTTCCCGATGTTATTTTTTCCCTCTTTAACTTCGTCGGTAAACAGATTTAGCTTCTGCATCAAAGAATCGGTTCTTGTCAGCACTCTGTTAGTCTCTTCAAGCGTATACTTTAGCTGGTCTTTGTTATTAGCTATAAAATCTTTTGCTTCCTTTGTAAGCTTAACTCCGTTCGATGCCAGCTCTTTAATGCTGGTCCTGTTCTCATCCACCATCAAGTTCAACTTTGAAGTAAGCTTGTTGAGATTTTCAAGCGACTCTTTGACATTTTCGTTGAGTTGTTTATCTGTAAGATAATTATTCAAAGAAGACAGGGTAATTTTTACTTCCTTTAAAGTAGAGACTAAATCGTCCTGCATGGAGCCAACAAGCGACATTACAGTCGGGATATCCGAAGAGAAGCTGCCTTTTTGAATTTTATTATAGTCCAGAGGCGTGGAAGATGAGCCGGGCTTTACATCAATCTTTTTCCCGCCCATTAAGTCAACCATAGAAAGCGAAAATGTTGCATCGCTTCTTAAGTCGATATCTTTATTTATAAGCGCTGTAACCAAAACTTTGTCCCCGTCTATTTTTATGTCTTCAACATTGCCCTCTCTAACACCGTTTACCGTTATATAATCTCCCACCTCAAGCCCGGCTGCCGTACTAAATTCTATGGTTACTGTATTCTGGCTGGCGGTAAGGCTAAAGTTTTTGGCCCAGCCCAATATCCACAGGAATATTATTAAGCCGGCAATTACAGTAACGCCAAC
>JAKAJV010000057.1 GCA_021813585.1 Bacteroidota bacterium | reverse complement strand
ACGAAACAACTCACTGCCACTACCTTGATCAGCCGGAGTCTGACTCTTGGACAACTCCTTTAATTGATCATAATTCATACACTAGATAATCCGGGTAAATTTTACTTACGATTTGTATATATAATAGCTGCTAAAATAGAAGTAACCGCGCTTACCACAGAAATGATGATTGTAGTATTACTGCCGTTAAGCCACTTCCGGGAAATATAAATTTGGTCACCGGACTGCAGGCCGATATCATCAAGCTTACTTCCCTTCTCAATAATCTTTTCACCGTTAATCTCAAATTCTTTGTCCTTCCTGGTAATATATATATTGCTTAGGTCGGCTTCAAGCGTTGTTCCGCCGGCTTTAGCTATAAGATCGGACAATTTTTCTATACCTGTAACATAATAAAATCCAGGGTTTCTTACTTCTCCGAGAATATTAATTTTTATTAACGGCAGGACGGTTATTTCGGGATTCTTATAAAGCTTGCCGTATTTTTCGCAAATCTCCGCTCTCACGCTGTCTATGCTTCTATCGGCCGCGGCAATCTGGCCAAGATAAGGAAGGCTTATATTACCGTTGTCCTGGATGAAATATTCCCCGGTAATGGGATCGGAAATATTGTAGAAAATAATTTTTACTCCGTCACCCGGCAGCAGCGTCTGGGCCTCGCTTTTTACAGCCGAGAGAATTAAAAAAAACAATATGAAATAAATCAGCTTCTTCATTTGAACCTCGAATCGAATTTTTGTCATCGCATTAAACTAAGCGCGTTTACCAATCCTGTTAAAATCTAATGATGAGTTTTATAAAAATCGTCTTGAATTTTCTATACTTCAATTTGCTCTTTAATAATGTGAGCAGGCACGCCGGCTACAATTGAGTCCGGCGGTACATCTTTAGTAACGACAGCACCCGCCCCAACTATGGCATTCTCTCCTACAGTTACGCCGCATAAAATAGTTGCAGACGAACCGACGGACGCGCCTTTTTTAATCAAGGTCTTTACAACATTCCAGTCGGCTTCCGTTTGAAGCTGCCCGCTTCCGTTTGTAGATCTCGGATATTTATCGTTAATAAACGTTACGTTATGCCCGATAAATACGTCATCTTCAATTTCAACACCTTCGCAAATAAATGTATGCGAGGATATTTTACAGTTCTTTCCGATGTTAACGTTCTTTTGTATTTCGGTGAACGAGCCAATTTTGGTGTTGTCGCCTATAGCGCATCCGTAAAGGTTAACAAAGTTAAATATCTTTACGTTCTCGCCGAGCTTTACATTGTTAAGTATTTGATAGTCCATTTAAGTTCTCTTATTTTTATTTTTATATTGATTGAGCCGTACAAGCTAGATGAATGCTTATCCTACCTTCTGGAACGGAAGAACCGAGTGGTAGTAGAATTTTTCGAAGCTCTGCTCAAACTCAATCAGCAGCCCTCTGTTCTTAATTGATTTATCGGAAGCTTCCAGTATCTTTACTACCTCAAGCCCTTCTTCGCCGCTTGTAAGCGGTTTCCTATCCTCCAAAATGGAAGTGATAAACTCTCTTGCAGCCAGGCTTAGCGCTTCAGTTTGTTCAATCTTCGGGGAGTACATATCGCCAATGCGGTACTGTACAAGTGCGTTATGTATTCCTTCGGTAGTTGTAATATCAACTCCGCTGTTATAAATTTTTATTTTCTCCGAGTTCTCCATATCATCAAATACAAGCATCTTTTCTTTACCGGCAATAATCATCTTTCTAATTTTAACCGGCGATGTCCAGTTAACGTGGAAGTGAGCGAAGCATGAACTGTTTTCGAAGTGGAGAGATAGTTGGGCAAGGTTTTCAATTTCATTATAGTTTGAAATTCCGCACGCAGTAACCGCAGTTACTTTCTTATCAGGAATAAGATAGTTCATAATCGAAAGATCGTGCGGAGCCAGATCCCAAATAACGTTTACGTCGTGCTGGAAAAGTCCTAAATTAACTCTTACCGAATCGAAGTAAATAATATCGCCGAGTTCACCGTTGGAAACGAGATCCTTCATTTTTCTTACCGCACCGGTGTAAAGAAACGTGTGGTCTACAAAGATTTTTAAATTTTTTGAGTCTGCCAGCTCAATTAATTCTTTGGCCTGTACGGTGGTACTGGTAAAAGGCTTTTCAAGCCATATATGCTTTCCGGCGTTTAAGGCTTGAAGAGCAAGCTTGTAATGCGTATTAACCGGGGTAGCGATTGCAACTGCATCTATATCTTTCTCCAGAAGCTCATTGTAGTTTTTTAAAAGCTCTACGGAAGGATATCTGGATTTCACGAACATCAATCTGTCTTCGTTCATATCGCAGCCGTAAACTTTTTCAACCAAATTTTGAGACAGGAAATTTCTTACTAAGTTCGGGCCCCAATATCCTAGACCGATAATACCGATTTTCATAAATCCTCCAGATTGCATAAAAAATTTATTATTCTCCGCCCCGTTCGAATACCATAACGGGAATTGTCTTTATTACAAGTTGTAAATCCAGCCAAGGCGACATATTATTTATGTAATAAAGATCCAGTACGATTGAATCGTTAAAAGAAACAGAGCTCCTGCCCATAACCTGCCATACTCCTGTACAACCGGGAATTACAGTAAACCTTCTTTTCTGCCAGTTGTCATAGTTTTCATATTCATACGGCAAACAAGGCCTGGGACCAACCAAACTCATTTCGCCTTTTATAACGTTAAACAGCTGAGGCAATTCGTCAAGCGACATCTTGCGTAAAATTCTGCCTACGGGAGTTATTCTTTTCTTATTAATTACCTTTTTGCTGCCTCCGTTATTTGCTTCTCCCTTCATAAACTTCAGCATCTCTTCTTTCCGCTGATAATCTTCTTCCTTTGCAATGTACATCGATCTGAATTTATAAAAAGTAAACGGCACTCCGCCCTTTCCTATTCTTTTTTGTTTTATTATTACCGGCCCTTCAGACGTCAGCTTGACCAATAAGGCAATTATTAAGAATACCGGCGCAAGTAAAAAAACCGAAAGCGAAACCGTAATTACATCGAAAAGCCTTTTTGTTTTTAAAAATAATTTACCGGTATAATTGGGCGACATGTTAATTACAGGCAAATTATAATACTTCTCAGTGTAGGTTTTCTGAGGAATAATTTTAAATAGATCGGAAGTAATTTTTACCCTGATATTTGTAGACTGCGACAGATCGATTAAGCGAAGCAGCTCCTCATAATCATTCGTATCCTTCACAATCAATATTTCATCAACTTTTTCTCTTGCAGCTATTTCCTTTATTTCGGAATATTTACCTAAAATCTTTTTACCTTTAATTACTTCTTCACCCGGCTCTTTTTCATCGTCCAAAAAGCCGACGATATTAATCCCCAGCGGGTTTTCGAATTTGATCTTGGCAGCCAGCATTCTACCCGGCTGGCCGTTCCCCACAATTAAAATGTTTCTTTTGAACTGTTTATTCTTTAGTGCCAGATAAATTCTTCTTAAAAGTTCAACTCTTACGATGTAAAAAGTTACAATCGAACTGAGCGCAAAGGTAAGAATAAGTATAAAGGCCTCTTTGATTTTAATATCAACAACAAAAACGGAAGATAAAGCTGCAATCAAAATGAAATACCAAACGGATTTCAGAAGAGCTGTCAGGTGGGCCGATCTTGTGATGATGATATTTATTTTATAAAGATTGTTTATAAAGAAAACAAACAGAAGTAATGCAGCTATTGTGGAAGTAACTATAAGTAAAGTCCCGGAGTTTGAATTATCGGCAATAAGCCTTACGGAAGGCAGCGTATTGGAAATTAATAAAGTAATCAGAACCGTTGCCATGGTTACAGCAACGTCGGAAGCCGCAAAGAAGTACTTATATTTTGGAAGTCTTGTCATTTAGCGTTCTGAAATAGATTTATTAATTTTCCTGCAAATAGTCTATCAGCTATACTTGAGCTGCGTGAATATATGAGCTGAATTTTTCTTCTTTATTTTCAAAGAACAGCTTTATCTGCTGCGCTACATATACAATTTGCTCTTCAGTCAATTCGGGAAACATCGGTAATGAAATTCCGGTTTCAGCCAATTGCTCGGACATTGGGAAATCGCCTTTTTTATATCCCAGATAGTCGAAACATTTCTGGAGATGCAACGGCACCGGATAATGGAATCCTACAGATATTCCGCTTTTAACCAGGTGCTCGGCTAGTTCATCTCTTAAGCCGGCGTTACTATGCGAGTTATTTCCCAGGACTTGAATTACATATAAATGGTATACATGTTTTGCATAAGGCATTTCAGCCGGTAATTTTATTTGAGGTATACCAGATAAATGATAGTTATATCTCTCGGCATTTTTTCTGCGTGCATCCGTCCATTGGTTAATATATTTTAATTTAACACCAAGAACAGCGCCTTGGATTCCCTCCATTCTATAATTATGGCCGAAAATTTCGTGCTGATATTTTTGAAGAGCACCGTGGTCGCGGATCATTTTAGCCTTTTTAGCAATCTCGTCGCTGCTGGTTAGTACTGCCCCGCCTTCTCCATACGCACCCAAATTTTTCCCCGGGTAAAAACTAAATGAAGATATTTCTCCAAGCCCACCGACTTTCTTACCCATATATTCCGCAAAATGAGCTTGAGCCGAATCTTCGACCAAAAGTAAATTATGCTTATCAGCAATCTCCTTTAAAGGATTCATATTAGCCGGCTGGCCATAGAGATGTACGGCCACTATGGCTTTTGTTTTAGGCGTAATTGCCTCTTCAGCTTTACCGGGGTCAATATTATAGCTGTCCTTTTCGCAGTCAACAAAGACAGGCTTTGCGCCGCAGAGTGTGGCACCCCATGCGGTTGCTATAAAAGTATTGGCAGGGATAATAACTTCGTCGCCGCTGCCTATGCCTGCTGCCCATAGAGCGATATGATTTCCGGCTGTACCGGAATTTACTGCAATACAATGCTTTACTTCATGAGCTTTTGCAAACTCTTCTTCAAAATTAAAAACTGCCTTGCCTAAGATGAATGAAGAATTCTCAAGAATATTATGTATTGCGGGATCTATTTCGTGTTTAATAGACTGGTATTGAGTTTTAAGGTCTAGAAAAGGTACTTGCATTTATATTTAATTTAATTTTAATATAATGTTGATTGTTGTTTATTTACTGTGTGCCCACACAGCTTCGCCCAGTGAGTCACACTTCTGACTCTCTAATTAAAATTTTTTCGAAAAAATTTAATTATGTAATCCGGCTAAAAATTTTTTGATATTATTTTTTTATTTCCGAACTATCACTCATTAAATTTTTTCGCTCTTTTAATCAGGAACTAATTTACATTGAATATGCTTTGAGCCGCATTTTTTTCATTTTAGCCAATAATTTCAATTATTATACCAGCGAAATAAGTGTAAATAATTACTTTTTAGCCTTTGGACATGTATTAATAAAATTCTTTTTATCATTTTGAGTCGGAATGAAATCCCGATACCCTTTAAGGATTTGTTACGCTAAGAGATTATCATTTAGGGAGATTAAACGAACCGGATGTATGTTATTTGATATCCGTTAGGAGTAATTTTACTTTCGACTAAAACTTTTTTATCCTTATAAGAAAGTAGTTACTTAAAATTTTTTCTAGGTTAATCCAATGAAATTCAGATTTGATTTTTTATTTCCATGTCATTATTTGTACTTATTATCCGTTTTATTCTTCATATCAAATAGTTCGATTTACGGTAAGACTTATTTCGTAAATTCTGTCAACGGCAACGACAATAATAGCGGACTATCTCCGTCATCGGCCTGGAAGACGATTGCAAAAGTGAACAGTTACCGCTTTGCCGGCGGTGATACAATTAGTTTTAAATCAGGCTTAAGATTTTCGGGCGCTTTCTTAAAACTTAATAGCGATTATTTAACTTTAAATTCGTTTGGTATTGGCGAAAGGCCGGTTTTGGACGGGCTTGGTAAAAGAAACTGCGTAACTATGGATAGCCGCAGCAATATTAAATTTCAAGATCTAAAGTTTGTAAACGGCTTTCCGCGAGACGTAGAACTAAACGGATGCTTTAATATAACATTCGATTCTTGTAACGTTGACAGCTGCGCCGGAACAAACATCTTTAACCAAAATATTTATTCCGGTCAAGGCTCAAACTTGATAATCAGATATTCTACAATAAGCTATGCCGGTCAATCTACAGGAGGAGGACACGGCATCTATATAGATGGAACCGGCAGTACTTTGCTCGAATTCGATACTTTGATTTCAAATAAAAATGATAATATAAGAATTGGATACGGCTATACCGGGCCTTTTTATACAGATAAACTTATCGTTCGTTATTGTATAATTAAATATGCCGGAGATGAAAATATTTCGGATGACGGAAGCAGAAACTCCCAATTTTATTATAATGTTTTTGAAAATGACACTGCCGGATGGTCGGTTAATATTTCATTATTTGAACAGAACGGATATTGCCCCTCAAGGAATGAATATTATAATAATACTTTCATAATCCACGACTATGGTAAAGACAACGCCGGTTTTTATATCCATACCTCAGACTCGATTGCAAATATTAAAATCTTCAATAATATTTTTTATCTAGCCTATCCTGGTAGAGGCTGGGCGCTGTTTGTAGAAAAACAAGACCTAAAAGACTGGCAAATAAATTATAACTTATACTATTCAAAAGACGGCAGCCGAAAACATCTATGGGAATTAAACGGCTACGCCATTTCTTCCTTGGTTAATTGGAAAAAACTTGGATTTGATAAGAACGGCCTTTTTAAAGATCCTTTATTCGAAAATTACAAAGAAGGTAATTACTCGCTCTTAATGAACTCTCCTGCCGCAAGAAAGGGAAAACCCAACGGAACAACACGAGACATCAGAGGAATTTCAGTTCCGGAAACTAATCCGGACATCGGAGCTTTCCAGAGCCAGGTCCAAAATTAATGAGAAGAGCTTTTTCCTTTTAGCAAACGGATTCCCGGTTTACCATAAATCTAAAAAAATTTCATCTTTTCTTATTTTAAAAAGTTAGGACTTTTAGATCATTTTAATTTATTTTTGGCAACAAAGTTTAACACTCAGATAAGGATTCATTGATGAATAAACCACGTCTCAGCTTTATTCAAATCTGGAACATGAGTTTCGGATTTCTCGGCATCCAATTCGGATTCGCCTTACAAAATGCAAACGTAAGCAGAATATTTGAAACTCTCGGTGCGAAGATAGATGCAATTCCAATTCTCTGGATAGCAGCACCGATTACAGGCTTAATCGTTCAGCCGATAATCGGGCATATGAGTGACAGGACATGGAACCGGCTCGGAAGAAGACGACCTTATTTTTTATCCGGCGCAATCCTTGCATCGCTGGGCATTATAATTATGCCGAACTCTCCGGTGCTCTGGTTTGCGGCAGCTATGCTGTGGATAATGGATGCATCAATAAATATTTCAATGGAGCCGTTCAGGGCATTCGTCGGAGATATGCTTCCTTCAGAGCAACGGACACTGGGATTTTCTATGCAGAGTTTCTTTATCGGGATAGGAGCCGTAGTTGCGTCCGCTCTTCCTTACATTATGTCGAACTGGCTCGGCATTAGCAACACGGCACCGGAAGGATTGGTCCCTGAATCCGTTAAGCTTTCTTTTTACATCGGTGGCGCGGTTTTCTTTCTGGCTGTATTGTGGACGGTATTAAGCTCAAAGGAGTATCCGCCTGAAGAATTAAAAAAATACAGCGAAAATCCCGAAAGCAAAAGCTCCTTAAGGCCTGCAGATGAACTGCCTATTCCTCATAATAAATTTTATAAGAACGGATTAATCTGGACTTTAACCGGAGTTGTACTCTTTATCGTATTCTATAATTTCATCTATATGGATTACGGGCTCGGGGTATTCTTCGGCGGAATTACCGTTTTCGGATTGCTTCAGATAATAGTTGGAGCAATGAGTAAGCAGAATAAATCGGACAGCGGACTTGTTGTTGTAATGAACGATCTTTTTAAAATGCCGAAGACTATGGTGCAGCTTTCTTACGTCCAATTTTTTTCATGGTTCGCTTTGTTTGCTATGTGGATTTATACAACGCCGGCTGTAACTCATCATATTTACGGTGCGGTAGATCCTCAATCCGAATTATATAATAAGGGCGCGGACTGGGTAGGCGTGCTAATGGCAGTCTATAACGGCTTTGCTGCTGTTATGGCATTCTTACTTATCTGGCTAGCTAAAAAAACCAGCAGAAAAATGGTTCACTCAATAAGCCTGCTCTGCGGCGGAATAGGCCTTGCATCATTTTATATTATTAAGAATCCAGACCTGCTTTTAATTTCCGAGCTGGGAATTGGTCTGGCATGGGCATCAATTTTGGCGATGCCTTATGCAATTTTAACCGGCTCTCTGCCGGCAAACAAGATGGGCGTTTATATGGGAATCTTTAATTTCTTCATCGTTATTCCCCAGATAACCGCTGCCGCAATACTGGGGTTTTTCGTTAAGCATCTGTTCGGAGATGAAGCTATTTACGCACTGCTTTTGGGCGGCGCCTCTTTTATACTGGCGGCTTTACTTGTATTTAAAGTAGATGATGTGGATGAAGTGAAAGTCTGAGAATTAAATTATTAATTATTTATGCTCGAAATAATTGAAGCGGTAACGACCGATGATATTATTATCGCTATAACCCAGTTGAAGGAGCAAATTACATAGAATTATCACTTTAATTTCTATATTGAATTTAGACCTTTGATTTTCTAAATTAGACATAAAAATTAGCAGGCACGAAATGCTAAAAACAAAATCACATCTCACACCCGAAGAATACCTGGAGATTGAACGAAATGCAGAATATAAAAGCGAATATTTTAACGGAGAAATGTATGCTTTAGCCGGTACTTCGAAGGAACATAGTATAATCTCTGTAAACTTAACAAGAATATTAGCTAATGCTTTATTAAATAAAACATGTCAACTCTTTGATAGTAATTTAAGAGTTAAAGTTTCACAAACGGGCTTATACACATACCCGGATTTGGTAGTTGTATGCGGTGCGCAAAAGTTTGAAGATGATGAATTGGATACTCTGCTAAATCCGACTCTCATAATCGAAATACTTTCGGATTCCACAGAAGATTACGATAGAGGGACTAAATTTGTAAATTACCGTCAGATAAAATCACTCCAGGAATATATTTTGGTATCTCAAAAAAATATTAAGATAGAAAAATTTTTTCGCAGGGACGATAGTACCTGGATATTAACTGAAGAAAGTAATCCGGAAAATTCAATAACATTATCTTCGATAAATTGTTCTTTATTACTTAAAGAAGTTTATCTCAACCTAAATTTTTAATTCGATTTTTTTATCGTTCTTCAACCGGACTAACATCCTCTTTAACAAAAAACCAAAGCGCTGCCGAAACAGCCAGCGTAAATGTGCTGATGATAAATATAAGACTTTTGTTCGGTGCTTCATTTACAGCCTGACCAACTCCAAAGCTTGCAACTAATTGCGGCAATACTACTGCAAGATTGAAAAGCCCCATGTACAACCCCATCTTTGCCTGGTCTACTTTCTGCGACATAATTGCAAAAGGCAGACTGATTGTGGATGCCCAGCCGATTCCGAGAACACCCATAAGTATGTAAATTACAACAGGGCTAAACCCGAGGAAAAGCATACCGGCATAACCTATTGCCATAGACAGGATACAAAAAGCGTGAGTCTTTACTCTGCCTATCTTCCTTGTAATCGGTTCCAGAACAAATGCCGGAAGGACAGCGCCGACGGCGTTTAAAATTAAGAAGCTTATAGAAACGATACGCCCCATTTCGATTTGAACTGAGCCCGGTATTACAGCATCCGGCGCAAAGTTGTAAACTTTGTATTGAACATATGCGAACATATAAATGAACATTGTTTGAATGCCGATCCAAGTAAACGAATGAGCGGCAAGTACTTTTTTAAAGCCGATAATTCCGGCCTCGCTTTTGGATTTACCTTCGACATTCTTTAATAATACTTTTATTATAAAGTAAATTGTTATTATAAAGCAGGCTAACTCTACGTAGTAATTATTAAATTTAATTTGCAGCATCCGGGTAGCTATTGCATAAACGGCGTAAATTAAAAATCCCCACAACGGCTGTATATCCTTTAATATGGAAATTAAAGAAGTCTTATTCCCCTTCGATTGGACTGCAGAGCCGTCCTTTGTTTCAAGCTCTCTGGGCTCTTCTATAAAGAAAGGAGGAATAACCGAAAGGATAAGAACCAAGCCCACGCCGGTATAAATCAGAACGTAATTATTCCACACTGCGCCTATTACATAGGCAAGTACACCGAACGTGCCGGAAATTGTCTGCATCCACGAATAGCCTTTCGTCCGCTCAACACCTTCGGGCGTTACATCGGCTATTATAGACCGGGTGGGATTAAAGCTGACGTTTATGGCAAGGTCTAAAGTTAAAGCTACAACTATTGCAACGCCTAGTATTCCATTCAGGCCGAGAGATTTAGAAATAACATCTATGTTAGGCAGGGCAAGCAGCATAAGTGCAGCCAGAAAGCCGCCGATAAATATGAAAGGTCTTCGCCTGCCTTTCCATAGCCACACCTTGTCGCTAATAATTCCTATAATCACCTGTCCCAGAATTCCTGCAATAGGACCTGCCGCCCAAACGAGGCCCACATCGTCTATCTTTAAACCGTACTTTGTACTCAATATCCAGCTAAGCGCCGAAATTTGGATTGATAATGCAAAGCCCATTGCCGTTGAAGGCAAGCTTAATAAGGCATAAAAAGAATTGGTAAGTTTTTTCTGAATATTAAGCATATTTAATCCCTGGCTTTTATTAAAAATAATTTGTTAGAAACAGCTTACAATATTCTAACTAAACCTGCTGTTTTATTTAATAAGCTGAAAAATATTTCCGGTCTCCCCCCCGGCTTTTATACTTGACTCATCGTTTATTTGAATAACTTCCCCGGTCATCAAGTTCTTTAAACTCTTTACTCCTTTTAATTGATCCGAATAATTC
>JAKAJV010000141.1 GCA_021813585.1 Bacteroidota bacterium | reverse complement strand
GGATTTCCTCTTCGGTGTTCGTATCAACCGCGGAAAACGAGTCGTCCAGTATTAATATTTTCGGATTGATAGCGAGCGCCCTGGAAAGGCTTGCTCTTTGCTTTTGACCGCCTGATAACGTTATCCCTCTTTCACCCATTATTGTATCGTAGCCTTGCGGGAAGGTTATAACGTCCTTATCGAAGCCGGCAATCTTTGAGACTTCCAGTACCCGTTCTTTGCTTATTTCTCTTAATCCGTAGGAAATGTTATTTTGTATTGTATCGGAAAATAAAAACGATTCCTGTTGAACCAGTCCGATATTTGTCCTTAAAGTTTTTAGCGGAATTTCTTTCACATTCCTCCCGTCAATCAGCACTTCTCCTCCGGTACAATCATATAAACGCGGTATAAGATTTATAAATGAAGTCTTGCCTCCGCCGGTATATGCCATTATTGCTAAAGTGGAGCCCTGCGGAATTGTAAGGTTGACGTCCTTCAGTACCTCCGGCGAATTCTCATTATACCGGAAAGAAACATTCCTGAACTCGATTTTGCCCTTCAGCTTATTTAACGACCCATCTGTAATTTCGGAATCGGTAATCTCGTACGGCTCGGAAAAAATTTTGTTAAGCCTTTTCATGCTTGCCTCGGCTTGTTGAATCATATTAACAACCCAGCCGAAAGCGATTACTGGCCAGATCAAGATACCAAGGTAAATAATAAATGCTGCAACCTCGCCCAAATTCATTGTGCCATTAATTATTTTTATTCCGCCTATCCAGATTACCAGTATTATCGATAAGCCGGTAATTAAGAACAGCACCGGCTGAAGCATTGCCTGATACTTTACCATCCCCATGTTCTTATTAAGGTAATCAAGGCTTTGTTCCTTGAATTCCTTTATTTCATTTTCCTCGCGCACGTACGACTTTATTACCCTTATCCCCGAATAATTTTCCTGAGCCTTCGTCGTAAGCTCGGAGAATTTTTCCTGGATCAAAGTAAATTTTTCGTGTATCCGCTTTCCGATTTTATAAACAAGCACCGAAAGAAACGGCAACGGTAGTAAAGAATAAAATGTAAGTAGAGGATTGAGGGAAACCATTATTGAGATTACCATAATTAGCCTTACGCTTGTATCGGCAGAGTACATTACCGCCGGCCCGATAAACGATCTTACGGCATTAATATCGTTCGTTGCATGTGCCATTATGTTGCCGGTCGAGTTGTTCTGGAAATACCTGAGCGGCAGCTTTTGAATGTGGTCCCAAAAGTCATACCTCAAATCATATTCTATTTCCCTGGATACAACGATAATAGTTTCTCTAATTAAAAACCTGAAGAAGCCCGCAAACAACGATGCGCCGATAATGGTTAAAGCGTAAAGAATTAACTGATGCGGGGTAGTAGTTGTATCAATAGCATTAACAGCATCCTTAACCAGCAAAGGAATGTATACCGAGCCTGCATTGGAAAATAAAATGAATATCATCCCCAGTACAAGCTTTTTCTTATAACGGGCAAAATATTTTTTTAGTTTAAAAAGATTTTTCATTTCTATATTAATTAAAGTAACTTAAATCCGCATTACTTTAAGATAAAAAAAAGATAAGAAATTTACGACAGCAAGAGGAATTCTTACTCTATAATATTAAAACCTGTGTACTTTTGCAAAACTTCGGGCACAATTATTTTTCCTTCGGCAGTTTGATAATTTTCCAGGATCGACACCATCAATCTGCTGGTTGCCAGGCCTGAGCCGTTTAATGTATGCACAAATTCCGGCTTCTTTGTTGCTTCATTCCTAAATCGAATATTAGCTCTTCTTGCCTGAAAATTTTCAAAATTGCTGCATGAAGAAGCTTCCAGCCATCTGTTTTCTGCAGGTGACCAGGTTTCAATATCATAACACTTTGCTGCCGAAAAACTTAAATCACCAGTACACAAAAGCAATACCCGGTAAGGTATTTTTAAAGCCCTTAGAATATCTTCCGCATCGCCTACAAGCTTTTCAAGCTCGTCATACGAAGTTTCCGGCTTAACAAATTTAACCATCTCTACCTTGTTAAACTGGTGTACTCTTAAAAACCCTTTCGATTCCTTTCCGTAGGAGCCGGCTTCCCTTCTAAAGCAGGCTGAGTAGCCCACATATTTTATCGGCAGCTCGCTTTCGTTTATAATATCGTTCCGGTAAATATTCGTTATCGGCACTTCTGCAGTAGGAATAGGAAAGAGTTCATCCTTTTCTATGTGGTACATGTCTTCTTCCATCTTCGGTATTTGACCGGTGCCTTTCATTGAGTCCCGGTTAACAAGGAACGGAGGGAAAACCTCGCTGTAGCCGTGATTCTGAAGATGATAATCGAGCATAAAATTGATCAATGCTCTTTCCAGGGTTGCACCCCTGCCAATGTAAAGCGGGAATCCCGAGCCCGAAATTTTCGCACCCCGCTCAAAATCCAGTATCCTTAATTTTTTACCGAGCTCTATATGGTCTAACATTTTTTCCTTTTCATCAAGTGAAAAATTATCCGGGTACCATTTCCTAACTTCAACGTTGTCTTCCGCAGATTTGCCGACAGGTACGGAAGAATGAGGCAGGTTGGGTATGTACATTAGCAAATTCTCAAGTTCCGTTTCAAGGTTGCGCAAGCTGGAATCAAGCCCGGCAATTTCATCGGATACTCTTTTCATTTCAGCCAGAACGCCGGATACATCCTGCCCGCTCTTCTTCATCTGCGGTATTTGTGCCGAAGCCTGGTTGCGTCTCGATTTTAATTCATCTGCATGGATAATTATATCCCTTCTCCTTTGGTCTATTTCCAGGAGTTCATCTACTCTGTCTTTTTCGTTTTTATTTTCAACACCTTGTTTAACTGCTTCGGGATTCTCTCTAATAAATTTGATGTCCAGCATTTGAATTGACCTGATTCCTTTTATAACATTTGATTAAAGTTCTTTTATTTAGGCTTATTATTTAACCACTAAATTGTAAATTTTATTCTTCACAAAAATTTCTTTGACGATTGTTTTACCTTCAATGTATTTGACGATCTTTTCATCGGCAAAGACAATTTCTTTAACATAGCTTTGGTCGCTGTTGTTGGGCATTCCGATTGTAGCCCTCAGCTTTCCGTTTACCTGAACAGCCAGATTGACTTTGTCTTCGATCAGAGCCTCAGTATCGGGAGCGAACCAAACCGGCTTCCCGAATATCGATTCTTTGCTTCCGATTATTTCCAGGCATTCTTCCGCAAGATGAGGCGCAACCGGTGCAAGCAGTGTGCCGAACCGTCGGAGAGCATAGGCTTTCATCTCATCCGAGCATTTATCAATATTCTTCAGTAACTCATTTATAAATTCCATCAGCGAAGCTATAGCGGTATTGAATCTGAAATTGTTAATCTCTTCATCAAACTTCTGAATAGTTTGATTCGTCTTCCTGTAAACAATTTTTTCTTCACTGTTAAGCTCGGGAATATTAAATTTCTCTTTAGAGTTCGCCTTCAGCAAAATATCCGGGAAGCGCTTAAAAATTTCGTAAGTCCTTAGAACGAACCTTTCCGTTCCCGCAATGCCTTTATCGCTCCAGTCGCCGCCCAGTTCGTAAGGGCCCATAAACATAAGATAAAGCCTGAATACGTCGGAGCCGAGCTTCAATGTAAAATCGTTCGGATTAACTACATTGCCTTTCGACTTGGACATTTTGGCTCCCTGGTTGGTTATTGTTCCCTGGTGCACCAAAGTTGAAAACGGCTCATCCGATTTTGTATAACCCAGGTCCCTTAAAAATTTATGAATAAACCTGGCGTATAAAAGATGCATCGTTGCATGCTCGGCCCCGCCGACGTACATATCAACCGGCACCCAATTATCTGTTAACGACGTATCGAACATTTTACCGTCTACCTTCGGGTTTAGGTATCTGAAATAATACCATGATGAATCGACGAAGGTATCCATCGTATCCGGGTCCCGCTTAGCATCCGCCCCGCACTTCGGGCATTTAACATTAATAAATTCCTTATTCGTAGTTAAAGGTGATTCTCCACCGGGATTAAACTCCACGTTATAAGGCAGCTCCACAGGAAGATCTTTCTCATCTACCGGAACTTCGCCGCAGCTAGGGCAATGAATTATAGGTATGGGAGTGCCCCAATATCTTTGGCGGGAAATAAGCCAGTCTCTTAGCCGGTAATTAACTTTCCTCGTACCTAATTTATTCTTCTCAATATAGTCGCTTACTTTTTCTATACCTGCGCTGGATTTCAGTCCGTTAAACTCGCCTGAGTTTATCATTATTCCGTCTTCGGTATACGCCTCCGCCGGAATTTCTTCCGGCTTGGTTCCGGATTTTAAAATTACTTTTTTAATTGGCAGATTAAATTTGGTTGCAAATTCAAAATCCCTTTCGTCGTGGGCCGGCACAGCCATTACGCAGCCGGTACCGTATGTTAACAAGGCGTAATCCGCAATCCAGATGGGAACCTTTTGGCCGTTAACCGGATTTATAGCGTTTGCACCAATAGGTACACCGGTTTTTTCCTTTATGGTAGAAGTACGCTCAATTTCCGAAAGTGATTTTACGGAATCGATATACTTATCTACACCATTTTTAAATTCCGGCTTGGTTAGCTTTGCAACCAACGGATGTTCCGGTGCAAGTACTACGTAAGTTACACCGAACAAAGTATCGGGCCGGGTAGTAAACACGGTAATTTCATCGCTGCTGTTTTCTACTTTAAATTTCACTTCGGTACCGATGCTTTTTCCTATCCAGTTCCTCTGCATCAGCCTTGTTTTTTCAGGCCAGTTTATTTGATCGAGGCCTTTAAGCAGTTCCTCCGCATAATCGGTTATTTTAAAAAACCATTGCGTAAGATTTTTTTGTATTACCAGCGATCCGCAGCGCTCGCAGGTGCCGTCTGCCTGAACCTGTTCGTTGGCAAGCACAGTCTTATCATTCGGGCACCAGTTTACCGGCGCATTCTTTCTGTAAGCAAGGCCCTTCTTATAAAGCTGCAGAAATAGCCATTGGTTCCACCTGTAATATTCGGGAACGCACGTCATCAATTCGGCATTCCAATCATACATGCATCCCATTTGCTTAAGCTGTTCCCGGATATCCTTAATGTTTGTCATCGTACTGTCGTACGGATGAATACCCGTTTTTATAGCATAATTTTCTGCCGGCAAGCCGAAGGCATCGTATCCAATCGGCTCAAATACATTAAAGCCTTTCAGCTTTTTGTATCTTGCCCATGAATCTGTAGGACCGTAATTATACCAATGGCCGATGTGTAACTTTGCGCCGGAAGGATAAATGAACATTACGAGACAATAAAGCTTATTGCTCGTCTCGGTCAAATTGGTTTTACTAACTTGCTGCTCTTCCCAATTTTTTTGCCACTTAAATTCTATTTCGGAAAAAGGATAACGCATTTTTCATCATAAATATTAAAAATTGAATGCAAATTTACCTAAAATAGAAAGCATTTCAAATTTGGCTTTCATTTTGTGTGATAAAAATGAACGGCGTTTTGAATGGATTTCTTTATTCCGCCGAATTGAATTCTTGCACGCTGGTAATAAAAAAAGAGCCGTCCGGAAACGGCTCTTTTTTACTAAAGAATTTAGGAGAGGATAATACTCATTAACCTAATTACTCCGGAACTAAGCAGTGTTTATTTTAATATAACCAGCTTTTTAGTTTCGGAATATGTTTCATTCGATAGATTGCTTGAATTGAATATCTGCAAGCGGTAAAAATATGTTCCGCTTGCAAGAGCTTTCGCATCAAAGTTTACTGAATAAACTCCAGCAGGTTTTTCGCCTTTAACCAGTGTTGCAATTTCATTCCCTAAAATGTTATATACCTTTAATACCGCATAGCCTTTATTGGGAAGTGCATATTGAATTGTAGTCTTTGGATTAAATGGATTCGGGAAATTCTGCGACAGCAGATATTTTGTTGGCAGCATTACTTCTTCATCAACTCCGGTTGAAGTAGATAGTACTGCGGTTATCCATAAATCCACATCAAAGTTAGTCCAGGTCGACTGCATATCGTGATACGATCCGTCGTTCCATTGTTCCCAGGCCCTCTTAGCTGAATTTCCCTCACCGCTGGAATCGCTGATGATAGCGAAGACATCATTAATAGTTGAATCCCATTCGGCGCCTACAAAGAATGAACTGTTAACCACTAAGGGAGGATTTACAGTGTATGTATTGTATTTTGTTCCGGGGTTAGAAACATCTATTTCGTTTGTGGTGGCAGTTAACGAATATAATAAATTTGCCGGCTGACCGGTTGCAGCGATTCCTTTAACTACAATTTTAAATTGATCTGCAGTGCCGTTTATTGTATTTGAACCGAAATAAAAGCGTACAGCTTTAAGTGTTTTTTGGCCTGTAATATCGAACCTCTCGTATTTGCCTAAATCTTTATAACTGTTCGGCCCGGTTACATATCCCGTACCGTTTGTAACCGAATATAGGAATGGGGAATCACCGTAGAAAATAATTTCCTCGGTGCTTGTAGACGATGTTAATTGTAGATTTACAATATTGCTTTGCTGGCTTAAATTATTAGATGAATCGAATGCCTTCAGCATAAACCAGTAAGGGGTTCCGTTCGGATTTGTAATTGGTAACCCGGTTACAACAAAGGTTGTAGCGTTTAATACTAAGATGGGTGAATTTCCCTCATTCGCGCCGGTAGCATTAAAATTAACTCCGTCGGTACTGTAATAAAGATAGTATCCGCTAACATCAGTTTCGGTGTTTGCACTCCAGCTTAGGTTTACAGTGTTACCCCCTGTTACATTGCCGGTTAAATTTTTAGGAGCGGCGGGTGCAACTGCATCGGGAACATTGATTGCCCTGTTTATAACTTTTGTTGGTGCATTAGTTGATGTAACTGTTATCTTGTAAAAATTAAATCCGGATATGCTTGGGTTTGCGGAGATATTATATTCAACATTTTTGGTAGCGTTGCCCAAAATTTGCCCAAGGTCTACAGCCAGAGTGCCGGAGGATAGAGTTAATCCGTTTTGAAGTTCAAGAGTAACTTTTACATTATCGGCAGAGACGGTTCCGGTGTTAAAAATATCGCAGCGTACTTTAAATGGATTGGGATTTAACTGTCCGCCAACCAGCGCTAGACTTGCCGGCGCAGTTATATTAACTGCAAGCGGAGGCAACAATTCGTTATTGGGTTTCAACGACTTTTGAGCTTTATTATTGGACTTGTTTGACTCAACAATCAGCGAATTCGGATCAACCTTTACGACAATCACTCTATATTCGGGGTTTGACGGGACGACATATCCGAAAGAAAACTGCCCGCTTCCGCCGGGGCTGATAGTTAAGATTGTTCCATTGCCTATGGGAGGCGCACTGCCGCCTAAATCAGGATCGCCTTCGTAGGCAACGCAATATATATTACTGGCTGTTATACTGCCGTAATTATGAACCGTAACCGTAACGGTAATTCTATCGCCTGCATTTAACAGACTGTCTGCCTTGCTAAAGCTGATATCGGCATTTGAAATTGCCAGATCGGGATAATCCAATGAATAGGCAAGCGGCATAAAATCTGCACCTGCCCCGCCGTTGCTCTGAAGAACAGATACGTTGCCTGTTGCTTCAATTTTATAAACAAGGCTGCCGGATTCCGAAGAAAAATTATGATCTTCACCCTCATTCAAAGTGCCTGTCCATACTTCCGTAGGACTACTATATGGATATTGATCGTACTGGCCTAGTTTGGTAACCTTCACGTTGTTGTTTGCGTCGAAAGAGAATACATCTATCCTGCTTCCGATTGTTGGAAGGTAAAACAATTTACCGAAACCTTTGCCGCTTTCATCAATCGATCTTGCCATGTAATAATATCCGCTCGAAAATCCGATATAAGGTATGTTCGCGGCTGTTACCTGTCCCGATGAAGTTACAGTCCAGAATGTAGGCTCGGTTATCGGATCGGTATGTACCTGTCCTTTTTGAAGAGTGAACGAGCTTATAGTAGCACCCGTCTTGGAATTAACTACTTGAACATTATTATTATCCGTATATGAAGTTATAGTAATGGTGTTTGTCCAGCCTCCATTATAGGCCGAATATCCATAAAACAGCGTACCGGCAAATGAACCGTTTGCAGAAGGGACATAATAATCCTGATCCGTATAAGACAGCGCAGAAACCGGCTGCGTTCCGGTTACCTGAAGAGATGTTTTGTAAGGTACATTTCCAGCTTCCCTGAACGAATAATGCTGGCCCTTATTAAGGGTACCTGCAAAAATCAGGTTGCCGGTTTCCAAGTTCTTTACTGTAAAGCCGGTATTATCGTTATACGCAAAAACAATAAAATCGTCTCCGCTCGATTGGAAGCTGCTCATCATCCACGTATTTAATTTGGTAGATACTCCGCGGCCTGCTTCATCAACGGCAAAATATCCGTTAACATAAGACGTAATTGCGTCGCCAACCAGTACGGTATATGTCTTATTTCCCTGGACCTTATATATTCCGGTGCCCGGTCTTATTGTATAGATTGTATCGGCTTTAAGCGTAGCTTCTCCTACTACCGTATTGGATTCATTACTAATCGTTACGTGGGTATCGTTAAAATATGTGAACACGGCTAAATCGCCGAATGTATATACGGTAGTGGCAAAGGTACTGTTAATATTTTGAGGTGTAAAAAAGCCGGACAAGCTGTGAGTATTTTCCTTAACCGATTTTAATTTCATCCCCTTATCCGGAATTCTTTTTAACTGCTGGGCATTTAAAGTAAATACTGAAAATAGGATAATTACTGCAGCTAGCGTAAACTTTGGTACAAAAGATTTCATGTTACCTCCCAACTTTATAATAAAATAGATAGAATTAAAATTTTATAAAACGTTAATTTCATATTTGAATTGACGATTCAACCTTTACCGTAAAATTAAATACTACATATACCCATTAAAAATTAAGCCTGCCGTTTAGATAATAGCAATGACACAAATGCGTCAATTTTGAAATGTAAACTGGATAAGCTGAGCTAACCTTGCTAGTACCAAAAATAAATTGGTAACATAAAGGTGGGTCTCTCCTCCTCTGTGCGATGAAAGTAAAAATGAGCCTTATAAGAAATTCTTACCGGTAATTTTACCCGCCGGTTATTATTAACTCTTCCATATTTTATTTTATACGGCTTTTTATCTTGGGCAAAATAATTGTTACTTTTTTAATAGAGCATATATTATCTTGCGAACCTATAATTATTCCCCGGAATAATTTTCCTGCCCTGGGAGTTTGTCGGATATTTATTGAAAGGAAACATGATGAAAGCAGTAGTCCTTGTGTGCTCTATTATTATTTTACTTCTCACCTCGTTTAATTGTAAAAGCCCCACCACACCAGGCGGCAAGGGGATAAGCATATTTGTTGCAGATGTAGGTTGTACAGAGGTGTGGCTAAACCTTTGTGCAAATAACGTAATTCTGCCCGCAAATATTATAATAAAGAAAAACGGAAATAAATTTATTAATTTAAATCTAACAACGAAAGACACTACTCTTTACGATAGTACTCTTTTGCCAAGCCAAACCTACATGTTGCAAAGTTACTGTTTAACTGCAAACCCTAAACAACCAGCTAATAACAAAAATAATAAATCCTTTAAAGCCGAGACTATTCCAACTAATAGAGAACGTCTTTGTTATGATAAAAGGACAAAAAAAATATGAGAAAGAATAATTATATGAAGTACATTTTAATATTTAGCACTTCAATGTTTTTATTGCTTGTTTCTTTTAACTGCAAAAGCCCAACCGCACCAAAAGGAAACAATCCGCCGGATACAACAAGTAATAACTTTACATTCCAAACATTTACTTTCGGTGCATCCAATGCCGGAAGCAGTTATTTGCTGGATGTTGCAATTATAAGCGATTCCAACATTTGGTGTGTTGGTGCAGTTTATCTTGATAGTGCTGATGGTGCGCCGGATCCTATTCCCTACAATGTTGTTCATTGGGATGGTAAAAACTGGATCCCCATGAAAGCTCCTTTTTATTATCAAGGCAAAGCTTTCTACAGCCCAGTATATTCAATTTACGCTTTCGATGCAAATGATATTTGGTTAGAAGCAGGAATACACTGGGAGGGCAATCAGTTCCAAACTGAGCCATTGAATATAAGTTTCCCTTCACACGTAAATAAAATATGGGGTACTTCAAGTAGTGATCTTTACATTGTAGGAAACAACGGACTCATTGCACATAGAGGAAGTAATGGAACCTGGCAAAAGATAGAAAGCGGAACCGATATGAATATTTATGATATATGGGGTTCAACAAATCAACAAACAGGCAAAGAAGAAATACTTGCTGTGGCTTCTTACTCGGATACCTCAGCACAAAGAAAAATATTTCAGATAAACGGAAACAGTGCAGAAGAAATTTCCAGCAGCGGAATAAATTGGGATTTAGAAACTATATGGTTCAAACCTCAATCTCATTATTTTGTTGGCGGGACTGGAATCTATGATAAACATTTACTGAGCGACAACACCTGGAGCAGACAATACTACAACGTTACTGATAATTATATAAACTGCATCAGAGGAAATGATGTTAACGATATAGTGGCGGTAGGAGCTTATGGTGAAGTACTTCATTTTAATGGAGTGCGCTGGAATAGCTTTATAAATGAAACGGGGTTAACTAATGGACAATATGTATCTGTAGCAATTAAAGGGAATGAAATAGTAGCAGTAGGTTATAACGGAAAAGCTGTTATTGCTGTTGGAAAAAGATAAAAGGAAAAATGAAATGAGAAAGAAATTAATTATGAAATACATTTTAATATTTAGCACAGCTTTGTTTTTATTGTTTGCTGCATTTAACTGCAAAAGCCCTACTGCGCCCCAAGGTAGCAACCAGCCGGATACTACTAGTCAAAATTTCTCTTTTAGCACTTACCAATTTGGTGATGGAAGTGAGTCAAGCTATTTTAATGATGTTTGGATATTTAATAGTAATAATATCTGGGCAGTAGGATACGTCTATGATTCTACCTACGGCAGAAAAAACATCATACACTGGGACGGCAAAAGCTGGGCGTCTGTTGGAACGCAGTTTTCAAGTAGTGGTAT
>JAKAJV010000063.1 GCA_021813585.1 Bacteroidota bacterium | reverse complement strand
CTTACTGTAAAAGATGAAAGAAGCAGGATAGACGGAATTATGAAGTGGAACGGCTCGGACCTGGTAATTGTTGACGTGCCCAAAACCTACGACGTTGAACCGGGGGATAGGATAATCACTTCGGAACTTAGCTCTATTGTAGCTGTTCCACTGCCTGTTGGAATAGTTACGGGTTTAAGCAAAGTTGAAACCGGGATTTTTAACGAAGTAAAAGTGAAACCTTTTGTAGACTTTATTAGAACCGAGCATGTTTTTGTTCTGGGTATTGTTGAAAACAAGGAATTAGATAACCATCAATTAAATTTTTATAACCGTAAATAAATGCGTTCAGATTATATTGTCTCTATCCTTTTATTCTTTCCTCTCCTGGTAATTCAAACCACTATGGTTCCTCTTATTGCGGTTAGGGGTGTTGCGCCGGATTTAATATTGATTTTATTGGTGTTCTATTCCATGCGCACTAATCAGGTTTACGGTACTGCACTCGGCTTTACATACGGCTTCTTATTCGATATTATAACAGGCTCGCTATTGGGCAGCACCATGCTTTCTAAAACTCTTGCAGGCTTCGTTGCCGGTTATTTTTCAAACGAGAATAAAAGAGACAACTACTTAAAATCCTATGCCTTCGTTCTAATTGTTTTGCTCTGCTCGGTTATAGATTTGATAATCAACTCATTCTTCTCAACAATTGACTTGAATACCAACATAATACTGTTATTTTATTACCAGGGAATTTTACCCGGAATTTACACGGCATTACTTAGTATTTTTGTAGTAATATTTTATCCGAAAAGGATTTTACGGTGAGAACAGAGCGCTTTGCATCTCTACAACGAAAGTCTGTTTTATACTTTATAATTATCGGCAGCTTTGCAGTACTCGGCTTCAGATTATTCCAGATGCAGATTGTTGAGCATGAGAGCTTTAAGGAACAAGCTGCCAACAACAGTATTAAGGCAATTGAACAGACTCCTTTAAGAGGAGTTTTTTATGACCGTAATATGAACGTAGTGGTTAACAATGTTCCGGCCTATACCATTAGGATTACCCCGGCTTATTACGATAAGAAATTAACTCCCGTACTTGAAGCCGTACTTGGAGTAGAGCCGGGATACATAAACAAAATTCTTTACAGCAACAGGGAATTTTCAAAATACATCCCCGTTAGAATTAAGAGAGGGATCGATTTTAAGGTCGTCTCTTGGCTGGAAGAAAATTCGGAACATCTGCCGGGAGTAGATTATATTGTTGAGATGCAGAGAGGCTACCCTGCAGGAATAAGGGGTTCGCATATTTTCGGCTACACAAAAGAAATTTCGCCTGCGCTGCTTGAAAAGCATAAAGATTATTATAAGCCCGGCGATTACATTGGCTACAGCGGTATTGAAAAGGCATATGAAAAATATCTGCGCGGTAAGAAAGGTTATGATTATGTCCTGGTTGATTCGAAAAGGAAAGAGATCGGAAAATTTAAAGACGGTACGGAAGATGTGCCTTCGATTAAAGGAAACGACCTTGTTCTAACAATCGATTCCGATGTGCAAAGGGCCGCCGAGGAGGCTTTAAAAGGCTACCGGGGAGCTGCAGTTGCCATAGAACCGAAAACGGGAGAGATACTGGCAATGGCCAGCGCGCCGGACTATGACCTGAGCGAGTTTTCATACGTTACTTCCAGGGAATATTTGCAGAAATTATACAACGATCCCGACCATCCGTTCTTTAACAGAGCCACGATGGGCGCCAATCCGCCCGGCTCCACGTTTAAAATTATGGAAGCCGTTGCTGCGCTTAATTCCGGTGTTATTACAACCGCTACAACGTTTACATGCAGAGGCGGGCAAGATTTTTACGGAAGATATTTTAAATGCGATGCCGTGCACGGTACACTAAATGTTATCCATGCTATCGAGCATTCGTGCAATGTATTTTTTTATAATCTTATTTATAAGATAGGAATGGACCGGTGGGACGAATATGCCGGCAAGTTCGGATTTGGCCATTACACTCACATTGATATCGGCGACGAATCTAGAGGCTTTATCCCTACTCCGGAATATTACGTAAAAAGATACGGAGAGGATTGGCCGAAGAGTATTATGGCAAGTCTTGGAATCGGCCAGGGCGAAGTAAGTGTTACGCCGGTTCAGCTTGCCAAGTATTGTGCTTTAATTGCAAATAACGGAGTTACCTATACGCCGCATCTGGTAAGGGGCTATTTAACCAACAATACAAAAAAGCTTGTACCTTTCAGCTATAAAAAGATTGATCTGGGTATTGACACAAGCATATTCAATATAGTTAAGCAGGGAATGTTCCTTGTTGTAAACGGCTCGGGTACCGCAACTAATATTCGTTCTTCGGATATAATGATAGCCGGAAAGACCGGAACTGCGCAAAATCCTCACGGTAAAAACCATGCATGGTTTATCGGCTTCGCACCGTTTAATAATCCTAAAATTGCAGTTGCAGTATTTGTTGAGAACGTCGGCTTCGGTGCTACATACGCGGCGCCTATTGCCAGAAAAATGATAGATGCATATTTGGAAAAAGACAAGCTGAAGCAGGATAAAATTTTACCTTCTCAAGATTCAAATAATAACGTAATGGGAGCCGCCGTTGCGAATTGATTATAAGCTTGAAGATAAATTTGATCTGGGAATTGTTATACCTGTTTTTATTTTATTTCTCATAGGGCTAGCCGCAATTTACAGCTCTACTCTTAACAACCCGCATGCTAGCGGCAATTTTGAGAAACAGATAATTTGGGGTATTGGTTCGTTTATCCTTTTCTTTATTATTTACTCTATCCCCACAAATACATTTAAGACTGTAGCAGTACCAACTTATTTATTTTCAATAGTGCTATTAGTTGTAGTTTTGGTAATGGGTAAAAGAATTTCCGGAGCTAAGAGCTGGCTAGGGCTAGAAGGATTAGGATTTCAGCCTTCCGAGCTGGCAAAGCTTGGAACGATTTTAATGCTTGCGGCATTTTTAAGCAGGAAGCAAACGGACATAGATTCGTTTAAGGATATAATTATTACATTGTTAATCGGGCTTCTCCCGGTGGGTTTAATAATGCTAGAGCCCGACCTGGGCACTTCCTTTGTGTTCTTAGGTTTAATCCTTGCTATGATGTTCTGGAAAGGGATAAGTTTGTTCGGGCTTTTCGTTGTGTTATCGCCTGCTTTAGTTGCAATCTCATCGCTTTTCGGGACGTATTATTTTGTCGGTGCGCTAATAGTAGTTTTTATTTCTTTAGTTTTATTTAAAAAAGATATTTTTTTCAGCGGATCAATTTTCGCTTTGAACCTGGGTGCCGGCTTTTTTACGAAATATGTTTTTAAATTATTAAGCATTCACCAACAGACAAGAATCCGGTCGTTTATCAATCCTTCCGCCGATCCTTTGGGTGCCGGCTACAATGCAATACAGGCTAAGGTAGCTATAGGCTCGGGAGGCTTTTGGGGAAAAGGCTTTTTGGCCGGCAGTCAGACACAACTTCAGTTTATACCCGAGCAGTGGACAGATTTTATATACTGTGTAATAGGCGAGGAGTTCGGATTTATCGGCACAATAATTACACTGGCATTGTTCCTCTATCTGTTCAAACGGATTCTTAACCTTGCAGCAACCGCGAAAGATGAATTTTTAAGCTTGACGCTGATCGGCATCCTTTCGGTTTATTTCATTCACCTGCTGATTAATATCGGGATGGTGGTCGGGATAATGCCTGTTATCGGAATCCCGCTTCCTTTTGTTAGCTACGGCGGCAGTTCGCTTGTTGCTAATTTTTTAATGCTTGGAATAGCGGTAAATATCTATAGGACTAGAAAAAATTACACTTGATAACCAACGGATTATTTTATGAATGCGCTGCAAAAACTGAGAGAAAAAAATATAAGCGGTAAATTTATTTGTGTTGGGCTAGATTCTGATGAGGATAAAATTCCGCCTCATCTTAAAGATAATGATGACCCAATATTCGAATTCAACAAGGCAATTATAAAAGAAACTAAAGAATATGCAGCCGCTTACAAGTTAAATTTTGCCTTCTACGAGAAAAATAATTTGAAAGGAATGGAATCGCTGATAAAGACAATCTCAATAATACCCCGCGATATCCTTTTAATTGCCGATGCTAAGAGAGGGGACATAGGAAATACATCTATGATGTATGCAAAAGCGATTTTGGAAGATTTAAATTTCGACTCGATAACGGTTAATCCTTATATGGGCAGGGATTCAATTAGCCCATTCATTGAAAATCCCGATAAATTAATATTTATACTGGCACTAACCTCTAATCCCGGCGCCGCGGATTTTGAAAAACTGAGGCTTGAAGATGGTACATATGTGTTTCAAAAAGTTATTGAGCAAGTTAAACGCTGGAATATTTCGGACAACTGCGGTATAGTCTTCGGGGCTACAAAGTCCCTTGAGCTTTCTGAAAATATAGACCTGTTCGGCAGTCTGCCGGTTCTGCTGCCCGGAATAGGAGCGCAGGGCGGAAGCCTGGAAGATGTTGTTTTTACCTTTAAACAAAAAAAACGTAAAGATTTTTTGATTAACGTAAGCAGAGGAATAATCTACAAATCTAGCAATAAAGATTTTGCAAAGGCTGCCGGAGAAGAAATTATAAGGTTAAATAACGAGATTAAATATCTTTTTAATGATTGAAAATATTTTTATTTTTAGCACTGATAATTATTCTTATATGAATTTCTTTTTATAATTTCCTTGCTACTTCTGAAAAACGAGGGAAGTTTCTTATGACTCAATATAAATTGAAAGAACCTCCGGAGAACCTTATAGCGGAGGATGCGGCTCAAACACCTCAGGCTCTTTTCCCGGAAATCTTCAATATATCAAACCTTACAATAGACAAGCAATTACCTATCCTTGAATTTATAAATCTTAACGACACAAACAATACGGCGGAAAAACAAATCGACGTTTCCGTAGAATTGCCGTATTCCGGTAGAAATGTCGATCTCTTCTTATTTGTTAACGGCAAAAAAAGAGATATGTTTTATCAAGTCTTCGGAAGGGAATATACTTTTAAAGATGTTGTGATTGATAAAGGCGAAAATTTAATTGAATTGTTTTACAGGCTTGGTCAAAAAAGATCTTCCTCGATATATTGTCTAATTAACAGGGAATAGTGGATGTTGAAATGAACAGTATAAAAATGCCCGAAAAGTTTTTGTATGAAATTTGGAAAGACCAAAGTTTTATTAAAGAGTTAACTACCAAAGACGGACAGCAAATTCAGGTGGTCGATATCGGAATTGAAAATAAAGAACTGAGCGGACCGGACTTTAAGAACGCACGGATTAAAATAGGCAACATTACTTTTATGGGGGATGTTGAAATTGACGGGCATCTTTCAGATTGGAAAACCCACGGGCACTATATAAATAAAAAATACAATTCAGTAATCTTACATGCAGCTCTGAATAATGATTCCCAAAAAGGATTTGTATTCACTTCTGATGGAAGGAAAGTGCATTCAATATCCCTAAGCCCATTTCTTAAATCGGATATCTCCAAAACTTTACAGAGAGCTATACTATCCGAAAGGAAAAATAGAATTTATAGAATGGCTTGTTCGGAGATAAATGAGGAAATAAGTGAGAAAGAAAAACTGAATTTTGTTTATGACCTTGGATTGAAGAGATTTAAGGATAAATGCAACAAAATGCTGGAAAGGTTAAAAGAGCTTGTTTATTTGAAGGAACTGAACTTTAAAGAACCTATAATTAAATACGAGCTGGATGAAAACTTTTATAACAGAACCTATAAGCAAAGTGATTTTGACAATAAGGAAATTTGGCAGCAACTTATATACGAATCTGTATTTGAAGCCTTAGGTTACTCGAAGAATAAAGAGATAATGAAATCCCTTGCAAAGTCAGCTAACATCCATTTCTTAGAATCGTTGGGTAGGGATAACGATTTTATTATAAAAGTTGAAGCTGCATTGTTCAGCATAAGTGGTTTGCTGCCGGACGTTAAAAACTTACCTGATGAAGAAACTTCGGCATATACAAAAAAGCTATATGAGACATGGAACTCGATTAAATCCAGATACGATAGTCATAAATATTACGCTGTCCAGTGGCATTTTTTCAAACTAAGGCCGCAAAATTTCCCGACAATCAGAATTGCCGGCGGTGCGCGTTTAGTAGAGAGATTACTAAAAGGTAATCTAATAGGAATGGCAATAGAAAAGATCGAAAGGATAGATGATATTTCCAAGCTCACAAATGCATTGCGGTCATTATTTATAATAAAGGGGGATGGCTTTTGGAAAGATCATTACGTATTCGATCAGCCTGCCAAGGTGGAAATTAATTATTTTGTCGGCGCTTCTAGAACTGATGAAATTTTAGTTAATATTATTCTGCCTATCTTGTCTCTCTATTTCGAAATCTTTAACAAAAAGGAGTTAAACAAAAAAGTTATCAAAATGTATTTGGATTTTTACCAGAAGAGTGAAAACAATCTTGTAAACGAAGTAGCTTCCACATTATTTCTGCGCGATGTCTGGAAAAGAAGTATATTTTACCAGGGAATGATTGAGCTATTCAGAAATTACTGTTCAAGAGAAAAATGCCTTGAATGTAATATCGGTAAAAAATTATTTACTTAACGAAAAGTTTTTTAAAATTATTTCTTTATTTAATAGAATTGTATTGTCATATTAATTAAACCTGCGTAACCTTTAATTACTATTTGTTAATTTTTTTATATCATCTCGAAGCTTTGCCGCCCTTTCGTATTCCTCAGCATCAATTGCTTCTCTTAGTTTATTTTGTAGTGCGGCAATTTTGGCTTCCTTTGACAATGAAATTGAATCTTCATCCCTTTCGCTTTCACTTTTTAACGACATTTCTTTTTCGTTTTCTTCTGATGGGACAAAGGATGCTATTTTCATTACTGATTCGGTAACATAAATAGGTGCTTGGGTTCTAACAGCTAAAGCGATTGCATCACTCGGGCGGCTGTCTATCTCATTTGTCATTGCAGATACCTCCAATAATATCTTAGCATAGAACGTGTTCTCTCTTAATTCATCAACTATAACTTCTGTTACTGTTGCTCCAAGGTTGTCTATTATTTGTTTTAATAAATCATGGGTTAAGGGTCTTGGCGGCTTTATCCCTTCTATTTCCAAAGCTATGGCCTGAGCCTCAAAAGCTCCTATTATAATTGGCAGCCGTCTTATGCCGTTTATTTCTTTCAGTAGGATGGCATAAGCGCCGCCAGTTGAAGGGCTGGAAGATAAACCTAATATTTCGCATTGAATTTTTTGCAAGTAAAACTCCTAAGTCTTTATGATTTTATTCTCTTTATCTCATTACTTAATGCCGGAATGACTTCAAATAAATCGCCTGCTATTCCGTAGTCGGCTATGCTAAAAATCGGTGCGTCTTTATCTTTATTAATTGCTACTATATATTTTGATGACGACATGCCGGCCAGATGTTGTATTGCTCCGGAAATTCCGCATGCAATATAAAGAGATGGGGAAACAGTTTTCCCGGTTTGTCCTACCTGTTCTCTATGAGGGCGCCATCCAGCGTCAACTGCTGCCCTAGATGCACCAATGGCTGCCCCCAGTTCTTCGGCTAAGTTCTCAACTAAATAAAAGTTCTCCGGTCCTTTTAGTCCTCTTCCGCCTGAAACTATTATATCGGCCTCAGCAACATCTAGCTTGCCTTCGGCTTTTTTAAACTCAATTACTTTTGTTTTTAAATCCGGGTTATCGATTTGTTTTACATCAAAGTTTGTTGCAAGGGAATTAAGTTTTATAGGTTTAAAAATGTTTGGTCTAATAGTAAATATTTTTACTTCACTTTTTAATTTGATATCTATTAGTGCTTTGCCTGCATAAACCGGCCTTGTTGCAATAATATCATTATCAACAACTTCAAAATGAATACAATCCATCCCTATTCCGGCACCAAGTTTTGCAGCAACTAACGGGGACAAATCTTTTCCGAACGAAGTGTTAGGGAAAAATATGTAATGAGCTCCTGTTTCTTTAGCATAATCATATACAATATTTTTGTATGCCGAAGAAGAATATTTCTGGAAATTTATGTTTTTAAAATGGGTTATTTTATTAACTCCATAGCCGGAGGCATCGTTCATATTTTCAATCTCACTTCCTATCACTAATGCCTCAGCCTCCAATTTCAGTTCACCAGAGAGACGAGCAATTAAACTCAGCACTTCGAAAGAGACTTTTTTAAGCCTTCCTTCGCTTTGTTCTAAAATTCCTAAAATTTTATTTGCCATAATTTGTTAATTCCTTTAGATTACTTTTGCTTCTTCTCTTAATAAACGAACTAATTCCGGAACTGCCGAAGCATCGGTACCGATAATTCTTCCCGGCTGCTTTGCGGGGGGCTTCTTCATTTTGATTATTTCGGTTAAACTACTGTAAGGTGCTGCTGCCTTTTCCTCAATTGTTTTTTTCTTCGCAGCCATTATTCCTTTTAGGGATGCATACCTCGGCTCGTTTAATCCTTTTTGAGTAGTAATAACGGCAGGCAGCTGAGTTTCGACTATTTCTTTGCCCCCTTCAATTTCTCTCCCAGCAATAATTTTATTGTTGTCCAATTTAAAATCAACCACAATTGAAACGCAAGAATAATCTAACAGTTCGGCAGTTAGCTGACCTACAATTGAATTGTCGTAATCTACCGACTGCTTTCCCATAAAGACCAGATCGCAGCATTGGTTCTTAATCTCTTCGGCAAGCGCTTTTGCTACGCCAAAAGAATCCCGCGGACTGTCGTCTTTTAATAATATACCGGTATCGGCGCCCATGGCAAGAGCCTTACGGATAGTCTCTTTATTATTTTCTCCTCCAACACTTAATACTACAACCTCGCAATTGAATTTCTCTTTTGTTTTTAATGCTTCTTCAACAGCAAATTCATCGTATGGATTTATGATGTAAGTAACTCCGGTAGGGTCAATGCTTTTTTCATCAACGCCGACTTTTACCTTTGTAGCAGTGTCTGGAACATGACTTACACAAACTGCTATTTTCATTAAGCCTCCATTTAATTTATTATATTTTATAAAAAAATATAATACTACACCGGTATAAAATCAAACCAAAGCATAGTATATTTTGATTATTGATTATGATTATAAAACATATTTAATTTTTAAAGAGAAATAATTAAATTTTCGTATGGATAACGAAACAATAAAAAGACCCGTAAGGGAAATAGAAACTGATGAAGAAACCATTATAGGCCTTGAAAGCAGGGTTGTGCTTTATAACGATGACTGGCATACTTTCGACGAAGTAATTCTTCAGCTAATCAAGGCAACAGGCTGTTCATTCGAAGAAGCCCGCAATTATGCTTTCGAGGTTCATGTAAAAGGTAAGTCTATCGTATATAACGGCTCAATTAGAGATTGTCTAAAAGTATCTTCTATTCTTGAAGAAATAGCGCTTTCCACTCAAATAATTTCGTAACTATCCGCATCTTTAAATTTTTGCATTACCCCGGGGCATTTAATCCGCCTTCGCGTTCCGCTTCGGCGGACGAGAAGGTTGGATATAATTCCCCGTCGCTTGCGCGGAACAGGGTTCGGGGCTTGCCCGAGGTTCATACCATTGATTTTAATTCTATAATTCATTCCCAGACTAAATCCATTCTAAAGGTTTGCCTAAATTCATTGTTTATGCAACAAGTTCTCCATATATTTGCTGCTGATTTTTTAAATAGCAGGAATAGTGTGAAAAAACTTAGAGAAGATATTAGAAATATTGCAATAATTGCTCATGTAGACCACGGCAAAACTACGTTGGTAGATCATATGCTGAAACAGACCGGCGCATGGCGGTCCAATCAGCATGTTGAAAAAAGGGTAATGGATTCGAACGCTCTCGAGAAAGAAAGAGGAATAACAATCCTTGCAAAAAATCTCAGTGTAAAGTACAAAAATATTAAAATCAATATAATCGATACTCCCGGCCATGCCGACTTTGGTGGCGAAGTTGAGAGAACATTAAAAATGGTTGACGGAGTACTTCTGTTGGTGGATGCAGCCGAAGGCCCGCTTCCTCAGACAAAGTTTGTGCTGAAAAAATCGTTAGACCTCGGCTTAAAACCGTTGGTTGTAATTAATAAAATCGATAGAAAAGATGCGCGTCCAAACGAAGTGCTGAACGAAGTGTTCGATTTGTTTGTTTCACTCGGCGCAAATGAAGACCAACTGGATTTTCCGTTTGTTTATGCCGTTGCAAAGGAAGGCAAGGCTAAATTAAGCCTGGACGATGAGAATGTAAACCTTGAGCCGCTTTTCGATTTGATTATTAAAAAAGTACCGGCGCCTGAGTGCGATCCGGATGAGCCTTTCCAGATGCTTATCTCATCAATTGATTACAACGATTATTTAGGCAGAATTGGAATCGGGAGAATCCATTCCGGCGCTGTAAAAACCGGCGATAATATCGTTTTAATTTCCAAAGACGGTAAGCTAGTTAATGCCAAGATTTCAAAGCTATATTCTTTTGAAAATATTAAAAGGGTTGATGCAGAAGAAATACAAGCGGGAGACATCGGTGCAATTGCCGGACTTGAAGATGTAGACATAGGCGATACAATTTCTAATCCATCCAAACCGGAAGCTCTTCCTTTTGTTGCAATTGATGAGCCTACAATTACGATGAATTTTATGGTAAATAATTCTCCCTTTGCTGGCCAGGAAGGAAAATATGTTACTACCAGGAACATAAGCGAGAGACTTTCCAGAGAGCTTAAATCCAACGTAAGCTTAAGGGTAGAGATGACCGATTCACCCGACAGCTTTAAGGTAAGCGGAAGAGGCGAGCTGCATCTGGCGATTCTTATCGAGAATATGAGGCGGGAAGGCTATGAACTTCAATTAAGCAAGCCTCAGGTTATTATGAAAAAAATTGACGACGTTTTATCTGAGCCGATGGAACACGTTATTATAGACGTGCCGGAAGAATTTGTAGGCGTGGTAATTGAAAAGCTCGGGAAGAGAAAAGCTGAGATGAAAAACATGCTTACCTTCAACGAAAATACAAGACTTGAATTTGTTATTCCTTCCAGGGGGTTGATCGGATACAGGTCCGAGTTTATGACCGATACGAAGGGT
>JAKAJV010000050.1 GCA_021813585.1 Bacteroidota bacterium | reverse complement strand
GACATGTCGTTTTTAGCGACTGATATAATTTTATCGTCATATTCTTCTTCGTCAAGCATTCGCATCACGCCGATAACTTTTGCTTCAACAATGCACATAGGTTCAACATCAATTGAACAAATTACAAGTATATCAAGAGGGTCGCCGTCATCGCAATATGTTTGAGGTATAAATCCGTAATTTGCCGGGTAATGAACTGAAGAAAAAAGTACGCGGTCTAATTTTAGTAATCCGCTTGGTTTATCTAGTTCATATTTAGCTTTAGATCCTTTGGGAATTTCAATAATAGCATTCACTACTGATGGAATTTTTTCTCCTATAGTTACAGAGTGCCAGGGGTTATTTTGCATAAAATCCAGATATTTTTATTGGTAAAAAATGTTCTCGTTAATTATAAGTTAAAAACTACTATCGTTAAATAATTTGCCAGTAACGCAATAAGCACAATTCCTACAACAGCGACAATTGTCCAGAACAAATATTTTATCCATGGAATTGAAAAATAAGCGCGAATATTTATATTTTTCATCACGCAAAAATCCCCATATTATTCACCCAGAATTTTAAGACCTTTTTTAGCATCGGCGTTCGTTGGATCAAGCTTCAAAGTCTTTCTATATTCTACTATGGCTTCGCTCTTTTTACCGGTTAGTGCAAGCGCTTGTGCAAGCCACAAATGATATTGTGAATTTTCGGAGTCATACTTTAAGGCATTCTTAAGCGGATCAATTGCAAGCACATATTTCTTTTTTAATAATTGGATCAAGGCGATAGAGCCATATGAATCGCCGAGAGTTGTCTTGTTCTTTTCAGGATCCGCTAAAGCCAGCTGAATTACTTTGTTGTATATATTCATGGCGGCATCTGTAGAATCCATGTATTGATAAGTTTTACCAAGCCATTCAAGTGTCGGCAGGTAATTACTTTTTACCTGGTCGGCTTGTAATAAAGAAACACGCGCTCCATCGTAATTTTTTAATTGAATCATGCATAGGGCTTTATTTATATAAGCGCTAATCGCAGTAGGATCTTTGCCTATCTTTTCAGTATAGTATACAATAGCCGAATCATAATTGCCTGCCTTGTAAAACAAGGTAGCCACAGTTTCAGCAAAAGAACCGATTAAGGAAGTGTCTTTCCTTAAAGCCTTTGACAGAAAAATTACTGCAAGCGAATCATTATGCTGGTTCTCTAATCCGAGGCCTACTCTTGCATATTCTCTTCCTGTAAATAAAGAATCCGGTACCTCATCAAATAACTTTAGCGCTTCGGTAGTCTTATTTTGCGCAGAGAGAGAGATTGCAGCAATCTTCTTTAGTTCAATTAAATTAGGAAAATAGGTCAGCCCTTCCTGCGAAACTTCGGCAGCCTTTACAAAATTTTGTATTATGTAGTATGAATTGGCGGTATATAAAAACACTGTGCTGTCTTTTTTATCTAAATTAATAAACTTGTTTAGGTAGTAAGCCGCATTGTTAAACTGCTTTGCATAATAAAGAAGCTCGCCTACTTTTTTATAAGCAATGTATTTGGTAGAATCCATTGTAATAATTTGCAGGTATTTATTTGCAGCATCTGTATAGCTCTGTTGTTTATAAAGGGCATCTGCAATTTTAAATTTTAAAGGAATGCTCAACGAATCAAGCTTTTCTGCAATGTCATAATTTGTTAAGGCAAGAACAAGCACTCCCATTTTTGCATAAGCATCGCCAAGAGTTTCAAAGGCGGCCTTGTTTGTTGAATCCTGTGTTGTAATTTCTGCGCAAATTTTAATGGCTTGGCTTGTTGAATCTTTACTTAAATAATCTTTAGCTATTTCAAGAGCTTTGCTGTAATTTTTGTTCTGGATATAATCAACTGCTTGATCATACTTGCTTTGAGCCAGGGTTAATCCTGTAATTAAGATAATAAATGTGAAAAATAATGTGGCTTTCATTTTTTAATTTCCATGTTATTGAGATTCATTTATTCTAACGGGAACAGCGGCAGGCGCCAAATTTTCTCCCAGTGCTATCTTTTGTCCTTCATAACTGGTTAAAAAAGTAGTGAACCCGGATGCCGGGGTTAATAAAACCTCGTTAAGGTAAACATATACAGTTTGCCATAACGGGTAATACTTTTTTATAACAAATCCCGGATGAGGAGTAAAATAATTTACATCCAATCCGTTTTTGTCGGGTGTAATTAGTTTTCTTACAATTTGACCCACCTGCAGAAATTTAATTTTGGATGAGTCTTGAATAATATTGAAGCTTAAAATCCCTAATATATTTCCGCCTTCTTCTATCTTTTTAAGAACATCGTTATCAGTAGGAACTATCTCTGCACCTTTAGGGGCGTTACCATCCAGGATTTCTTCCTGAAGGTACTGGTAAGTGGCGGTATTGTTCTGCGGAATAACAAAAGAATATTTTTTTGAATTTCCCAGAAGCGCGTCTTTTATTTCATCGACTCTTATTTTATCGAGAGTACTGTTTTTAGGTACAATAACAGCACTCGCCAAATAACAAAATTTAAATGTCTGTACGTTTAGCTTTTCCTTACGAATAAAATCTATTTCTTGCTTGTTAAAATAACGGGGGCTGATGAACATCTTAGATTTTCCGTTAATTAAATTTACCATACCCTGCAAAGGATCGACTTCTTTAAGATCAATTTTAACATCTTTATATAAAGAATCGAACGCAGTTTTTTCCTTAACAATAACAGGATAAACAGCCGGGTCTACCTCTGCCGTTAACCGGCCTTTGGTAGGCGTTACCTTAGCTTCCTGTTGGCATCCGGTAATTAGAATTGCCGATAACATTATTATTATAAAAGCGCTTTTTAACATATCACTTAGTTGTTTCCGTCTTCTTGTAATAAGTGGCGACAATTCTAAATGCGCCGTATAATATTAATACTATTCCAACAATTATCCTGAACTGCGAAGGAAAATTACTTTGCAAAAACAATCCTGAAAGAATTGCAACACCTAGCGCTATAAACAGAACAGCAACTACATATGCAATATATTTCATGATGTTCATCAGTCAATACTCCCGTACTTAACTAATTATTTAATTTAAACCTAAATGGAACTACAACCCAAACCATAACAGGCGCCTTATGCTGAATTGCCGGTGTGAACACGAACTGCATTGCAGCATCAGTGGCAGGCTTGTTAAATACTTCCGAATCGCTTTTAATAACAATCGCTTTCAAAGGTTTGCCTTCTTTGCTTACAAGAATTTTTACGTAAACAGTTCCTTCTATACCGGCTCTTTTTGCAAGATCAGGATAAACAGGTTGAGCTCCTTTAACAACTTCAGGGCTTTTTTCAACGGGTATAAACGCGTTCATATCCGGGATGCCGTTGTCTTTAGGCGCTTCTACCTTTAAGTCCTGTGTTATTTTAACGCCTCCGCCCGATCCTTCGCCAATCGGTGCGGCAACTTGATTCATTTCCGATTGTGTTGCAATGGTTTGCTCTTTGGGCGCTTCCGCATCGGGAACAGGTTTAGGTATTCCTATATTCGGCTTAATTTGCGGCGCGGTTACAGCAAGCTGTTGTGCCACATTTTTATCAAGGGAAGGCGGTGGACCGAGTTCGCTGTATTTTAATATTCTTACAGTTGCAATATTATTATCATCTTCTTTTGTAATAGATTGGATAAAAATATATGAGCCAATAAGAAATAGGTGAATAAGTACAGCGATGGTCATTCCCATTCCGAAGTTCTTCGGGTAGAGCTTTTTCAGCTCGAAGGCTCCGTACTGTGACGCCGTATTTTCAATTGCTAATGCATTATTACTCATTTTAAATATTCCTTCTTTTAAGATGATGCCTTAGGCAATAGTTTTTTGTCATTATCAGTCATAGGTGCTATTGAAAACCTCTGAAGCTTAGCAAGGTTAAGTTTGTCAATAACATCAACCATCATGCGGTATTTGCTCTTACGATCGAATTTAAGAAGAATAACCAGCTTGGAATTTTGTGCTGCTAGTTTCAGTAAATACGTTTCCAAGCCATTAAACGCGATCGATTGAGGTTTTTCAGTTCCTGTGCTGTAAAAAACCGAATCATCTTGATTTACAAGAATTGTCAATAAATTAGACTCTGCAATATCAACTTTTGTTTCATTATTAGGCGGTAAGTTTATTTCCAGAGTTTGTTGTTTTCTCATAACGGTTGTAAGCATAAAAAAAGTAAGCAAAAGAAACGCTACGTCAACCATAGGCGTCATATCTACTCTAACGCCTTGTCTTTTCTTTGCGTGTTTCTTTTTACCTTTCTTTCTTCCGCCGGTATCACCGCCAAGATCAGCTCCAGCCATATTTAAAATCCTCTATAATTATTTTTTATCAATAATTTGGTTTGTTATCATAGCAAACCTTGTAATTTGTGTTTTTTGCAAAATATTCATTACATCTTCAACTACACCGTAATCAGCATCTACATCGCCTTTAATTACCGTTCTGAGTTTCGGATTACTGATACGGGCTTGAATTAAAAGATCCGGAAGATTATCCATTTTAACCTGAACTTGTCTCTGCAGTTTTGCAGTCTGTCCGAATAATTGAGCCATTAGAGCCTGTCCGTCTACTCCCATAAAAACCTGTCCTTCTTTATCGATGTATATAGTCATAACATCGGATTCAGGTACTTTAAAAGCAGAGTGCGAAGCCGGGACTTCAATCTTTACATTTTCAGGCGGTTGAAATTGTGTAGTCATCATAAAAAATGTAAGAAGCAAAAATGCGACGTCCACAAGCGGAGTCATGTCTATTCTTATATTCAGTCTTTTCTTTTTAATTGTTGCCATTGTTAAGCACCATTATTTCGATTTGAGAATTTGAATTACGTTATAGCTGGCTTCGTCTACCGAATAGTTGAAATTATCTACTTTATTAACAAAGAAATTATAAGCAACAATACCCATAATTGCAGTTATTAAACCGCCTGCCGTATTAATAAGCGCTTCGGAAATACCGATTGCAAGCTGAATAGCATCCGGTGCGCCGGCTCTTGCCATAGCTGAAAATGCTCTAATCATTCCAACAACTGTTCCTAAAAGGCCAACCATTGTTGCAATTGAAGCAATGGTAGAAAGTGCAATTAAATTCTTTTCCAAAAGGGGTGTTTCAAGCATAGAGGCTTCTTCAACTGCTCTTTGTACTTCTTGAAGCTGTTTCTCCGCTTCTACTTTTTTGTCTCTTGAATTCAATTCTTGATATCTTGAAAGAGAAGCTTTAATTACGTTTGCAACAGAGCCTCTTTGCTTATCGCAAGCTTCGATAGCAGAATCATATTCGCTGTTATCAAGGTATGAAATTACATCTTTGAAGAAAGCGGCTGTAGATCTTTTTCCGCCTGCTTTTTTTAGCGAGAAGACTCTTTCAAAAATAATAGCAACATCCATAATTGAAAGCATAAGTAACAGAACTACTAAAGGACCACCGGTATAAATTGTAGCTAAAAGGTTTCCAGCTAGCGGCTGCTCGCGGGTAGTGCCGTCTATAAAGTTGGCCGGGTTACCGAATACATACATATAAATTGCAAATGCTATTGCAAAAGCGATTACGGTGAGGATTGTGATAAACACAGATTGTTTCATTGGTTATATAACTCCATTTTTGTTTAAAATTAATTTTTGTTCAATTAGTTAAACAGAAATTGATACTCAAACGGTATGCCGCTTATCTATCTGTTTAAGAATTATCAATAAGCTCTAATTCGGAAGGGAATTCGGTGTTTTACTAAATTTTAATTCTACAAGATTGAGGGAATTTTAGCATCTTATTTCAAAATGAAATGTGCATTTACCAACTTGTTATTATTAAATGGATTAAGTCAATTTCAAAATGAAATAAAGAACTACCGGTAATTTCTTTTTGAAAGCAAGAGGGCTATATTTTGTACTCTTTACGTTTTCGCCAGAGAGTGGTTAATGAAATCCCTAGAATTTGTGCGGCTTCTTTTGGATTGGGGTGAGTTTTTAAAACATTAATTATGTAATTTTTTTCTATTTCGCTTAAAGTAGGCATTAGTGAAGTATATTGTTTATTCCCGTCGCTGTTAAGTTCGTTTGGTAAATATTCCGGCTTAATAATTTTATCCTTTGCAAGAACAATTGCTCTATTTATAACGTTTTCTAATTCCCGGATATTTCCTGGCCAGGAGTAATCATTCAATTGCTTCAAAGTTTCCGGCGGAATTATCAGTTCATTTTCCGGTGAATGCTTTGTTATGAAATAATCTGCCAGGTAAGGAATATCCTCCTTTCGTTCGCGAAGGGAAGGGAGCTTAATTCTAACTCCGCTTAAGCGGTAATAAAAATCTTCCCTCAGCTCGCCGTTTTTTATATCTTCATCAATATTTCTATTTGTTGCGCTGATTATTCTAACATTAATCTTGCGGGTAATGCTTTCACCTACACGCTCAAATTCCATACTTTGAAGAAATCTTAGAAGCTTTACCTGCATTGCTTTGGAAATTTCGCCAACCTCATCTAAAAAAACTGTCCCCTGGTCAGACATTTCAAACCTGCCGATTCTATCTTTGGAGGCTCCGGTAAACGATCCTTTTATATGTCCGAACACTTCACTCTCGAAAAGGCTTTCCGGGATAGCGGCGCAGTTAATTGGTACAAAAGGGCTTCCGCTCCGCTTACTATTGGAATGAATATAACGTGCAAGCATCTCCTTGCCGGTTCCGCTTTCGCCTTCTATTAGAACAGGGATATCGCTGTCTGAAATATCCTTACTAAGCTTAAGAATTTCGCGCATCTGAAAGTTGTGGGAAATTATTTCCCCGTACACGTAATCTTCTTCAACTTGTTCTCTTAAGCCCTTTACTTCTTTTAATAAAATGTGGTGCTCAAAAACTCTGTCGGCAAGATGAATAAATTCCTTATGAGTGAACGGTTTAGTAATATAATCATAAGCGCCGCCCTTAATAGCTTCAACTGCTGTTTCGATTGATCCGTGCGCCGTCATTAATACAGAAGTCGTATCAGGCGAAATTGCTTTTAAACGTGCTAGGGTTTGAAGACCGTCAATCGGCTCCATCTTAAGGTCTATAAAGGCTAAATCAAAATAAATTTCCTGGGCACGCTTTAAAGCATCTAGGGGGTTGCTAAAAATTTCCGGAAGAAAATTCTGCGAACTTAAAGAAAGCTCAATTACTTTAAGAATATTTATTTCGTCATCAATTACTAAGACTTTACCTTTGCTCATATTTTATACCGGTAATGTTATTTCAAATCTACTGCCCTGGCCCGGCTTACTCCAAACATTTATTGAACCGTTGTGAAGATCGATAATTTCTTTGGCGATAGTCAAACCCAATCCCACACTGCCAGGACGGCTCCCGCTTACTTGTACAAATTTATCAAAAATTTTATCTAGATACTCAGGATTTATTCCAGGACCGTTATCTGAAATAGTTATTATTAAGCCTAATACTTTTTTCTCCGAAGAAATAGTTATCTCTCCGCCTTTTGGAGTAAATTTTATTGAATTCCCAACAAAGTTTCCAATTGCGTTCATCAGGTAATGATGGTCGGCTGTAATATAAATTTGTTCCTCGGACGGTTGAAAGGTAAGATTGATTTCTTTTTCCTTTGACTGGAGTGTGTAGGTCTTTACGCATTCTCTAAGCAAATCATTCACTTCCATTTTTTCAAATTGGAGCTTAATGCCGCCGGATTCAATACGTGAAAGTTCAAGAATATCTTTTACCATGCGGTTAAGTCTATCGTAATCATCCCGCATTGATTCAATTAATTCTTTTTGTTTATCGGTTAGATGCCCGGCAATTCCGTCATTCAATATCCCGACAGCCATTCCCATCGAAGTAAGCGGCGTTTTAAGCTCGTGAGAAACCTTGGCCACAAATTCCGATTTTAATATTTCAAGTTCTTTATATTTTGTAATATCGCTGAATACTATCAACGCTGTGTTTATGTCGCTTTCCGGTAAATTTATAATTGAGTATCTTAATTTGAAATATCTTAAGTTCCCATCGCTATCGGTAACCTGGTAAAGGTTTTCTTGAATGGCGGATGTTTTACCTGATACAAATGATTTAATGTTTTCAAAAACGGATTCATTCTTTATTATTTCGTCAAGCAGCGTTATTTCAGGCAATACGTTTCCAAACTCATCGTTAAATGCCTTATTAACAAGAAGTATTTTTAGCTCGGCATCCACAATCAATACGGGATCGTTTATGCTTTCTATTATTATTTCGGATTTTCTTTTTTCATATAGAATTTTATTTATGTTCAACTTTTCGTATCTCTGTAATCTGCCCATCATGCTGTTAAATTCATCTGCAAGAATTCCAATTTCATCTGAGTCTTCAGAAGGGATTAACTGATCGAAATTTCCTGCGGAAATACGTTTTACCGATCTGGTAAGATCTTTAACCGGCTTTACAATGAACTTGGAGAACTTTGTACTGAATACCAGGCTTAAAACTATTCCAAGAATTGCCAGAAAAAGCATTGTAAACGCGGCACTCCTTGTAATTGATTGAACGCTGGTTTCTGCTCTTTTTATAAAGCTGTGGTTTGTTTCAAAAAGCTCGTAGCACTTTCCCTTTATTTTTGAAATAAGATTTATTGATTTTGCATATTCATCTTCATGCTTTAGATTGCCGGGATAATTAAGCGGTATGGTAATTAAAAAATTTACCTCGGTTAAGAATATTCTATATTGGCTGTTTAAGCTGTCCAGTATTGCAATCTCGTCCGGTGAAGTGGCGGCGGAACGGGCATAATCGAGCCAATAAAAAAAATCTTGTTTGGAACTTTCAAATTGGCTTTTGCCCTGGATGGGATTTTCTTTACTGAAAATTAAGAACAAACCATTCACCTGGTTGTCAAGAGCCCTAACCATATTATCGGCAGCAACAATGCTCGAAAAATTTTGTGCAATTATCGTTCTATATGATTCATTCAGTCTGTTAAAATTATACAAGCTCCAAATCATTACGCAGATCATAATAATAATTACTACTACGTATCCTGTCAATATTTTTGCACGAAGCGTTGTAAATAGCGTTCTAAACATATTTATTCGAATTTTTCCAGGCGATAAATAATTAAAATTCAATAGAAAAACAAAAGCTATTATTATTAGCTTTGAAGTGTAGTGTTATTATTTTAAGGTAAGTTGAAGTTTTGGAAGTGGAATGGCTATTTGGCTAGTAAAATTTCTTTAACTTTTTCCGTCTCCACAGAGGAATTTATCTTTTTATAATATTTAAGTGCGTTTTTAAAATACTTAGCGCTGTCTTCGTTTCTATTTAGGTCTTTGTACAATTTGCCCAATTCAATAGAGGTTTCTGTTTCGTTAAGTTGATTTTTTAATTCTCTATTTAACCGAAGACTGGTCAGCAAATAGTCTTCGGCCATGGTGAATTTCTTTTGATTCTTGAAGATTATACCCTTTATTTTATAAAGGTCGGCTATTGACAGCTTATCATTTATTTTCCTGCATATCTCCAAAGCCTTATCGGCAAAAGCTTCAGCTATATAAAAATCTTTTTGTTCGGTATAAATAAATGCTTTACTTAAATAGGCCAGCCCCACGGAAGACAAATATCCTGTTTGCATAGCAATCGTGATGCAGCGGTCAAATTCTTTTATAGCAAGGCTGAGCTGTTTCTTTTTAGTGTAAAGCATTCCGATATTATGTCTAATCTCAACAATTCTTTTTAGATCACGCAGCTTTTCAAAATTAACAAGCGCCCTTCTATAATAAGATAGAGCAGCTTCATAATCGCCCAAAATGTTATTAATTATACCAATATTTATTTCAAGCTTACCTTTCTGTGCGGAGTCGGAAACATTTTCCAGCCAATCAAGACTTTTTTCAAAATGATCCCTTGCGCTTTTTAGGTCTCCCAAATCACCGTAAATTGTACCTAGCAGGTTTTCGCAGCTTGCACAGCCTTTAGGATCATTTGTTTTTTCAAAAAGATCGTAAGCCTGTTTAATGTTTTTAAAACTAAGATCCCAGATTGCCTGCCGGCTGTAAATTTCTCCTAAAGCAAGCATAGCCGACGCAGTAAAATTGGTAAGATCTTTATCAGCTTTGGTTCCTTTAATAATTTTTTCATGGATATAAATTGAAGTGGCAAGTTCCCCAATAGTAATAGCGTATTGTCCTAGCAGAAGAAGCAGTTCTATAAATTTGTACGGAGAGAGCCTGGATTTGGAGTAAGTAATTAAAAGATCAATCTGTGTATTGACTATGGAATTTTGATTTATATCAAAATTTATTTGTTCTTTATCTAAAGATTTTATGCCTCTTAATCTTAGACGTGATTTTTCACCAAAGAATTTTTCAGAAAATTGATTTACTTCTTTCCTTGTAAAAAAACGCTCTAGTATATCCTCAATTAAAAGTTTTCTTTTTTCACTTAATGAATTCACTTTAATCCCAAGCATCAATTTGTTATAAAATAGGAATAGTTAGATTGATCTCAGTTGATTTAATAAATATTCTTTTAGCTACTTTGCAAAAATATACCTGGAAAAGTGATATAAGCCTGCATTCTTTACAGAAAGTGTTCCGGTACTGACATCGACGTCTACTCCGTTGTTTTTAATTAATGAAAGCAACCCGTCATCAGACTCATAGTAAAAATCCACTTTATGAGAGTCTAAATTCATCGAAACCAGATCTAACCCTTGAAATGAAAGATCTAAATTGAGACGTCTTTCAAAAACCATATGCGGGTAAAAAGAAACCGAGGCAGTTAAAGGATCCACCGTCATTGTTATCGTTTCTGTTCCTTCAAAAGAATTGGGAGGAAAGAAAAGACTTGCCGAAGCGCTTCCCAATAACCATGATTTATCCAATGATATAGTCCCGCCTTCTGCTCCGTTAATAGTTTGAGTAACGGAGAACGGCGAATCCAAATCCAGGTTCAAAAGCCCTTTTTTATTTAAGGTTGTATTATTCTGGTTGTTATTTGCAGGCATATTCGGATTAACTCCAACATCCGAACACCCGAATAAGAATAATCCTGCTATGGCTAAGGTTAAAATTATTTTCTTCATAATATTTTCCCTTTTTAAGGTTTTAATTATTAAATATTTCCAATCATAACATCAATCATTATGCCAAAAAGAATATGCATAATTTTAAAGTATTTTTGAGTAGCACTGAAAGCTTTAGGTAAATATTACCTCTAAAATCAGTAATAATTTCCTGGATATTTTTTGAAGAGTTGTAATGAAATGTTACATTATTCTAAAA
>JAKAJV010000092.1 GCA_021813585.1 Bacteroidota bacterium | reverse complement strand
CTTGAGTGTCATACCCGCGAAAGCGGGTATCCAAGATGCGAAAATATGATAAAAAATGGATTCCCACTTTCGTGGGAATGACAATGCGGACATCAAAATGTATTCCTGCGTAACATGAGTTAAGGTAAGTTAAATATGTGTGGCTTCCGCAAAATTTTTTATTAGAATAATAAAGCGGCTTTTATCAATTTAATAAGATAAGATGCCGATTAAAGTGCGCATCAATGTTTTAGCATAATTCAACATCTGCTGCCGTATAATAACTATGGCATTATTTATGCTTTTTAATATTAGTAAGCGGAAGTAGACTTACTCCTTTTTTTGTTGTTGCGGAAAGCCTTCTTCCAAAGAGAAGGCTTTCCTGTTATTTAAGGTTTTAAAATTTTCTTTAAAGCGGATTTAAGGTAATCAATAAAATATTTCAACAAAGAGCTAATACAATTTACCGGAGTTTAAAATATGGTCAAAGGCTACGGCATTAAAGATCTCTTAATTTCTTTTATTTTCTTCCTCTCTATCAATGCTTTATTATTCCCGCAGACAGCTACACTAAAAACAACTTTCACATTAAAAAACATTAACGGTGTAAGCGTACCTTACCAGAACGGAATGCCGGTGCCGACATTCGAAAAGCAGGACAGGCAGATCATAAATTTAGACGGCACTTGGAAGAAGCAAAGGTTTACAGCCGACCATGATATTTCCCTTGCAGCAAGGGACTCTGCCGGCTATGCAAATCTTATTGCCGAAGCCCAGAACCGTTTTAAGCCGGAGTATGACGACAGCGGCTGGCAAACAAAGTATATACCGTCGGTTGAAAACCAGATGCATACTTATCCCGTAGCTCCGGAATACTACCAGGATGGGGTGTGGTACCGCCGTACATTTAACCTGCCCGATAGCTTAAAAGGAAAATTTTTCAAGCTGATGTTCTACGCGGTTAACTACACTGCGGACATCTGGATTAACGGCTATTACATTGGTTACCACGAAGGCGGATATACTTCTTTTGCTTTTGATGTTACAAAGTATCTTAATTTCGATAGTACAAATACAATTGCGGTAAGAGTCGATAATCCGCCGTGGGGCACTAGATTGGATATTGTGCCTTACTATAACTGCGACTGGTATAACTACACCGGTATTATTCACGATGTGTATCTTGAAGTATCAAACCCGGTTTCGATAGTCCGCGCAAATATAGTTCCGCTAGATACGGCGGGAAATTTAAAGACAACCGTAGTTCTGCTTAATAAAAGCGGGTTGCCTGCAAATGCCGATGTCCACATAGATATTTATAATGCTCATGTCGATTCAACCAACATTCAATCGGATAAGGCTTCCGATTTGGTCGGGCTGCCAGCGCAGGTTTCGGGAAGCATACAGGGCACCTTATCGATTGGCAACGATTCTGCTGCGGTCTGGCAGACGCAGTTAAAAGTAAATAACCCTTTGCTGTGGTCTCCTAAGTATCCTAATCTTTACGTAATGAAAATAACTTTGGAAGACAGCGGCAAGGTAATAGACGAATACTATACGCAATTTGGAATCCGCACGGTAGTAACGGACAGTACCAAAGTTCTGCTTAACGGCAAGCCTGTTTTCTTTACCGGCGTTGCGCGGCATGAAGATCACCCGCTATACGGCAGAGCAATGCCAGACAGCGTAATATATTCGGACCTTGTGATTATTAAAGGTTTAAACGCGAACATGATTAGAACTGCTCATTACCCGAACGATCCTTACACTTATTTAATAGCCGACAGGCTGGGCTTTGCAATACTTGAAGAGATCCCCGTCTGGTGGTTTGATGATCCGCAGGCATGGGCAATTCAAAATAACGACAGGCATGTGCACCAGCAGATGTTCAGGGAAATGGTATTCAGAGATTACAACAGGCCTTCTATTTTATTCTGGAGTACTTGCAACGAATGCCTCGATGTTCCCAACAGGGCTGCATACATAAAAACAATTAATGATGATATTAAGGCGAACTACAACGACGGCAGGCTTGTAACCGAATCGGCAGCGGCAGACAGACCGGGGCCGCAAGATGTTTCCCAGGACAATTGCGATCTGATGGGGTGGACCATGTACTTCGGCATTTTCCACGGCGGTACTTACTATGACGGGACAAAGCAATTTATAATTAATGCCAACCTCGATCATCCCAACAAGCCGATACTCGATACGGAGTTCGGCTACTGGTCAACTCAAACTGGAAGCACCGAGCTGCAGCAGGCGCAGGTATTCTATCTTACATTTAAAGCGTTTGCAGAAGAAGCTGCGTTAAAATCGAACGGCACCGTAAACGCCGCCGGGCCTTTAATGGGTGTAACCTGGTGGTGCGCATTCGATTGGTACACTGCCCAGACCGGTCTGCAGACAATGGGCATTTACACGATGGATAGGAAGACTATTAAGAAGGTCGGGCCGTTCCTAATCAGCACTTACAAACCGTATTTTGATAACGGCGGTACAATAACCGGCGTAAATGAAAGCCCTGCCGGCAAAGCTTCACCGGAAAATTTTGAGTTGTTCCAAAACTATCCGAATCCGTTTAACCCAACTACAGCCATAAGCTACCAGCTGTCCTCACCCGGCTATGTAACATTAAAGGTTTACGATGAACTGGGCAGGGAAGTGAAGACTCTGGTGAACGAACAAAAAGCTGCAGGCAAATATTTAATAAGCTTCGATGCGTCGCCTCTTGCAAGCGGAGTTTATTTTTATCAATTAAGGGCGCAAACTGCAGGCGGTGGAAGCTTTGTATCTACTAAGAAATTACTTCTGCTTAAATAATAACTATAGGGAATTAAACAGGTAACTAGCGTACTGCCACAGAAATAACTCTACAGGGCAGTCACGGTCCAAACCGTGACTGACGCTGTTTCTGTTACGAAATGGTTCGTGACAGCCAAGTCCGATGTAAAGAAGCGTTAGTGGCAGTACACTAGCGTTATAAAATCTTTAGGCAGCATTTAAGGTTAATCTGCGAACCTTTAATGCTGCTTGGGAAATTTATGCTGCGGATGTAAAAGAATAATTCGGCAGCTTGCAGACTGCGTTAAATTTTTCTCAAGTAATATTTTATTAGAATAATAAATCATGTTTTATCAATTTAATAAGAAAGACTGCATGCAGATTTTTACCATTTCATTTTTCATTTGATTCTTACTCCCGCATACAAAATTAGAATTGGCATTATTTGTGAGATTTAACAAAAAAAAATACGGAAAATTATTTGCAAGTTGATTTTACTTTTTTAGATAGCCTTATTCTTTTAGTTTACCTAATTATAGTCTTAAGCCTTGGTCTTTATTACTCGGGCAAGAAAGAACTAAGCTATACGGATTATTTTCTTGCCGGTAAAAAAATGGGTTGGTTAACTGTTGGCTTTTCAATCTTTGCAACCAACATTTCCAGCGAACATTTTATCGGTCTTGCAGGCGCAGGTGCCGCCAGGGGCCTGGCAGTCGGCCAGTTCGAGCTTATGGCTATTTTTATCCTTATCCTTCTGGGCTGGATAATAGCGCCTATTTATATAAAGGCCGGCGTAGTTACTACTCCGGAGTTTTTAGAGAAGCGCTTCGATCCGTCGCTGAGAAAACCCTTCGCAATTATTTCAATCGTAATTTACATCTTCACAAAAATATCGGTTACACTTTTTGCGGGCGGAATTTTGTTTTACCAGATGTTCGGGCTAAATATTTATACATCCGCCATAATGATAATTTTATTTACCGGTTTGTATTCCGTGCTCGGCGGTGCAACTGCTGTAATGAAGACGCATGTTTTCCAGGCGGTTGTTCTTATAGTCGGCGCGCTGCTGCTTACAATATTCGGTTTAAAAGCCGTAGGCGGATTCTCGGGATTAGAATCTAAACTGCCTGCCGATTTCTTCAATATGTTTAAATCGATTAAGGACCCCGATTACCCGTGGACGGGCGTAATATTCGGCGCACCTATTCTGGCTTTCTGGTACTGGATAACGGATGAATATTTCATCCAGAAAATCTTATCCGCAAAATCGATTAACGATGCGAGAAGAGGATCGTTATTTGCGGCGCTCCTAAAGGTTCTGCCGATTTTTATTTTAGTTCTGCCGGGATTAATTGCTGCGGGATTGTTTCCGAATGTTAAGGGGGATGAGGCCTACCCCGCGCTTCTTTCAAGTAATATTCTGCCGGTCGGAATAAAGGGAATTGTATTAGCAGGCCTGCTGGCGGCTATTATGTCGTCGTTATCAAGTATATTCAACACGGTGTCGGTTTTGTTTACGAATGATTTTTATAAAGTGAACAACCCGGATGCATCCGAGAGGGAGCTGGTTCTTGTCGGAAGGTTATCTACAACGGTTATAGTTATCCTCGCAATAATTTGCGTTCCTCTTGTCAAGCTGATCAGTTCTCAGGTTTATCTTTATTTACAAAGCCTGCAGGGCTATATAAGTCCGCCCATAACGGCTGTTTTTTTGTGGGGCTTTTTGTTGAAGAAGGTAAATGCAAAGGCAGCTATCACTACATTAATAATCGGCGAGGGGATCGGCTTCCTGCGTCTTACACTGGAGCTGGTTTTCGGGACTAACCTGCAGAGCATGGGTTTATTTTCACCAATAGTAAGCGTTAACTTTTTACATTTTTCTATTTTCCTGTTTTTATTCTGTACGGTAATAATACTTGCATTAAGCTATTTGCCGGAAGGCAAGAAGAAGTCGAGAATATCATCTGTGCAATATTTAGCTCCGAACAGCTTTTCGGAACTAGCTGTTAATTTTTCCAGCAGCTCCACCAAAGGCTCGCTGCGCGTAAACATCATGATGTCGGCCTTTATCCTTTTAGTAATAATCGGGCTTTGGAGCTTATGGTTCTAATGGTTTTCTTAATCAATGTTCAAATAATTAACTAACATACAATCACTAATAAGGAAGATAACCTATGAAAAAAGTTATTTTACCTATCATTGCTTTCTTTCTATCGTGGTGCATCTCATCGCTTGCTCAGCAGTCCACGGTTGAAAGTTTTGATAATGTCCCTGCCGATTCAAATTATGTTTGGACAGGCAACGTAGAGTCGGCACCGAGCTACCTGACAGTCAAGGAAGATTCTTCTGACAAAGTGGAAGGCGCTGCTTCTTTGGATGTAAAGACTGCCATCGGCGCATTTCATCCCTGGGGAAGCTACTCTCAATTACTGTACAGGCTTCCTTCAGGTCAGACGATGGATTGGAGCTCTAGCGACACTTTAAGGATATGGATTAAAGTTGTTAAGGGGCCCAAATATCCTCAGTACATGGTTTTCAGAATTCACCTGGTAGACCAGGATGCACCGGGCGATCCGCTGGAACAATATATTTACGAGAACGGCACTGTACTAGATACGGTTCACGACTGGTACCAGCTTAACGTGCCGCTGCACGAAATCAATTCGCAGAACGGAACCGTTATACCGGCAGACAGCGGCTTTGTCGAAGCTCCTTTTTCATGGGGCGGATTTACTTATAACGACCATAAGCTTAACCTGGATAAGCTCGTTGGCTGGAATATCGGTTTTATAACTTCCGGCTATACTGCCCCGGATAATCTTCCCGCCGATTCACTGGAAGTAAAGCTGGATGGTTTTGTACGCTCCGGCAACAAGGCTATTCCGTTTATAGTGTTTAACGGTATTGCCATCCCGGCCCAACTAGGTACTCCGTGGAGCTGGGGAAATGCTTCAATAGAAGTTGCGCAAGGCGCGGGCCCTGTTCCCAACTCAAACGCATTGAAGTGGACTATGGGAGATCAATACGGAAACGGCTGGTGCGGTTTCGGATTCAGTTTCGTTACGCCTGCAAATTTATCCGGAGGTTGGGCAACAGACAGCTTAAAGTTTTCCATGAAGACGGATGCTGTAGGCGATTCGTTGAGAGCCCAGTTTGAAAACGGAGTGGGTAAAGTTGGTATAGTCTTTAACGCCGCAAAGGATACTCTCTGGCACGATTATGCATTCGCCCTGCGCGATATGGTTCCGCAGGACGGCACAACCGGCTTCGATCCTTCCAATGTAAATACATTCGGAATTATGACTCAGAACGACAGTGCACTCGGCATTACTGGCAAGGTGGCTTTGTTCGGACATATATGGACGGGCAACCCGAAAATAAATATTATCCCTCCGCCGGCTCCTACAGGCGTATCGGTTATAACGAATAACAATAATACCAACACTATTATTTGGACCGATGTTTCGGGTCAGCAAAACGAAACTTATAATGTTTATTATTCATTCAACCCGATAACCGATATAACCGCACCCGGAGTTGAAATAGCTGCAACAGGTATTATGCACGGCACCGATCTGGCAGTACATAAATTATTGGCGCCCGGCGGCAACCAGAATGTTTCCTATTATTATGCTGTTGTATGCCGCAGCGATGCCGGAATATTAGGTACACCCGGCAGTACACCTACTGCAATAACCAACATGGCCCAGGGCGTAACCACAATTCACTGGGGAGCGCCTTCAAACTTTGCTGCAGATGCAGACCTGAGCGAATGGGCGGGAATAGCTCCTTTCAGAATGTATCCTAGCGACCACAGCGGAACTGTTGTTCAGAACACTAACATTCCAAACGATACCGTTTGCTCTGCAGATGCTTACATGGCTATGGATGCAAGTTATCTGTACGTTGCATTCCATGTAAATACAAACAACGTTTATTACGATCCTAACCTGGATGCCATAGGAAATTCTTACTTGAACACCTGCCCCGATTTATTTATCGGCTTGTACAACTGGCACGGCGCTTCACATACCGGCTTGCAAAGCGGCGCCCAGCCGGATTATCATTTAAGATTTTCTCAGAAGCACATAAGAATAGACAACATGGGTGTTGATTCGCTTGAGCTATACGGATCTAATTATGCATGGAATCCCGCTAGGTTCCCGGATCCTCTTGCCGGCTACAATGTAGAGGCAAGAATACCGTGGACGGACTTGGCAACAAAAGCCGATAACGGCGCTACCCGCTCAGATAATTTATTCGTCCCCCAGGAAGGAATGAGGATTCCTATTGATTTCGAAATTAACAACGTTAGTCCGGGCGCTACACAAAGAGACGGGCAGCTGGATTATTCTTCGGCTGCAAACGGCAATTCGTGGTCTAATGTTGCCGTTTGGACTTATACCTGGGTTGGCAATAAATGGGAAGTAACTACCGGCGTTACAGACCGCAACCAGACGGTTAACAGCTACAGGCTAGATCAGAACTATCCTAATCCGTTTAACCCGGCTACCAGCATTCAATATTCTATTATGAAGCCGGGCAAGGTTGCCTTAAAGGTATATGATATACTCGGGCGCGAAGTAGCTACCTTGGTAAATCAGTACCAGGCTGCCGGCAGCTATACAATTAATTTCGACGCATCGAGACTTTCCAGCGGTGTTTATTTCTACCGCATTCAGTCGGGAAGCTTCCAGAGCGTTAAAAAGATGATACTGCTTAAATAATATTCTTTGCGGTGCAGCCCTGGCAATACAGGGCTGCGCTTTTAAATATCGATTTATCTCGATTAATTATTTCTATTACTAATTGGGAAAAAGACCATGTGTAAGTATAACAACTTGAATGAACTTATCTTTAAATATCTTATTGAGAAGGTGCGGGGATTTATATTAATAATCTTCCTTCTAAGCTTTATGCCGCTGGCCGTATTTGCGGGTACAACCGGAAAGCTTTCCGGCAGAGTAACCGATGCTAAATCGGGCGAGCCGGTTGTAGGCGCCAATGTGGTTATTGAAGGCACTTATATGGGCGCGGCTACAGACGTGGACGGTTATTATTATATCAACAATATTCCTCCCGGAGATTATACGGTAGTTATTAGCTCGATAGGATACGAGAAAGTTGTGGTTAAAAAGGTTCCGATAAAAATTGATTTAACATTTAGGCTGGATGTAAAGCTTAATATAACCGCCATTAATGCAAAGGAAGTTGTTATTACTGCCCAGAGGCCGCTAGTGCAAAAAGATTTAACTTCTACCTCGGTTACGGTTTCGGCAAACGAAATTAAAATGATGCCGGTTGAAAGCGTGGGACAAATAATTAACCTGCAGGCGGGCGTTGTAGGCGGCCATTTTAGAGGCGGCCGCTCCGATGAAGTTTCCTACCTTGTAGACGGCGTGCCTGTTACCGATGCCTTCAACGGATCGCTTCCAATCCAAATTGAAAATTCGTCTATTAGAGAAATGGAAGTTATTAGCGGAACGTTTAATGCGGAATACGGCAGAGCAATGTCCGGCGTTGTAAATATAGTTACCCAGGACGGCTCGCAGGATTTTCACGGAATGCTTTCATTGTACACCGGAGACTATTATACTTCTCGTACAAGCCTATTTCCAAACGTAGGTAAGATTACAAATCTAAGAACCAAGGATTACGAGTTCAGCTTAAGCGGGCCTTCGATGATTTCCCCGCATCTAACATTTTTTACCACCGGCAGATATTTTAACGACCCCGGCTATCTGTACGGAAGAAGAATTTTCAGGGTATCGGATAATCCTTTGAACGGTCCTAAAGATGCCAGCGGCAACCCGATTATTATGAACTCCGGCGACAGCTCTTACGTTCCGATGAACCCGACCGAGAGATATACCTTCAACGGCAAATTAACCTATCTTATTCCTAATATAAAATTCTCCTACAGCATATTCTGGAATAAGGACTGGAATAAATATTTCAGCCAGCAGTGGGCATGGAACCCCGACGGCATAATGAATAATTACTCGATGGACTGGGTCCACAGCTTTCAGATTTCAAATATTGTCTCGCAAAGCGTCTACCAGTCGTTAAAGTTTTCGGTTAACAGGTACAATTACCGCGGGTACGTTTACGGCGATCCAAACGATCCGAGATATGTGGACCCCGCTCAGGGAGTTCCCATTTCCGGGTACACGTTCGAGTACGGCGGCCAGCAGTCAAGCCGCTATGAGAGGCAGACAATTGAAAGCATTCTGCAGTGGCAGTTGAACGCCCAGGTTACCAGGGAACATAAAATAGGTGTAGGCATAGAAGCAGATTGGTACAAGCTGTACAACCACGACTATAATTTGATCAGCCCGAATACAGGCTCGATAATCGATTCGGTTTATACTCCTCTTTACCCGCAGCTAGGCTCGCCGGGCAACCAGGCTTATACAAAATATCCTACAACGTTTTCGGCTTATATACAGGATAAGGCCGAATACGATATAATGATTATCAACTTCGGCCTGCGCTTCGATTATTTTAGATCCAACTCTCAATATCTTGTAGATCTTAGCAACCCCGAAAGGGACATGAACTTTCTCAACGCGGGTAAATTAAAAGAAGCAGGCGCCAAGACCCAGCTAAGCCCCCGCCTCGGAATATCGTTCCCTATAACGGACAAAGGGATAATACATTTTTCGTACGGGCATTTTTTCCAGATACCCAGCTTCTCGAATCTATACGTAAATTCCGATGAGATAATAATGCCCAACGGTTCATTATCTACAGTTATGGGCAATCCCGATCTAGAGCCGGAGAGAACGGTAAAATATGAGCTCGGCCTGCAGCAAGCGCTTGCATCCGACCTTTCGCTAGACTTTACTGTTTACTATCAGGACATAAGGAACCTGCTTGGAATGGAAATTATAAATACCTACCACGGTAATAAGTATGCCCGTTACATAAATAGAGATTATGCAAACGTAAGAGGATTTATAGTAACCCTGGATAAAAGATTTTCCGATTTCTTCAGCATAAAGCTGGATTATACCTACCAGCTTGCCGAAGGCGACGCATCGGACCCGATGTCGGTATATTATAATAACCAGACCAATCCTCCTATTCAAACAAACAAGACATTTGTTCCGCTAAACTGGGATCAAAGATCGACGCTGAATATTTCCGCCAACATAGGGCAGGCAAACGACTGGAATATGGGGATGATCTTCAACTATGGCTCAGGGTTCCCGTACACGGAAGACGTAAGGATATCTCAAGGCCTGCGCTTTGAGAACAACGGCCTAAAGCCGCCTACTTACAACGTGGATCTGAGGGCGCAGAAGACATTTAAAATTAAAGGAATAGAATTGAACTTGTTCGCTTTGATCTACAACCTTCTGGATATAAAGAACGAAGTGAATGTTAACTCGGCTACCGGCAGAGCAAACGACCTGCTGAATCAGGACATAAATACGGCCGGAACAATTATCGGTCTTAATACTCTTCAGCAGTACATAAACGATCCAACCAGCTACTCGGCGCCGAGACAGGTTCGCCTTGGTTTAAGCGTGGGATTTTAACTAAATCGATTTGGAGAATGCATAATGAAATTCAAGCTTTTTGATACTCTATTATTCTTAAGTGTTCTGTGCAGCGTGTCATTTGCTCAGATTGATATCGGGCAAACCGATCCGAGGATTGCGCTTTACCGCAAAGAGCCGTACGGAAATTCCCAGTATGAAAGGGAAGGCACCATGGTGGGCAACAGAATAAATACCCTGTTCTACAGTTACGGAGAAGTAGGCTACTGGCAGTTTGCGCCTTCGGTTGAATGGCCTGCCGGAACCGGGCACAACAACCTTGACGGCACTGCGGTTCTTATCGCTGCCAAAGTTACTACTCCCACCGGATACAGAGTGAATCCTCTTATTACAAGGTACAGGGAATATGACAGCCAGGACCCGGTAACCGGAGTGCATTGGGGCTTGGAGCCTGTACCCGGATACCAGAACCCCAGAAGCACTAGCCCTGCAGTAAACATCGATACGACTACATTCCCAACAGAATGGCCCGCTGCTTTGGACCTGGACCCCTCCTGGAACGGTAAATGGTACGGCTACTTCGGCAAGGGAGTATCCAACGCAGACTTTGAAACTTTCTTTGTTATGGATGATTCACAGGATAAAAAATACACCCGCGCCCCTTACAATTATTATCCTATTGCCAGCGACTCAAACAGAGGAGGGCTGGGCTTAAGAGTTGAAGTCCGCGGCTTCCAGTGGTCGCATGTTCTTGCCGAGGACTGTATCTTCTGGCATTATGATATCGTAAATCTTTCAGACCATACTTACGACAGCACGGCTTTCGGGTTTTACGCCGATCCCGGGGTAGGCGGCGCAAATTCTTCCGAGCCGCCGAACAGCGCTTATTACAATACTCTGCTCGATATTGCTTACTGCTGGGCGCCGGGCGGAATAGGAAATCCGGGCAACTGGAAGACCGGCTATCTTGGCTTTGCATATCTGGAAAGTCCTGGTAATGCATACGACGGAATTGACAACGACCAGGACGGAATGATAGACGAAAGAAGAGATGACAACATAGACAACAACCACAACTGGGTTCCGTATTCGGATTTGAACGGGAACGGCAAATGGGACCCCGGCGAGCCGTTGAACGATGATGTTGGAAGAGACGGTATTGGTCCGACAGATCCAGGGTATACCGGCCCTGACCAGGGTGAGGGAGACGGCGTTCCTTCCCACGGCGAGCCTCATTTTGATGAGACCGACAAGGACGAATCTGATCAGATAGGATTGACATCAATGACAGTTAAAGTTCTTGATAATTCACACGGGCCTACAGGGCTTTGGGGCAAGAACGACGATGTAATGTGGAATGCAATGAATAATGCATTCAGAGATACCCTGGTACAGAATTCAAATATATCGCTTGTGTTTGCTTCCGGTCCTTTCATTTTAGGTAAAGGCCTAAGAGAAAGATTTTCGATGGCTTTGCTGATGGGAAACGACCTTAACCAGTTGTTGTTCCACAAGGAAACCGTCCAGCAGATTTATAACGCCAATTATAATTTTTCAAAGCCTCCTTACAAGCCGACTGTTCATGCGGTAGCAGGCAATCAAAAAGTATTTTTGTACTGGAACGACATAGCCGAATATTCCAGGGATTCATTCCTCGGCTTTGAGCATAACGATGCGAGGCAGGGCTATAAGAAAACTTTTGAGGGCTACACTATTTACAGAAGTGAAGAGCCGCAGTTTGAAGACGATAAGCTGATTACCGATTCCCAGGGCGAGCCTACTTACTGGAAGCCGATGGCCCAGTTCGATCTGGTTGATTCTATTGCAGGCCCCGATCCGGTAGGAATAAACGGCGCAAGATTCTGGCGCGGCAGCAACACAGGGCTTCAGCATTCGTTTGTAGATACTACTGTGGAGAACGGCAAGACTTATTATTACGCAGTCTGCTCTTATACAATGGGCGATACCGCATTCGGCACAACGGGGCTACAGCCTACCGAGTGCTCAAAGATTATAAGGCAGGATGTTGCGGGCAATATAACCTTTGTCGATCAGAACTGCGCGGTAGCCGTTCCCAACGCACCTGTGGCAGGTTACGTGCCGCCGCAGATTGTAGGGAACCTGAACAGGGTTGCAGGCGGAATAGGCACCGGTTATATTAATACGCAGGTGCTAAACCCCGAGGTAATAAACGACGGCGCCCAGTATAAAATATTATTTAATTCACAGGGCACCTTCCCGAATTACAGAACTCAATATTATAGCATAGTTAGAAATTATAAAGGCACATCGGACACTGTGCAGAATGCCGTAGACGCCGCCACTTTTGGAAACAATGTTTACAGTCTTCCATTCGACGGTATAGTATTCTCGTTTAACAACGATACTACTGTTTCTGTAAACGATACGTTAACCGGCTGGTATGTAGGCAAGAGCAATCTTAACCTGGGAGTAATTCCGGATAACACATCGCCTAGCCTTGATGTTAGGTGGCCTGCAGATTACCAGATGGAATTTTACGATCATACGGTTGCAACAACTCCGTACAATAAAATTCCGGTTAACTACATTATTACCGATATGAACACCGGCGATACGGTTAAGTCGGAGATAATTGATGCGGATAAATCCAAGTCCTTAACTTTAGGCGACGATATTATTTTAATTCAGCCGATAGGCAGCCAGGTTAAGTATTCCTGGAGGATACATTACCAGCCGCCGTTCAACCCCGCGCTGTCTCCAATCTTCCCCCAGGCAGGCGATATATTCCGCATCTATACAAAGAAGCCGTTCTATAGCGGAGACTATTTCAGCTTTACTACAAAGTCGTCCTCTGTAGATAATTCTCTGGCGGGAAAGAGTCTCTCCAATATTTCGGTTGTTCCTAACCCGTACATATCGACCGCATCGTGGGAGCCGAGGTCGCTGTATCCCACCGGGCGAGGAGACAGGAAGATAGACTTTATAAATCTGCCTGCAAAGTGTACTATTAAAATTTATACAATAGCCGGCGCGCTTGTAAAGACTCTTTACAAGGACGATTCGAATTTGAATAACGGCGGCTCGATATCGTGGAATTTAATTTCGGAGGACGGGATGGATGTAGCTTACGGGATATATCTCTTCCACGTGGATGCGCCGGGCATTGGCGAATACATTGGCAAATTTGCCGTAATTAAATAGCGGAGACAAAAGATGAAAATCAGAATATTTATTTTTTTATCGGCATTAGTCTTAGTTTCTTCCATGGCCTTTTGCCAAAGCAGTTTCGTTGCTAATGTTTCGAAAAGAGGTACAACGGCCGCATCATTTCTTTCCATAAGTGAGGGTGCAAAGGCTACGGCTATGGGAAGCGCATTTGTAGCAGTATCCGATGACCAGAGTGCGTTCTTCTGGAACCCTGCCGGCCTTGCCAAGATTGACGGAGTAGGAGTTATGTTCGATCATACCGACTGGCTGGCGGACGTAGCTTACAATTACATTGCGGCCTCATACAACCTAGGCGGAATGGGTACTGTAGGCTTCAGCTTTTTATCTTCATCTTACGGCGATATGAAAGTAACAACGGTAGACGCTCCCAACGGAACCGGGCAGATATTTACCGCATCGGATATAGCATTCAGCCTGGGTTATGCTATGAATCTGACCGATAATTTTGCGATCGGGTTTAATCCGAAAATTATCTATCAATCAATTTGGGAAGCCAGCGCAGTAGGCTTTGCAATGGATCTCGGAGTTCAGTACAGAACGCCGTTCGACGGAATAATGCTCGGCATGTCGATCTCAAACTTCGGGACCAAAATGCAGATGCAGGGCAACACCACGCTTGTTACTTACGATCCCGACTTGACGACTACCGGCAACAACGGTAAAATACCTGCAAACCTGAGTACCGATTATTGGTCGCTTCCGCTGAATTTCAGAGTGGGTCTTGCGTACAGTCCCATTTCCACCGACAACAATAAATTAACCATTGCCGTAGATGCTCTTCATCCCAGCGACAACTACGAAAGCGTGAATATAGGCGGTGAGTACGTCTTTCACAATATAATTGCGATACGCGGAGGATATAAATCTTTGTTCCTTCAGGATTCCGAAGAATCCTTTGCGCTCGGCTTCGGGCTAAAGCAGATACTGCTCGGCAATATTGCAGTAAAATTAGATTACGCTTATCAGAATTTCGGAAGATTAAATAATATTCAAAAATTCACTTTGGGAATTTCTTTCTAATGAAGTTTGGATTATTAACGGCAATAATACTTTTGCCGTTAACCTTTTCTAATCCGGGAAACGTCTTTGTAAATCAGGCCGGGTATATACCCGGCTTGGTAAAATATGTGTACGCCACGCAGCAGGCAGACAGCTTTTATGTTATTGAAAAAAGCAGCGGGAAAATTTTTTATACCGGCAGCCTCGTCTTTTTAACTTCAGATGACCCGAATACGGGACTCTCAATTTATAAGGGAGATTTTTCGGCATTCTCCAGGCCGGGTGTGTATTTTATAAAGACCGGCAGAGGGGACAGCTCTTATAATTTTTCAATTTCGGATTCGGTATACAAGGATGTAACTTATGAATCGCTTAAGGGATTTTATTTTCAAAGATGCGGCATGGCTCTCCTTCCGCAATACGCCGGGTTGTATGCCAGGGGAGGCTGCCATTTGAACGATGGTTATTTCCATTCGTCTACGGGAATGAGCGGAACTCTTGAGACTACCGGCGGCTGGCACGATGCGGGCGACTACGGTAAGTACGTAGTGAATGCAGGCATAACTGTAGGAACGTTACTTATGGCTTACGAATATTTTCCCGGTAAATTCCGGTTCGACGATCTAAATATTCCTGAAAGCGGGAACTCGGTTCCCGATATTCTTGACGAAGCCAGGTACGAGCTGAACTGGCTGCTTAAAATGCAGGATGCCTCAGGCGGAGTTTATTTTAAAGTTACGCGGCAGACTTTTGAGCCGTTCGAAATGCCCAGCCAGGATACGGATAAAAGATATATATATCAAATCTCTTCCACTGCAACTGCCGACTTTGCCGCTGTTATGGCCAGAGCCGCAAGAATTTATTCCTCATTCGATCAAAAATTTTCTGATAGATGTTTATCGGCTGCAAAAAGCGCGTGGACATTCCTGGAACAGAATCCGTCGATTGTACCGCCGGGAGGGTTTCATAATCCGGCTGGGACAAGCACGGGCGAATACGGGGATGCCGGCGACGGCGATGAAAGGCTTTGGGCCGCCGCCGAATTGTTTGCAACTACCGGCGGCTCAAATTATAATAATTATTTCGTTTCGCACTACAGCGATAACGGCCTGTTCAGCTACGAAATGGGCTGGCAGAACGTTAACAGCATGGCGCAGCTTACTTACTTGTTTTGCAGCCAGAGCAGCGCAGATAATTTTGTAAAGAACAATTTGAAAATTTCTCTGGATAATCTTTGCTCTTACTACCTTCTGATGAGCAACAGTAACAGCTTAAATTTGGTCTTAAAGCCCGGAGAGTTTTATTGGGGCAGTAACTCTGAAGTTCTTAACCGGGCAATAATATTAATTATGGGCTACGTTCAGAATAAAAATATTTATTATTATAATGCTGCGCTGGAACAACTGAACTACATATTGGGAGTAAACGGAAATAACATTTCATATGTTACAGGTACCGGAAGCCGCTCTCCGATGCATCCGCACCACAGGCCCTCGGCATCGGACGGGATTATAGAGCCGGTACCGGGCTTGCTGGCCGGAGGGCCTGACCAGTACCTTGATGACCCGGCGCTTAAGAGCGCTTTTAACAGCAGCACTCCGCCTGCGCTTTGCTATCTTGACGACCAGAACAGCTATGCTTCCAACGAGATAGCAATTAACTGGAACGCGCCTCTGGTTTTGCTAGCGGGATTCTTTAACGGCTCACCGGCAACAAATGTGGAGAAGCCTGATTATAATGCACCGGAAGATTTCAATCTCTACCAGAACTATCCCAATCCGTTCAATCCGGAAACAGCTATCAGCTATCAGCTATCAGCTTTCAGCCATGTAACTTTGAAAGCGTATGATATTTTGGGGCGAGAAGTTTCTACGCTTGTTAATGAAGAGAAGCCTGCAGGAAAATATAAAGTTGAGTTTAATGGCTCATCTTTGCCCAGCGGAATATATTTATACAGGTTAACTGCAGGGTCTTTTTCTCAAACACGCATGATGATACTAATTAAGTAATGCATTGGGACTATTGTAAATAACGATGGAAATTAATAACATATTAAAGAAGCTAGGTTACTAAAATGAAAAGAACTATTTTACCATTCGCCATAATCTGCTTGGTTGTATTATCTTCAAACTTGTTGACGGCTCAATGGACAAAGACCATTTTGCCGAATCCTCCCGGCGGGCACGGCGCACTGCCAGGCAGAGTAATTTCATTGGAGTCAAGCGGTTCAAATATTTACGCAGGTACTCTAGGGGGCAATCTTTATCTTTCGCAGGATAACGGGGGCAGCTGGGTATATATCGATTCCGGGCTGACTGCCTCCGATATCAATACAATAATGGCTTACAAGAATAATCTTTACGTAGGAACATACGGCAGCGGCATCTTCATCTCAAGCGATAACGGGAAGACCTGGAACAACTCCGGCGCTACCTTAACTAATCCTTATATTTATTCTCTCGTAACTCTAGACTCAACTATATTCGCGGGCACCTGGGGCGGCGGCGTTTATGCTTCCACCGATTACGGGAAGACCTGGACACAGAATATAAACGGGCTGACCGATTTAAATGTCCGTTCGCTCGGCATTAAAGGCAACAGGCTTTTTGCAGGCACCTGGGGAGACGGAATTTATCTTTCTGACGATTTCGGCGCCAGCTGGACTAAAAGCAACAACGGAATTAATAAACTGTTCATTTACACTATTGCTACCGACGGTCCCAACATTTTCTTCGGCAACGACGAGGGCGTTTACGTTTCGTCCAACAACGGCTTTTTCTGGACCTTGCTGGACTCGGGACTTACCAACACCTACATCCGCGCACTGGTAATCCTTCATCCTAATTTACTGGTGGGAACTTCGGGGCAGGGCGTATTCGTATCCGTTAACAACGGTGCGGTATGGTCTCCGGTGGATACCGGATTAACCGACGGCTATATTTACTGCCTAGCCATTAACGGCTCAAAATTATTTGCCGGCTCTTTGAACGGCGAAATTTGGAGCAGGCCGCTTTCGGAGATAGTTACGGGCGTTGAGGAAAAAATGAAGAGCAGCGTTGCAGATAAATTTATACTGTTCCAAAATTATCCGAACCCTTTCAATCCAACTACAGCTATCAGCTATCAGCTATCAGCTTTCAGCCATGTAATATTAAAGGTTTACGATATTTTAGGAAGGGAGGTAACGACGCTTGTGAATAATGATATATCAGCTGGGAAACATCAAGTGGAATTTAACGGAACCAGTCTTGTGAGCGGAATTTATTTCTATTCCATTCAAGTCGGTAATAAACGGACAGTTAGAAAGATGATTTTAATGAAATGAGCGCCAAGGAAAGCTTGGAGAATTCTAATTGGGTGAGCCCCGAAGGCGTTCGGGGCAAGTCCTCCCGACAAGGTCGGGATGGTAAAACTCTAAAGCCACGTAGCGAGAAGCCGGATAGTAATTGGAAACGAATACTGTCTAAGCGGCTTGACAAAGTAATCACTCCCGATTAAATCGGGAAGAAAGGGTGCGACGCAAAAGACCAGGTTGTAATGAGAATGAACACAAAGGTAGCCTCGTAAAAATCAAGAGAAGAGATGGACGAGACGTTATTTTATGAGCGAAGTCAGCATCACTAAATCCCGCCTTGGCGGGAACGATTAGAGCTGGGTTTAGTGACATCTCCGGGGTGTTAGTGACGACATGGTCGGAAAGAATATCCAGGAACTTGGGAAGCCTTCCCCTACGCAGAAGAATTTCCTTCTGCAGAGAAAGGCAATCTCTATAAGGAAACGAAGTGAGATTGAGTCCGCCAAAGGACGGGCAAGTAGGAAAGGTGGCGGATGAGACCGTAGTACCGGTGTCCCGGCAGTGGAAGGGACGAGAAGGTAATGCAGCAAAACATTACCTTAGGAAAGGGTCTCTGCTAAATTGAGCCGAAGGCTCATCCCGATGAATATCGGGAAATAGCTTTCAAAGAAATAACGGAGTGTGTATTGCAAGAGCTAACAAACATAAGACAGTTCCGGTTGGCCGGAGAAGAAAAGATTCAGGAGTTTCGGAGGAAGCTGTACGAGAAAGCTAAAGCTGACCCGAAGTTCAGGTTCTACAGTCTGTACGATAAAACATATCGTTCAGACATATTGGAAGAAGCTTATCGCAGAGTCAGAGCCAATGGTGGAACGTGTGGAGTAGACGGAATAACCTTTTCAAATATAAATGAGAAGGGAATAATCGAGTACTTAGCAGAACTACAGGAAGAACTGAAAGAAGGCCAGTACAAACCAAGGCCGGTAAAGCGGGTGTATATACCGAAGGCGAATGGAAAGAAAAGGCCGTTAGGTATACCGACCATTCGAGATCGTATAGTACAGATGACATTCTTGATGGTACTTGAACCGGTATTCGAGGCAGACTTCTCGGAATCGAGTTATGGATTCGGACCGAACAGGAGTGCGCATGATGCTATAAGGGAAATATACAAATACCTGAACTGGGGGTGTGAGGAAATCTATGATGTTGACTTGGAGAAATACTTTGACACAGTAGAGCATTGGAAGCTAATGCGGCTGCTGGCAAGAAGGATTTCGGATGGAAGAATACTTCATGTAATAAAGCAGTGGTTAAGCTGCGGATACGTGGAGGATAATCAGCATTATCAGAGCAAAAGAGGCACACCACAGGGCGGGGTAATAAGCCCGCTGTTGGCAAACATATATTTGCATCCGGTGGATAAAGCATTTGAGAGAGGGGGGATAAAGAGCATCAGTAAAGGCTCGATACATATAGTGCGATATGCAGATGATATGGTAATACTTGCACAAAAGAATCTGGAAAAGGGAATAGGAATACTTGAAAGCTATGTGGATAGATTAGGATTGAAGCTAAACAAGGAGAAAAGCAGACGACTTAATCTAAAGGAAGATAAGAAGGTAGAGTTCTTAGGATTCCAGTTTCACCGAGTACAGAACAAGAAGACAAAGAAAAGACTAATACTGGTGAGTCCAAGCCCCAAGAGTCAAAAGCGGTGCAGAGAGCAGATAAGGAAACTTGTCAGCCATAAGATACCGCTGAAAGTACAAGACCAGATAAGGAACCTAAACAAGTTTCTTATTGGGTGGACAAGCTACTATAGACTTGGAAATGCCTCAAAAGTGCTTAATAAAATCTGTGACTATGTAATGAAGCGAATAAGAAGGTTATTGCAGAGGCACAGAGGAAGAAAAGGTTATGGCTGGAAAAGAATAACCAATGGAGAAATATATGAGAGGTATGGACTGTTTTATGACTATAGAGTTCAATGGCTATAGCAGAAAGTATAAATTATTTAGGAAAGCCGTATGAGGGAAAACCTCATGTACGGTTTGATGAGGGTTCAAGGGAAACAGACCTGTAATCGGGTACTGCGCCCTTGTCCTACTCTACAAATGTTTATTAAAAAACCTTACCTTTCGAGTTAAAGGTAAGGCTTTTTATCGGAGGAAAACATGGGAAAAATTATTTGTTTATTTACAATCCTTCAAATAATGGGTCAATCTTACGCCCAAAATAATGAATGGCTAAACCTAACGTTTGGAAATGAAGCATTTGCAATTGCAGATGCTGGTAATATATTGTGGATAGGTACCAATGGAGGATTAGTAAAATTAGACAAACAAAATGACATTCTTACTTTTTACAACAGAGCCAATGCAAATCTTCCCGACAATCATATTCGAACACTTGCTATAGACTCTTCAGGATATTTATGGATAGGAACACAATACAGCGGAGTAGGCAGATTTGATGGTAAAAGATGCCAGGTTTTCAATACAGCAAATTCCGGCTTACCAAGCGATCAATGGAATACTGAAATTGAAGTTGATCCTGCTGGTAATTTGTGGATAGGCTCTCTTATGTATATTTCAAAATATGATGGTAGGGCATGGAAAAATAAAGAAACCGGTAATCCTTATAGCGCCTACTTTGCAATTAATGATATTTTATTTGACAAAACAGATACTGCGTGGATAGCTGCAAGCTGGGGTTTGGGAAGATTAACCGGTGATACTTTAATTGAAGGTTTTGCCGGACTTAATAATGAAATATATTCGTTAGCAATTGATAAAAATAATGTTCTGTGGATTGGGACTAATGGCAATGGATTAATTAAATACGATGGAATAAATAAAACTGTTTTTGATACAAGTAACTCTGCAATACCTTGTAACACAATATATGATATGAAGTTTGATTCTAAGGGCAATCTATGGCTCGCAACTTATGAGGGATTAGTAAAATATGACGGCTCTAATTGGATGATTTATAATGAAAACAATTCTGGATTACCTGAAGATGTTATATACAAAATAACGATAGATTTACAGAATGTAATTTGGATTGGAACAAGGGACAAAGGACTTATTAAGTATGATGGAATGAATTGGGAAAAATACAATTTAAGTAATTCAATATTCCCTTCTAACTACATTTCATCAATTGCTTTGGACGGCAAAGGATATGTTTGGTTTGGAACTTCAAGTTTAATAAAATATGATCGAAATAGCTGGACACTATATGATACCAGCAATTCAGGATTAGTAGGTACATTTTATGGAAATATAGCAGTTAAGGCTATTGAATCTGATGAAAAAGAAAATTTATGGATTGGATACAGGGGTGAACCATGGCTGACAAAATATGATGGACAAAACTGGTTTCATTATGATTCGACAAATTCTCCATTTTCAAAAGAACTAGTTTCCTGCCTAAGAGTAGATCCAGACGATAATTTATGGATAGGTTCTTCACGTGGATTAGTAAAATTTGATGGAAAAAATTGGGCTATATATAACATGGAAAACACACCTTTAACAAGTAATGTTATTTACGATATTGAATTTGATAAAGAGGGAAATCTTTGGTGCGGATTAGGATTTAATGTTTACTATGATAATAATGGCAACCCGGCAATTAATATAGGGGGTCTGGCAAAATTTGATGGTAATAACTGGTACATTTATAATACAGGCAATTCGGGTTTACCTTTTGATAATGTTGGAAGAATCGCTTTCGACTCTGAAGGTGTCTTATGGCTTGCTACATGGCATCCCGGAGTAGCAGGTATAGAATATGGTGGTGGCTTAACAAAATTTGATGGAATTAACTGGGCTACATACAACATCTATAATTCGTCTCTTACAAGTAATACAATTTTTGATATTGCAGTTGATAAAGATGATAACCTGTGGCTAAGCACATGTGCAGGCGGATTGGTTAAATATGATAGAAAAAATAGTTGGGCTGTTTATAACATATTGAATTCCGGGATAGCATTTAATTCTCAAAATGTGGTTGCAATAGATTCATACGGCAATAAGTGGATAGGGCATAACGAAAGCGGTGTTTCAGTTTTTCGTGAAGGTGGTGTAATTATTACTGAAATAAAAAAAAATAATTTTAGTAAAATTGTTAATTCATTTTCACTAGACCAAAACTACCCCAACCCCTTCAATCCAACAACAACAATCAAATATCAAATTCCAAACGATGGATTGGTAACATTAAAGATTTACGATGAGCTTGGGCGGGAAGTAAAAACACTTGTCAATCAATACGAAAGCAAAGGGAAGTATGATGTAAACTTCAATGCAAGCAATCTTTCAAGCGGAATATATTTTTATCAATTGAGATCGCTTAGTTCTTCCGGGAAGAATTATGTATCAACAAAGAAGATGCTGCTGCTGAAATAACGACATTTGGCTGTGAGGATTCTTAAGCAAAAATGCTCAGGCGATTAATGTCGTTATAGTAGCATATTTCTATTTCCCATATAAAAGAGAGTGGGCATATACTGGCCGGTGCACCGGCAAATTTAATAAGGCAATTATTATGAAGAATACTGTTTACATTTTTATCCTGGTAATTTCGAACTTTCGTTCATCGGCAGGCAGAATAAGAGAATAATAGAGCCGGGTAAATTTAAAGTATTTATAGGCGGCTTAAGCGCCGAATTTACACTGATCAAATAGACTGCTGAAATTTTTTTGATGAATGCAGCTCGAGTTTCAATGTGAAATTATTCTTTTATCGGGAAATATATACTAACTGTTGTTCCGTCCGGCCCGCTCTTGATAAACATTTGTCCGTTTAATCTCTCTATAATCTTTTTCGAAATAGTCAGGCCCATTCCAATTCCGTCGAATTTCCTGTCGAGACCCTCGCTTATCTGCCGGAATTCCTGGAACAACAAGCGCTCCTTATCCTTTTGAATGCCGATGCCGGTATCTTTTATTTGCACAACCGCCATAACCAGGTCAGCTTTCTTTTCCTTAAAGGTAATTATATCAACGCCGCCTTCCTTTGTAAACTTTACCGCATTATCTATTATGTTATCAAGGACATCCCTCAGCAAAACTTTATCTGTATACACAACTACCGGCTCGTCATCAAGATTTATTTTTAGATAGAGCTGCCTCTGTTCCGCGGCGCAGATAAAAGATTCGGCAACATTTTTAACGATGTCTGAAATATTATAGGCTTCAAAATGGGGTATGAAGTTCTTGGCTTCCAGGTAAACAAGATTGAGGAAAAGGTTGATCATTCTCAGCAACCTTCTGCCGTCCTGGTAAACTATATCGAGTTCAGCAAGGAGTTCAACGTCTTTAATCTTTTCTTTGATGATCTCGGTATATCCTAGAATGCTTTGCAAAGGAGTGCGCATTTCGTGGCTCATATTGGTAAGTATGATATCCTTAAGCCTGCTTATCTCATCGGCTTTTTTATTTGCGTCGATAAGCTGGTTCTCAATTTCCACTCTATCGGTAATGTCTCTAGAGACGGAAATAATCTCCTTTTCACCTTCGGTATTTGAATAATCGGGCAGCAACTTAGCGGTGCTTTCAAACCAAATATATTTTCCTTTAGAATTTAATATCCGGTACCTTGCCTTATAGTGAACCGATTCTTTCATGTTTGCTATCCCGTTCTTTATGCGTCCGGCATCTACGGGATGAATAAAATTGTAAACGTCTTCCAGAGTAAGCTCGCCCGGTTTATATCCCAGCAGTCTTAACGATGCTGGCGAGGCGTAAGTAATTTGTCCGCTTATTTTATGCCTTAAAATCAAGTCCGTAGAATTACCGGCAATAAGTTTATAGTTGTTTAAGCTTTCCTCAAGAAGCTTAAGCGCAAGTTTCTTTTCGGAGATGTCGATTATAACAATCATAAGCAGGTGGCTGTTATAGCTCTTAACCGGCTGAATATATAATTCGACTTCTATAATTTTATTCCCGCCGCCTATATGGCGGGCCTCGAACCTGTTATATCTATCTTCTTTTACAACCTTGAAAATCTTGTCAGCGATTTCTATATCGGTAGAAGGGTATAGGTGGTAAAAGCAGAGGTTCAAAAAATCTTCTCTGCTATATCCGTACAAACGGAGCGCGCCTTCGTTTACCTGCAAAATTTTTTGGGAATTCTTATCGGCAATAATAACCGGTACAAAGTTTACCATAACCGACTGCTGGTAATAGAAGGAGGTGAGCACCAGCTTATCCGGACTGGCATGCAATAGGGAAAGCGGTGTAATTATAATGTAGAAGAAATATTCTCCATCTTCAAAAAAACTGGAAACATTTAATTCGGCAGTCTGCTCTTTCCCGTCTTTTCTTCTGATGATAGTAACAATTCTGCCGCCCGACTTCGAGTGAGTAATAGTATGGAGTTCATTTTTATTGAAGTAGGGACAGATTTCCATAACGGACTTCCCAAGCAATTCATCTTCGCTGTATAAAAATTCTTTTTCGGCCGAAGAATTAATCGAATAGAAACTTATATCGTCGAATCGTATTATCCATATCGGAAGCGGGTTGGCATTAATGGATTTTATATAACTCGAAAAACTTAAATGCTTTTCCATCATTTGTTCCTTATATTAATTATAAATTCCGAACCCTAAAACACAAATAGCAAAGTCAAAAAAAACTAATAAATAATGATGTAGGAAAACAGCTTTAAGTATCCCTCTTTAATTTCTCAGAATGCCGGGTTCATTTTAACAAAAAGAAAATTTACAGTCAATGTATTTTTTTGAACAAGGAGCCGGTCTAACTTAATTATTTCTTTTTAATTTGAAAAAAAGACTGCAAATGCCGTCTTTTGCAGCCATCGGCGCGCCCAACGCATGAGGCGGGGAACACAACTTTGAATATGCAGAACACTTGTAAGGAACTATCTGTCCTTTTAATACTTTTTTCGCCTCGCAAAAAACCGATTCTTCCGGCATAGTATATTTAATCGGAAAATTCTTTTCAGCGTCGTAGCGATAGAATTCTTTTTTAAACTTGTAGCCCCCGTTTTCTATATTGCCGAAGCTTCTCCAATTTTTATTAGCGGCTTCAAAATAGTCCGAAATAAGGTTCAAGGCAGCTTTATTACCGCCCGCGGGCGCGCCCCTGGTAAATTGGTTCTCCGTCTCGCACCTGCCTTCCTTTATCTGCTTTGCAATTAAATAAACACTTTGTAATATATCCAGAGGCTCACATCCGGTAATAACGACTGGGATTTTTAATCTGCCCGGCAGGTCTTTATATTCATTATATCCCGTTACTGAAAATATTCTGCCTGAAAGGAGGATGCCGTTAACTAAATAATTATTCTGGGGCAGAATTCCGGTTAGGAATGCACCGAATTTTAAGTGAGAGTTTAACATGAAAAAATTTTTTAAATCTTTCTTTTTTGCCAGCGATAGAGCGTATAAATTTTCTGCAGCCGCATCCTCAAATCCTGCCGCTAAAAAAACTATTCTTTTATCAGGCTCCCGGCCAGCAATAGTTACCGCTTCCAAGGGCGACTCGATAATTCTTATTGAATTGCTCTTCTCTCTTAATCCGCTTAGGCTTTGCTTCGATCCGGGTATGTTGAGATATTCTTCCTGCAATATAAATATGATGTCTTTCATAGATGCAATGCATATGGCTTTATCAATTGCTTCTACGGATGTTACGCAGGCAGGGCATCCGGGTCCGAATAAAAAAGACACCGACGGATTTAACATTTCTCCCAGCTTGTTTTTAATAATTGAATACGCCAGGCCTTCTCCCGCTGCAAATATTTTTATTTCCTTCGAAGAAAAATTTAAAATATTTTTTGCAAGCCTTCCGGCCAGAGCTATATCTTTTAGCTTATCGATGCTGCGCATAACAAAACGACGTTTAATTTATTGTCTGATTAAATCGGTAATTTCATCAAGGGTTTTTCTGGCCGAATCAACATCAAGCTTGCATAAAGCAAATCCCTTATGCACAATTACATAATCTCCGGCATTAATATTTTCCAGCAGCCCAAGGCAGACGGTTCTTCTGTGGCCGCAGTAATTTATTTCTCCCATCCTCGGAATCGTTCCGCTTTCCTCAACAGATTCGACTTTAAATGCTTCGGTTGTATACATGTTTTTCTCTTCCGCGTAATTTTAATTTTATGCCGATAGACGATTAATTTTTAACGATCCTCTGCATAATTCAATTTGAAAATGGAAGCGTACCATCAATGCATAAAATAAAGTTTCCTCGTTAATAATCCGCTTGCGAATGCTTAGATAAATTGAACAAGAACATCGGGGCAGATTAGAGTTCTTTTAACCGTAAATGAATAATTTGAAAATCAGATTGAAGCGAATAAAAATATTAACGCTGCGCCGTTTCTTCCGTAACTTTTAAGATGAAGAGATTCCGACCCGTTTTACAGTTAGGAATAACGCTCAACGCCTTTGTTAACTAACTAAAAAAATTATTGAAATTCAACAATGAGATGAATATACCTGCCGGATTTTACCACCTTTAGTTTTAACAATTGGCCTGGTATTTGCGATTATATGGGTACATAAAATAAGGGCAGGCTTTGAAAGTTCAATTTTCGGCAGGAAACAAATTATTAGTAAACCATATTCACTCTTGCTTGTATCAAATTAATATTCGCTATCTCAGATTAGTGCAAGCACTGCCGGTTATTTTATCTGCTAATGCCTGGTTTTATAATTATATAAACGAAGAGGGTATTAAAAAAAATGTTCCGATGGAGAGCCCCCGGTATCTTCAATTTCCAAGGAGTCATTAATTTATGAAGCTTAGGTACTATTTTGTTATAAGTTTAATTTTAATAGTAATTATTCCATCGTCCCGAATGTTGCCGCAGCCTGCCGGCGGTAAGCTGGTGAATAACCTGGAAAGTTCAGGTTTAAAGAAGGTAAACACAATCGGCGATGTTTCGGTTAATACCTGGGCAAACGGTAAAAAAGCTGCTTTCTCTTTTACATTTGATGACGGCCTTATATCCCAGTACCAGTATGTAAGGCCCATAATGAACAGCTTCGGTTTTAATGCAACTTACTACGTGATTACTTCGGTTGTTACAGATAATCCGCCGATAATTTATAGATATGACACCTGGCCGCATTTTCAGGAACTTGCAGCAGAAGGCAACGAGATAGGCGCTCATACGGTTACTCATAATGATCTGTCCCAGATGCCGGTGGGTGATGAAAATACACCCGGCACTATAGCATATGAATTATACCAGTCGAAAAAGAAAATTGAAGAAAAAATTCCCGGCCAAAAGTGCATTACCGCAGCTTATCCGTTTTGTACTTATAACGACAGCGTAAGAATGGTAGCCCAAAGATACTTTCAGGCAGGGCGTTCTTGCGGAAGCTATACCAATTCACCGAACATTTACGGGATGGATTGGTATTCGCTCGGTTCTTCAGATATCCGCTTCGATCAGCCCCGCACAAATTTAAGCGACGACCAGGATGAATTTAATTCGTACGTTAACATTCTTCAGAATCAACTTATACCCGGCGGTAAATGGACGGTATTCCTAGCTCACGAAGTTCTTCCATTTTCCGATATAGCATCGGGAGCGGCGAATGCTTATTATTACCCAGTTTCCACCGAATGGCTGACCCAGCTTTGCCAGTGGATTAAGCAAAGATCAGATGACGGTTCAATATGGGTAGCAACCCTGGGCAATGTTACCAGGTACATTAAGGAGCGGGAGAATTTTTCGTATAATTTAATATCCTCGGGTCCTTCGCAAATTCAATTCAATCCGGAGGACGGGCTGGACGATTCGATCTATAACTATCCTTTAACTGTGAATGTAACGGTTCCATCGGGCTGGGGGAATGTCAGCGTCTCTCAAGGAAGTAGTGTTTCGGAAGTTGCTACTATTACAGACGGTGCAAACACCTATGCAAAAATTAATATAATACCGGATGGAGGCACAGTAACTCTATCGCCGTCTACATCCAATTTCGAAATATGCGGCAGAGTTACATATGATAACAGCGCCGAAAGCCCACTGGCCGGTGTTACGCTTACATTAAGCGCACCCGGCGATACCTTAAGAACTGTAACAGGCATAGACGGACGTTATTCGTTTGTAAACGTCGTAGCTGGTACTTATACATTAACCGCAGCAAAAAGCGATGACTGGGGCGGTGCGAATTCAACCGATGCTTTGCTTGCAGCCAAGTATTTTGTCAATCTTGCCTCCCTGGATGCCCTACAGATTAAAGCCGCGGACGTAAACAATAACAACGTGGTAAACAGTACTGACGCTTTATTGATCGCCAAACGATTTGTGAATCTAATTCAATCTTTCGTTAAGCCGGATTGGGTATTCTCTACTCCGGCTGCAATCACTATTTCCAATTCAAGTATAACTCAGAATATTAAAGGATTGGCAACCGGGGATGTAAATAAATCTTATATACCTTAAAAAGATCATTTAAATTTTAAAAACTTTTGCGCAGTATCCGGAATAAAAAAATAGAGTCTGATACCGCGGCGAAAGTTAAAGCGGTACGGCATTTTATCTTTCGTTTATTAAATAAAGCCGGCTGTCGTCTACTTTATAAATCAAGGGGGCCACAGTTATCTTGGGATATCTTAACCTGAGCCTTTTCGCTTCACTTACTACAAAATCAACTTCATTTCCTATCTCGAACATTGGGGCGAAGTGCATAAAGTGCTCTTCCGCCCAGTTCCTGTCCCATCCCGCTTTATTAACCAGTCCGTTTATAAATTGCTCTTTGCGTGCAATCAGATTAACCATTCCGCAGTCGTTGTGTCCGATAAGTGCGATGTAATTTACATTTCCCACTGCGATAGCGTAAGATACCTTGAACTCGCTGTATCTTAAATTTGCGCCGCCCGCCCTGATAATGTATGCGAAGTTGTCCGGTATGTACAGGTGCTTGCGGTTATCCATGCACATACCTATCAAAAGCTTTGCGCTGGAATATGTTTCCGGCGGACGGTTTAGGTTGTGGTATTCCAGCAATAACCCGATAGGTGTATCCCTGTACTCGGAGAAAATATCATTGTACTCTTCTATGCTTACCAGTCTTTTCATTTTGTCGTCTATCCATTATTTATGGAATAATTTAATTCAATCGTTGAGTATGTCCAACTTCTTTTGAATAGCGTTTCTGTCTGTCTGAGTTTTTGCGAGGGAAAGCGCTTTATGGAAATTCATTTTAGCTTTTTCTTTATCGATACCCGTATATAGTTCCCCGAGCAACGTAAAGTAAAAATGGTTTTGCGTTAAATTTAATTTCTCCGCTTTAATAACAGCTTCTTGTTTGCCGTTGGCTTTTGCCAGGGCGTATGTCCGGTTAAGAGCCGCGATGGGTGAATATTCAATAATTAATAATTTATTATAAAGCTGCAAAATATTTTCCCATTTTTCTTTTGTATCTTCTTTTTGAGTGTGCCAGTAAGCTATTGCTGCTTCCAGATGATACTTTGAAACATCATTCCCGCTTGCCGAGCAATTTAAAAAATATTCTCCCTTGCTAATCAAATCCGAGTCCCATAGATTTTCGTCCTGATCTTCGTAAAGTATTAGCTCGCCGTTGTTATCAATACGGGTATTAAACCTTGAAGCATGAAAGCACATAAGCGACAGCAAAGCATTTACCTGCGGCTTGTTGGTAATTTTATTTTCAACAAGCATGTAGCACAAGCGCATTGCCTCAAGACAAAGGTCTTTGCGAAGCGTTTGGTTTTGACTAACCGAATAGTAGCCTTCATTGAACAGAAGATAAATTGTTCTAAGCACAACATCCAAACGGTTTTCAATTTCAGCCAGACCCGGAATTTCAATTTTAATTTTTTCCTGCCTTAGTTTTTCTTTCGCTCTAAATAATCTCTTATTGATCGTTTCTTTGTTCGTTAAAAAAGCGTCTGCAATTTCTTCTATTCCGAATCCGCAGAGGATGCGGAGCGACAAACCTATCTGTGCTTCCTGTGAAATTGACGGATGACAAACTGCGAACATCATCTGAAGCTGACTGTCAATTATGTTCTGCGGGGAAAGATCAATTTCATCATCTTGAATTTCGGAAACTGCAATTTGTAATTCCGGGATAATCTTTTCTTCGTATGTTGAACTGCGATGCAGATGGTTCTTCGCTTTATTCTTTGCAACTGCGTAAAGCCATGCAGCAGGATTTGGCGGAACGCCGTTCAGTCCCCACGTTTCCGATGCAGTTAGAAAAGTATCACTGGCAATATCCTCGGCAATTTCAATTTGATCGAACCCGAAATGCCGCGACAGTACGGAAACAATCTTTCGGTATTCGGTCCTAAATAGATGGGGGATTAGTTCATTATTAGTCATAATTGGAAAAGTTATATTTAAAATTAAGAAAACTTACTTAAAATTTTGTATGTTCGGTATCAAGTGTTAATTGTTTTAAGCAAGGAATGCTGTTAAAGTTTTAGAATAAAAATTGAGAATTATATTTTTTGATATTATAAAACGGTATTGTAGAAACTAAAAACATTAATTAAATTTATGATAAAAGATATGCCTGAGATTAGTAGATTCCTTGGAATAGTAATAACGATGTATTGGGAATATCAGACCAAGCATCATAAGCCACATTTTCATGCAAGGTATAATGAGTATGAATGTGTTTATTCTATTCCTGAATTAGAAATTTTGGAAGGCGAATTACCTAAACGAGCCAATTCACACGTAATTGAATGGGCTAATGTACACATTGATGAACTAATAATGAACTGGGATAATATTAAAAATGAATTGCCTTTAAATAAAATTAAGCCATTGGAGTAGCGATGTATTATTTAATTAAAGTAATAGAGGCAGTATATCTTGAGGATTATAAAATAAGGGTTACATTTAGTAACGGTAAAATTAAAGATGTTGATTTGGACGGGAAATTAGAAGGTGAAGTTTTCCGATTATTGAAAAATAAAAGTATTTTTATCCAGTTTAAAGTTGATAAGGAACTTGGAACTATAGTTTGGCCTAACGGTACCGATATTGCACCATACAGCTTATATGATATAGGAGTGCCGATTGATCAACCCGTACAATTTAATACAACCCGGTAATTATAATAAATGATTTAAGGGTACTTCTAAAAACTATTCCTTTTATAAAATACAACACTGATAAACGCGGATTATACGGATTTCCACAGTTCATTTTTGAAGTTTTTAGAAGTGCCCTTAAATTACTGTCTCAAATAATTCGTAATCTTAATTCTATTGTTACTTGTTTTTAGAGCAAACCTAATTTATTTTAATATTAAATAATAAAGATGCTTATGAGCGCCGTTGAAAAAATAGATCGTTTTCAGAAGGCTTATTATAAAGCCCTTGAATGTAAGTGGAAAGGAGGCACATATAGTATAGTAAGACACTTACAAAGAAGGAAGCAGCGCGGGCATCTACCTCAAAGTTCAAACGAAATGGATTTAATTCAAAGAGGACTAGAAATTCTAAAATCTCCAAATTCTATTGTCTATGAGTATTTACCTTCTAAAGACATATATTTTGTCTTATATAAAGAGTGGGCTTTATTTTTTGATGAAAACGGTCTTTAGGATACTGTTTTTCCACCGGACGTACCCGAAAAGTACTTTAATTCAGAAAAAGGTTATAAATTAATAGGAAAATTAAGTGAGTTGATAAAATGAATAACTTTGATGCCTTAATTAAAGCGTATGAAACCGATGTTGAAGATCCGAGAGGACTTGGTCGATTTGAAGTGTTGAACATGCTTACTAATCGGGATGTCCTTGAAGAAAACAAGCATAAGTTAACAACCCTGCAATCTGCCCGCATATTAATTGCCGATGAAAAACTTATGTTGATGAAAGAGATAGTTATTACTGAGTGCGGCGGTAAAACTGAATTTGTAAAACTAAGACAGCACCTTCCTTTACAATCATCCTGGTGGTGGTTTCTTGAGCAGATTCCTTTAGAGCAATATTGATAATAAAGTTTTATTGAAAATTTATTATTGAATAATGATAATTGAAATGTTCAATGTTCTCTCAACCCTTTTGGAAACGCATCTTCAATTAGATTTAACTTTATTCCGTGTTCGAGGTAAGCTTTTAATCCAGCCAGCACCCAGGTAAATCCGCCTTTGGAACCGAGCGCATCTTCTACAGTCTTATCGCCGCTGCCGCCGAAGCCTGAGTTGGTAATGCTTACGTAAGCTGCATCATTACCGTAAGGAGTGAATATCCATTCTACCTGAGTAAGCGCGCCGTTATAAATCCACTCGATAAGAATCCTTTTGTTCTCTTCGATCTCTTTAACATTTATTTCGGAGGAGGCATTATACATTTCCCATGTCCATGTAATTTTCTTCCCGACTGCCAATTTTCCACTGCTTTTCGTAAACCAGAATTTGGTTGTAATTTCCGGATTAATAAATGCTTCAAAAACCTGGCTTACAGGTTTCCGGATTAGCATTTCTGCTTTGGCAGCCGGAGGCTTTGTTAGTTGAATTAGTTCCATCGGGCGCTTGCTCTCTTTCTTTTGCTTATATCGCAAAGCATATCGGAATGAATATTCAAACCGATGTTGGTTAAGTTATATAAATGTTCGCTGGCAGCAAGCCAAACGATTTCACAAATCTCGCGCTCGGAATAATACGGCTTTAAGCGATTAAAGGTTTCCGGATTCACTTTTTTCTCAACGGTAAGTTCTGATATATAATCCAGTGTTGCGCGTTCCGCATCATTAAAAAGCGAGCTAGTGCTGTATTCATCCATTGCATCGAATTTAGCAACATTCATTGATTTTGAAATAACTGCAAACCAGTTGGCATCCATGCAGAACAAACAGATATTTATTCCTGCAACCCGTTGACGGATTAACATTGCGGTTTCTTCAGGCAGCAAAAGCTTCTTATCTAGTCTTGCAACTTTTGTATAGAAAAGTCCGAATGAAGAAGGCAGCCTTGCCGAATGAATAGCAAGCGGTGAAAACACTTTGCCGAACTGCTTTCGAACAAAAAAATACGCCAGTTTCAGCATGAGTCCTTTAGGATTTTCAATGGGTGGAAGAAAAGATTCCATAAGCAGCTTATCCAGTATTAAATTATGATTACTTCTAAAAACTACAAAAATGATCGGTGAAAATCCGTTTAATCCGTGTTCTATTTATTAAAAAAATAGTTTTTAGAAGTGCCCTTAATTATAAATCCAATTTGTCATCTGTTAAATCCAGTATCAAGTATCAAGCATCGAGCATCGAGCATCCCCGCCTTCCCCCGAAAGTCTTCGGAGTACAGCGGGCATGCTACATCCTGATTTTACAACGCACTAATTTCTCTTACTTCAACATTTCCGCCATAACTTAAGATCGGACACCCTCTGGCTGTTTCAACCGCTTCGTCGTAAGATCCAACTTTAATTACAATAAATCCGCCGATGGATTCTTTTATCTCCGCATAAGGACCGTCCGTAATTGTATTATCGGATTTCAATACCCTTCCGGTATTTGAAAGTCTATTCCCTCTATTGGATAATTTATTTTGTGCAGCTATTCCGCCTATCCAATCCATCCATCTTTTCGTATTAGCCTGCATTTGCTCAGGCGAAAGTTCCGGCATTGATTTGATATTGCTTCTGAAAATTAATAAGAACTCTTTCATATCTATCACCTAGTATTTTTTAAGAATGAATTATCACTTTATCAAACAGCTAATGTTAATTTATGTTAGCATATTGTCCGGGCTGATAATCACCTGCAACCGTCTTGAAGGAAATATTAAGCCGGTTCCATGAGTTTATTGCTATAGAAGCAATTGTCAGGTCGATTATTTCTTTTTCAGAAAATTGCTTCTTTATTTCATCAAAGACCTCATCCGGAACATCGCATTTTGTAACGGCTTCCGCCCAGGCTAAAGCTGCGCGCTCGCGGTCGGTATAGAACGGCGCATCACGCCATGCATCCATTGTATAAAGACGCTGCTCGGTCTCTCCTCCGGCTCTCAAATCTTTCGAATGCATATCCAGGCAATAAGCACAGCCGTTAATTTGCGATACTCGGTATTCAATTAAGTTCAGCAACTTCTTCTCTAACGCGGATTTATTTAGATAAGCTGAAAATCCGTACAGTGCATTTAGTACATCCTTCTCATGCCCTAATTTATTTATCCTTGCTTCCATTTTTAGCTCCTTAAGTTTTTAATATTATAAAAAGTTCGAATTACACCTCAATAACAAATGGGCATGAATAAATTGGACAAGCAGTTAAAAACTTTTTTTACAAAGTTTATAATGTTCGCAATTAGTTTATGTGACCGGGATAAAAAAACTTTTTATTGAAATTTTATTTCTTAGCAGCAACTAGCATTTCAAAGTCTTCGGTGGTTAATCTATCGTTTCGACTGAAAGCGCCAAGCTTCGCTCCGAATATTTCTATCTCCGCAAAGTGAAGTGACTTTAACATCCATGTAATTTCAGAAGGCACATAAAATCTTTCGTTGCAATCGAGTTCTATGGTATTACCCGAATCATCTACGAAAGATGTTTTGTTATAGTCGCGGAATGTCATAAGATCGAAAGAGAGCGGTTCACAGACGGCATTTCCGCTTTCGGTATTATTCGCCATAAAATCCTTAACAGAATGGAACAAGGGGAACAATCCGTTTAAGGTTGTGAAAATTAACTTGCCGTCTTTACGCAATGCCGCGTCAGCATTCTTAAGTATCTGAAAATTCATTTCGTCAGTTTCCATAAGAGAGAACCCACCTTCACAAAGCATTATAGCAAGATCAAACTCATCATTGAATGATAATTCTCTTGCATCCCGGACCAAGAAATTAATGTTCAGCTTTTCTATGGCGGTAATTTCTTTCGCCCGTCTTAACATAGATTCCGATAGGTCGATCCCGGTTATATTATGATAGCCCCGCTTTGCATTCTCAGTTGAGTGGCGTCCCGTCCCGCAGCCGATGTCCAATATTCTTGCATCCTTGTTGTAATTTATTTCTTGCTCTATAAAATTACATTCGCCTAAGGTGCCGCGTGTGTAGATTTCATTTTCATATTTGTGACTGTAATTTTCAAATAGCGCTTCATACCATTGTTTCATGATTTTTTTCTCCTTTTAATTTTTAAACTTAATGCCGGACAAAACGCCGACCTCCTTGCCGAAAGCTGAACAGTCTATGGCGCTGACTTCCGACACCGATCTCCGACCTTTGATCTCTGATTAATTTCCATTTTAAACGAAACTTAACGACAAAGTTCCCGCTGCCTATTGCCTACTGCCTATTTAAGTCTCCCCCACGCTCTCTGCATCGGGTGCGCTTCGGTGTTAAAGATAACGCTTTCAAAATTCAAAGTATCAGGCGGGGCGAATAAAAGATAAAGATACTTTAATGTTTCCGCCAGAAAGAAGCTTTCCATGTCGTCGTCTTTTTCCTTAGTAATAACGCTCTTTAGTTCTGCAAAGCCGTCTTCTGCTCTGCAGTACTTGACTATATCATCTAAAAATGTTTTACCCATCTCAAGATATTTTTCATCCCGGGTATAATGATATAGATAATAAGCTGATTCAATAATCTCGGGACGCAACGGATACTGGGGCGATAGAATTTTCATCGTAGTAAAATCGATTGTTTCAGGCTCAATGCCCTGCAGGTTCCACATTTTATAGCATGAAGCTTCGAGGGCTTCGGCTCGTTTCAAATCGCCGCCTAACGCCAGCACAGCGGGAAAGAAAGCATCGAGCGCACCATAGTGAGTTGATTTGATCTTATCCGTGTGCATATCAGCCTGCGCATACCAGAACCCGGTAGAGACCGAATCGGCTAAATATTTATTTACGGCTTTAATGCTGTTATCCCACATGTTTTTAAAATCCTTATCGCCGAACAGCAGCCAGCTCTTAAGCAGATATTCATAGTAAGAATCTATTCCGCCTCTAATATGACTAGTTGTATTTACCCACTCTCCGGTTTCAACATTTATTTCAGAACCGACAAGACCGATCTTGGAACGCCGGTTGTATAATTGCACAATTGCATTCTTCGTCTTGCTATAAAAAACAGGGTTGCCTGTAAGCTTGCTTAGAGTTCCAAACTCAATCATAAGCGTTCCGATCTCTGCGGGGTTGCTTACATTGCCATCGGTCTTCCCGGTAACAAGATTAACAAACCTGTAAGGCATTCCCGTCTTGGAATTGAAAGCCGGAAGCAGCCTATGTCCAAGGTCTTCGGCAAGCGCAAGGAATTTTTTATCGTGGTCAAGTCCGTAAGATGAAAGCAGCCCGCCGAGCAGTCTAATTGTAATTTCAAAAGTCTGCACCGAAATATTTTTGTTGAATGAGAGGCTGTCGAGTATAAGCGCCTTCGCTTCGTTCGCCTGCTTATCGAGCTTCATCAGCTTCATTGTATCGAAGGCATCGATGGGAGTCATGTAGAGGGAAACGCCGTACCAGTCTTTATAGCTTTTACTAAGCGGCAAAAGCTCATCATGCCCCCAAGCGTATTTCTTATATCCGTCCCATGCATGGATGAATTCTTCTTTCACCTGCTTTTCCAATTCCTCTTTATTTATTTGTGAATCACCTTTGCCTGAAGTCGATGCTTTTGTTATTGTTGAAAAACTTAGAAAGACAAACGACGAAAGGACGACCATTAAAATCTTAAAATTGCAGTGATGTGTTTTCATAACGCTTCTATTTTGTTTATGAAATGATGGATCAATTATAATTTATAACTTTGCGTTGAAAAATCTTTTACCGCAAAGACGCAATGACGCAAAGAAAAGTCATAGTTCATTCTTATAACTGAATTAATGACTGCTCATAGAAGGAGGCACATCGTTTTCCTGCGCGCCCCACTCCTTGTTGGGAGTGCTGCCCATGTTGAAGACAAGCCTTCCGCCGCTCATTATTTCTTTCTGAGTGATGTACGTTTTATTAAGCGGCTTACCGTTTAACTCTACTGACTGGATATATTTGTTCTCCTTAGAGACGTTATTTGCGATTATAGTAAATTGCCTTCCGTGTCCCACGCCGATGGATACTTTGTCCAGCATCGGGCTGCCGATAACGTAAATCCCGTCTGCCGGATTTACCGGATAAAATCCCATCACGCTGAAAATATACCATGCCGACATTTGCCCGCAGTCATCATTGCCGCAAAGCCCGTTCGTTGAGTCGGTGTAAAGCGTCTCGCAAATTTTCCTTACAGTTTCCTGGGTCTTCCACGGCTTGCCGGCATAATCATAAAGATAAGCAATATGGTGGCTCGGCTCGTTGCCCTGTGCGTACTGCCCAACCATACCCGAAATATCCGGCGAGACGTGGTTGCCTTCAAGCAAAGGCGTTTGAGTAAAAAGTGAATCGAGCCTGTTTGTGAAATTTTCTCTTCCGCCCATTAAGTTGATTAAACCATTTACGTCCTGCGGTGCAAACCAGCTCCACTGCCATGCATCTCCCTCGGTATATTCATTCTGACGATGATTGACATACCGGGGATTAAAGTCCTCCACCCACTTGCCGTCGCTGTTTTTGCCTCTCATAAACTCTGTGCTTTTATCAAATAGATTTTTATAATTACCGGCGCGATTCATAAAATATTTATAGTCGTCTTTCTTGTTTAGATACTTTGCAATCTGGGCGATGCACCAGTCGTCGTATGCGTACTCTAGAGTTTTTGAAACGGATTCTCCTTCTTTATCTGCCGGTACATAGCCAAGCTTCTTATAATAATTAATTCCGAACTTATCCTGCATTGCACTGGCTTTCATCGCTTTGTAGGCTTCCCTTATGTCGAATCCGTGAAAGCCTTTTAAGATTGCATCCGCAATTACAGGTATCGCATGGTATCCGATCATAGTATTTGTCTCGTTGCCTTCCAGCTCCCACACCGGCAGCAGCCCGGTCTCCTCGTAATGCGCCAGCATCGATCTAATAAAATCATTTACCCTGTCTCTTTCAATAATCGTAAACAACGGATGCTCTGCGCGGAACGTATCCCATAAAGAAAAAACGGTGTATTGGTTATACCCCTTTGCGCGATGAACTTTTCCATCCGCGCCTTTAAAGTTTCCGTCAACATCGCTGAAGAGGTTGGGTGTAATCAATGCATGATAGAGCGCCGTATAAAAAATTTTCTTAAGTGAATTTGAGCTCGTTGTAATTTGTATTCTGCTTAGTTCCTTTTGCCAGGCTTTAGCAGCTTCATTTTTTATTTGATTGAAATTCCATCCGGCAATTTCTTTGCTCAGATCGTCTTCTGCGCCTTTTATATTTGAAGAAGATATTCCAACTTTTACCAGCACCTCATCATTCTTTTCAGTGTTAAATTTGAAAATCCCTTCGAGCATCTTTCCTTTTGCTTCATGTTCCCGGCTGTTCAATTTATTATTGAGGCTTAAAAAATACGAAGTAAACGGCTGCGAGAATTCGGCTGCAAAATAAACCCTCTGATCCTTTGCCCACCCGGTTGACATTCTATAGCCAACGATTTTTCTGTCGCTAATTATTTTGATGTAGGCTTCTGTTGTCTTATCCCAATTCAAGCTGTGCCCAAGGTTCAGAACTATAACTGCATCGCCTGTCTTCGGAAAAGTATATTTTTGAAATCCCGCTCTCATTGTTGCCGTTAACTCCGCTTTGATTTTATAAGTATCAAGAAAGACAAAGTAGTATCCCGGTGCAGCCGATTCATTTTTATGAGAAAAGCTAGAATGAAGATCGATCAGCTTTGTGCTGTCCGCATCGGAGTTAATTGAGAGCACGGCAGGCATAAAAAGAATATCGCACAGGTCGCCGATGCCTGTTCCGCTTAAGTGCGTGTGACTGAACCCGATGATTACGCTGTCTGAATAATTATAGCCTGAGCACCAGTCCCAGCCCGAAGTACCGTTATCCGGGCTAAGCTGAACCATCCCGAAGGGTACCGTGGCGCCGGGGAATGTATGTCCGTGTGCCGCCGTTCCGATGAACGGGGCTACATACTTGTTGGGATTAAGATTTTTCTCCTGCGAAAAATTGAAGCTTGAAGCAGAGATTAACACAGCAAGAAAAATTATCAATTGAAATTTTTTTTGCAAGGATTTTTTACCGGATAAAAGTTTCATCTTTTATGCTTTCAATAAATTTGGTTTTTCATTATGGATTTTTAATATCAGCTCGCCGAACAAAGTATTAGCCCACGCAAACCATTTCCTTGTAAACCTGGAAGGATCGTTTTTGTTAAACGACTCGTGCATAAAACCGGTATCGGCAGTTGTATCGATTAAGGTTTTTATGCACGCTCTAATCTCGTCATCGTTATCGCTGGTTAGTGCCCTTATTATTATGCTCATCTGCCAGATATTTTCCCTCGGTGTATGCGGGCTTCCGATACCCTCGCCGGCTTTTCCTTTAAAGAAATAAGGATCAGAATCGCTGAATATAAATCTCCTTGTATTCTGATAAAGCTTGTCTTCATTCGATATGCAGCCGAGGTATGGCAGCGAAAGTAAACTAGGCACATTTGTATCATCCATAAATAACTGATTGCCGAAGCCGTCGACTTCATAAGGTATCATTTCACCGAAGTCTAAATGGTTAGACAGCGCATAATTCTTAAGTGCTGTATCCACTTCACCAGCTAAAGCCGTGCATCGTTCTGCGAATTCTCTATCATGTTTTATTTCGCTCGCCATTTCGGAGAGCTGCGTTAAAGAATGAGCCGCAAAGTAATTTGACGGAACTAGAAAAGGAAATATAGTCGCGTCATCAGAAGGTCGAAAAATTGAGCATATCATTCCGACAGGCTTAATGGGATTGCCGTAACCTCCGCCTGCTACCGTATCGCTTTGCCATGCTGTTACTCGCTGGAATTTATATGGACCATGACCGTGCTTTCTCTGCTGCTGTACAAAAGTCTGATGTACCAGCTTCATGGCTTTAAGCCAGTTGTCGTCAAAGCATGAGGTATCACCGGTTGTTTTCCAGTAGCCGTATGCAAGTCTGATAGGATAACAGAGCGAGTCGACTTCCCACTTCCTTTCGTGCAGTTCCGGCTTCATCTCAGTAAGGTCTTTGTCCCATTCGCTGCCTGTAGGACCGTAATTAAAAGCGTTCGCATAAGGATCGATTAGAATACATTTGTTCTGTCTATTAATAACGCCCGCGAGTAACGCCTTAAGTTTATCATCCGAGTTAGCAAACGGAAGATAAGGAAACACCTGCGCACTTGAATCCCTAAGCCACATTGCATTTATATCGCCGGTAATTACAAACGTATCGGGCTTCCCGTCTATCATTTGAAAATTAACCGTTGTATCCAGCGTATTCGGAAAACAGTTTTCAAAAATCCAAGCGAGCTTCTTATCCTTAAGATCTTTTTTTATTCCGGCGATCTTTTCCTCAATTGCCGTGCTTGTAAATTTTCTTTCACCGGGAAGCGGTCTTTTACTTTTGTATTCATCCTGCATGATAAAGCCCGGAGCCCTAACTCCGCTTAATGATAAGCCTGCAATTGCCAGCCCGCCGGTTTTTAAAAAATCTCTTCTTGTTGTCACGTGAATCTCTTAAAGAATTTTATTCTAGAATTTAATTGAAATTTATACATTGTATGTTTATTTATCTAATAGTACTAAAAAAACTATTGCCGTTGAATTTATTCAACGAAAAAGGGAAAAAAGAAAAGTATGGCTTTAACCTAACTACCGAGTCTGTTGCACAACCACTCAGTGAAACACTGTGCTTCCTCTGAGTTACTCTGTGTACCTAATTTTTAGAAATTACACAGAGTTCCACCGAGTATACACAAAGCAACACAGAGGAAATACGATTCTGCAACACGCTCTACCGGCAGGCAGGCTCCATCTACATTCTTAAGTAGCTTGGAATAAACTATCCCTTTTTCATTGAACTGAATAATTGTTCAGCTTCTTTTGGAACAGCTACCGGTACAAAAAAATCCTCAGGGAAAAGATAATCTTCTCCAGATTCATCAAGCACTCTTATTAAACCGTATTGCTCAGGCGATTTTTCAAAAATTCTTTTATAAATTTTTCTTAACTCCAAGGACGCTTCATAATCTTTATTTTTATATCTTTTTTACCAAAGCCTTGAGCTTCATACCAGTGTAACTCGGCATGAACAATTAAACCATTTTTTAAGCGTACTAAAGCAATACCTTTTAATTTCCGCCATCTTCCTTCACCGTACTTCTTTCTTAGTTTATCGATTTCTCGAATATTATTTTCAACGGCAATGATTTCTACATTCCCGATTTTATTAACTCATGTTACGCAGGAATACATTTTGATGTCCGCATTGTCATTCCCATGAAAGTGGGGATCCATTTTTTATCATATTTTCGCATCTTGGATACCCGCTTTCGCGGGTATGACACTCAAGCTTTATAATTTTGCGTAACATGAGTTATTAATTATCTCAAAGTACATTTATTAAAAGTTACCCAATTGTGCAAAGTATAAAAATGATCTGTACTTGTCCTTTCGCTATGTAACAGAAACCTACAAATAATAAACAAATCTATCAAGATGAAATGGTTTAAGTAATTTTTTTAATTCGTTTCAGTCGTCTCAATAACTTTTCCATCTGCTCTATTTACAAGCGCCAAAACAGCACGCCCGGCTTCAACGGGAATTTCATATTTGTACTTACCAATGATTACTTCTCTCGTAAGCTTGCTTGACGATTCATTCACACAAATTATCAGCACAGATTCTTTACTCTTCAAAACACTTAAGCAAACCGGTACTTCCGAATAATTAGTCTCAACGCCTGAATATTCCAGAACACTTTTAAGCAGTGCGGTTATCGGTCCTTTCTCTCTTGCCAGTTCAAGCGGCAGAGGCTCGTGTAAAATATTTCCTTTAAGAGAAAGCAACGGCGGCGATTCACTCTTCATCAAATAATTACTCTGTCCATGATCGAATGTAACATAATCTCCGCTGTGATTTTTCGTTAAGCTCCAGTTTGTATACTCATACTGGCTAACCGGCTTTGCTGGGTATCCCAGTCCAAGTTTTTTTAACTGTGCGGTAGCCTGTCCGTACTCATTTCCCCAAACCGCGCCTGTAATAAGAATCTTTGTTCCGTGCAAAGATGCATCGTAAAGTACTGATGAAGCCGAATCGTAAAGTATTCCGGGATCGGGAACGATAACCAGCTTTGCACCTGCCAGCCGCTCTTTCGTTAATTTGTATTCCGATAACAATACCGGTACAATACCGAAATTATCGGCAAGTATATGTATTATCCTTTGAGTGCCTGCTGAGCTGTTAGGTTCATTTGAAAAAATTAATGAATGCGGGATTACAAGTATTACATCGCTCTTTTCATAATCGCCTAGGTAGGGCTGCACCTTTTTGAAGAACGATGAAAATTCCTTCAGGACTTTTATTTCCATTTTCGCAGTGCCGTCCGGTCTAAAGAAACCGATTACCGCTTCGTTATCTATCGGCATGTAGGGATTTATATTCCACGCCCATTCCAGAACGCCCGCGCTGCGCCCTGCAAATGCGTAAGCAAATTTTCTTTCGAGCAGGTTATAAGCATCGGCTGGAGTAATCCACGGCTCGCCGTCGATATTTTCCAGTCTCATAATTCCCGTTTCAGAAATTAAGCTGGGCTTTTCCGGCACCTTTGTAAATGCGCCGTCCCAAAGCAGGTCGTCATTGTTCCACCAGGTGTGCATCGAAGTATAATCTACGGCAGTATAAAAATACTGCTGCGAAGGACGTGTAGTAGTGCCGCCTTCATCCTGACCGAGAGTAACGAGAGTATTACTTGCAGATGATTTGATAACCTTGTTAAGAGTATCAGCCCAGTTAGCAACAACATCCTGAGTGAAGCGCTCAAAGTCCAGCCCTTTCCTCGGCAAACGGTTTCCACGCACGCGTGCATAAGAAAGATCGCTGCCGTTGGGAGTAGAATTTATGCTTTCTGTTCCGTCGCGCCATTCGTCTAGAATTTTGTCTTTATCTTCTTTGGGATTTTTTTCAACCCAATCATTCCAGGCAGCTTCCTCATAAGGATCATGAATCGGCAGATTATTCCAGAGCATGTCAGTTGGCGAATATGAAGGCTCGTTTATCAGATCGTAGTTTATCCATCCTGAGTCTTTATACCTTGAAGCAATAAGCGTAACAAAAGCCTTCTGCCAGTCGAGCGCCCTCGGATCGAGATAAGGATTACTTCCGCCGTTGAGCGGAGGAGTGAATGCAAACAAATTAAAGCAGACAATTATGTTGTGCCTTGCTGCAGTCTGAACAAATGCGTCTAGCGCGTGCATAACGCCTTCGTCCGCCGCACCCTGATCGAGCATTATTCTCTTCCATGCAGTCCAGATGCCTGTGCGGATAAAATTAACTCCCTGCTTTTCCATCAATGCAAAATCTTTATCCCACAAATAAGGATTCGGTTCGAATAAAAATTTTCTATCAACATCAGACGCCATGTAAGTAGTACCTACTATCGGGAAGACTTTTCCATCCCTTAATATCCAATCTTGTGAAACCGATAGCTTTGGTCCCGAATCCAGCAGCCTAACATCCTTAATCCAAAATCCGGTAGTAACTGTATTAGGATGCAAAGATGAAGTTAAATTTTTTACTGCCGCTTTATAAAATCCGGGCGGCAATGCTTTCTTTGTTTTAATTTGAATTTCGCCGGTTTGAAATTCATTATACCCGTTAAGTGAAACCGTACCGGTGAATACCTGATTGTCTTTGGCATCTGCTACAGTAACTTCAATTTTATCCGGCTTCATTTCTTTTCCCGCAGCGGGGCACAATTGATTTATTCTAAGCACCGGAATTTCTCCGTCGTTAACCGATGCATGTTCAGGTACGGCGGTTAAGTTTGAAGCGCCTTCCAATACTCTTTCGACGCACGCTTTTATTATTGCCGGACTTAACTTCGCATCGCTCGGTTCAAGTATCCATCTTCCGCCGGCATCGCTTCCCTGCAGCCTGTCTATTTCGAGCAGCGGGCAAGCAACCGGCAATCCGTCTTCGTTTACAATGTGGATTAATGGTCTTAATACAGCCTCTCTCGGACCGGAGGTTCCGTCTTCATCCGGAAAATCTTTTTTTGTAGTAAACCTTACGGTAAGCTCATATACTTTTGTGGGCATCGGAAAATCTTTTACATCAAAATCAGATTTATTTACAGGAGCCACTTTCGCATCTTTATAATAAAAGGGAGAAGATTTAAGATCAATCATATCTGCTGGACCGATTAATAATTCGTGTGCAAAGGTCGGCTGCGGCGTTCCCAAAATCCATTTGCCGTTATTATTATTTTCCGCTTTCCAAATTACAGGCTGATGGAAAGGATAACCACCGAGCATAATAAGATTTCCGCCGGAAGCTATAAACTTGTAAATACTCTGCCATGCATCTATCGGGAAGGCGCTGCCGTAAGGCAGAACCAATGCTCTAAAATTTTTTACATCGAGATTTTGATTTATTTCATCAACGCTTGTTAAATATTTTACGCTGAACCCGGCGAGAGCTTCCTTCAGCTCGCCCGGATCAATTACAGGTGCATCAACAGTTGGAAAATCTTTAGCTAAAAAACATGTAACGCTCGTTCGGGTTGAGTGGAGTGAATTATTCTGCAGCATAGCTGGCTGGCCGGTAATTCCTTCTGCGGGAACATAAGCACGGAATAAAATGAATGTAATTAAAAAATAATAACTGAAAAAATTTTTAATCCGCTTAAAAATAGAGAAAGCTATCTTCATTCTTAATTGAAGCTTTTGTTGAATGGATTGTTTAATTAGTACTTATCTCTGCCGGTCTGTTATTATTATTTTTAATGCTATGTAAAAAGTAATTGAATTTTAATTTTTAAGCAACATTTTAAAAATAAAAAAGGGAGGTCAATCAGGCCTCCCTTAAAATATAAAGAAGCTATCTCTCATCGTTCCCACTGTACTCTAATGCTCTTATCGCCGTCTCCGTACTGAAATGAAAAGAGTCCCTGGTAGGATCTGTTGAGAGCCTCTCCAATACGCCGCGCAATGTGTATCCCGGTAGTTGTAACAATTGCACGGCCTCTTTCTATTTTCATCGACATGATTCTCTCTAAAGGTCGTTCGTTTTTTTCAAGCTTCTCGGTGTTCCTTATAAGATTAGAAATTTCATTCGTATGTTCATTGTAAAATTCTCCTTTAATTTCTATATAACCAGCGGGGTATTTATCTTCCATACGCTTACAAGCCGGGCATAGGGTTTTATAGGTTCCGTCTTTAACTTCATTCCAAGTCCAATGTCCGTTCATATATACCGCACCGCAATTTTTACATAGAGAAGGCTCCGGCGCTGCTGTGTATGTTCGATAAGTATCTTTCCGCTTTTCTTTGATTAGTCTGTCATTCCTTTTTTGAGAACCTTGTAATCTCATAGCTCCTCCAAATAATGATAATTAAAGGAATAAAGTAATATCTTACTCTATTCGCCGGTTAATAAATATATGATTTATTTTAAATTTGGTTTATTCCACCTCCTTTTATAATTATCATATTAGATAGATGTGGTTAATTAATACTTTTTAAAAGTTTACCTCCTTTCGAAAAATTTAATTCAACGCTGCGGAATGATTATTGAGGATAACATAATTTATTTTATGCTCTTTTCTTTTTGATCTATTTATAATTTACTTTTCTATTTTTGAATTGTCAACACTTTCAATATTATGTTATGCTTAAAGTGATAATCTACACACGCAGGTGATTAAACCGGTGCTATCTGACAATTCACGAGGCATTTTTACGTGAGGATGGAACGAAAAAATCCGCTTTTTATAATTGTGGATTACTCCAAAATAAAATAGTTTTTTTGATGGATTAAAATTTATTTATATGGAAATATTAAACGGTATAATCGACTCTTATATTTTTTACAACGAAGATAACGGGTACGCTGTAGTTAAGCTGGAACAGGGCATAACCGCAACAGGATTTTTACCTAAACTAAACAAAGGCGAGAATGTTGAATTTACCGGCGAGTGGGTTAACCATCCGAGGTTCGGCTCTCAATTTAAAATTGATTCATTTAAGATTATTCCCCCGGCAACCGAAGAAGATATAACAAGGTTCTTAAGTTCAGGAATAATTAAAGGCATAAGAGAAGCAACTGCGTTCATTATTGTAAGAAAATTCGGGGCAAAGACTATGGATGTTCTGGATACTCAAATTGACAGGCTTTATGAAATAAAGGGAATGGGGAAGAAGAGAGTAGAACAAATTAAAACCAGCTGGAACGAACATAAAAAAGTTAGGAAAGTAGTTATCGCTTTGCAGGCGCTTGGTCTGTCCACAGCATTTTCAATGAGGATTTATAATACATACGGCGAAGAATCAGTCGCTATTGTTAAAAATAATCCCTACAGACTTACTTACGATGTATGGGGAATCGGATTTAAGACCGCAGACAAAATAGGGATGAGCCTCGGTTTCGGGGAATCGCACCCCGGCAGAATAAAAGCGGGAATCATTTACGTGCTTAACGAAGCCACCAGGAACGGTAATGTATATCTGCCCGAACCGGAACTTATTAAAAAGTGTACGGAAATTTTGAACCACGAACTTACGGTTTCCGACCCTGTGCTTTTGGCTCTTGAAGAGGAAGATCAGGTGGTTATAAAGAATAAAAATGTTTATTTGTCAACACTCTATCATGCGGAAAGGAATATCGAAGAAAGGATAAAAAATCTTACCGCCTACTTCAATCCATTAAAAGAATCCGACGTAAAGTTTTTAAGGTTAAAGCCCGGGCACTTTACAACTGAACAGCTAGAAGCGGTAAGAGGTTCCGTTGAACATAAGATACTTATACTAACCGGCGGACCGGGTACAGGCAAAACCGAAACTCTCAAGGGGATAATTCATCTTTATGAAAAAATGGGAAAAAAGATTTTGCTTGCTGCACCTACCGGCAGAGCGGCTAAGCGTATGACTGAGGTAATCGGCAGGGAAGCTAAAACAATCCACCGGCTGCTGGAATATAATCCCACAATGGATATATTCAATTTCAATGCAGGTAATCCTCTTCAAACAAATTTGCTGGTTATTGATGAAATGTCAATGGTCGACACTCTGCTGATGGATCATTTATTAAATGCTGTAAGCGATGAAACAACTCTGGTTCTTGTAGGAGACTCTAACCAGCTTCCATCCGTTGGTCCGGGAAACATTCTTGCTGATCTAATAAGGGCGGATATTGTTCCGGTAATAAAGTTGAATAAAATATTTAGGCAGAGCAGCCACAGCAAAATAATTGTTGCTGCACATGAGATAAACAGAGGAGAATTCCCCGCATTGGATAACAAAAAAGACGGCGATCTGTTTTTTATTGAAGAAAGCGATGAGCAAAAAATTTCTGAGCTTATACTTGATCTTTGCAGAGTAAGGCTGCCTCAAGCTTATCATTTCGATCCGGTATCCGATATCCAGGTTATTACTCCAATGCACAAAGGCGAGCTCGGTACCGATAATTTAAACATATTACTTCAGCAGGGACTTAATAGCGGGAACGTGGTTCTTAAAAGAGGCAATTCTATTTATAGAGCGGGCGATAAGGTTATGCAGTTGAGAAACAACTATGAGAAAGAAATTTTTAACGGCGACATCGGTTTAATTATAGGCAACAATCCCGAGAAGAATACACTACAGGTATCTATAGACAACAGGGTAATCAATTATGATATAAATGATCTGGATGAAATTACATTTGCTTATACCGTAACAGTACATAAGAGCCAGGGCAGCGAATACCCCTGCGTAATTCTGCCGCTTACAACAGCTCATTATGTTATGCTGCAGCGGAATCTTTTATATACGGCAGTTACAAGAGCACAAAAAATGATGATCATTATCGGCACTAAAAATGCCCTAGCCGTTGCAGTAAACAATAACCGGGTAATAGAAAGACATACTTCGTTATTCAGATAAAGCTATTCTACAATTTTAGAAACTCAAGCAGCTTATAGATTAATATTGCAGGCCAGACTATCGCTTTAAGAAAGCCCAGCACTCCCATCCAGAATGACGTTGCGTGGGAAATAAAATATATTGCCGCACCAAGGAATGCTAATCCGTATATCCCGCCGCCTACGCCGCAGTCACTTCTCTGGACTGCATTTCGTTTCTTACTGCCTTTGTCTTCGCTAAGGTTGCCCGACAAATTTTCACTTTCCGCCATTTTATTCCTCCATTGTTTAAATAATTATTTACAGTTACGACATTTGTCGCATGGTTTTTAACTTATTATCCTTTTTCCGTCCTCTCTCCCAAGGGGAGAAAAGATGAATGAACCCCCTTCCCTTTGGGAAGGGGTAGGGGATGGGCTTATTTTATTAAAACCATTTTTCTTACTGCAGAAAAATTACCAGCCTGAATTCTGTAGAAATATATCCCGCTAGGATAATTGCTTCCGTCGAACCTTACGGTATAATTTCCCGCAGGCTTTTCCTCACTTACAAGTGTTTCAATATTCTTGCCCAATAAGTTATAAACTTTAATTGTAACAACCTCACCTCTTACTCCCCTCTCCTTACTAAGGAGAGGGGTTGGGGGTGAGGTCGGAATAGCATATTGAATAGTTGTTATAGGATTAAAAGGATTAGGGTAGTTTTGTGAAAGCGAATAAGAACCCGGAACAAACTTCCTTTCTTCCTCTACATTTGTAACTCTTGAGCCGATAACAAACCAGTAGGGGAAAGTTGCATCGATTATATATTGTTTTTTTGCGCCAGTACCTTCAATCATGTTGTCTTTAAGCGGCATCTGCATTATTGCGTCGTGCTTTTCAAATAATCCTACGGTTGTCTCTGTGTGGTATGCAATTGTTCTGTCGTCTGCGGAATAAGTTGGATAGCCGAGGACAGTTCCCGCAGATGCAACAGTTCCTACATTGCCAGTATTAAAATCGGCAGCCATAACATCAATTTGATTTTTTTGCGTATCCCAGTAATCGAATGTAAAATGGATTGGTGATGTCTTTGCAAACGACGGGTTACCTACGCTTACACCGGCAGAAAGAGGCGGAAAGACACTCTCCATATTTTCGGTTTGGACATCCATCATATTTATGTTCCAGTAAGTTATTTTTCCGCCGGTAGCATTTTTAACTTCATTATATGCATCGAATAATAAATAATTTCCGGTAGGGTCGAACGAAAGCGCGTCTGCATAAAGAGCAGTCTTAGTATCGTTTGCGTCGTAGGCCTTCGTGGCTATCTTAATAGTTTTAGTTGTGTTATTAATGAAGTCAATATAATAGATAGTCGTATCTACGTATTTTGAAGTTAAAGCCAAAGCGTTAAGCCCGGGGCCAATAGCTACGCTCCACCAAATGCTGTTTGTATCTAGAATAGTTTCCTGCGGATTTTGCGGATCGGCATACAGAGCTCTTAAACGGTTATCTTTATCTACAAAAATAATTAAGCCCGAAGTATCTGAAACAGCGGGCCGGTTCAAGACTGGAGTCTTGGTCAGTGCAAAGTAATCCGACGAAGAATTAATAACTGTTTTGGCAATATAAATGGAGTATGGATCGGTTGAGGCAGTATTTGCAGCAAGTATCCATTCAGCGCCCGTCAGTTGCGAAGGCGGCGGTGCAGGTGTGCTATTGCCTTCAAAGACCTCAACTGCATCCCAGGCGCTCTTTACTGTCTGCAGCTCGGCGCTTGATACGCCGAAGAGGTCGGTTGCTGCTTTTTCCGTTGCTATCCTTGCATCGATAAACTGAGAGAGGCGGGTAAGGTAAACGGTTAAAGCACGGTACCAAATTTGCCCGGCCTTCTGTCTTCCTATGCCCGAGGCAACCCGGAAGAAAGCGTTGTTAGGTATGCCGCTGTTTATATGAACACCGCCTTCATCTTCGGTTATGTGAACAAACTCGCTCATCTTGGCAGGCTGCCAGCTGTTGCTGTTGGGCTTCCCGCCGTTGTGCGGGTCTTCCATATCCCGCAGCGCGCCGGACGGAAATGCAGTGAAGTCCTTAATTATATCTTCTCCTATTTTCCAATTTAAAGTATCAACCAACGCGCCGAACACATCTGAAAAAGATTCGTTCAAAGCGCCTGACTGATCTTTGTATTCAAGGTTCGCAGTATACTGCGTAACTCCGTGCGTCATTTCATGAGCAGCAACATCCAGTCCGCCTGCGAGCGGCTTAAAGTATGTCTTGCCGTCGCCATAGCACATAAGCTTTCCCGACCAGAAAGCATTCTCCATCGGTTTGCCGCCGTCTGTTACGTGTACTATGGAGTATATCGTCATTCCCTTGTCGTCAATTGAATTCCTGTTGTGGACGTTATGGAAGTAGTTGTACGTTAATGTCGCATTAAAATGCGATGAGACCGATGCGGCATCGTTCCACTGGTTGTTTGTTGAAGTAACATAGTAAATAGTTGAATTGGATTTTAAGTCCTGGTTTTTCAGATCAAGGTTTACTATTGCGCCTACCGGCTCGTCGGGCATTTTCGACTGGGTTGAATTAAACATCGGCTGCGAGGCGTCGATCATATAGTACTGGCTTCCCACCTGGTAAGTTCCGAAAGTTCTGTTCTTGCCGTTTAAATCGTTGCTATTGCCGGTTGCCGGCCCGTCGTAACAAATCGAGTTGTAAGAATCCAATATCTTGCCGCTGAATGCGTCGATAAAATAAAACATATCATGGGATAGTTTCGGCCTTACTTCTACAGCCCAGGCAAGATAAGGCTTGTTATTTCTATCGTGCCAGATAATTTTCTTCGCCGCCGGTCCGTTGTATTCTAGTATTTGTTTTATCATGCCCGGAAGATTTTCTACGCCGATACGGCTTCTTATATCGCTTAGAGCAATCTCAATAGATTTTTCGCCGGATACAGTTTCATCTATACCGGTTATTTCAGATGGGGTCTTTTCAAATATACCGTTTAGGAAAATTATATTGCCGCTGCCGTCCATATGGACTATTATCTCCTTCGCCCAGACTTCAATACCTTTATACATCTGCTTGAATTTTATGTGGGTGTATCCCATTTCGTCTTCATTTGTTTCTTTAATTGCAAACTCGCCGGCGGGGTCATCGCTCTTAAGTAAAAATTTATTTTCGGCTAAAAAATTCTTTGCAGTATTAATTTTATTCTGTATGCCGGTAATTTTATTTCCATTCTCCGGCATCGGTTTTTTCAGTTCAATTAGACGTGGCATTCCGTTGTCATAATTCCAGACTACTCTATCAATTTGATATGCGCTTGTGTTAGCTCGCGCCGGCGCTTTGATTTTGTTATTGATTAATAATGGGGCGGAAAGATTTCGATTTGAATATTTTGTTGATACCACGGCAGCGCTTCGATGAACTCCTGCCTTTGTTAAAAAGCTTTGCAGATTGTTCCCGATGCCGGACAGCATGCTTGTGTTTAACAAATTGTTTTGAGCTGCCTGTAAGTTGGAAGCAGGCGGAAATAATGTTTTTAACGCCTTTACTTTCTGCTGCGCTTGCAGCAGTGGAATAAATAGGATAAAAACCCATATACAATAA
>JAKAJV010000089.1 GCA_021813585.1 Bacteroidota bacterium | reverse complement strand
TGCCCGGCTTAATTTATTAATTTCCTCGGATGCCCTGACAAATTCAGTAATATCCTCAACCATGCCGTCGTAATATAAAGTCTTTCCTCCGGCATCGCGAATTGCCTGTGCGGTCTCCCTAACAAATATTACAGTGCCGTCGTTTTTTTTCCAGGCCGATTCAAAGTCCACAACCTTCCCGTCTCGCTCGATTGCTTCAATAAATGACGAGCGCCTGTAGGAAGGCTCATAACCGTCTACTTCCAAATTTCTAGAGGAAAGCTCATCGAACGAAATGTAACCCAGCATTTTAACCATTGCGGAATTAGCCAATATTATTTTACCATCCGGAGTTGTTCTATATAGACCGACAATAAAATTTTCATAAAGTAAGCGGAACCTTTCCTCGCTTTCCCTTAAAGCATGTACAGCCTTGCTTTTTTCCGTAATGTCGTGGGCAACTCCCTGCAGTCCTACTACTTTACCATCCTTAATAACCGGGTTTTCATATGCTTCCAATAATATCGGATGTCCTTCGGCATGACGAACTTCCAGAGCAACCGGATTTATCCGAAAGTCGCCGCGCAGATGAGCATGAGTAGCTTCCACAGCAATCTTATTAATTTCATTGCCGGTTATAAACCAGCTTCTATTTCCCAGCCATTGTTCAGTTTTATAGCCTGTAATCTTTTCAACGGAAGGCGAGATGTACTTAATGCTGGCACCGGCATCCTGAACATAAAAGAATAAATGCGGAGTGCCTTCAATTATAACCCTCATGCGTTCTTCGCTATCTTTTAGCGCCTCCTCGGCCTTCAGTCTTTCCGTTATGTCATTTGCAAGTACAATCCGGTAATTATTTTGTTCGTTAAACGGCAGCACATTGGATTTAATTTCAACATAAAATATCGAACCGTCTTTCTTCTTATGCCGGACTACGTTTGTATGCCTAATCTCGTTTTCATTCTCGGATAGTATTCTAACAAGAGTAGGAATATCTTCCGCAGGGCGTAAATCTTTCAGAGTCATTGAAAGGAATTCATTCCTTGAATACCCGTAATGGTAAATAGCGGTTTTATTCACATCGATAATTCTTAAGTTATCGGTGTTATAAATCCACATCGGACTGGGATTATTTTCGAAAAGTTCTTTGTATCTCTCGTAGCTTTCCCTCAGCGCCTTTTCGGTAATGCTTTTTAGCGATTCGTTATTTAAAAACTCTACAGCATAAGAAATGTCGCCTGCCATTTCTTCCAGCAGTTTAATTTCATCCTGCGTAAAAAAATTTATCAGATCGGAATAAAGATTAATTACTCCGAAAACTTCTTCTTTAATCTTCAGCGGGAATGATGCTATTGATAGGAAATTATTCTTTAATGCGGCCTCAACGTTTCGTACCGTTAAAGGCTCTTTCTCAACGTCGTTGCAAACCTGGTAAGCTCCCAGACTAATGCACTTGCCCGCGAGTCCTGTTAAAGATTCCGGGTTATTCAAATCTATTTTCAGATTATCCAGGTAATCGTTTGTATGGCCCGCGTTAGACACTACATTAATAATGCGGGTCAAAGGGTCTACAATCCCTATCCATGCCATTTTAAACCCGCCGTCTCTTACTGCAATCTCGCAAGTCTCGCTAAAAAGTATTGATTTGTCTTTTATTCTAACTATCATCTGATTGATGTTGCTTAAGACTGCATAGACGCGGTTCAGCTGGGTTATCTTCTTTTCAGATTCTTTCCTTTCGGTTATGTCGCGTACAAACCCCTGAATAAATTTTCCGTCGTCTATTTCGATAATCTGGACGCTTATTTCTACGGGAAAGACCGAGCCGTCTTTTTTCTTATGGAAAGTTTCCACCATATACCCGCCGGTTTCAGAAACCCTATCCTTAATATTCTCTAAAGTAATCCTTTGTGAGTCCGCTCTGAAATCTTTAATGTTAAGATTTAATATCTCTTCTTCGGTATAGCCGTAGGTTTGAATCGCCTTTTGATTTATGAATTTAATATCGCCGTTTTTGTCAGTTATAAATATAATGTCGTTAGCATGCCTTAACAGCTTATAGTAGCTATCGTGTAATAATTTATTTGTCTTCTTTACCATATCTGCTTTATCCAGTATTTAAGGCAATAAATAACGCGTAATTGTTTTGCCGTATTACGTGAGTTATTAAAATCTATTCCGCGTACCGCCCCTAATATTTTACCGACTAATATACCTTTTAACGGAAAAATTCTCAAACAACTTAAATAAAAATTATAAAATTATTCATATCGGATAATATGAGTCCCGATACAGTTGGAATTGTAAGTACCTCAACTTGAGGAAAATTATAAATGATGACATCTTTTAAAAGATGCCATCATAATCGGGGATTTTCGAATTGTATTTTAAGGTAAGGTTAGCTTACAAGATGTCTGTTTTGTTTAACGTAAGATTTTCCAATTCCGCTGTGCGGAAGACTCTTTCTAATCGATCCTCCCTGCGCGGTATTGTTATTAACAGCATCCGATACGCCGGAGATTTTAAATTTTGAAATAAGCGATTCCAGATTTAACGTAAGCCTCCCTAAATCCTCAGCCGCCCGGGCTATTTGCTGTATGCCGGCAGAGCTTTGCTCTATTACACTGCTGATTGCCTCTATATTCTTGCTTATCTGCTCAGATGCAGTAGATTGTTCTTCGCTTGCGGCAGCAACTTGGGTTATTATATCTACAACGTTTTCGGCACCGGTTATTATCTGCTTAAGAGATTCGCCTGCTTTATCTGCCAGCAGCCGGCCTTTCTCAACTTCGCTTGTTCCTTCATCCATCGATACTACAGCCTCTACGGTATCTTTCTGTATCTGCTTTATCATAGCCGCAATTTCCTTGGTAGCCTTAGTAGTCCTTTCAGCCAGTTTCCGTACTTCGTCGGCAACCACTGCAAAGCCGCGCCCCTGTTCACCGGCACGCGCTGCTTCTATTGCCGCATTTAACGCAAGCAGATTTGTCTGGTCTGCTATATCGTCTATAACCTGAATTATCTCGCCTATCTCTTCACTGCTCTTGCCCAGCTGCTTTACGGTTCCGGCAGATTTTTGTACTACTTCGGTAATCTTATTCATTCCTGCAATAGTCTCATTAACTACATTGCCGCCTTCCTTTGCTATGCTGCCGTAATTACCCGATGCTTCTCTTGCAGCGCCTGCATTCTTAGTAGTTTCCAAAATTGTCCTGGTCATTTCTTCTACTGCGCCGGCAACTTCGGAAGCCTGCTGGCTTTGTTCCGTAGAGCCTGCAGCCATTTCTTCTGTGCTGGATGAAATCTGGTTGGCTGCGCTGGCTGTTGCCTGCACTGCTTCAGTAACTTCGCCGATTATTTTTTGGAGTGCATTTCCTAAATTATTTATACTATTTTTAATAAGCTGATGATCGCCTTTAAAATCGCCCGTTACCCTTGCAGTTAAATCGCCGGCAGATATTTCCTCAATTACCTTCGAGCTTTCTTTTACTGGTCTTATTATTTCACCTACGCTGTTGTTAATGCTGCTGATAAGCTGCTTATATGCGCCGGTATAATTTTCAGTATTTCCTCTTATATCCAAATTGCCGCGCTGGTAAGCTTCGGTTAGGTTATTTGTTTCCGAGATAACCTCCCTTATCTTTTCACGCGTTTTTTCAAAGCCCTGCACCGTATTTGCCGTCGCTTCAATTATATTATCTACGCTGCCTGCCAGTTCGCCAATCTCATCCTTTGTCCCCAGGTTTAACAAAGGAGTACCGTATTCAACTTTTAACGAAAGGTCTCCGTTGGATAAAGCATTTATGCCGTTAGCCAGATTGGTAATACAGAAGCCTTGAAGCTGCTTTACTCTGCTGCCTACTAATTTAATCTGCTTGCTAATAACCCCCGATATGAAAATACCAAACCCTATACCTATTCCTACTGCGCCAATCATTAAGAATAATAAATATGTACGGGCATCAGCATATAAGTTTGCGCTTTCAGTATAGAATTCTTTCCCGCGTTCTTCTTTTAGTCTAACTAGTTGAGCGAACAGCGTATCTATTAGGTCCGATTTCTCACGCGCAGTAGTCTCGGAGAGCTGAACGGATTGTCTTTTCGCGTCCAGATTTTCACTTTTTGCAAGTGAAACAACTTTATCAACTACTGTATGGTAGTCGTTCCACTCTCTTTCAAAACTTGCAATTAATTCCTTCCCCTTCTCCGATTGGATTAGAGGCCTTGACAAGGCTACATTCCGCATAAGCAAATCTTCATACTGTCTCATCCTATTCAAATATTTATCCCTATCTTCCTGAGTAGAAGACAGCAGAAAATTATTCTGCGCCCTGCCGTAATAAATAAGGTCTACATTTGCTTCCTTAATGTATGCAATGCCCAGCGTTTCATTTTTATATAAAGTTTCAAGCAGTTGGTTAATCATTCTCATATTAGTCAAACCTTCATAACCTACTACTGCCGTAAGTAATGAAACAACAATAAATGCCCCTGTTAACTTAGTCGCCATTTTAATATTGTAGAACCATTTCATTTTATCCTCCGTATATTTTTAAATTGTTTCTGCTAATTCGTATTCTTCTTTGCCTGTAAGAATTTTTTCAAGGTCGATGAGAATTAATAGTTTATTTTCCAGCTTAACTACCGATTTTATGTATCTTGAATTAACTCCCGCAGTTATTTCAGGCGGAGCTTCAAGCAATTCCTGCGGGATGCGCAGCACTTCGCTTACTGCATCGGCTATAAAGCCTGCGGTAGTATCTTTAACACCGGCTACTATTATCCGCGTGTTTTTATCGTGTTCCTTCCTCGGCAGCCCTAGCTTTTTCCTCAACTCGATTATGGGAATTATATTGCCGCGCAGATTAACTACTCCTTCTACAAAGTCGGGAGAATTAGGCACCTGCGTTATTTGAACCATACGGTTAATCTCCTGAACATTTTGTATGTTAATCCCGTATTCTTCGTTCGCTATTCTAAAGCTGACTATCTGCAGCAGTTCGCTTGATTTTATTTCTGTTTGCGATTTCAATTCCATACTTGCTCGCCTCCTATTTCTATAATATTGCTAGTTAAATTTTTGTCACATTGTGATCCCTTCGGGATTTTTTGTGTCAATATATTTTTAATTAGTCTCCCGTCTTCCGTTTCCCGTTTTCCATCTTCCATTGCGGCCTGCCGCACTATGTTTTTATAATTTGATTATCCGACAGCGGTATTTTAAATTCTACCTTTGTTCCGGTGCCGGAACCACTCTCTAAATTAAATTCTCCGTTGTTGTTGCTTATTATTCTCTTAACAATGGCCAATCCGAAGCCTAATCCTTCTGTCGTACATCCTTCGCTAAATTGTTTAAATAATTCAATCTCACTCATTACGGTATTCGGAAGGCCGCAGCCATTGTCAATTACCCTGGTTATGTAATAATTATCTTCCGGTGCGCCTGTAATTCTTATTCCGGTTCCTTTTTCCGAAAACTTTAACGAGTTTTCCGCCAGCTCGTTTAGAATAATTTCATACTCAACATTCGATATTTTCAGGATGCCCTTCTCAAACCGTATATATATGTCGTTGTTCCTTTCCCACTCTTTAGCCTTTAATAATAAAGTCTCAGATAACTTTCCGGAAGCCGGTTCGAAATTGTTTCTTCCTCCGGCGGTTAAATAATTTTGAGATAGTAATTCTCCATACACTAAAAACTTTTCTATTCTGCGGTGAAGCCTTTTACCGGACTTTCTGATCTTCTCCACCATTTCAAGCAGTTCGTCTTTAGAAAGCGATTCTAAATTTTCTTCAATTATTCCGGACAGGCCCAATATTCCTACCAACGGCGTTCTTAATTCATGCGGCACTTTTTTCATCAGCACATTCCTAAACTCAATAACTACGGATAAATAATTTTCTCTCTTCCTTAGTCTAGAATTAACTGCATTCAAAACATCGTCTATACAAAAAGGCTTTGTTATGTAATCATCTGCGCCGGAAGTCATCCCTGCACGGATGTCCCGTATTTCATTTTTCGCTGTAATAAAAATGAATGGGATTAAAGATGTAACTTCATTCCTCTGGAGCTTTTTCAACAGTTCTATCCCGTTCATCCCCGGCATATTTATATCGCTTAGTATAATATCCGGCTCCTTCATTACCGCCGTATGGTATGCGTCTTCGCCGTTCGATTCGCTTAGTACTTTAAATCCTTCGCTTTCAAGCAAGTCCTCAAGATTTTTTCTTACTATTTCTTCGTCTTCAATTACAAGTATTGATTTCATAAAATAAAAGCTTCTCTATTTTCAATTCATATTTTCGGCGTTAAACCGGCAGGCTTAATAAAAATGTTGCTAGCGGGCTCTTTGTGTTGTTAGCGGGAAACTAACGGAGTGAATTTTCTAATAAAGAACTTTTGACTTCTTAGGAAATATTTTTTCTCAGTTTTGCGGAGTATCTTTTGCTTACCGTGAAAGGCTTTTCAAAATTCCTTAAGTAAATTAATAAGCTTGAATTGTACCACTTTTCTATCCTTTCAATATAATTCATATTAACTATTACTGCCCTGTGAATCCGCAGGAAATTCCTTTGTGGCAGCTGCTCTTCCCACAGCGAAACTGATTTTCTGACCAAATAATTTTTTCCGCTTTCCGTACTAACAGATGAATATTGGTTTTCGGCACTAATAAAAACAATTTCCTTTATATTTAGTAAAAGAGGTATTCCGTTTACATTCATGAATATCTTATCGTCAATATTAAATTCCTTTACTTCCGGCTGTCCGATGTTTTTCTCAGGCTCCGATTTAAAAACTTCTTTGCGTCTTAAGCGGGTCTCAATTGACTTAAGCAGGTCATCTGTCTTAAATGGTTTCGGCAGGTAATCATCAACTCCTAGCTGCATACCTTTTCTTATATCATCCTTATCTGCCATTGCGGTTAAAAATATAAACGGGATAGACCTTGTTGAAGGCAAAAGCGACAGCTCGTTTAGCACATCATAACCTGAACAGCGGGGCATCAGGATATCGCATATGATCAAATCGGGGAGATTATTTTTCGCCGACTTTATCCCCTCTTCGCCGTTAGATGCCGTAAGCACAAAATACCCCTCTTCTTCCAGCAGCGCTTTTATATTGGCTATTATATTCAGATCATCTTCAATTACCAGTATGCTCTTTGTCATTTTTTCCTGCCCGATGGAATTGCTATTATAAAATTTGTTCCCCCATTCTCGGTTGTCTCGCAATTTATTTTTCCCAAATGAAACTCTACCGCCTTTTTAACTATTGACAACCCCAGCCCTGTACCGGGTATATTATTAACATTGGCGCCGCGGTGGAAAGGCTCAAATAAATATTTCATATCGGCTTCCGGAATGCCGATGCCTTCATCGCGTATCTTAAAAATAAGCCGGGAGTCCTCTTCCGAAACTCCCAGTTCTACCATTCCGCCTCCGGGAGAATATTTAAATGCGTTTGAAAGCAGATTTATAAGTATGTATTTGATAAGCTTGGAATCCAGGTTAAAGAGCCTGTCTTTTAATCCGTAGTTGAAAATAAATTTATGCATCATGCTTGAATGAACTTTCGCATGTTGAATACTCTCTTCACAGAGCAGATACAGGTCGGTTGTCTGCGGTTCGTACTTTATCTTTCCGGTCTCGGTTCTGCTTATTGTAAGAATGTCGTCAAGCAATCCTGTTAGGTAATCCACCGAATATTTAATCCTGTTCAGATGCTCATTTATTTTTTCCCGGCTCCATTTGCTTTCATACCTCTGTATCAATTCCGCAGAAGAAAGAATTGAGGTAAGCGGCGTTCTGAACTCGTGCGATGTAGTAGAAATAAATCTGGTCTTTAGCTCGTTCAATTCCTTCTCTTTGTCTAGGGATTCCTTGAGGATCATTTCAAATTCTTTCTGCTTTCTTATTTCCTGCTGCAGTTTAAGGTTTGTAATGTTAAGCTCTCTGGTTCTTTCGTTAACAAGGTTCTCCAGGTTTTCCCTGTAAGCCATCAATTTTTCCTCAGCTAATTTCCGTTCCGTAATATCGCGCGTTATCCCTACCAGGGCATAAGGTTTTCCCTGTTCATCTATTACCGATGATGTATTCAGATAAATAGGGAATTCCGTCCCGTCTTTTTTCTTATTTATCAATTCACCCGACCAACCGCGTTTAATAGTTGATATTCTTACCTCTTCAATAAAAGGTTCTGGATTATTTTCAGATCGAACAATTGAGATGTGCCTGCCAATTAACTCTTCCTCTCTATACCCGAACATACTGAGGAATGAATCATTCACATAAAGAATATTGTTGTCAAGATCGGTAATGCTTATGCCCTCTCCCGTGCTTTTTATTGCCTGTGCCAGCAAGTTTATTTTTTCTTCGGCTTGCTTGCGTTCGGTAATATTTTTAGCCATAAATTGAACGGCAGGCTTTTCTTTATACATAATACTAAGTGAAATTACTTCTACACTAATTAGTTCTCCATCGATTGATCTTATAACGGCTTCATATACTTGAGGAGAAGAATAGCTGAAGATCGTCTTCATTTTTTCAGCAGAATCAGCTAATCCTGCCAGGGTTAAAAAACTATTATAGTCTTTACCTAAAATTTCGGATTCATACTTCGCATTAATTATTTCAATCCCTGCTTTATTTATAAAAACAATTTTCCCGTCCTGTATTATTCCTATTACGTCGGGCGAATTTTCAACCAACTGTCTATATCGTTCCTCGTTCTGGGCAATTTTCTGCAGAAGCTTATTTTTTTCATTGAGATGTTTCAGCTCTATACCGTAATTGGCCTGCTTATGATCAAGCTTAACGATATAAAAAGAAAAAAGTATTAAAATGGTCAGAAAGACTGTAAAAAGTAAAAAGGTTTTTATTCCGTTAAAGATTATAAAATGCGAAACCTCTCCGCTCTCTGTTGATATAACAATCTTCCATTTATAACTGCCTAAATTTAAAGTAGTAAACGATGCTGTCTTGCCTTTAGAATTTTTTAAGTCGTACTTAAACGAGCCTTCCGGAATATTCTTAATCTCGGTTAAATAAGAATTGCTTGAATGACAATTTAGGCATTCATTGTTCATATCGTAAAAATTTTTATGCGTCATTTCCGGGTGATCCTGCTGGAAAATAACATATCCATTATTGTCGATTATCCATATTGTTTGAGATGAGTTGAGCAGCCCGTTTTTTCTTATTTGATATTGGAAGAATTTTAATGAGTTAATTCTATAATCTATCCAGTATGCAGGCCTTTGTTGTGCTACCCCATTTTTGTTTAACCGGCCGGCAGGTGCAATCAAATTAAAATAATTTGTTGCCGCGCTTTCTTTATAATCATTAATTTTCCTCGATACAAAATACCCGGGTAACTGCCTGCTGTTTGTAATACTGTTATCTAAGCTGCCTTTAAAATAAGACGAATCCGATGTTGCTATTAAAATGCCGCTACTATTATAAAGAGCTATCGATTCTACATAATAGTCGGACAAATATTTTAACATCCTTTTAAGTGTCTCTTTATTTCTTAGATTGGCACTCCCTTCTATACCAACTATTTTATAATCTGCGGAATACAAATCGTTAAAGTAATCGCTTATATCGCTGCTTACATCCTTGGCGATGTATAGTTGATACTTATTGAACTCACCAATTATTTTTTCTTCCGATGTAACGAAAATGTTATACCGTATATAAAAGAAGGCGAGGGACAGCGCTATTACCACACCAAAAAATAAATTTCTTTTCCTCATTATACCCATTTATATAATTAATTATTATAAGATTTAATAATAGCTATCTCAGGATTATGATTTACCCTAATTTCGAAATGCTGCGTTAAATACTTTTTCCCCGGATGAATTTTTAGAGTACACTCGGCAGACTTATTTAATACTGCCTATTTAAGATTCGCCCTATCTAATTTTATTTTGAAAAATATTTTATAAGCTTTAAGCTGTTTTAAGTTAACTATTTTTTTATTATTTGTAAATACTTTAACGAGATGAATTTATAGGAAGCCTGTTAAGCAAATCTTTGAAAGCTTCTTTCTTCGGCAGTTCCTTGTTAGCCTTTTGAATTTTATGCAGGTATTCTTTTATCAGCTTATTCTTCATTAAACTTTAATGATATTTTTATCTGGAAGTTAATTGATTTCATTCCCCCTTAAAGCATTGCTGCTCATTAATAGATATTGAACTTGAAATAGTACTAGTACCCATCTATTTTCGGCCAAAATATTACTAACTGCTATTCAACTTATAAAATATTTCATACAAAATAAATCAGCTAATCCTTCTTAATTTATTGCAGGCATATCTATCAAAAATTATTTTTTATTTCGTATCTACGGTACTTCTATTATTTGGCAGGCAGCCGGCGGTGTAAAAATTTTATCTGGCTGTTTACCGCCGGCTGTAAAAAATTTTTTATCTAATCAGCATTCCCCTGTCTATATAATACGTTAACCCTACACTTACTGAGTTAGTACTATGGTTGTCTATATTACTCATAAAAATGGTTCTTGCATCAAGATAAGACCATTGGTAAGTCGCGTTTAAAGAAATATCGTCCTCAATAAAATAATTAAAGCTTAAGTTCATATCGTTTTCCAAATATCTGTAAAAATTATCTCCTTTTTGATAATTCCAGCTAAAACCATCTTTAAGTGAAGCAACAAGCCTGTCGGTTAGTTCATAATTGTAGCCTGCATCAGCTGTCAATAGATACTTCTGCCATATGCCCGGCTTTGCCAAAACGTTTGGTCCTCCGCTTACGGAAACATCAAAATTTACCTGCGAATTTAAATTCAACTGGTGACTATAAGTTAGATAGACATTCCCCATTGTAAAAAATTGTTCCGGGAAAAGGTAATAATTACCAGAAGCCGCATAATTTTTCTGGTAATTAAATTGAATGTTTATGCCCGTCATAAATCCTTCCTGCCTTAGGAATCTAATCTCATTTGTAGTTTCCCTTAGGTATGCATCGGCATACATATTTAATCCGCTCATTGAAACTCCGTCGTTCGTAAGTATATTTTCAATTCCCTGCCAAAAATATTTATCCGGCCTTACATGCACCCGTGCGTAATAATTCTGCCTGGAAAACTGCTGGGCAAGGTCTTCAATTGTCTTATCGCTTAGATCGGTATTTAACAGGTTAACCTGTTTAAGCCTTTCCTGGAACCGTATTGCAGAAACCACCGGCGTAACGTTCCTCATCTTGCCTATGCCTATTCCGAAAGAAAAGTCGTAGCTCTGTGTTTTGTTACTGCTGTATGTTGATGTGCTCTTCCCGTTATCATTTTGACTGCTTTTTTGGTCAGACATATTTACCTGGACTGTTGACGCAATTGAGTAGAATGCGTTGCCTTTGTCTTTATAATTATTGTCGGTAAAGCTTAGAGTTATATATGCAGAATATCCGTTTCGTTTAGCGTTGTTTACATACTGATTAAACGACGATTGATCTTCCGTATAATAGTAGTTGTATAAGCTATTGATGTTTGCATTAAAGTTTAAATAGCGGCTGTCTGATTCCTGTAATAAATAATAATAAGGATTTAAGTTATATGTGAAGCTGGAATTGTACTGGCTCGATCTAGCGTAATCGGAAAGATAGTTTTGTTTGTTTGTATTTAAATTTAAGCTGGTATTAAACCACAGCGATCTTAAATCTGTATCGGGCACCCGGTACTTTGTAAACACCGACGGATCGGCATTATCCAATCCATAATTTTGAGCGTAAATATTAATTGTAAGAATTGATGTAAAGATTACTAGCAAGAAGTTATATCGTTTCATTTTTTTTCCCTTTGTATTATTGAACATTATTAACTGAACACTTTAGAGTCCCCCGGCTATGCGTACATTAATAATTAACAACCGGTGTGAATTGCCGGAAATAAAATTCCGGCTGCTTTTAATAATTACCGCTTTTAGTAATTATTAAAGAAGGTTATTTGTTTTGAAAGGCGCCAAACAAATTAAATGACGAAAAGGATAATCTATTTGTTACATTATTTTTTCTCCCTGTTGCTTATGAAGATATTTTTCCCTGAATTATTTGAAGATGATTTATTCTTTTTGTTAAAAACTTTAATTGTAATTAACAGAACACCAATAAAAGAATTTAATTAATTCTTTTCTTAAAGCAATTTATTCATTTATCCGGCTAATGCCAACATAATTTTTTTCAATCGGTAAAATAAATGCCCCCTCCATCTACCCCAAAGGGGAAGAGAAAAATACTCGGTCGGAGTTTTTAAAGTCCTGCCTTTAGGGCTTGCCTCTACCTATCGGTAGACAGGTGCGGCAGGTAGGGAGGATTTAGGAGGGGCCAATAAAATTCAGCCTCACTTAGTAACTCATGTTACGCAAAATTATAAAGCTTGAGTGTCATACCCGCGAAAGCGGGTATCCAAGATGCGAAAATATGATAAAAAATGGATTCCCACTTTCGTGGGAATGACAATGAGGACATCAAAATGTATTCCTGCATAACATGAGTTAGTAATTTGTGAGGCTGTTTTTGAGATGCTCTTGCATCGCACATTAAAATTAAAATAATGCATTACGTATTATCCGCAGTCAAATGCCCGCTTCGCCTGGCGTATGATTTTCCCTTTTCCGCTTTGCGGGGCTGGGAGTGTAAAGCATTGCTTACTGCTTCTTTACCCACTGCTTGCCTTTTGCCGTTTATCTCGAACTGTGCGATCAGTTGGTCTAGATTGTTTGTAAGCTTGTTAAGATCCTCGGCAGCTTTGGCAATTTGCTCTATGCCGGCCGCGCTTTGCTGCGTTACGCTGCTTATCGCTTCTATGTTCTTGCTTATTTCTTCGGAGGCCTTGGACTGTTCTTCGCTAGCCGCAGCTACCTGTGTAATAATATCCACAACATTCTCGGCGCCGTCTATAATTTGCTTAAGGCTTACACCCGCTTTGTCTGCAAGCTGTCTGCCTTTTTCAACTTCCTTCGTACCTTCTTCCATAGAGACAACTGCACCCTCGGTATCCTTTTGAATCTGCTTTATCATCGTTGCAATTTCCTTGGTGGCTTTTGTAGTTCTTTCGGCAAGCTTCCTTACCTCGTCGGCAACAACTGCAAAGCCGCGCCCCTGCTCGCCAGCGCGTGCCGCCTCAATAGCCGCATTTAGTGCCAGTAAGTTGGTCTGGTCGGCTATGTCGTCAATAACTTGTATAATCTCGCCAATCTGCTCACTGCTGTTTCCCAGCTGCTGCACGGTTCCCGCCGAGCGCTTAACAACATCGGCTATCTTATTCATTCCGCTAATAGTTTCGTTAACAACCCTTCCGCCTTCCCTTGCAATGCTGCCGTATTTCTTGGATGACTCGGTTGCAAGACCGGCGTTCCTCGATGTCTCCAAAATCGTCTTCGTCATTTCTTCCACAGCGCCTGCAACTTCGGTTGTCTGCTGGCTCTGTTCCTGGGCGCCGGCAGACATTTCTTCGGTGCTGGATGAGATTTCGCCGGATGCGCTTGAAGCTGCTGCTATTGCGTCCGATATTTCTGAGACTAACTTTAATAACGATTCTCCGAGATTATTTATATAGGTCTTATACCAGTTATAATTTCCCTTGTATTCCTTTTCCATCCTTGCCGTCAAATCACCTTCGGTCAGTCTCTTCATTATTTCGTAGCCGTCTCTTACAACCGAAATAATATGGCCAACAGTATTATTAAACTCCTCAACTATTTCCTTGTATCCGCCTTTAAATTTGCCTGCGTCTCCACGGTAATCGGTTTTCCCTTCGGAAAAGGCTTCGGTCATCAGGTCGGTTTCCTTTTTTAATTCCCTAAGCGAAGAGGCTATACCGTTCAGTGCGGGAGTTATTTCATCTTTCTCATCTTTAGCGGAGATATTAAATTCAAAATCACCCTCCGATATCTTTTTCATATTCCCGACTATGTTGAACTGGAGATGGTCTGCAAAGCTGTCCATTGCAGAAGCCATTGCGCCGAACTCGTCTGCCCTTTGCAATTTCAATCTTTTCTTCAAGTGGCCGTTTCCCATTTCCTTAATTAAATCTACTGCACTTTCTAGCGGATTGACTATCGCCTTATACAACATGAATGAAAAAATTAAAGCGGCTAATAGTCCTGCCGCTATTACTGTCAGCATAAATCCGGCGGATTTACCGGCAAGCGATGAATTGTACGCTGCAATTTGTTCCCCCTCTTTAATTTTGTTGTTCATCATTTCCCGGATGACTGAGCCTTCTTTATTTATCGCAGTTTCAACGTCTCCGTTAAGATAGGGCAGAGAATTTATACTGTCGCCGGATTGTACCATACTTTCAAATTTTGTTATTCTGTCCAGCAGAATCTGCCTGTTGTTTTGAAATTCTGAAAATAATCCCTTATCTTCATCCGAGGTGATCGTCTTTTCAAAATCAGCCGAAGCGCCCGATATAATATCCGAGGCAGCCTTGCGCTGATTTATCTTATCAGCAACCGCCGAAGGATTGCGGTTTAACAGCATATCCCTCAATAACGATTTTACCTGCTGGAAGTTTGTTAAGACCGCATCAAGCCGCGCGATAGGCACCGTAACCTTGTTATACAGTTCCGTATCCGCGGCAGAGATTCTGTCTAAATTCAATATGCCTACGTATCCTATTGCTGCGGATAAAATAATGAGCAGCGAAAAAATTAATAAAAGTTTCCTCTTTACCTTGATATTATTAAACCAACTAACCATTAAGCTTCTCCTTACCTAAAAATAAATTAAATCATGCTACTTCTTTTAATTTTTGCTTTTCATTCCCCGATAAAATTTTCTCCAGATCAATTAAAGTAATAAGCCTGTCTTCAAGTTTTGCAACGGCCATAATAAACTCGGAATTTATTCCGGTTACAATTTCCGGCGGCGCTTCGGTAATGCTGGTAGGTATTCTTAAAACCTCTTTCACTGCGTCTACTATAAACCCAACTGTTTTACCGGCCACTTCTACAACTACAATCCTTGTATTTTTATCGTGCTCTTTCCTTTCAATTCCTAGCTTTGTTCTTAAATCAATTACCGGTATAACGCGACCTCTAAGATTTACAACTCCATCTACAAAGTACGGTGCGTTCGGAACTTTGGTTATCTGAAACATTCTGTTAATTTCCTGAACGTACAAAATGTTTACGCCAAATTCTTCCTTATCGATCATAAAGCTAACTAGCTGCAGTAATTCGGAAGATTCTTTTTTCTGATCTTCTATGCTGGGCATTCTTTACTCCTAAATAATAAAATTTGACCGTGTATCTATTTTTATCTAACCCCTATCGTAATTATCGTATAAATAAAAAAATTATTTAGATATACTGTATTCTTTACTAACTGCTGCGCGCAGTTTGAATAATTTGTAAAGGTACCATAATTATCAACATGGCTAACATTAGCCTTAAACATTGTATCATTTTAAGGCCGGCTAATTTCCGGTTGGAAAATTATTTGAAAATTGTTCTTTTTAAGGCTTGAAATTTATAAACCTTGTGGTACTATTATTGCAGCTTTAGCTGGATATACAAGCAGACAGTTGTAAAGTTTAGACCGCTTACAGCCGAAAAATTTTAAAAATTCTGCCGGAAAATTTTTATTAAAGTAAGTTGAGTGATAAGTTTAATTATAGATTTTCCAGTAACTAACAAAAGAGAAAATATAAATGAGGTTACCTTTCGAAAGAAAAATAATTTTTTTATTTTCATTTGCCGCACTTTTTATTCTTGTTGTAGGCATAATTTCCTATGAAGAAGTACCTTTGATAACCTTGCTTGCTAGCGGATTATCCTTCATTGTTGTTATCGTTTCTATGGTGATAATAAGAAGAGACCTAATTGCGCATCGCACAGCGAACAAAGAGATAAGGATGCTGGCTGAGGCATTAAGAAGCATAAAAGAGAGCATAGTAATAACCGATACACGGAACAAGGTTCTTTTTGTAAACAAATCCTTTGAAAAGATATACGGATACTCCGAAGCAGAAGTAATGGGTAAGAACCTGCAATTTCTCAGGCCTGCAGGCTTGCCCGAAGAGCAGTTTGAAGATGTTTATATCCGTACGCTAAACGGCGGCTGGAGCGGCGAGCTAGTAAACCGGAGGAAGGACGGCAGCGAATTTCCGATACAGCTTTCCACCTCCTCCGTAAAAGATGAGCTGAACAATCCGGTTGCCCTAATAGGTGTATCGAGCGATATAAGCGAGCGGAAGAAAACCGAATCGGAAATTCAAAATTATATTGAGGAATTGCATAAAAGCAGGGATGTTATTTCCGGCAATGCTGCAAAGCTGCAGGAACTGAATTCGAAGCTGATGGAATCCGAAAAACAACTAAGACAGCTTAACGAAAGCAAGGATAAATTTTTCTCCATTATTTCCCATGATCTTCGAAGTCCGTTCAACTCGCTGCTCGGCCTTACCGACCTGCTTAAGAACGAGATCGATGAATTCAGCAAAGAAGAGATTCAATTATTCAGCGCTAACGTTTACAGCTCTGCAAAGCAGCTGCTTAACCTTGTAGACGAACTTCTCGAATGGTCTAGGATACAAACAGGAAAAATTGATTTTGAACCAGTGGAGTGCGATCTGTATGTAATAGCTAGCGGCATTATCACCTTGCTTAAGGGGAATGCAGATAAGAAAAGAATTGAAATTGTAAACCAGGTTAAGAAAAATTCTATAATATACGCCGATGAATATATGGTAAATTCAATCATCAGGAATTTAATTACGAATGCCATTAAATTTACACATGAGGGCGGCAGAGTTGTTGTTTCTGAAAAATGCGAAGGCAATGCCGCCGAGATAAGCATAAGCGATACCGGAATAGGAATTGAAGAAGAGGAAATAAGCAAGCTGTTCGTAATCGGCGGAAAGCGTTCCTCTCCGGGCACCGCAAACGAAAAAGGCACGGGAATCGGCTTAATTCTGTGTAAGGAACTGGTTGAAAAGCACGGCGGAAGAATTTGGGTAGAAAGCAAATTGGGCGAAGGAAGCGCCTTTAATTTTACTTTACCGGTATGTAAAAAATAATTTTTTTGAATAGTTATAAATAATTTCCAATATTCTTCGATTATAATTATGGAATAGAATAGTTAAAAATAAATTGCCCGGCTTAATTAAAAATATTATCAAAGAGCAATGATGGAATTCAACTGGGGAAAGGTTTCAAAGGGATTATGAAAAGAGAAAGAATTCTGATTGTTGAAGACGAACTGAGCGTTGCACGACTAATAAGCTCGGCATTGGAGTACTTTAACTACGAAGTTGCAGGTATTGTAACAACCGGTGAAGATGCAATAGCCAAAGTAAACGAGGGCAATATCGACCTGGTGTTAATGGATATTGTGCTGAGCAGCGAAATGACCGGAACCGAAGCGGCCGATAAAATAAGAATTCAATTTGACATACCGATAATTTTTCTTACCGCTTATCTTAATGAAAGCCTGCTGAACAACGCAAAACAGTCGGAGCCGTTCGGCTACCTGCTTAAGCCGTTTAACGAACGTGAGCTGTATGCATCCATCGAAATGGCGCTGTATAAGCACAAGGTGGATAAGCTAAAATTCCATCTAAACAATTTGATGAAAATCGCCCGTAAAATAAATCAGTTAATTATCAGGGAAAATAATTCCGATATTCTGATTAAAGGGATTTGCAAATGCTTTGCCGAAACCGGATTTAACGGCGCAGGAATATTTTTACTGGATGATTCCGAAGATATTGTTACCGTGGCGGAAGACGGCCTGGATAATAAATATAAAGATGCGTTGATTAACCTTGCGAATAAGGATTTCCCCTCATGGATATTAAAATCTTTGGCCGGCAACGGAATATACGAAGTAGCCGAAATTAAGGAAGATTCCCACAGCCTTCCGTTTTTAGTAAAGGGAAGGAAAGCCCTGAACATTAGGATAGAATCCGTTGGGAGGACATTCGGATTGCTTACCTTAATAACTGGTAACCGAAGCATAGGCAAGGAAGAAAAGTCGCTGTTAAAAAGCATAACAACCGATATAGCTTTTTCACTCAACAACATCGAGCTTCAAATAAAGAATAGAAACATGAGGGAAGCTTTAAGCGAATCCGAAAAAAGATACAGGCAGGTTGTTGAGAATGCAGTTGATATAATCTTTACCACAGATATAAACGGAAATTTTACGTACGTTAACAAAGCAGGGCTTGTAAATACCGGTTACGCTATTAAAGAAATTATCGGGAAGAACTGCATGGAGCTTATACTGCCGGAACACCGGAAAAGGATAGGCGATTTTTATATAAAGCAGTACAAAGCCAGGTTAAGTTCTGCTTACATAGAATATCCTTTCTACGATAAGCTGGGTAAAGTAAAATGGTACGGGCAGAATTCATCCCTAATTATCGAGAATGAAAAGCCCGCCGGCTTTTATTGCATAGCAAGAGAAATAACCGAAAGGAAGAAAATTGAAAACGCCTTGCTGGAGAGCGAGAAGCGTTACCGGCAGTTGGTAGAGCTTTCGCCCGACGCAATAATTGTGCACACAAAAGGCAATATTGTTTTTGCCAATGACGCATGCTTAAATTTGTTCGGCGCTAAAAATCCTGACGATCTGATAAACAAATCGATTACCGAACTAATGCTTCCCGATTATATTGATATATCCAGGACTAAGGTAAAAACCAGCGAAAAGAGAAGCGGCCGGGGCGCCTTTTTACGCGAACAAAAATTTCTGCGGCTGGACGGCTCCCAGATTGATGTGGAAATAACTACCAGCCCGATTGTCTTCCAGAACGAAAACTCGATACAAATAGTAATACGCGATATTTCAGAGCGCAAAATGGTGGAAGATGAACTTCGGAAAAGACAAAGCGAGGTTATTACGCTTCTGGACAGCTTGCCTGCATTCGCGTTTTTTAAAGATGCAAAGAAGCACTATATTATAGCCAACCAGCGCTTCTGCGATGCAATGGGCTGTACAAAAGACCAGATTACCGGGAAAACCGACTACGACTTTTTGCCCAAAGAAATTGCGGATAAGTACGACCTGGACGACCAAATGGTTATAAGCTCAGGCGAAATGCTGTACGTTAGAGAAGAGCAAATTTTTATTGACAATAAGTATGTAACTATAGGAACCCGGAAAGTACCGCTAAAGGATGAGGGCGGAAAGGTATTCGGTCTGATAGGCCTGGCTTTCGATATTACTGAGCGTAAGGAGGCCGAAGAAGCGATTAAAAAATATTCCAAGGAGCTCGAAGAACTGAATGCGAGCAAGGATAAGTTCTTTTCAATAATATCCCACGACCTGAGAAGCCCGTTCCAGGGCCTGCTCGGGCTTTCTAGCGTAATGGTTGACGAATACGATAAGCTGACGCAGGACGAGTTTAAATTATTTCTGAGCAATATTAATAATTCCGCAAAGAACCTTTACAGCTTGATTGAGAATCTACTGCAGTGGTCCAGGATTCAGCGAGGCAAGATAGAATTGAGCCTAACAAAAATCGATCTGTACGACGAGGTTCTTTATAATATTAATCTTTTACAGCGGAATGCTGCAAACAAAGACATCCAGATAATCAACGAAACACAACAAGGAACTTACGCTAAGTCCGATATAAATATTTTCAATTCGACGATTCAAAATCTAATCTCCAACGCTATAAAATTTACAAAGCCCGGCGGAAGAATTACTATCTCTTCAGATGTTAACAGCCAGGGCTTTATAGAGCTTACCGTTTCGGATACCGGCGTGGGAATTTCCGAAGACGATCTGGCCAAATTATTCAGAATAGACACGCAGCACTCTACGCTTGGAACCGAAAGAGAAAGCGGCACGGGGCTGGGCCTGATAATCTGCAAGGAACTGATAGAAATGCAGGGAGGAAAAATCCGCGTTAAAAGCAAGCCGGGCGAAGGCACTGCATTCACTATCACGCTTCAGCACATTAGTGAATAGGCTGCACATCGGCATTAAATAAAAATCTCTTCGTTAAATTAGTGTAAGCAGCCAGGCGGAAAGAGTTCCGAACGAACAACGGAAAATTCATCCTCTGCATCCTTGCCGGCGTGCTTAATTTTATTCTCGATTATTTTTTTTAATAATGTTTTGTTAATTTTTCGAGCGATAAATTTCGGAATATTCTTTCTTATTAAATTGCGCTTTTTCTTCAATGAATAACTATACTATTCTTATTGTTGAAGATGAGAACATTGTTGCGTTGCACATAAAAACAATACTGCAGCATCTTCACCACAAAATATTAGGCCCCGTAAAATCCGGCGAAGCCGCAGTTGAACTGGCAGAAAAACAGAAGCCGGATTTGATATTAATGGATATTAAGCTAAGCGGAGACTTGGACGGTATTGAAGCCGCATCGATCATAAATAAAACCTCGAATATACCCGTCGTCTATTTAACTGCATTCAACGATGAAACGACTCTGCGCCGCGCAAGCATCAGCGATCCGTTCGGTTTTATAGTTAAGCCTTTCGACGAAAAGGAGCTAAAGAATACTATTGAAATGGCAATGTACAAATTTCAATTTCAGAAAAAGGCTGAAGAAGCGGTAAGGATTTCCGAGCAAAAGTATAAGAATATTTTCGAGTTTGCGCCGACCGGTATTTATACATCCAATTACGAAGGCCGAATTTTAACCGCTAACCTGGCCTTTGCAAAATTACTCGGCTGCAGCTCAATTAAGGAAGCGCTGACAATAAACCTACGCGATGTTTATGCGGATAAAGAAGAGCGTAATAACTTGATAAGGCAATACGAGAACTCGGGCTCGACGGCAGATATTGAAGTGCGGTGGAAAAAGAAAGACGGCGAAGCTATCTGGGTCCAGTTAAGCGTTCATACAATAAAAGACCCCAACGGTCAAACAGTACTTTTCGAAGGCTTTGTCCGCGATATAACTAATAGGAAGTTGCAGGAGGAACAGCTGATTATTGCCAAAGAAGAGGCGGAAAGATCCGACAGACTTAAGTCTGAATTTTTAGATCAGATGTCCCACGAGATCCGCACCCCGCTGAACAACATTCTTACATATACATCCATTCTAAAAGAAGAATTCGAAGACAAACTGCCGCGGGGAATGGAGTTGGCATTCAGCGTAATAAACAGCAGCTCTCAAAGGCTGATAAGAACGATAGAATTAATTCTAAACCTTTCCAGAATACAGACCGGAAATTTTGAGACCAACTTCCAGGTATTCGATCTTGATAAAGACTTACTGGAAGACCTGACATTCGAATTTTATTCCCGCGCAAAAATTAAAAACCTGTCTTTCGTTTATGAGAACCATGCAAAGAATACTTTGATTAAAGGTGATCAATATTCCTTGGGACAGGTATTTGTAAACCTGATAGACAACGCAATAAAGTATACAAACACCGGCGGCATCCAGGTAGAATTAAACGAAATAAACAATAAAATTTCCGTCAGCGTTAGCGATACCGGGATAGGCATTTCTCCGGAATACCTTCCTAACATATTCGACGCTTTCTCTCAAGAAGATTTCGGAAGGAATAGAAATTTTGAAGGCACAGGCTTGGGCCTGGCGCTTGTAAAAAAATACATCGAGATAAACAATGCAGATATAAGTGTGGTTAGCCGGAAGTGGAAGGGCAGCACATTTAATGTTACATTTAATAAGAGTTCTATATCTTAAACTTTCTGCCTAAGAACATCCAGAAGGTTTGGGGATGAAAGTTTAAGTTTAAGTTCAAGTTTAAGTTCAAGTTCAAGAAATTGTCTTAAACTTACACTTGAACTTAAACTTATTTAATATTTTTTGTTACTTCAATTCCCAGTTGTTCCATTCTGTATCTTAGCTTGGACCTGGATAAGCCCAGTACCTTAGCAGCTTTTACCTGGTTCCCGTTTGTTATTTTCAAAGTCTTTTGGATTAGCGTTCGAAGCACAATATCAATTTTAATTCCGTTGGCGGGTATCTTCAACACAAACTTTTCGTCCTCAATTAAATTTTCCCCTGCAGATTCAACAAGAAAGCTGAAGTGATTCTCTTTCAATTCATCGCCGTCCAGAAGTATAACCGCTCTTTCCATCACGTTGCGGAGCTCCCTTATGTTTCCTTTCCACGGATAGGAAACCAGCAGCTGAAGAGCATCCTGATCTATTCCTTTTATATGCTTGTTAAATTTTACGGAGAACTCTTTTAAAAACGAATATGCTAGAATCGGAATATCTTCTTTGCGTTCCCTTAAAGGAGGGATATCGATATTGGCAACATTTAAACGGTAGAAAAGATCCTCTCTGAAATTTCCTTTTTTTACTTCTTCCTCCAGGTTCCTGTTGGTAGCGGCAAGCACCCGCACATCAACCGAAACCTCTTTTTCTCCGCCCAGGCGGTAGAATTTTTTCTCCTGCAATACCCGTAAAAGCTTTACCTGCAGGTCTAGCGATAATTCGCCGATCTCATCCAGCAGGATGGTACCGCCGTTTGCCAGCTCGAATTTGCCGAGCTTGGTTTTCTGCATGGCTCCGGTAAAAGCGCCCTTCTCGTGCCCGAACAATTCGCTTTCGGCTAGCTCCTTTGGGATTGCAGAGCAATTTATCTGGATAAATGCCGAATCTTTCCTCGGGCTGTGCTGATGAATGTACCTTGCAAATACTTCTTTGCCGGTACCGCTTTCACCCTCCAGCAATATGGTCGTATCGGCGCTTCCGGCAAGCTTTTCAACCGAGGCCAGCAGCCTTTTTATCTTTGCGCTCCTGCCGAAAAATTCTTTCGAAAGCTCATCCTCCTTTACAATCTGCTGCAGCTTCTCCACTTCGTTCTTAAGGATTAAATTATCGAGAGCCTTTTTAATTACAAGCTGCAGCTGCTCAATATCTATCGGCTTTAACAAAAAATCGTACGCGCCGGACTTGATTGCGGTAACGGCCATCTTAACGTCCGAGTAGCCGGTAATCATTATTACGGGAATATGGAAATATTTTTTTTGAAACTGCTTAAGCAGCTCGAGTCCGTTATGAGTGGTAAGATATATATCCAGAAGTATGGCGTCCGGCTCAAACTCCTCTATTTTATTAAACGCCTCCCCGGCATCTAGGCATATCTCAACTTCATAACCCAGTTTAACAAGAAGCTTTTTTAATGAGATACAAACTAGATTATCGTCATCTATGATTAATATTTTGAACTTCAACATTTTTTTGCATTAGGTTTGGATTAAACTTAATAAAGAATTTTGTACCAACGCCCACTTGGCTTTCAAAATCCAGGTCCGCCTGGTATTCCTGCAGAAGCATTTTGCAAACGCTCAATCCCAACCCGGTCCCTTTTTCTTTGCTTGTATAAAAATCCTGGAAGATTTTATTTTTATCTTCCTCGCAAATGCCCGTACCGTTATCGGCAATCTCCCAAACAATAAAATCGGAATCCATTTTATATGTTTTTATCTTTATCTCGCCGGCAGTCTCAAAGGATTCAATTGCGTTCGTAATCAAATTCAAAAACACTTGAAGCAGCTTGCTCTTATCCAGATACCCGTTCGGAAGGCTCTCATCAAGTTTCATAGACAGCCGGATGTTCTTTCGCTGAGCGGTTGAGTACATTAAGTCGTACGCGCTCCTGGATATTTCGTTTATAGAACAGTACTTGTTACCGTCTATTTTTCTCCTTGTAAACGTAAGAACATTGTCAATCAGGTATTGAATCCTTCCCAATGCGTCGATACACACATCGACGGATTCTACGGCTTCGGCCGGCATTTCCGCCTCAATCATTTTCATATAATCTAAATTCAATTTGATTGCCGAGAGAGGATTTCGAATTTCATGTATGAGGCTTGCGGTAAGCTTACCGAGAATTTGTAATTTGTTATCTTGAATGTCGTCTGGAATATTACCTTCTAAATTGGGCATTTTAGGTTTAAGTACTTCATTATATGAAATAATTACTATTATGGTGGGCTATAATAAATATTTAGAAGGTAATTAGCAAACTGATTTTTATAAAAGTTTGTTAATTTAATTGCAATATTTTTTTCTTGATTATTTTGTCTTTATTTCCTTTAAGATATTATCTGCTACTTTACTAATTACATCCGGCGAATTATAAAAATTGCTTTTAATTCTTTCTTTAATTTTTTCCATATTGGAATTCTCACCCTGGCTTTTTTGAATGTTCTTGGCTTCTTCGGATAGTTCCAATTTATCCTTTATCTTGTTTTCCCCCTGTTCCTTGGGGTCGGTGCTCTTGCCCGGAACTTCGCGGGTATAAAACGAACTGTTGTTTACCGGTTTAATTTGCATATCTTACCTTATATAATTAACTAATTTTTTCTTGTTTTGCGTATATTTTATCTGTCTAAGAACCTTATCAACTTCCAGTTTTTTATTCTTGATATTATTATCGAAACAATCCTTAATTTGTTTAGTTAATTTAGTCAAATCAGGCTCAAAAACCTTCAACTCTGCTTTAGAATAGCCGGCCAGTAAAAATGCCCTGTGCTTTCGTGATTCATCCAACATGGCTTTTACATTCCTAAGCGTTTCATCAAAGTTTGATTCAGTTATACTGTTCAGGCTTCTATATGCCTCGTTAAGGAGGAATTTAATTCTTTCAATCTTACTTTTCATATAAATCAAGAGTTAAAATAATCAGTCAGACTTACGCCGAAATAAGTCTGGGCAGTATTTGTCAAATCCACAAGCTGGGCCTGCAGCTTCTCATACTGCGTGCGCAGGTTGTCGGCCGCAGTGCTTATATTAGTTTGCTGCGTAGTAATTCTATCGCTGTAGTTTTGTACGTTGCTGTCAAATGATGATTGTTCCGAAGTAAGGTAACCCGTAGCTCCGATGTATGGATTTAACGAATTATAAAGAGTATTTGCTATTCCGTTGGTTGAATTAAACAACTGTTCAACCTGCGAAAGATTATTAGTCAAGCTCTGCGAAAGCTGAGTACTATCCGTTACGCTTAAGCCATTGGTGGAATCAAAAGATATTCCTATTGATGAAAGCAGATTTAAAACATTTGCCGGAAGACCGGAAACCGGAGAAATAGAAGTTTGAGACATTAAGTTCAATATAGAAGAAGAATTGGTGTCTCCTGATAGTAAACCGCGCCCGTTTGTGCTGGATACTGCCGAGTTGGTCTTTAGGTACGTATATAAATCATTAAACTTAGTTATAAAAGAATTTATCTGGGACGTCATGGAAGAGACGTCGCTGCTTATCGATACGTTGGCAGTAGGGTCTGAAGTCTGCATTACCGAATTTAATGTGAAGGTTACTCCGTTTGCCAGGTCGGAAATTGTATTGGAATCTCTTTGAATTTCCAGCCCGTTAAAATTCAACTTGGCATTTAGCTGGTTGTTTGCCAGCGTAGTATCGGAATAAACAAAACCTGCAGTATTGGTAGTCTGATTAAAAGTTGTTCTTGTGGTACCAAGATTAAAATTTATAGAGCTTAAAGCAGTGCCGCTGCCGGTATCCGAAATATTTTTTATAATATAATCCAGCCCGGTGTTTTTGGATGTAAGCGAGAACTGCGAGTTGCCCGTTGAAGGCGAAAACGAAGAAGCAGTTACAACTCCGGATGCGCCAATTAAATTTGAAGTTGTTATTCCTAAATCAGCAGCAAGGGTTCCGCTCGAATCGGAAATAGAAAGACTTTTAGTCGGGTCGTTAACCGTAATTTGAAGCATCTCATTTGCGGGATTGTTGGGATCGGTAATCTTCTGAGCGGTAACTCCCGAGACATTTGCATTAATATTTTGCACCAGATCATTCAACAACTGGTCGTATGTTTCGCTGTTGGAGCCTCCGGCATTAACGCTTACTGTAGTAACCGTTCCTCCTACGTTGAATGAAAGCGTACTTGCTGCACCTGCGTACGTGCTTGCAGGGGCTAACGATTGAGAAGTAACTACTGCCAGGTTTGAATTTACCGCATCGGCAATTTTTTGCATAACCGTCTGGTTCGTCTCACCTGTCCCGAATGTAACGCTCACGTTGCTGGTTAAGTCGCCGGTAGGGCTGCCTGTTACTATCTGGAATGTATGCGTTCCCGTAATTGCATTCGCCGTAGATGAAGCAAGGCTTTGGGATACAGCAATATCGCTTTTGGCTAATTGTTCTACCCGGATAGCATAATTGCCGACCGAAGCCGAGTTGGTTGCCGTTGCGGAAACGAAATTGGTATTGGACGAATTGGCTGCTATTGCGGCAAATACCGACGTGTTGTCCGTAGCCGTGAACCCCGATAGCCCCGTTACCAGGGTATTAACTTTGGAGATAATTGTCGAATAGGCTGAAGATAGATTTTGGTATTTTGTTTGAGCTGTTAGCAGCGGCGCGATAAACAGATTGCTCTGCTGCGCCTGGAAAGCACTAACTAAAGAATCTATACCCGACGTCGTTAAAATTGTTCCGGACATACTTTCACCTTTGCATGTTAAAAGCCGATAACCAAGTTTCTCTTAATTCGGTTAAAATCCTATATACTATTTCATAATTCTTCTTCCGCATTTCTTCCTGGCAGTATTGGTAAAGCCTATACAAGCCTGAAGATATATTTGCTACTTCCTCTCCTTCCCATTTTAACGAGTTAATCAGTTCCTGGAGAGCCTGGTTTGTTTTAGCCAGGTTTTTTCTTTGACAGTTCAGTATTGCGAAATCATAAATTTTAATTAAAAGCTGCTGGGGGGTTGCCTCCATTATTTCTTTAACTATATAATGGTTTGCGCGGTTCGGGTTATGTTTAGTTAAAGTAGCTGCGTTATACATGTTTGTTCCTGTTATTCATTTTTAATTTAGAAATCCCTCTTCGGTTTTTAGGCTGAAGAGGGACTTTCTAATTATTGCTGATTATTGGAAAAGACGAAGAAGGTTCTGCGGAGCAGAGTTCAATTGCGACAACATTGATGTTGCTACTTGCTGTTGAATCTGACCTTTTGTCGCGTTCAACTGTTCGGTGGCTACATTTGCGTCGAACAACCTTGATACCGAAGACTGTGAGTTCGAAATAGCCGCGGTTAAGAAGCTGCTCTTTATGCTCAGTCTCTGATCGTAGTTACCTACAGCCGCCAACGAGTTATCGATTGTTGATTCGAAAGTATCCAGATAAGCCGATAAGCTTCCTATTGCAGCTGCTGTTGTTCCAACAGATGCCATCTGGGTTAGAGCTGTATAACCGGCAGTACCTATGCTGTTAACCGTAAATGCAGAAGTAGAAAGAGTAGCGCTTCCGGTTAATGTGCCCGTAGATGTTTCAAAATAATCAATCGTTAATTTATCAGTAGAATCGGCACCGGTCTGGAATGCAAAGTTTGAAGAGCTAAGCGAGGTTAACAACTGTGTGTTGTTATACTTGGTTGTGGTGAAAATGTTTGCAATTTCACTAGCCAGAGCTTTAATATCACCGGCTATCTTTGTATTGTCCGTAGCCGGGTTTGTAGAGTTGGCTATCTTCGCTCTGATTGATGTAATCAGGTCTTTAACGTTGCTTAAAGAAGACTCTGCGGTTGCAAGCATGTCCTGTGCCGAACCGACGTTGGATTGAGCAACCTGCATAAGTTGTACTTTCTGATCCAGCGATTTTCCAACCGCGTAACCGGATGTATCGTCGGCTACTGAATTAATTCTTAAGCCGGTAGCCAGCCTTAACTGAGCTTTTGCTGTATTGGCGTTAACCATCGCTAACGCATTGTATGCACGTAGTGCATCGATGTTGGTGTTAATTGAGAAACCCATAATAAACCTCCGTGTTTATTTTATTTGATTGTTGCACGGACATCCGTGTCCGTTTATTTTTTTTCCGAGAACTTTCCATTCTCAAGTTTATTATCGGCAGGTGTTTTTATTTGTTTAGCCTTCGCTGCTCTAAATAGAATCTTTTACGCCGGCGCTAAATTTTTCCCTTTCATACATATCGATAAAACTCTTTCCGCCCTTAAGGCTCATCAAAATATTAATTACGGTATCTACGAATGTCTTATCAAATCCCGGCTGAGCCATGCTCTTCGTTTCCAGATCGAACAACAACAGTTCATAAAGATATTCGGGATTATTTTGGAATGAAGGCATATTCAAATCTTTATTTAAAGATTCCATTAGTTCATTAAACTCATCGGACTCTCCAAGGAGGTGCCTGTAAAGAAGTCCTTTTAAATATTGCAGCTTAGTCTTGATATTATTCCTATCGATTTTAAAACTCTTGCGGAACATTTCAACTGCTTCAACAACCTTAAGTCTTAATCCGGATTCGTTTCTCTGTTCCCAGAAATATTGCCCGGCTCTAAAATATGCACTTGCATCTCTATCAGCTATCTTCCTGCATTCCCAGAACCAGCTCAGCATTCTTTCTTTGTCGCCGATATTTGCCTTACCCTGAAGGTTCTGAAATAATTTTATCTGTTTGAACTCCGCCTCAAAATCGTTTATCATTAAGAACTCGTGGAAATTTTTGAATTCGAACAAAGGCGGATAAAACAGCCTGGGCCAATGATACGTAAACGGAGTCGGAATACTTACTGCAAACATCCCCCCGCTCTTCAGCACTCTCTTAACCTCTTCCAATGCATGCTGGGGATTTGAAAAGTGCTCGAATATCTCAAGCGCAAAAACAATATCGAAGAAGCTGTCTTCGAACGGCAGCCTTTCTTTATCTAGGTTTGCCTTTTTTATCTCCAGTCCTATATTTCTGCAATTTAAAATTGCGGAATCGGAAATATCAATCCCTTCAACGTGATTATTATTCTTTAAGTCTAAAATTACTCCGCCTTCGCCGCCGACACCAATCTCCAATATCCTTTTGCCCGATATTCCGCACGGGAAATAACTTGATAAGATAATCCCGTTCTTGGCTTTTGTACGTTCGGTAACTTCGTTGCCTGGCGTCCAGTATTCTTTGTAAAATTTTTCCGCGTCGCTGGATAATTCTTCTTCCTTGCCGAATACAGTACTAATCGGTTTCTGCATAGATATCCTTACTTTACCGAAGCTTTAACAATATACTGGAAATGCTTGGACTCTCCCTCAAGCGTTTCAACGTTCAAATTGGATTCTCTCATAGCGGAAATCATCGTAGGAGTGGGTCCGCCTGCCTCGGCAACCACATAAAGAATTTCCTTTATCTTAAAACCAGCCTTGTCGAACATATCAAATATCGAAGAGCGCGTAAAGAACCTAAGGTGCGTGCTGTCCATTATTCCGAAATCCCGGTAATCCCATCTCCCTTCCAAAAGCTGTTTGATTACCGTCCAGTGCCTCACGTTCGGAATGCTAGCAATTATCTCCCCTACGGTAGAAAGCTTTCCTTTAATCTTTTCAAGCACACTGTAGGGATCGACCAGATGCTCGAGCACATCGGCAAAAATTATTGTGTCGAAATATCCGCCGGGCAGCTTATCAATTGCTTTCTCAACTTTTCCGTATATTACCTCATCTATCTTTACCTCGGCTAATGCAGCCGCATCTTTATTTATTTCGATCCCCCAGACTTCGGCATTTAATTTTTCTTTTAATTCGGATGCCATTACACCGGCGCCGCAGCCTACATCAAGAATTCTGTGAACGCCGGGACTCACTATCTGTTGTATATCCGGCCGGGAATTACCGTAGTAATCTTCTTCTTTTTTCTTCATTAAACCTGTTGTGTATGCACCCGGGGTTTGGTAAGAACCCGGCGGCAAGTTTCTTTTTCCAATTTTAAAATCCGGATCAACTGCCTGCAGCCTCTCCAGTACCTCTAGGGCCCTTTCGTTTTTACCCGCCTTATACAATAATTCTCCCAGCCTAGCCAGCGCCGGCTTATCGTCGGGATAATTAGCCAGTAATATCCGCAAAAGCTTTTCTGCTTCGTCAATCCGGTTTTCGCCTGCAAGTTCCTCCGTAAGCGAGCTTAACACTTCGTACATACCGCTCTTAAGCAGCACCGAATCTTCTTCCTCAAGTAAAGAGATTCCTTTCCATTTATTCCAGAACAGCTTCCTGTTCCTTTCAAGAATTTCACCGGAGGTCTCTTCTTTGTCAAGATAACTTATCTTCCTAAGCGCGCGTATAGAGCCGCTCCACTCGTGCTCGAATCCGTTTACGGGAACTGCGTACGACTTCATGTTCTGCTGCCTTATCTGAAGTCCCATATCCCATTCCTCAAAATAACACGGTGTGTACTGGTTGTCGAATTTTACCACGCCGCTGTTAAAAAGCTCAGTCTTTACGGCAAATAAAAACCCGGAAACTGCATCTACCTCTATCGGCCTGCTAAAAGAACCTTTCTCAAAGTACGCCATATCCTTTGCATTTTCGAAATTGAAGAATGAGCCCTGCGGCCCGACCATTGCGGCATCCGGAAGCCCCAAAAGATACTTCTCCATGTTTTCTACGGTCTCTTTACCGAGATGCAGATCGGAATTTAAAATAAACGTAACAGGAGACTGCGACATGTTAAGGCCGATGTTCCATGCCCTGGATACACCGACGTTCTTCTTCATTGCTGCGTAATTATTAATCCTCGGGTTATCCTTTAATCTTTCCAACATCTCGAGAGAATTAAAAATAATTATAACTTCCCCCGGTATATCCTTTAAATCTTCCAGCAGCTTAACAATATTGTAAGGACTCGCAGGCGACATATCGAGGACGGGTATTACAAAGCTTCTCTCAAAGGAGCCGTTCCGGCTTGCTGTTAAATCCCTTTTCACCTGCACTACGGTTTTTCCAAGCGATCTACTGCGCCATTCACCGGCAGAGGGCGTGTCCTTCCTTTCACCGGAACATACCTTAAGAATTTCTTCCGCACGATGGAAATAAGTATGTGCATTATGAATTATCTCCCTGCCGTGCGCGGCAATTTTCTCGCGCTCACCGTTATGGGACAAATAATATTTTACCTTCTCAACAATATTGTCATCCGTGTATATGCCCAGGTCTTCACCGTCTTTAAACATTTCTTCCTGGCCGCTGTTCTTCGCCGTATCCGTTAATAAGAACGAGCCTATGGACATAGCCTCGAAAAGTCTCATATTCAAATCGTTGCGTATCGCATTATTAAAAACAATTTTCGAAGCCGAAAAGAATTCCGCCATCTCGTCCAGCCAGCACCTTTTATAGTTCACTTTTACAAAGGCATCAATTTTATTTAACAGGCCGGCTCTTCTCTGGTGAAGATCGGTGTTTACCGAGCCGACGAAGCCGACATCGTAAAGCTTGCCTGTATTTCTTTTGGAGTGCACTTCCGGATCGGCACCGAGAGGCAGCCAGAAAACATTTTCTATCCCGGCCTTTTTAAAATCCAGTATATATTCTCTCTGTGCTATAAAAGTAAAATCAAAATTCCGCGCCCACTTAATATGATTTTCCAGGCTTAAATGAGTATCGATTAAATAGCAGGCCGTCGGAAAACCGTTTCCGCTTATGTCCAGAGGAAAATACCCCGCTGCCGATTCAATCCATAAAAAGAAGTCGGGCCTGGCATTGCCCGGCACTGCATGCAGCATCTGCCTAAAATCCAGCACACCAAAATTTGTCGGTACATCGTGGTTTTTAAAAGGCTCTTTAATATCCTCCAGCTGCCAAAGCTTTATTGCATTCTCAGGCAGGTTAGGGCCGCAGGTTATAACTTTGTATTTTTTTCTCAATGCTTTCTCAAAGTACACCGCAGTAGTAATTGGAAACGATACATACGACAGCCAGATGAGCGGATTGTTTTTCATTCATTTACCTCTGTTAATTTTCAACTTCAACTTTTTTGAAGACCAAAAAGATTAATTACCGTCTATGCCGGTTCCTTTTCGGCAATTAATATTTTCAAACGGTGCGCCCTTCTTTTTAGTTGCAGCGCATACTTTGAACTAATTTTCTAATCCGCCTTCTCCCGTAAGCTTTCGGGATTCGGCGGACGAGAAGGTTGGGTATAATTCCCCGCCGCTTGCGGCGGAACAGGGTTCAGGGCTTGCCCCGAAGTTCATATCATTGATTCTATTTTTATACCAGATTTGTAAATAAGATTTAGTGGTAAATTCGGACTTTTTATTCGACTGAATGGCCATTATTAGCCAGGATGATATTTAGATACAGAAGCTGGAAATTAAACTATGATTCTAAAAAATTAAATTTAAATCTTTTTAGCCCGGCCTGCTTTAAACAAATTTAAGAAGCGACTCTGCAGTGTCCTTCCATGTGTAACATCTCATAAATTCTCCCGCATTCTTGCCAACCTTCTTAACTTCATCCCTGTTGAAATAAGCGTACTCAAGCTTGGCAACTATCTCGTCTATATCCGGCTCTTCCCAGTCGGCAACTAAATGCTTATCGTTATCATAAAGTTTGAACTCACGCATGTTGATGAGGGGAAGAGAATTTTCATTTGTCAGTATGTCCTTGTGGCCGCTGTTGTAAGAAGCAATAACCGGCTTGCCGCAAGCCATGTATTCCATCAGAACTAGATTTGTCCCGCCTTCGCATCTGTTGGGAAACAATCCGATATCGGAGCTGAGATAAAGATCTCTTAGTTTGTCGTTGGGTATTAGCGGAAGCGTAAATATTTTTTCTCCGTTTATGCCGTTTATCTTGCAAAGGTTAACCATAAAGCCCGCCCAGGTATCGCCCTTATACTCGTATTTAATATGCTTCGAAGCGCTCATCGAATGCATAGTGCCGGGCCACATATTGTACCACGCGTTTATAAGCACCACATCGGGAAGCTTCTGCTGGAGTATTTTAACCGCAGCCAGCACCAGGTCCTGCCCTTTGCGCAGCTCGAATTTTCCACCTGAAAAAATTATAAACAGATCGCTGCTCTTATTTCTGTCACCCGGGTAAAACAGTTCGGAATCCACGCCCTGAATCAGGACTCCTGTATTCTTTACTCCTCTTTCTTTCAGCTTATATTCGTTCCAAGAAGAACCGCCCAGAACAAAGTTGTAATTCACTGCGTTCTTTACGGCTGTATCGCTCAACTCGTATTCAAAGAACGTATAGCCGATGTTCTTCAATCCCCGCACGGGATGCAGGCTGCTGAAGTCGTTGTTGTTCAAAGCATGAAATACGGTGCCGTTTACCCGTCCTTTATTATATAATTCCTGATGCTCTTCCACATTTACTATTCGTGTTTTAAGCGCCAGTTCTTTCTTAAGATATTTACTGCACACTCCCCACCCGAAGTTTTCGCCGGAAGTAAGGGCGAGGTATAAATCGTTACTGCATGAAGTATGTTTAATCTGGGAAGTATTCAGTCCTTGGCTAAGGCCGGTAATCTCCGGCATTCCGGCAGCAGCAGGTCTCTTCGCTTTTACGTATGCCGTAAGGTCTTTCTTTAACCGGTGGAATACCGAATGCCAATCGCCTACCGCGGGCTGCCTGTATAATTTTATCGTAGGATACCAGATTGATCTTTCCCCTTCCAGCAGCCATCTCCAGTCGGGCATGTAAGGGATAAGCACCCAGGCTTCCTTGCCCAGCGCACCTGCAAGATGTGCTACCGATGTATCGACCGTTATAACCAGATCGAGGTTTTCGATTATCGCGGCTGTGTCCGAAAAAGATTTTATCTGCTCGTCTAACACGGTAAGCAAAAGCCTGTAATCGTTCGCCTGTATTACGGGGAAGCCCTTCTGCAGACTGTAGAAATGAGTTCCTTCCGTAGATAGCAAATTCATAAACTGCTGCAGCCTTACGGAACGGTGCTTGTCGTTTGTGTGTATTGGGCTGCCCGCCCAGACTATTCCTATCTTTACCTTCTCTTCGTCGCTAATTACGTCGGCCCATAATTTCTTCAATCCCCCGTCGGCCTTAAGATACGGTACTACTGCGGGAACATTTTCAACCGTAGTGTTAAAGTACTGCGGAAGGCTCAGCAGAGGCACTTCATAATCGTATTCGATGTCCGGTGACTCAACGGGGTTACGCTCAATAATTTGATCCGCGCCTTTGAAGCCTTTAAGAAGCGCGTGCATCTCCTTACCGCACTCGAATATTACAAAGCATCCTTTCGCTTTCAGCATCGGCAGGTAGCGCACAAACTGCAGCGCGTCGCCCAATCCCTGTTCCGCGTATACAAGCACTCTCTTTCCGTTCAAATCATATTCCGGCTTAAAGGGCTCTTTAAACTTCCTCTTGCCAAAGTCTTTTCTCCCGGTTCTCCATTCGTATTCTTTCCAGCCTTCCTCATACCTTCCGGAGACTAGAAGCGCTTCGGCTTTGTTGTAATGCGCCAGCACGCTGCCGGGATTTAATTCAATGCTTATATCAAAATATTTTATCGCTTCGTCTATATTCTTACGCCTTAAATGCATAAAGCCTATATTGCTGTATGCTACCGATATTCCGGCGGCGTTGTCCTTCTCTCCGCTTGCTATTGCCAGAGCAGTATTAAATAGTTCCGACGCCCCTTTAAAATCGTCCGCGTACAACCGTATGCTGCCAAGGTTAATTATAGCGTTAAAATATTCCGGGTTATACTTCAGCGCCAGTCTGTAGTAACGCTCGGCCTCATCGTAATTTTTCAAGGCGGCATAAAGCAGACCCATGTTGTTAAAAGCATCGACATATTCGGGATTTAATTCTACCGCTCTCTTGTAATGGATAAGCGCCTGGTCGTTGTTATCCAGCCCCTGATGACAAACACCCAGACTGTATTCAGCTTCCGCATTGTTTTCATTTATTGAAAGTATCTTTTTATAATAACCTGCCGCTGTTTCGAACTCGCCCAGGTTGTAATTTATTACACCGAGTGAGTTAAGAATCTGCAGGCTGCCGGGGTTTTTGGCAAGCAAGTCTGTAAGGATGTCCCTCGCACCGGCAAAATCTTTTTTCATAAACAGCTCGTGCGCTCTACCGTACTCTGTAGAATGTCCCTTATCCAGGGAAAGATTTGAGAGGTTGCTCATCGCGCTAGTGTTGCCCGGCTTAGCTTTTATTGCTTTCTTAAACGCAGCCTCGGCTTCATCGAATCTTCCCATACCTTTGTAGATTAGTGCAATATTGTTGAAGGCTTCCGAAAGAAACGGATTAAGCTCAACAGCCTTCCGGTAATAGTGCAAAGCTTCCTCGTTCATATTCCGGTTCTGAAGGCACAGGGCAAGATTATAATGCGCCTCGGTATGATCGGGTACAAGCTGAATTACCTGCCTGAATAGAGGCTCCGCCCCGCCGAGGTCGCCCGTCTTAGATTTGACAACGGCAAGAAAGTAAATTACATCGGCGTTGTCCCGCTCCCGCTCTTTTAGATTCACCAATATATTCTCTGCGGATTGATAATCCTTTTTCTTAAAATGTTTGACTGCTTCCTGATAGCTTACCGTCATATCTCTTCCATTTATTTCTTACTGTACAAAATTTTCATCTTCCGTCTTCCATCTTCCGTCTTCCGTCTTCCGTCTCCCGTTTCCCGTCTTCCGTTTTCCATCTTCCGTCTCCCAATCATCCTTTAAACATCATACCCAGTTTCTCTTTTAGAATTTCAAGCTTAGCATTGAATTCAGGTATATGTCCGAATTCCTTCTCCGCGAAAAGCAGCACTTCAGGCACCTTCTCTGGCTTGTTCTCTCTTATCAGTACGGAGATAAGATAAAACACCGAGGCAGGGTCTTTCTCTTTAAGACTTAAACATCCTTCGAATATCCGGACTGCTTCGGCATTCATGCCGTTCTCATAATACATAAGACCGAGAGTATTCATGTACTTTGCGTTCAAGCTGAACTTGTTTACAGCGCCGAGCAGTATTTCCAGCGCTGTTTTCTTGTCCGTGTAATTCTCTAGCAGCAGAAGTATCGCATCGAGATTGTCCTCCGACATCATTCCTGAAATTTTCTTAATTCCTTCGGCGCTGAGAGCTTCATTTCCATTTAGTTTCTTAACCAGCAGAGTAAGATCCCTGTTATGCTTTCGAAGCTCGGCAGTAAAATAATTCAGCCGGGCTTTGTCCGATGCAAGCAGAGAGTAATAAATTCCTTTGCAAAGCGCCGCCTCCGGCTTTATCCCTATCGTAAGAGCCGATACCGTTTTCTCTTTTCTTATTTTCTCATTCGCCATGTATGCAAATATGCAGCCTAGGAACGAGTCTTCCTTCCTATTCAGCCTGAAATATACATCCGCGGCAAGCAAGTTCAGCACGGGATTCAATTCATCGTTCTGCAAGCCTTGCTGCAGATACCCGAGCGCTGCGTCCAGGCTGTGCTTTTTAAATTCATAGCCGGCAAGATTAAGATACGCGTGTGCCTTATACTCGCTATTAAGTCCTTCGCTGCTTACCGCCTCCAGATAATACACACGGGCATTCTCATCATCATCAAGTATAGAGTATGTATTCGCCAGTTGATAAGCATTGTACACGGATGCATTCTTAAAGTACTCTTCTTTCAGAATAGCTAAATTCCTCTCAGCTTTCTTCTTCAGCTCCTTGGCCGGAATGTTGTAGCCTACATGGATTATCTCGACATCAGCGTCGACTAATGAGTACCCGTTCTCTATAAGGGATTCGTCTATCTGCTCGTGCACCCGGCCGGTAAATTTAATACCGGGGTGGCTGCTGAACAGACGGGTATAGCGGTTATACTTCGGCCTTCCGTTAATATCGTCCACGCTGTTTACAATGCATCTGCAGCCGGTTAGCCTGTTGCCCAAAGTAATTCGTTTAAGCTCTTCTACCGATCCTCTAGAAAGCCTCTCGTCCGCATCAAGGTATAAAATCCAATTGCCGGAAGATTTGCTAAGAGCATAATTCCTCGCAGCCGAAAAATCGTCCGTCCAATCGAAGAAGTAAACGGATGCGCCGAACTCTTCGGCAATGCTTACAGTCGAATCGGAAGAACCCGTATCGACAATAATAATTTCGTCCGTAATCCCCGTTACCGATTCCAGGCATTCGCGCAGGTGTTCTGCCTCGTTCTTAACGATCATGCTTAAAGATATTTTCGGCAGATGTTTCATTTACTCAGTGCATCAATGAATTATGATTTTCAGGGAGTTTCAAAAGCTTATTCACTTTTGCCAATCCGGCTGCGGCGAACTTGTTACCGGGATTGTTTTTTACTGCGTACTCGTACATGGTCTTCGAATCTTCGTCCTTGCCGCTAAGATAAAGCACTTCGCCTAGCCCCGCGCAGGCCTGGGATGAAGCGGGATTCAAGTTCAACGCTTTCTCAAAGCACTGCCGGGCACTTTCCTTATCATTCAGCCCCAAGTAATTAAAACCCTTTATGTTCTCGAACGAAGAGATTAGCTCCTCTCTCTGCTGTGAATAAAACAGTCCTTCCGATTTGTTTAATGTTTCCAGCGCATCGCTGTAGCACTTCATCCCGAACAACTCGAAAGAAGCCTCAAGCAATTCGTTCAAAACCGACTGCAGCTTTTCCTGTTCCGCACTGTTTACCTGTTTGTCTTCATTAACTATGCCGGAAGGCAGGTTTACTTTATCCGCCGGCTTAACAAAGTACCAGCTTCTCAACGGAGTCTCTTCGGTAAGATAAAGACCGGTGTTTAGACCTGAGATAAATCCGTCGACAGCGCTTTTAACACCGAACACTCCGCCGATGAATTCCCCGTCAATATAATCATGCCCGGCAAATATTCCTCCCGTTTTCAGCTTAGGATACCATGCTCTAAGATCATTCGCGCATCCTTCTAATGAATGGTCGGCATCCAGGTAGAGCCAATCGAAGAATTCGTCGGGGAACTGCCTTGCCGCTTCCAGCGAATCTTTCCGTATTATCTGCACGCTGTCGTCGTCAATAAATTTCTCCACAACGATCATATAATTTTCTTTCTGCTCTTCATCCGGGATATTTGCAATATCTTTATAGCCCGGATCAAATCTCCACCGGTCGATTAAATACAGCTCCCTCCCTTCCCAGCTTTGGCGAAGAGTCTGCGAATATACCCCCGTCTGCACGCCTATTTCCGCGCCCCTTCCTTTTAGTCCCAACTTATTAAACAGCGTTCCGAAATCATCTCTGTGTGCTATCTTCATGCTGATTTCCTCCGTGCCGTTTTCATTCAGCGAGGAATGATTTTCAGGATAATTAAGAAGTCTGTTCACTTTTCTTAATCCCCCAACCGCAAACATGTTTTCGGAATTATTTTTTACTGCCCATTCAAACATTGCCTTTGCGGCTTCATCATGCCCTTCCAGGAAGAGTGTTTCGCCCAAACCGGCGCATGCCTGCGAAGAGTTCGGATCAAGATTCAATGCTTTTTCAAAACATGATTTCGCATTCTCAAGGTCGTTCAATCCCAAATAATTAAATCCTCTCATATTATGGAAGGATGAAGCAAAGCCTTTATCGGTAGGATGACTGAGCTGGCCGTTAAAAAGCCGTTCTGCCTGGTTAAGTTTTTCCAGCGCTCTAGTGAACTGTTTTTCGCCGAACAAATCGAACGCCTCGCTGATAAGCTCGTTAGGATCGGGTTTAACCTCTTCAAAAACTGCTTCGCTTACTCCGCTAACGCTTGCATTCAGAAGCGAGTTGTCTGCCGCCGGCAGGTTAAGCAGCTTGTTCACTTTTATCAATCCCGTTGCCGCCGCTTCGTTGTTAACTTTGTTCTTAAGACTCCACTCGTACATGGTTTTTGCGCCGCGGTAATTTCTTTCGTTAAACAGCACGTCACCCAATCCGCTGCATGCGTATGACGAAGTGCTGTCTTCGTTCAAAGCTTTCTCAAAATATTTCTGCGCTCCGCTTACATCGCCTGCAATCAGCGATACATTCCCGGCAAGGTTCAATAGGTAAGCGAGCTCCACATCCTGAGCTCCGTGATCATATTCCGGGTAGTTGCTTATAGAGTTGTTTAAATGACGGAGAGCAGCGCTATAATCTTTTTCCTCTACAAGGGAGAGTGCCCTCTCCAGATTTTCCGTAAATTCGTTCTTGTTCAAGGCATACATAATATTCCTTTCTTTTATTTTTTTTCCTTTTAACCAAATCTCTTCGGGTGTTGCACCCCATTTATCGACAAATATTTTTTGATTTATCTCCAATCTTTCCTTGTACTTGTCTACTCCGTCCGCCGTAAAGCTTTTTGAGCCGTAGTGGTGTATAAAGACATCCTTGGCGATAACTGTCTTGAATCCGGCAAGCTGGGCTCTTAGACAAAAGTCATCATCTTCGTAGTTGCCGGGTGAGAACCGCTCGTCAAGTCCTCCGATTTTTTCAATTACTTCTCTCTTAATCAGAGTGCAAAGAAAAGCCACACGGGGGAACTGTAATATCTGCCCTTTATTTTTCTTCGCAGCTCTCCCGGCGTATTCATGCATTTTTTCTATATCCGGATATACAGCATCCTTGTCAATCTGCATCCCGCTTACAGCATTGCTAATAGGTCCAACTAATCCAATCTTTTCTTCTTGCTCAGCAGCAGCAATCATTCTTTCGAGCCAGCCTTTGGTTACAACAATGTCGTTATTGGCAATAACGATGTATTTCCCTGAAGCAATTTTTAATCCTTGATTAACACCCTTCGGGAAGCCCAGATTTTTTTCATTAAGGATTAATTTAGTGCCTGGTTTATCCTTAACAAATTTTTTAAGGAACTCAACGGTTCCATCGCTGCTGCAGTTATCAACTAAAATTAATTCGTATTTTACTTTTGTATTTTTCTTAATTGATTCAAGGAACTGCCTGGTATATTCCAATCCATTATACGTTAAGACGATGATCGAAGCGTCAAACAAGTTTGTATTATTTTTATCTGAAGTTTTATTCCGGTCTGCCGTCTTCGACGTAATGTAGTCCCTTATAAAGCCGGCGTCCGTCTGAATGCCTTCCCCATTTTTTTCCAGAATAAAGTCAGGTTTAATTTTGCTGAGCCACTTTTTATGGAGCCGGTCTATATTATGAGAGACTTTTGCAAAGCGTTCCGGTCCGCTCTGGGATTCATGATGAATTACAACGCTTGCAGGCTGATAAACCATTTTATACCCTGCTTCACCAAGCTTAAAGCACAAATCAACATCTTCATAGCCGTTCCAATATTCTTCATCAAATTCTTTTACTTCGTTAAAGACGTCCTTCCTAACCATAAGGCATGCCGCGGTTAAGGCGTGATAAGTCATTAAGCGATTTGCTTCCGGAATATCAGCCGGCGCTTTCCAGTATATATGACGCGCTACAAGCGGATCGGGAAGCTGTTTGTCTTCTATTATTATAACACCAGCATGTTGAAGGCTTCCATCGGGAAATAGTAATTTGCTTCCCGCCGCAGCAACTTTCTTATCGCTCTTAATTACCGTTAAAAGATTCTCAAGCCATCCGCGCAATGGCTCGGTATCATTATTAAGAAAAAGAACAAATTCTCCCTTTGCATTCTTAACGCCTAGATTATTTGCTTTTGCGAATCCGATGTTCTCCCGGTTAGTTATAAAGGACAAATTAGTAAAAACATTTTTCGCGAATTCCAGATATTGTCCTGTTCCATCATTAGAGGCATTGTCGACAACAATAACCTCAAAATTTATTTCGGCTGAGGTGTTTTTATAAAGCGTTAACAAACACTGTTGAGTAAACTCAATTTTATTATAAACCGGAATGATAATAGATACTTCAATCAGCCCGCCGGATCTCTGCATTTGACCTGCTTGAACTGCCCTTTGTTTTATGATGCCGAGATTATTTACTTGTTCGGATAAAAGCTCCGGACTGCTTTTGCTGCGTAAATAATGCTTTGCAATTATATCTCTGTATGAATTATAGAAGTCCCGGCTTTGCAGGCTCGTCATGTTGCTGTTATCGGTTCTCTGCCTAAACTCCGAGGTAATTTTTTTGATATGATAAAAATCGTATTTCCCCGAAAGCCTTATCCAGAAATCCCAATCTTCGTGCGCCTTTAATGATTCATCGAAAAATCCTGTATCTTTCACGCAGGCCTTTTCGTGCATAAAGCATTGAACGGGCGCAATGTTCAGCCTTAGTAATTTTTCTTTTGAAAAATCATTCGAGAACGGCACATCCTTTTTTACGGTGACGTATTCTCCGTTTTGAAGTTCCTGAGTTGCCCTGTATGAATCAGTGTAAGCGATTTTATAATTGCCCTGTTCCAAAAAAGATAATAGAGTTCTTAAATGCTCAGGATAATAAACATCATCATCATCCAGGTAAGCAATATATTTTCCGTGTGCATTTTTAAGTCCGGTATTTCTGGCAGCAGCCAGTCCCTTGTTGGCTGAATGATTAATTAATTTTATTCGCTTGTCATTAAAAGAATTAATTACGCCGGACACATCTTCGCCGGCGTCATTAACAACAATAATTTCATAGGCATCATAATCCTGCTTGCGAACGCTGGCAATTGCTTCTTTCAATTTATCCGGTCGGTTGAATGTCGGGATAATAACCGAAACGACAGGCGGGCGTTCATCATTAAGAGTTAAAAATGTTGATTTGTATTTTTCATAATCCAGTGCATTTAAGTTTGCTTTTCGAGCGTAATGAAGCCTAAGCTTATCAGTTTCTGTTTTCGTTTCGTTTTCATGTTTATGTTCAATACTGCTGCTGGATAATAAATAAAGTCCCAGCTTTTCAGGTATATGTTTTAGTTGAACATATTCAGAAATCCTCAGCCACCATTCATAGTCACCAGCTACCTTAAGCGATTCGTCAAAGTACCCGAATCTTTCATGCAGGGATTTTCTCCACACCGGCTGGGGTCCGATACATGCACAATGTATTAACTGAATGCGGTCAAATTCAAGCCATTCAAAATATCCGGCGGCTTCATTGTTTTCAAAAGTCTGATTTTCTTTTTTCGTAACGTACTGGTCGGCATAGACCAAACCGATGTTTTCATTTGCATCCAGTTCTCCCGCTAAAATTTCCAGCGCATCTTTTCTATGCCTGTCGTCTGTGTTTGCATTTGTTATGCATTTGCCGGAAGAAATTTTTATTCCCCTGTTCCAGGCTTGATAGACAGTTTCTCTTTCAGTCTTGATGTACTGAATATTTTTAAACCTGCTTTGGTATTCCTTTACTATCTCTTCTTCATTCTGCTGCGAGCCGGAGTTGACAACGACAATTTCAAGCTGCCCTTTTTCATATAAAGATTGATTGAGCAAATCATCGAGGCAGCCGCGGATAAACCTTTCCGAGTTATAAGTTGAAACGATTGCCGAAACTTTAATCCCTCTATCCGGCGGCAAGGGAGTGCCGGTGTAATCGTTATTTAATTCTTCACCAGGTGAATCCGAAACCGGCTGGAAGAATTTTGAACGGCTCTTGATAATTTTAAGTGAAACATCACTGATCGTATACACGGCGGCTTTTTTAATCAGAGGATCATTCTTATCATTGTCTATGATTCCGCTTATTCCTGCAGACACGATTTGGCTATTAACATATTCCAGTATTGTTTCTCCAAGCTCATACCATATCTCCTCGCTGTAGAATGAAGAATGCTTGTAATGATAGGCGATCTTTTCATTTATTTTAAATATGGATAATGAATTAAAAACTGCTTGCAGAATGAAGTAATAGTCCCACCACGGCAAGCCGATGGCAAAGTTTAATCCATTAAATAACTCCAATTGTTTTTTGCTGAAGAAGTATAAGTCAAATCCTTTCTTATACTCTTCCTCATAATTATTATCCGGATCGATATCAATTCTGTTTGAGTAAACCAAGCCTTCTTGTAAAGAATCTTTTAATTTATTCTTAAAAGCCTCATTGTTTATTTTAGAGCTGTCAAGAATAATATCGGAATTAATTAATCCGAAATAATTATTGTGGAATTTTTTTAATCCATTAAGAATATCGTCAAGGTAAACTAGATGCTTGCCTGCTCTTTCATAGGCAGTCCTTTCAACCGGGAAGAATATTACGTCCGGATAAATTTGTTTTAGCAGACTAATTTCTTCTTCACAATTAAATGATACTACTCTGAAGCCCGATTCCAGCCAGCTTTCATAGGCTTTTTGCTGATTGCTTCCGCCGTTTGGATTAAGACTCGTTGCCATAATAAAATCATCCGCCCCAGGCTGAGCAGAATTGTAGGCGCTCTGCTTAAGGCTTGATGCCGGCTTAATTTTAATAACTCCGGGGAAAGGCTGATTCCTTGTAAACTTGCCTTCCTTCATTAGCTTCAATTCAGAGTCAGCCAGCGAATCAGCTTCCATAATATATTTATTTAACGAAGAAGCCGTTTTCTGATTGGGCTGATACCTGTATCCTCCCAGAATTTCATCAACAGTATATAACTCTTCATACCTGAAAAACCTAAGCCACAATTCAAAATCACCTACAAGCTGAGACTCAGTTGAGATATATCCTCCGGCATCTTTCCACAATGATCTTTTCCAGAATGTACTTTCCTGCTGGATGAAAGAATCCTTATAATCTTTGTTCAGAATTTTTTCTCTCGTCCAATCCGGCAGGTTTGGCGAGATCATATTCAAAGAACCGTCTTTATTCCACGCTGTCGGTCTGCCGGTTATCCAGCGAGCCTGTGGATTTTGTTTGAATGCTTCATTGATCTTAAACAGGGATTCAGGGTGCAGCTTGTCATCGGAATTAATCCATCCCATTATTTCGCCGGAGGTATGCAGGAAGCCCTCGTTAATTGCATTGTACTGTCCCTTATCTTTTTTACTTTGCCAGTATGTTAAATATTTTTCAAACTTTTTAATTATATCTACGGAACCGTCGCTGCTGCCGCCGTCCATAATTACATATTCGAGTCCGGGATATTTTTGGCTTAAAACAGAATCGATTGTCTCTTCTAAAAATTCCGCCTGGTTAAAGGAAGGTGTAACGATCGATATTTTTTCAAAGTTATTTTTAATAATAATTTCAGGTGCTGCAGGCTTCCTCTTTGTCTGCCAGAAAATATTGTAAGAAACCGGAACCCCGAATTTGAAGTACTCTTCCCTGGTTGTTTTCTGCCAGGCGTTTTCATAATACTTTTGAGATAAGAAAAACAGGTCGGGGTCATTTATAATTCCATCTAGCCCGTGGAATTTTTGCTGTGACCCGTATCTGTTAAACATGAAGGGCAGTAAACTGCATGACCAATTATATTTCCCAGACACGCCGGGCTTTTCAAGAACTACATCGAAGCAATGAAGATTGACGGCATTATTTTTAGACACCCTGTCGATATCTGCGCATATTTTTTTGTACCACTCCGCTTCTTCGCCCGCATGTTCTAGAGTTGAGATGCTGAATACGAAGTCAAAATAATTTTCAGGCAATCCGGGATTAAAATTTCCGATATAGTCTTGTACAATTTTATAAGGAGCTAAAGGAATATTCTGCGGTCCGTTCCCGAGCCCTTCAAATTTATCTATGTTCCAGCATTCGTATTCATCTGCAAAATGATTTAAAATTCTGGAAGTGCCGCCGCCGATATCAAGGAGTCTGCTTCCTTTGGGAACATTTTCTTTGATGTAAGTAAACACAAGCAAATCCTGATACGCTTTTAAATCGCAATTAAGCGGATCAACTTCTTCCCCAAATAATTCAATATCGTATCTCTTCGATTTAAAGTAATTGAAATGCGACTTAAGAGAGTAAGTTAAACAGCTAAAATCAAATTTATCTTTATTACTCTGGCTTTCCTGGGAATTGGAAGATGTATTTATACGGGATAAATTTTTAATTGTATTTCCGTTCGGTTTAAATTCAATTACCTCATAATTCCTTTGTTCCAAATATTTATCGATGATTTCTTTATTAGGCAGATCAGTATCTTTGATAAATATTCTTGTCTTATCCGCCTTCTTTGCTAAAGTCTGTTCAAGTGCAAATTCGATTAGATCAACTGAAACATCCTCTACACATTTATATGAAGACAGAGTACAGTTCCAATTGCAGCCGTAACAGTCCAGGGGATGGCATACTAAAGAAGTGAGATTTGAATAGGGCATAAATCTGCCGAAGTGCCCGCCGCCTAATAAGATCAAATTGGGAGTTCCAACTGCACATGCAATATGCGCATTTCCGGTTTCGGCACCTGCAGCCAGCTTGCATTTTTTTATGATCGCTGCCGTTTGACGAATAGTAGTTTTTCCAGATAGGTTTATCTTTTTTTCAATCCGGATATCATCTAAGTTCTTTTGATTAACCTCAAAATCTTTTTCACTGCCGACTGCTAAAACATTATATTGGTTTTTCCGGCAAAAGCTGCTAAGCGCCTTGCCGTAGTTATAAGAATGCCTGCACCCGTCCTTTGCACCTGCAAACAGCACTATAGTTTTTTGCGGATCGATATTATTATCTAAAAATATTTTTCCCGCAAACATTTCATCTTCAGCAGCAAGCCATACTTCAGGATTTAATTCATCGAAGTGAATTCCCGCCCCTGTTAAAAAATCCGAATATCTTTTTAATTCACTCCGCCATCCGGCTCCTGTTTTAACAACGTAAGTGTACAGCTCCCTAATTTTATTTATTGATTCCCACTCGCTGTTTGTCGCATCTCCGTCAATCCTAACCGTTATCTTAGCTCCCGAAGTTAAAGCCAGCATATCATCCGCCATCGAACTGGAGAATACACTGTTAACGGCTAAATCGAATTTATACTCTCGAACTTTATTTATAATTTGATTTCTGTAATCTTCACTCTCGACGAACTTCTTCTTCTCTATGCCGATTATGTTTTTTATATAAGGGCAATTTTCGTAAAGCCCGGCAATATGATTTTGGCAGACTACTGTTACCTCTGAATTGGGAAATTTATTTTTTAATTCCTTTAGCACCGATGATGCAATTACATTATCGCCTATCGAATCTGTCCTGACAAACAAAATCTTATTAGGCTGTACTGAGTTTAAAAGGTCTGTATTGATTGCATGTCTTACTGTCGGAGTGAATTTCGCAATGCAGAAGCCGAACTTTTCATCCGAAGAGATAATCATCTCGAAGCGTGCATCGCTTTTCATTTGCAGAAAGCTGCTTCTGTGCTTGATATGATTTATATCGTCGAGAGCAATTATACATTCTTTCCTAAGCCTCTCGATTAGATAATTGAATTCAATGTTTCCGATGTGCCCGCCGCTGTCAAGTAAAATGAAATCTGGTTCGTAATTAAAAGTAATAAGGCATTTTCCCAGGAGGTCGTCTTCGGTGCCGCTAAAATTCGTTTCGTTGTAATATAATTTTGCTCTTTCGCTCTCTTTATGATCCACATATATTCCATCGAACTCAATTTGCTTAACCGTTCTTTGTTCTATCTCTTCCATCGACGGCAAAATATTTCGCGGCAGTGAAAGACCGTGCAATATGGAAACATAATTGCTTAACCCGGCGTTTTTAATGTTCCTGACCGACTCGCGGTAATTGCTTTCATTTACCTCGATCGAAAAGAACCGGCTGTTATCTATTTTCAAATCCCTTAGAGCGCCGGCTATAATCCTTGTAGTTCCTTTACCGAGATAAGTACCGGTTTCAATAATTTTTTTAGGCTTGGTTCTGGCAAATATTTTATAAATACTTTCTGAAAAAGCGGAATGGGAATTTACTTCGGTTAAATCTTTTCCCTTCTCATCTTCGCCTGCAATTTTAATCTTTCGTTTTCTAGTGGACTCAACAAAATCTTTCATCACTTCCGGGTGTTCGCCTTCAAATAATTTTGTATGCGAATTTCCGCCGCCTGTCCAGACAGGATACTTAGATTCTATTTCTGTTCTATTTTCCGGCAGCCATTTTAAGTAGCATTCGTTGAACCACAAGTTCAAATCTATATTCCATGACTTACCCCAGCCGTAGCGGTTGTATAGTTCTATTTTCTGCCGCACCTGCTCTTCAAGAACATAACTGTAATGATAAGGATATATCCCCATTCCGCGTGTTGTGTTTCCATCGATGGTATGGAGTTCTTCAGTCGTTTTATTAATGCCCGGAAGAAATAATGTTGGCGGACGGTGGCTTGTAAACTTTGCACCCATAACAAACTTAAATACTCTTCTGTAATGAGCTTCTTTTTCGAAGAAGTACGGAGAGACAAAAATATAATCGAAACCCTTCCAGAAATTATCCGGGATAAAGTTTATCTGCGTTATCGAAGTATCATCCTTCAGCATTTTTATTATTGCTTCAATGTCCTTCCGTTTGTAAACTTCGTCGGAGTCGACAAGCCAAACATAATCACCTGACACAAGCTCAAGCGCTTTGTTCTGCATATCCATTTTTTCAAGCCATATGCCTTGCACTAAACGAATTTTTCTATCCGGGTCGGGAAAGCTTTTAATGAGTTCAACGGTACCGTCTTTTGAAGAACCATCCGGGTTTGCAGCAAACAAGCATTTTTCAACCGCGCCTTCCACAATTATTATTTCCTGCGCAAAGCTGTATATTGCATTCAGGGTATATTCAATAAATGGCTTTCCGTTTAAGACGATCATAACAAAGGAAAGCCTTGGAAAAGCAGCATCTAAATTTTCATTTGTAAAATAAAGTTCGGGAGAATTGGCACCGGCGGAATTTGAATTTGCGTTTAAAGGTTTAACAAGGTCGACTATAAGAGACATTGGTCGTCTCGGATTTTGCACCCTTCCATCGTTATCGGGATTCCTCATTACAAATCCCTTTGAGTAATCAATATCTTTAAGAACAAAAGTGCCGTCAGTATTATAATGATGAAGAAAATTTATTTTGCCGCTTCCGGCAAACGCGGTTTTATCCAGAAGAGCCTTTACATTTGAAATATCGGGAAACCATACATGCCCGGGATTTTCAATCGTGCCTCCGCCGGCAGGATCAAAAATTATTTTTCCGCTTTCGTCTTTTATACTCCGTTCAATTAATACGTCGCAGCCGTAATCCGGAATAGATAATCTAAAAGTAGCGCCTGGTTTCAGCACTCTGTAAATTTCATCGAGCACTGCCGGAAGCATTTCGTAGGCAATGTGTTCAAATACATCCTCAGCTTGAAAGCTGTCTACCGAATTATCCGGTAAAGGGAAGGGATGGGTAACATCATGAAATATGTGTCTGTAATCTTTCTTTTCTATTGAAAGCCCGATAAGATTTTTATATTCTTCTTTTTCGGGGATATCACCGGCATATAATTTTATCGAAGAAATATTTTTAAGATCTTCCCACTGCAATTCAACTTTCAATTCCTTGGAAAGCAGCAGCAAATTTTTATCATAAGGATTTTCAATTATTACCTGCTTTAAAAATCTAATTGCGTCATGCATGCGATTTAACCTAAGATTTGAGAGAACAATCTTCACTGCCGCATCAATCCTTTGCCCGGAAATTTGAAATGCTGAAAGATAATTTCGCGAAGCCTGTTCGTAATTGCATGAAGCATAATTTAATTCTCCAAGCAGGAAATAAGCTTCGGCAAATTCTGTATCTTCACTTAACAACTCATAGCATAATTCTTTTGCTTCTTCCAGATTTCCTTTCGAGATAAAATTCCTTATCTCGCTTACCTTTTGTACCATTCTGCTGCTTTCCTGCGATGTAAAAATTATCTTTCTAAGCCCAACGATTGATTTCTCTATGGAAAATTCGTTCTCAATTTTTTTCCTTCCCTCTAATCCCATTGTTTTTCTTAATTCTGGATTGTTAGCGAGTTTTATCATATACTCTGCCATAGCATCAATATCAAATTCATTCACAAGAAAACCGGTTTTAGAATTCTCCACCTCCTCTGGGATACCTTCATGAAAAGTTGATATTACTGGAAGTCCGTATGCTGAAGCTTCAAGAATTGAATTAGGAAGTCCTTCGGCATCTCCGGTTTCAGGTACAGTAACAGAATGCTGAACATAAGCCGACGACTGGACAAGTATTTCCTTTACATTTTTGTTTGACTGGGCACCATGGAACGTAACAGCGTCCAGCAAATTATTTTTCGCAGTATAATCTTCAAGCTGCGCTTTCATTGAAGTAGATTGATTTGGCAAAAAATGATCGCCAACAATATCCAAATGAATATTCTTAACAATGCTACGCGCTTTGGAAAATGCTTTTAAAGTTATATCAGGAGCCTTTTTAGGAGTAAGCCTTCCTACAAAAACAAAACGGCACGGAGATTTTTCGGGCTGCGCTACTACATGTTCCGGTATATCAATTCCATAATGATTAATAACAATTTTTTCCCCCGGAATTCCTATGCCGGCAAGCCTTTTCGCCATTGGCTTTGCAACTGCGATTACACCGTTTACTTTGCTTACCATCCATCTATAAAGTTCAACCATTTCTTTTCTTCTTAACATGGCTGCAGCATCGCCACCATGAAAATGTACGAAGATCGGCAGATTCAACTTCTTACTATTTAATTCAATTATATCTGTTCCGTAACAGCCATATTCAACTAAAATGTGAGTAACTTTGTGCTGCATTAAAAACGATTCGACCTTATCTTCTATTTCCGGAGAATATTTTGAGGGACCCTCGGAGTATGGAATTTGAAGTACCGGAACGTTTGCCCAATTTCTATCATAAATATTTCCTGTAACGACAACAGTTTTCCCTGGAAGCAAATAGTCGATGTGTTTTTTTATAAATGTTTCGGATAAAGTTCCAAAATTTGGAGTAAAGATTGCAAGGGTATTTTCTTTCTTAAACGAATTGACGTATTTATCTGCGTCGTCACTCTCGTTTTTTATTTTCACCGCAGTGCCGGATAATCCGGTTATCAATTGTCCTTCGGTAAATTGATCAGGAATTTGATCTGTCTCAATCAAGTTTTTATAGAAGGGAAAAAGGCTTTCTGAAATCTTTTTTCTTTCCTCATCGTTCATCGGTTTTCTGCGTGCCCATAAACCGATTGTTTGAGCCAAGCTTGCATTCCATCCGCCTAAAGGTTTGAGATTAATATTTGTAAAGCCCGTTTTTTTTAACATCCGTTCGAGGGCAAATGGAGTATACCTGTATTCATCGTTCGGAATTGTATGCAGCGACCAGATAAAGGGAACTGTTAAAAATAAAACTCCTTCCGGCTTTAAAACTCTGCTTATCTCTTCCATAATTATCTCTGGATACGGAACGTGCTCAAAAAATTCTGTTGCAATCACACAATCAACACTGTTATCTTCCAAAGGAATATTATTGCCTTCCCAAAATAAATCCGGCTTAATATTTTGCTGATAAAGCGGATTTTCAATGTCCATCCCGATATACTTTTCCACATTACTTGGAAAGGAAGTCAAGAGTTTTTTATAAGGCATTTCGCCGCAGCCTACATCAAGCAGTACTCCTTTAAGCTCGGGTAAAATATTTTTAATAGCATTCAAAATACTATAGCGTACCAGGTATTTATCCATATTTTCGATAGACATCTCTGGATTCAAGAACTCCCCGTATTCGGTAATATTGGAAAGACCTGGTTCATTCTTAATAATCCTCGCCAGACGTTCACGCAAGCTTCTTAGATTAATTGAAATATGCTCATCGTATTTGTAATTGAGATAATCATTAATCTTTTGAAAGAATTCTATCTTAGCATTAATATTGTCTTCTTCCGACAATGAGGTCCAGATACCGTTATCATGTATTCTATAAACACTCATTATCTCATTTAAATATCCAAGCTTTCCGTGCCGGGCATTTAAAATGTGTAGTGCCCAATCTGCCATTTTTATTTTATCGAACCAGCCCGGAATGCTTTCTACATTCGCTTTACGAAATAGAATGGAAGCAGTTGGGATGAAGTTTTTTTTTATAATATCCGGAAGTGCAGATGTAGCTTTCTGGTCCGGATCGCAAAAAGGTATGGTTTGATTATTACCGTTTTCATAAACTATGAGGGCATTATGAAAGCTTAGCGAAAATTTGGAATGGGAATCTAAAAAATCAACTTGCTTTTGCAATTTATTAGGATCGGTCCAGTAATCGTCGCCTTCGCAGATAGCTATATATCTACCGGAACAGTTCTTAATGGTTTCAATCCAGTTTTTATTCATCCCCAAGTTCTTTTCTCTTCTAAAATATTTTATTAAGCCCGGATATTGCGCAGAATATCTCTGAATAATTTCACCTGTCCTGTCCGTTGAGTAGTCGTCACCAATAATAATTTCATAAGAGAAATTTACTTTCTGTTCAACGGCGCCTTGAAGACACTGCTCAATATATTTCTCTTGATTATAAGTAATTATGCATGCAGAGACTATAATATCATTCATCTTCAACCTCTGTCATCAGTGAAATGAAAACCTTTTTACCGGAGGTAGGTGAATAAAAGTAAGCATTACGGTAATCATTATGCGAAAGCGCTCTCAGTCTGTTATAAAAATCTATAAACCTTCCTTCCTGGTTAAGATCAAACTCCAATAGCTTTTTATAATCGGCTTTTGTAAAAAGATTTCCTTCTTCAGTTATTTTCTGTGGTTGATAAGAACCATCCATAATCGAATCAAAGTTTTCTGCGAATAAATCTACCTCTGCCTTTAATATTTTATTATAAAGCGTAAATGAAGTATCGGATATATCTTTCTCAACTAATTTACGCGCTATGATTGGCCCGTGGTCGATCAGTTCATCCATTTCATGCAGTGTTGCACCGGCCGGCAAACCATAAATAATGGCAAAAACGTGTGTGTACCAGCCTCTCGTCGATGGATTATATCCTGGATGCACATTAATACACCTTACCGATTGAATAAGCTCTTTGGGAAAAATCTGCTGGCAATGAATTGAGATTATCAGATCAAAATTTTCTTTTATGTATCCTAAATTCTCTCTTACATCTATCTGGAGGCTCTTTGAATTAAAAAAGATTTCGTTTGATGCTTCCATAGATTTTCCGCTATGAGAAAATACAATATC
>JAKAJV010000003.1 GCA_021813585.1 Bacteroidota bacterium | reverse complement strand
GTTTAGAAATATAAGTTGGGTAGATTTGCGGCAACAAATCCTCCGTCATTCGAATCCTCCGTCACCCGCAAGAAGCGGGTGCCACCTCCTTTACTAAAGGAGGACTTTGATATTCCTATTTTTCTTTTAGTAAAGGGAGATGTCGACGGAGTCGAGAGAGGGATTTTTTTGCTTAAACAAAGTGCAACATCAGAGTAGTCGGCAGAGGGATTTGAAAATCTAAGTTTTATTGCAAAATTAATTTTACCCATCAAAAAGAATTGAGCAAATAGTACTGCTGGTAAAAGTTTATGTAGAAATAAAAGTATATCAAGATTTCCTAATAGAAGATTTTTGCTAACAAATCCTCCGTCATTCGAATCCTCCGTCACCCGCCAGAAGCGGGTGCCACCTCCTTTACTAAAGGAGGACTTTGATATTCCTATTTTTCTTTTAGTAAAGGGAGATGTCGACGCAGTCGACAGAGGGATTTTTTTGCTTAAACAAAGTGCAACATCAGAGTAGTCGACAGAGGGATTTGAATAAAAAATATTAGTTTTAATTCATATAAAATCCACGACACAGAGGCCGTTCTTTAAATTGACAATAAGCCATATTTGTAATAGTTTTGTACCACAAAAATTTAAGAAATTACTCATGTTGGAACAATATATCCCGGTATTTTTAGTTATTGCCGTAGCAATAATATTTGCGGCGGGGACTGTCTTCTCCTCGGAAATTTTCGGCCCGCAAAGACCGAATGAAGAAAAAGAATCTACATATGAAAGCGGTATGAAGCCGGTAGGAACTACTAAGGAGCGTGTTTCGGTTAAGTACTACCTTGTAGCTATGCTCTTCATTATTTTCGATCTTGAGGTAATCTTTGTATACCCGTGGGCTGTTCAGTTTAAGAAGATGTTTAGCGAGATGGGAATATCTGTTTTCGTTTCGATGCTTATATTTTTAGTAGTGCTTGAGCTGGGCTATCTATATGTTTTTAAGAAAGGCGGTTTTAGATGGGATTAGAAGCCAAATTAAACCAGGACGGATTTTTTACTACAACTGTTGATGCGCTGGTTGCCTGGTCGCGGGAAAATTCAGTTTGGCCTATGCCTATGGGAATATCGTGCTGTGCAATCGAAATGATGGCCTCCGGCGATCCCAAGTACGATATTGCCCGCTTCGGTTCCGAAGTAATGAGATTTACTCCCAGGCAATGCGATTTGATGATTGTTGCCGGGACTGTTACTTACAAGATGTCCCACGTTGTAAGAAAGATTTACGACCAGATGCCTGACCCTAAATGGGTGATAGCAATGGGTGCATGTACTTCCTCCGGCGGGATGTACAGATCTTACCCGGTTGTGCAGGGAATCGATCAGTTCCTGCCTGTTGATATTTATCTTGCCGGATGCCCGCCAAGGCCTGATAATCTTTTAAATGCTCTTTTGCAGATACAGGAAAAAATCAGACGAACCAGAGCGAGGGATTTTCAAAATAAACCGTTACCAGAATTAACCGTAATACAGAATAATTAATCTAATGGAATTCAAAGAACTAATCGAACAAAAAATAAGAGAAAAATTTGCCGGCCGGAATTTTAGTTTTAGCGAGTTTAGGGGAGAGCTGACTCTTACCGTCGATAAAAAAGATATTGTGCAAGTATGTACCCTGCTTAAAGACGACGGCGATCTACAATTTAAATTATGCGAGGATATTACTGCGATTGACCATGCAAGACGCACCGACAGGTTTACCGTTGTCTATCATATTTTCTCGTTGAAGAATAAATTCAGACTTTCGGTAAAAGCCGATGTTGACGAATCGGATTGCAGTATTGATTCCGTAACTCCAGTGTGGAAAACTGCCAACTGGCATGAGCGGGAGACGTTTGATATGTACGGAGTAAGATTTAAAAATCATCCCGATCTGAGAAGAATGTATATGCCTGAGGAGTTTGAATATCATCCTTTAAGAAAGGACTTTCCTTTGATGGGCATTCCGGGTTCGCTTTCGCTTCCTAAAAGCCCCCTAAATCCCCCCAAAGGGGACTTAAAATGATACTGAAGTTAAAATATTTTATGCTTATGAAAACAGAAACATTTAAATTGAGTTTAATAAATTACCCTTTCTTTTGGAAAGGGGTTAGGGGATAGGCAATGGAAAAATTTACTAGAGACGACGTTCATCCTAAAATATTGGAAGCGCTGCTTGCCGATACCGAGCTTACCGTAGAGGATGCACTTGAAAACGAAATGATCTTGAATATGGGTCCACAGCACCCCGCCACACACGGAGTGCTGCGGCTGCTGCTTAGGCTGGACGGTGAGACCGTTATGGGTTGCGTTCCAGAGCTGGGTTACCTGCACAGAGGCTATGAAAAGCTTGCCGAGAATATGTCCTTTTACGAATTTATTCCCCATACCGATAGACTGGATTATCTATCGCCTATGGCCAACAACGTTGCCTGGGCTTTGGCAGTAGAAAAGCTGCTGGGAATTGAGGCCCCGCCGAGGGCGCAGTATATCAGGATGATTGTTACCGAGCTGGCGAGGATTGCCTCTCATCTTGTGGCGATAGGCGCTTTAGCTATGGACGTTGGTGCGCTAACGGTTTTCCTTTGGACTCTTAGGGAAAGAGAAAAGATTCTGGATATATGGGATATTCTTTGCGGTGCAAGATTTACCAACAGCTATACGCGTATAGGCGGTGTTGCAAACGATGCACAGCCGGAAGCCCTGGCTAAGGTGAAATGGTTTATAGGGCAGTATCTTGATAACCTGGATGAATGCGAGAGACTGATTAATACGAACAGGATTTTTATTGAAAGGCTGGAAGGTGTAGGTATAATTTCCGGAGATGATGCTGTTGATATGGGCCTTACCGGGCCTAGCTTAAGAGGCAGCGGTGTGGAATTCGATTTGAGAAGAGCTCAGCCGTATTTGTTTTACGATAAGGTTGATTTTAATGTTGTCACTTATCCCGACGGCGATTCGCTTGCACGGTATTTTGTACGTGCTGATGAGACTAGAGAGAGCATTAAAATTATAAGTCAATCTTTGGATAAAATGCCGCAGGGAGAAACGCTGTTGAATCAGCCTAAAAAAGTTCTTCCTAAAAAGGTTGAGGTATACTCAAAGATGGAAGAGCTGATACACGACTTTATGATAGTAAACTTTGGAGTTAATCCGCCGGTGGGAGAAATTTACTCGGCAGTTGAAAATCCGAAAGGGGAATTGGGATTTTACCTCGTCAGCAAGGGTGAAGGCCATCCGTGGAAGTGTAAGATCCGCTCACCCTCGATGGTAAACCTGCAGTCTGTTCCAAGACTTGTAAAAGGCCAAATGATTTCCGATGTTGTTGCAATCGTCGGCAGTCTAGACCCCGTTATGGGCGAGGCGGACAAGTAAGGAAGTTCAAGTTCAAGATTAAGTTCAAGATCAAGATTAAGGTTAAGAAGATTTAAGTTTGTAATTAAAGAAAGGGGTTTGTTAAATGAAGTTTAATCATGAGAAGTTGATTGTTTATCAGCGAAGTCTTGAATTTGTTAAACTGATAAATGAAGTATTTGATAGAATGGAAAGAACAAGTATTGATGCAATCGATCAATTAGATAGAGCCTCAACGTCAATACCGCTTAATATAGCTGAAGGAACCGGAAAGTATACCGGGAAAGATAAATGTCGTTTTTATGATATAGCAAGAGGCTCATCATTGGAATGCGCTGCATGTCTGGATGTTTTATATATAAGAGAGAAGATTCCAAAGGAATTAGTTGAAAAAGGCAAAGATATTTCGGTCGAAATCGTATCAATGCTTGTTGGATTAATAAAGTCTAACTCAGATAGAGTTTACGAAGATAAAGTCAATTATGAACCGGATAAAAATGTTTAATAAAAAACTTGAAACATTCTTAAACTTGAACTTAAACTTAAACTTGAACTTAAACTTAAACTTAAACTTATAGCCATGGAATTCAAATTTACAGAAGAAAATTTAGCGAAGATTGAAGGGATACTGAAAAAGTATCCTACAAAAAAAGCAGCGGTTATGGCTGTTTTGTATGTTGCACAGGAACAGAATGGCTGGATATCCGGCGAGGTGATGAAAGAAGTTGCTTTACTGCTGAAAATTACCACCGAAGATGTACTAGGTGTAGTTACATTTTATACCATGTACCATCAAAAGCCGGCAGGTAAATACCATCTTCAGGTTTGTACCAACGTATCATGCATGCTTCGCGGCGCTTACAAGCTTTACGATCATATAAAAGAAAAATTGAATATTGATAACGGCGGGATAACCGGAGATTCGGTCTTCTCGCTGGAGGAAGTTGAATGTATGGGCTCGTGCGGCACGGCTCCTATGATTGCAGTAAACGAAGATTATTACGAAAGTCTGAATTTAGAAAAGGTCGACCAGATAATCGGTTCGCTCTCTGGTAAATAAGCGGTAATTATAATTAAAAATAGAATTTCATAGCGCGCTAAAGCGCAAGTTTAAGTTCAAGTTCAAGTTCAAGTTCAAGTTTAAGTTTAAGTTTAAGATCAAGTTCAAGGAAAAACAAATGAAATATCTTGACACAAAAAACAAAGATTTAAACGGCAATACTATAAAATCTATTTTTACTAAAATGTGCTATCTAAGGAAAAGTTAATGGAAAAAATAGTTCTTCCGGATATAAAAGATCTTCATCAAATAAAAGTATATGAATCAAACGGCGGATATTCTGCTGCCAAGAAGGCATTTGACCAGTCTCCCGACGATATTATTGACCAGATTAAAAAGTCCGGCCTGCGCGGCAGGGGCGGTGCTGCTTTCTCAGCGGGATTAAAGTGGAGCTTTATGCCGAAGACAACGGATAAGCCTAAATATCTTTGTATTAATGGCGATGAGAGTGAGCCGGGTTCGTTTAAAGACAGGCAGATATTCGAATTTAATCCTCACCAATTGATTGAAGGAATACTTATTACAACGTATGCAACTCAAGCTAAAATAACTTACGTATACATAAGAGGCGAGTACCATAAGTGGATTAAGCTGTTTGAAAAAGCGCTGAGCGATGCTTACGAGAACGGCTACGTAGGCGAAAAGATGAAAGAAAAGTTCGGCACCGGCTTTTATTGTGATATATTTGTCCACAAAGGTGCTGGCGCTTATATCTGCGGAGAAGAGTCTGCTCTGATGAATTCGATAGAAGGGAAGAGAGGATATCCGAGAGTAAAGCCTCCGTTCCCTGCTCAAAACGGATTATGGGGCTGCCCTACCACAATCAACAATGTAGAAACGATTACAAACGTCCCGTCAATAATCAACAAAGGCTGGGAGTGGTTCTCAAAAATCGGCGAGCCCAAACATCCGGGTACGCTTTTGTTCGGAGTAAGCGGCCATGTAAATAAGCCCGGCGTGTATGAATTGCCGACGGGGACTCTACTTACTGATATAATTTATAAATATGCTGGCGGAGTACCCGGCGATAAGAAAATATTATGCGTAATACCGGGCGGCTCATCAATGCCTCCTTTAAGAGGAGACCAGCTTGAAGGAGTGAAGATGGATGCCGAATCCTTGAAAGCATACGGTACAGCTATAGGCACCGGCGGTGTTATTGTTATGGATGAAGACACTGACCTTGTAAAGGTGCTTGCAAGGATTACTAAATTCTATTACCACGAAAGCTGCGGGCAGTGCACTCCCTGCCGGGAAGGCACCGGGTGGATGCTTAAGATATTGAACAGAATGGTAAAAGGCGAAGCTTCCGTGCACGATGTTGATTTGCTGGTCTCTGTTGCAAATAATATAGAAGGTAATACAATTTGCGCACTTGGCGAAGCTGCCGCTTGGCCGGTTAAATATATGGTTGCCCGGTTTAGAGATTATTTTGAGCAGAGAATGAGCAAAGAAGTTGTCTTGCCGGTTGCAAATAAAGTTCACTCAATGCGCCGGACGGCTTTTCCTCTGGCCGATATTAAAGAATAAATATTTATTTAACTCATGTTACGCAGGAATACATTTTGATGTCCGCATTGTCATTCCCACGAAAGTGGGAATCCATTTTTTATCATATTTTCGCATCTTGGATACCCGCTTTCGCGGGTATGACACTCAAGCTTTATAATTTTGCGTAACATGAGTTATTAATCTACTCGTTGTGTGAATTAAGTTGTAAACCGTTAAAACGGTTATAATCCTACAAGTTTTACTATTAACCCACGGATTAATCCGAGGGTTAATAGAGACCGAGATGCACCATTTGAAACTGTTTTAACAGTTTTTAAGCCTAACGATTTCTAATTCACACAAGCGGTTAATCTATATCTTCATTAGACTTTTACTTACCCTTTACAATTCTTTGACACTGGCTAAATACTCTGTAATTAATTTTCTCCTGAAAATAAAAATAACTTTTTAGGAGGATGTCATGTCGGTAAAACAATTTCCAAAAATTTCACTTGCATACTTAGTAATTAGTATGTTTCTGATAAATGCTTTTGCTCAACAAATTGAGGAAGCAAAAAGTAAAGTTCAATTAACGCACAAAAATTTAAGCGGGCCAAGGATAGGGGTGACGTTTATTCCCGGCGATAATGAGTTATACGATAAAATTAGAGAACAGAACATGGGAAGATTAATAAGTCAATTCGGATGGCACTTTGAATGGCGAATTACGCCTGCCGTTATCGCAGGTCCATCTTTTTTAGTAGAGTTTATCCCTTTAATTTCCGGTGTTGAGTACAGTAAATTCGTTCCAAGCGCTTCTTTAGTTTTCGGGATAAGATTAGTCTCCGATTATGAATTTGGATTAGGCCCTAACTTAGGAACTTCGGGTTCTTCATTGGTAATTGCTGCTGGTAAAAATTTTAATTTTGGCGGTGTTAATATTCCAATAAATTTTGCTTATGTTGTAAATCCCAAAGGGGACAGATTGACATTCTTAGTCGGCTATGCTATTGAATAGCAGTAACTATTCATTACGAAATATTTTTTGTTGATGAACCCGGCTTATGTTAAAACTGGGTTCATCTATAAATTAATTTGCGGCAGCTCTCGTTCCAAGCTCATGATCCAAATATAGCAAACCGCTTTTGTTATCTGCGATTAATTTTATCCTGTCCAGAATTTTAAGCGCGGTCGATTCCTCTTCTACCTGCTCGGTTACAAACCACTGTAAAAAAATATTTGTTGCATGGTCTTTTTCCTCGAGCGTCAAATCGACTAGCTCGTATATAGATTTTGTAACTTTTTGTTCATGCTTGTAAGTATCTTTAAAAACTTCTTCCGCTCCAGTCCATCCTACTTTCGGCGCATCTATCGGGGCGAAATTTATTTTACCGCCTGCCTGAAGAAGATAGTTATAGAACTTTATAGCATGTCCGTATTCTTCCTGCGACTGCAGCTGCATCCAACGGGCAAAACCGCTTAGGCTTTCAGACTCGAAATAAGCCGACATAGCCAGATATTCATACGATGAATATAACTCAGCATTCAACTGCTGATTTAACGATTTCTGAATTCTTTCTTTTATCATATCGAAATCCTTTAAATGTTTAAAATGTTTTTAATATGATTGATCGGTAACCGGTTAAAGAAAAATTTAGTTTTTACTTTACAGAAGACTATCCGCGATAATACATTAGCTTTGAAGAAGCAAAATTACAGTGCATTATAATTTTTTTATTGATTAATTTCAATAAAAAAATAGCGGCAAAAACACTGCCTTTCTATTTTTTAACTTTTATTACTAACCGGCTACAGCAGACAAAGAATAGGTTTCTAATATGTTAGTCTAGGCTGAAGGTAAAATTATCCTTCAACATTAAGAGAATTCGTAATTTGAACTAATTTACTTCCTTTAAATTCGACAGACAATTCTTTATATTTGCACTCTAAAATTTGAAACACAATCACAAATAAAATAATTTATGATCAATTTAAAGTTATTAAATAACGAGCAGAGAAAAGCTGTAGAATACGACAACGGACCGGAAATGGTTGTAGCCGGCGCTGGGTCTGGCAAGACCAGAGTGCTTACCTACAAAGTTGCGTTTTTAATAGATGCCGGTTACGAGCCGGATTCTATTCTGGCGCTGACATTTACCAACAAGGCCGCCAACGAGATGAAGGTGAGAATTAAAGAACTGGTTGGCGCCAAGGCTGAAAATATATGGATGGGAACGTTCCATTCCATATTTGCGCGTATACTTCGGGTTGAGGCGAAACAATTAAATTATAAGAATAATTTTTCGATCTACGATTCCGAAGATTCTCTTTCTGTTGTTTCAAATATTTTCACGAATTTCGATATAAATATTGAGGGACTTACTCCGAACTCGGTAAGACACAAAATAAGCAAGTTAAAAAACAGTCTTGTTATGCCGCCCGATTTCAGGAAGACTCATATTAAGTCTTCTATCGATGAAAAGGTTGCCGAGATTTATGAAGAATATCAGAAAAGGCTATTCGAAAATAATGCGATGGATTTCGACGACCTTCTGTTAAAGCCTATTGACCTGTTCAACGAAAATCCGAAGATACACCAGAAGTACAAGAAAAGATTCTCTTATATACTTGTAGATGAATTCCAGGATACAAACAAGGCTCAATACGAATTGTTAAAGATGCTGGTTCCCGGTAGCGGAAAAATTTGTGTGGTCGGAGACGACGCTCAAAGCATATACAGCTGGCGCGGCGCCAACCTGGCTAATATGCTGGACTTTGAGAAGGACTTTCCCAAACATAAAATATTCAAGCTTGAACAGAATTACAGGTCTACTAAAAATATTCTAAACGCCGCCGACTCGATAATAAAAAACAACAAAGAGCAAATTATTAAAACTCTCTGGACAGAAAATAACGACGGCGATCAGCTTGTTCTTATTAAGTGCGCAGATGAAAAGGATGAGGCTTTTCAAATTGCCAAATACATTAAGAATGAGATCTCAAAGAAAAAATTATCCTTAAAGGATTTTGCAATACTGTACCGGACGAACGCTCAATCTAGAGCGCTGGAGGACATATTCAGAAGAGAAAAAATTCCTTATACCATTATTGGCGGCGTTGAGTTTTATAAAAGAAAAGAGGTAAAAGATATTATCGCTTATCTGCGTGTCATTTCAAATCAAAACGATGAAGAAAGTCTGCTTAGGATAATGAACTTTCCTCAAAGAGGAATCGGAAGCACCACAATTAAAAGGATGATCGGCTTTGCCAGGAAGCTTAACCTTACGCTGTTCGATACCATGTCCCGCGTTTTTGAAGTAATCGATATAAAAGAACGGATTCAAAAGAATGTTAAGTCGTTTAAGATTCTGCTTGATAAGTATATCGGTCTTAAGGACCAGCTCTCTGTAGGCGAGCTGTCGCGCGCATTGGTTGATGACCTGGGAATTTTAAGAATCTTCAAAGAAGAAAATACTCCCGAATCCCTGTCCAGGTGGGAAAATATTAATGAACTGCTTTCGGCCTTAAGCGAGTTCTCTTCTTCAAACAAGAATTCAAAGCTGGAGGATTTTCTAGAAGACGTTTCGCTAATGTCGGATATCGATTCTTTTGATGAGGAGAAGAATGTAGTTACCTTCCTTACTGTTCACAGCGCTAAGGGGCTTGAATTTCCGGTTGTTTTTATTTCCGGATGCGAGGAAGACATTTTCCCGTTATCCAACAAGTTTAGCAGCGATGCAACGCTGGCAGAGGAGAGGAGGCTGTTTTACGTTGCCGTAACCCGGGCACAGAAAAAAGTATTTATTTCACACGCCCGTTCCAGGTACAGGTTCGGAGAAGTGGCTTACCAGAGCCGCTCAAGATTTATAGACGAACTAGACCCCAAGACATACGTAGAAATTAACGGCGGAATAGGCAGGAAATCCTCTTCGCGCAAATCCAAAAAAGAAATGTACTACGAATACTTTGAAAATGTTGATTATGAGGATTTTAACCAGGATAATAAAACATTACGGCCCGGCAGCCGGGTAATGCACGAAAAATTCGGGCTCGGCAAAGTTACCCAAGTAGTAGGCGCCGGCGATCAGCAAAAAGCCACTGTAGTGTTTGAGGGCAATAATATAAAGCAGTTGATGCTTAGGTTTGCTAAATTAAAAGTCCTTTAGAAAAATATTTCATATTACCGGGTAATTATAAAATGCGGATTATATCAATCCGCATTTTTATTTTCCAGCTAATATTCATCATTAACTCATGTTACGCAGGAATACATTTTGATGTCCGCATTGTCATTCCCACGAAAGTGGGAATCTATTTTTTATCATATTTTCGCATCTTGGATACCGCTTTCGCGGGTATGACACTCAAGCTTTATAATTTTGCGTAACATGAGTTATTAACAACACTCTTTCTAATTTTTTTCTTTTGTATGAATAAGGTAATAAGGTTAATGTATGTACTGTTCTTGTCTGTTACTAAGGTTGGATCAATAATTAGATAAGGTTTTTTCTGTCTTTCTTATCATCTAAATGGCAATCATTAGTGTGGTAAATCCAGGCAAGCTGAAAATTAATCGACTATAAATTAATGTCTTACAGACTCGCTCCTCACTCATTTAGATGAGCGTCAGAATTCAGGATGAATAGTTATGCGGCGGCAACTAAATTTAAAGGTGGAACTATAGAATTTATTTTCATATTTTGGCGCGGATAAAATTTAAATTTTACTCAATATATATCAACATTAAGGAGTTGAAACGATGTCAATTGCCCCTAAAAAATTAGCTATTCTAGTTGGTGGTGGGCCTGCCCCGGGAATAAACAGCGTAATCGGTGCTGCTACAATTCGTGCTGCTCTCGAGGGTATAGATGTACTTGGAATTAGAGACGGCTTCAAATGGATTATGGAAGGAGACATTTCCCACGTTAAGGAGCTTACCATAGAAAATGTAAGCCGTATTCACTTCCGCGGAGGCTCTTATATCGGAATTGCTAGAAACAACCCCACAAAAAACAAGAAACATCTGGAAAACACTGTTACCTCGCTGCTAAGGCTTAACGTAGATAAATTAATTACCATCGGCGGTGATGATACTGCATTCAGCGCATTAAAAGTAGATGAAATGGCATCCGGTAGAATAAGAGTCGTACACGTTCCCAAGACTATTGATAACGATCTGGATCTGCCTCACGGCATACCTACTTTCGGGTTCCAGACGGCAAGACATATCGGGGTTGAAGTAGTAAAAAATTTAATGGTCGATGCACAGACTACATCACGCTGGTATTTTGTTGTTTCGATGGGCAGAAAAGCCGGGCATCTTGCATTGGGTATTGGTAAGGCTACAGGTGCTACTTTAACCTTAATACCCGAGGAATTCCCCGGCGGGGAAATCCGGCTGCAGCATGTGGTTGATATCCTTGTAGGTGCCATTATAAAGCGTTTAAGCTACGGAAGAAAAGACGGAGTAGCAATTTTAGCCGAAGGACTAGTTGAGCATCTCGATCCCAAAGCCCTTGAAGCTTTGGTTAATATAGAAAGGGACGCTCATGACAACATAAGGATTGCAGAGATTAATTTTGGTGAAATTCTGAAATATAAAGTTCAAGAAAGACTAAAAGAATT
>JAKAJV010000097.1 GCA_021813585.1 Bacteroidota bacterium | reverse complement strand
TTCCGATCTCAATTTAGAATTGAAATAATTGTGCTTACTTTACCGCCCCGAAAGTCAATCATTCCTCTTTCTTTTAGAAGGGCAAGAAATTTCTTTACTGTTTTGTCGCTCCATTTCCAGCGTTTTGCAAGTGATAATTGAGAATAACATAATTCACCGGGGATAAGATTAATTTCTATGCCTCGTACAAATACTGTTCTACTCTTATGAGAAGCCAACAAAAGTAAATCAATCCAGGCTTGAGCTTTAGTAAACTTTTCAGCAAACCAAAATTCGTTTTCGGTCAGTTGCCTGTGAAGAAAGATATAGCCTTCCATTTAATTCACCGTTTCGCTTTCATAACCGGAATAAATTTCGAGGAATTCATTTAAATCAGAATCTGTTTCGCATTGTTCGACTTGATAAACTGTGTCTAAGAGAATCATCAAATCAGCTTGACAAGTCTTTAACATATCTAATAAAGATTCTTGTAATTGTTTATGCTTTATTTCTTGAATGGAATCTTTGATTCTTTCCGTTTGCATTAAAATGCTTCGTGCATCTTTATACAGATTTAAATCTCTAAAGTTTTCCATATCAGTACCTTGTTTATTTTTCGTTTTTTTGCTTCCAATACTGAACTCAGCTAACGATTTTTTTAATAACTGCTTTATGGTTACCAATCCCTTGCCTTTTAGGATTCTTACCTAAACGAAACGGATAAAGCGGGCAATCTGTAATGATACAATATTTAACTTCGTTTGAACTGCCGGAAGAACATTCAAGGCAATGTTTGCGGATTGATTTAAGCGGAGATAAATGCCTTTCCATTATACCGCCTCCGCAAACAGATTCTCTTGTATAACTTGCCTTGTATCAAACTCACGTGCCCGGTTTAATCCGAATTCTGGTAGAGGTAAAAAGCACTGAAGCTCATAACCTTGTGAACCGAACTTGAAGCATTTGCCGTGCGTAAGCATGTATAACCGGCTCGTAACTAATTTCTGGCCGTCATAATCGATAACAATCCAACGGAAAGGAATTGATTCATCAATTAAGAGCTTATGATTTATTCCAACCGAATTTGTCTTTTTGAATAAATGTTTAGGTCTGCGGTTGGTTATAAATGTACCATCTCCAGAGGTATCCAGTTTACCAATATACCTTGTTTCCATTTCAAGGTTAAGTTGTACCCCAAAGACCGAACGGTATTTAGCTGGAATTAATTCAATTTGTTTGTTATTTTTCATCGTAAAATTTCCTTTCAGTGTTATTTTACATTTTGAGCCGGTTGAATTGTGGCGCAATTCCTCCGGCTTTGTTAATTAATAATAAAAAAGCCTCTCTGCTGCTGGGCAAAAAGGCTAATTAAAACTTTTGATGCCGCCAGCAGCCGGATACAAAATCAAAATTTTAAGAACAATTATTTTTAGAAGAAAACTATCCAATAACAAAAAAAATCAAACACAAAGTTTTACTCATAATTATTATTTTATCTTTGTGCCTATCGTTGCTTCAAACTTTATAAATTAGGCAAAAAGAGTTTGTATAAATTTGTGAAAATCTTTTACTAAAAGAGTTTTTATCGTTTTCTACAACTCTATTAATAGTTTGTTCTGTTTTTTAATTAATTACGTGCGCAATTAAAGAAATGCTTAAGCAAAAGTAATTACAAATCGACTTTACATTTTTGTGAAAATCGATTTTACATGCTTAAATAGCGGTTGGAAATGAAGTCGGATTATCTAAACTTTTTTATGAAGGTTCTATAAATTGAATCAAACTTTAAATCAAATTCCTCTCTATAATGTTCTTTATCGGTTAGTTTTTCAAAACCTGCCTTTAAAGCTAAAGTTTTGTTGTGGTCAATATCTTTATTATTGTCGAATTCTTCTTTACTTAATTCAAATAGTTTATCTCTCCACTCTTTCCCTTTTTTGTTTGTATGAATATATTCAAAATCCTTCAGCTCTTTATACTTGATTTCCCAATTGTCATCATTTAACTGCAAAATATCTACAAATAAATTAGGCAAAAGGAATATCTCTTTAATCATTGATTGGAAATGGTCTAAAACCATTTCAAGTAAGTTATCAAAATTATTTCCATTAAATTTATAAAACTGTTCAATATGATTTAAAAATCCTGTTGAATGAATTATTCTATTAAGTAATAATCGCTCAAAAGTAATTTTTAATTCATCCTCTCTTTTCGCTAATATATCCGGGTATTTTACAACGTTTTTATAATTGTTAATAAACTTTTGGAATTCATTATTCAACTCGATACTAAATAAAGAACTCTTAGAAATATGATTTATTATCTCGTTTACATTTATTGTACGTTCAATATACTTTTCAAAATCTGTTTCAAATTCTTTCTTTAATTTAGCAGGTAATTTTTTATAATCTTTCTCTGCTTTGCTTTTTATATTATCATATTTATCCATAATCTTACTTGTGCGCCTCTGTCTTAAAATAAAAAATCCCTCACTTGTGTTAGCAGCTCTTGTCAAAGCCTCCCGATAAAATCGGGACACAAATGAAGGATTATTATAAATTTCTATTTTGACAATATTGCTAAGTTTTAATTAAACTTTAGTTAGTTATAAACACCGCTTCTAAATCCAATGTTTGATATAGTAATGATAATTGAAATTTTATTTTAAACCGTCTTCACTTTCCTAAAATTAGTTGGTCGGTTTAATTTATAATCAATAGTCCTTTCATCAATAAACTCTTTATAATTAACATATCCCTTTTCGTAAGCTCCTATTCTTGCCTCAAAAGTTATTTTATCGCCTTCTTTTAATTCGGCAGACAAAATAGTTTTGCCAACTGTAAACCAAATATGGTCTGCAGCTAAATTACCGTTTTCAAATTTTACATCCTTTAACAAAATAGTTTTTTCCGGGAAACCATGCCAGTTTTTTTTTGTCCAAATCGCTCAACAGTTGCTATGAACAAGACTCGTTTGCCGTTATTTTTCTTTAATTCTTTTCTCACGCTTTCTGCTCACCTAAACAACTCCGAATGAGAACCGGTTCTTACTACAATCAATTCATTACCAACAATCCTATAAATTAAAAGCCAATCGGGTTCTAAATGGCATTCACGATGTTTCATATAATTACCTTTCAAAGAATGGTCTCTGTATTTGGCTTCAAGCTGCTCACTATGCTGCAACTTCTTAATCACATTGTTTATTTGTTTAATATTCTTCCCTTGCCTTGCAGCCCTTCTTAGGTCTTTGTTGAATTGATTGGAATAGTGAACGGTTAGTATCATTTGTTTGAAGCGTCTTTCTCATTAAGGATATCCTCAAACATTTCATCTACATCTTTATAGCCCTTGCTGTAAATACCTTTCTCAACTTCTTCCATTGCAGCTACTGTTTCTTTATTCGGGATTTTAAACTCAAACGGAATGCCCTGATGAATAACCAAGCCTTTTAACAATAGCCGGACGCCTTCACTCTCACTTAAACCAAGCCTCTTAAAAATCTTGTTTGATTCTTTTTTCAATTTCGGCTCTACTCTTGTTCTTACTTCTGCTGTTTTCATTACTTTACCTATGTAAATAAACGTTCCTTGTTTGTGGAGTAAAGTAATGATAATAAAGCAAAGCTGCAATGTTCAAATTACTTTACCCTCTCACTTAGCATTTTTATTTCACGTTCTTTCTCAATTAGTCTCCCGCTCTGTAATTTTAGCAGCCGGATTAATTTTGAATTTATCAAGCGGCTCGCTTTTAACTCGCCTTCAAGGAAATGAATTTGTTCCGATAAACTAAAGGCAAACCCTTGAGAAATTTCAAGATTTATATTACTGTTGATAAAAATATTTCCTTTAGCAGCCCTAATTGTTGAGCCAATAGTATTTTTATTCCCAATTGTTTTTCGAGATTGAGAAATTTTATTGTTGATGAAAGTTTCACCCTTTATTTTCTGTTTTTGCGCCAATTGAATTTTCTCTTTCTGAAATTTTCCTTCTTTAAATCGTTTGTAAGCAGAGTTTTGTTTAAAGGGTATTTTTTTTCTTATCGAATCCCGGAAGATAGTCGCTTGTAGGGCACGTATGATGCCTTAAAATTTGAGCCTGAGGCTCATCAGCCTTTGGATGAAATTTTAGAGGCATATATTAGTTATTCAGCTTGTTTACTGAATCCATCAAATCCTCACTTCTCAAATGAGAATATATCGAAGTAATTCTTAGGTCACTGTGTCCAAGAAGCTTTTGAATAGAATAAATCGAAACGCCGGATTGCACGAGCCAGGATGCAAAAGTATGACGTAAGCTGTGCACGTTAAGCTTTGGATTAAGCCCGGCTTTAATTATAATCTTCTTAAACTTGTGCGAAATGAAATGCTGTTTTATCGGTTCACTGTTATAGGTAAAAACAAATTCAGAAGTAGAACTGATTTGCCTCTCTGTTACAACCTGTAATGCTTTTAGGTTCAAAGGAACATTCCTAATCTTTTTACTTTTAGTTAAGTGATTCCGGTTATCAAGGATTACTAAACGGTTCTTAAAATCTATTTGGCTCCAGCGCAATGTAATTAACTCCATTTCACGGAGTCCGGTATTTATGCCGAAAATAAATAAGTCTCTTAAGTCTTTGCTGTCGGTCGCATTAAGCAGTATTTGAAAGTCTGTTTCACTAAAGAATAAGGGCAGCTTTTCCGGCAGTTTAATTTTCTTTATCTCCTTAACCGGATTCTCATTCAGATATTTCTTACCTACAGCGTAGTTACTCACTACCGATAAATAAGCAAACTCTCTTTTTACAACATAAGAAGAAACTTGTTTAAGTCTTTCCTGTGAGTAATCGGAAAGTTTATCTTTGCTCAGGTCTGTAAGTTGGCAATTTCCAAAATAAGAAATAAGATTATGGAAAAATGATTTGAGTGATTTGGTAGTGTTTACAGAATGAATAGACTCCGAATATTTCAGATACTCAAAAGAAAAATCTTTGAGTGTAACCGGAATAGTTTTTAATGCTTCTTTTACTTTAAGCTTTTGTTCAAAGGAAGTAAGAAAAGACAAAGCTTCGCATTTAAGTCTTGTCTTAGTAGAAATACAGGTTTTCTTCCCGGAATTGTTTTCGTAGAAGATATAATAAACTCCGTTAGACCGCTTAGAAAGAAACATTTGAAAAACTCCAATCTAAGCTCTGCCGATAGCATCCCCGATTTAATCGGGGAAAAGAATTGAAAATCTTTAATCAAAAAAGTAATCATCGCATTGTAAGTCCTTTAATTTGTCGGTAGAGCAAAGGACTGAAAATCCTTGTGTCGGCGGTTCTCTCCAAGGGACTCCTTCGGAGGATTCCGTCTCTGCCCACAAAGTCGCGGTGTAGTGAAACGAAGCCGGGCTCCAAAGGCGATAACCGGGTCGCCTTCCTTTATTTTAAAGGAAAATCAATATGCCGGCGGTTCTCTACTAAGGGACTCCTTCAGATTATATGATTATAAGGATTGTGCTGTTGCTTTCGAATCCGTAATTTTAAAATCGTTGCAGCACTATGTCCCTGAACTTTTGGTTCTTTAAAGTTCTTTAGCTATTAAATTTTATAAAACAAATTCGTTATCATTGATTTTATAGAATTGAATGCCGGGAATTTATACACCATCCAAGCCAGCATAGCAAAAATTAATACTATTGAAAAAATTGTTTTAACCGGCGAGGGCAATGGGGATAAATTTATAATATAAATTATCGCTCCTGCCAATAGAAGAGTCGATGCTATTTCAATGCGGATATATTGTATTTTTATAACCCCCAGCACTTCTGTAAGAAGAAAAGTACAGCAGTATATTTGCATTACTCTGTATTTCCGATTCTATTAAAAGTTGCTTTTGGAACCGGATAGGGTAATATTAGGAAAGTTATTTTTATAAAACTATTTGAAAATTTAATGAGCAAAAAGACCTCTAAATATGCCGGGCAGCTGGCCGCTTCATTCTTATCCGTAATTATTTTTATGTTGATGTATATACTCTCCGGAAACGACAGCCGCAATGCGTACCGGCATTTTATGAAAGGAACAATCGGCAATACAGGCAGATGGATGAACACTTACGGACCCGAGTGGTTTGTGGATATTAATAAAAATATTTCTGCGCTGGGTGGTCCCGCCGTCTTTGCTCTAATAACAGCGCTTGTTTTTATCCTTTTGATTATAGCAAAAGAAAAAAAATTATTGCTGGAATTTTCTATAACCATTACCGGCACAATTATTCTCATGTTTATACTTAAATATTTGCTTAATGCAAGCCGGCCGGCGGATATTACAAAATTTATTTTTAACGACGACCTCGGCTTTCCAAGCGGGCACGCAATGTCATCCCTAGTGCTGTATTCATCGCTGGCGGTTTATGCAAGCAGAAAAGCAGCAGGCGCGCCTGCGCGATTAACGTTAATGGCCATCGCAGTGGTAACCGTAATATTGATAGGAGTAAGCAGGCTTGTAGTAGGAGCTCACACTCCTGAAGAAGTAATAGCCGGCTGGTGCGCTGGTATATTCTGGATTTCCATAATTAATTTTATCTTCAACAGTCCCGAAACCGGGCAACAAGTTTCTCTGCAAATTGATGAGTAATCGGAATTGATTCATAAATCTTTTATCAAGGAGTAGTGCTTATGAAACTAATAATAATTGCTTCCTTTATAATTTTATTGCATGCATTATTTTTAACAAGTGATGCAGCAAGTAAGAATTCAGATCGTCAGAATGCTGTATATAAGATTGAGCAGGGCTTTGTAGATGCAAACGGAGTTATGATATATTACGAAGAGTTCGGAAAAGGAAAGCCGCTAATGATTGTGCACGGCGGGCCGGGCGCTTCACACGATTATTTCCTGCCGTACCTTCTTCCGCTTGCCAGAGAGAACCGTTTGATATTTATCGATGAAAGAGGATCGGGACAGTCACAAAAGCTTGAGGATGTTTCTAAGTACACGGTAGAGAATATGGTAGAAGATGTTGAAGCAGTTAGGAAGGCGCTTAAGCTTGGTAAGATTAGTCTGCTTGGACATTCTTATGGCGGTGTGCTGGCGCAGGCATACGCCCTTAAATATCAAAAGAATTTGTCGCACCTAATTCTTTGCAGTACATTCCCCAGCACTTCTCAAATGAATGATGTGTTTAAGAAGATGGAGGAAAAAATGGCGCCATCACTTCTAGACCGCATCAAAAAGATGGAGAAAGATGGTCTGTTCGGGCACGGGATGCCTTATGAAAAGAACAGGTACACAAATGAATATATGATTGCCGCATGGGGTGAAGGCTATTTCCCTTACCTTTACCAGAACCATCCAGATCCCAATTACGATCCCGTTGCAAACGGAAACATGGCCTGGGACCTGTACCGGGAAATGTGGGGCTCTGACGGCGAGTTTATTATTGACGGGAATTTAAAATCGGTTGAATATGTCGACAAGCTCCATACTATACATGTGCCTACTTTGATTACCTGCGGCGACCACGACGAATGCGATCCGTCGCTTTCCAAAGAGATGCATGAAAAGATTGAAGGATCGAAGCTCATTATTTTTCCTGAAAGCGGCCACATGACCTTTGTTGACCAGCCCGATATGTTTATTAAAGCCGTAAACGATTTTTTACATTAAAAGCATGTAGTTACTAAAATAGAAATTGTTAATCGGCCGGCTACCCGGTATTAGTAAGCCCCTGTAATTTTGCAGGGGCTTGGTAATTTAAGAGCCGCATTCATCATAATTTTCTTGATTAAATAAATTTATCGGTTAAATTACCGGTGAGATTTTTCTCTACTTATATCTCGCTTTAAAAAGGAAATAGGAGAAGATATGAAAGACAACGGCTTTGGAGAGATACAGGCCCAGTTGATTGAACGGAAAAGAAGACTGAGCGATACTTTGAATTCCGGTAAGGCAGCTGCGGGGCTAGCACAATTGTTGATTAAGGTTGACGCAGCCCTCGAAAGAATTAATATCGGCTCGTACGGTATTTGCGAGGTTTGCCATGAGCCGATTGAAAGAGACAGACTTGTTGCCGATCCGCTTGTTACTTTTTGCCTGGGCGATTTGGATAAGACCCAGCAAAAGCTGCTTGAGGACGATCTGAATTTAGCCTCTAAAATTCAAAACAAACTGCTGCCGGAAAATAATATTAAGCATGGTGGGTATGAGATTTCCTATCATTATTCCCCCGCCGGACCGGTCAGCGGAGATTACTGCGATATTGTATTATCCAAAAATAACAGCGAAGGAATTTTCTTTATACTTGGCGATATAACCGGCAAAGGCATTGCCGCATCCATGCTGGTTTCTCACTTGCACGCGTTGTTTCACAGTTTAATCGATCTCAATCTCCCCCTTGTAAAGCTGATGAAAAGAGCCAACAGGCTGTTCTGCGAAAGTGCTCTTTATTCGCACTTCGTCACTTTGATTTGCGGAAAATTAAACGGAGGTGGAGAAGTCGAAGTATGCAACGCCGGGCATTGTCTTCCGATACTTATTAGAAAAGACGGCATCGTTCCTCTCGACTCCAACGGACTGCCCTTGGGACTTTTCCACCAAAGCGAGTATACTGTAAGCAAATTTTATCTAGACCGGGAGGAAAGCATATTCATTTATTCCGACGGCCTGTCCGAAGCGAGAAGAGATGAAGAAGAATTTGGAGTTGAAAGAATTAACCGGATTGCGTCTTTAAATTATTATTCCCGGCCAGTAGAAATAATAAATTATTTTAAAAGCTCGTTGAACGAGTTTATAGGAAATTCAACCGGCCAGGACGATCTAACGCTTATGTCCATAAAAAGAATGGAATAGATACGCACACTGCCGGGTTATTTTAATCTTAAAGATGAAAATTTTAAGTCGATCTGGTCGTTCTGTATCTTAAATTATTTTTTCGGTTCTTCTTTTGGCTTTTTGGTTTTATGAAGTCTTGGTCTTAGTTTACCGTGGCTTCCCCGCCAGATTTTTCCTCTCTTGGATTTCCTATCGCCTTTACCCATAATAACTCCTTAAATTAAATTGCGGTAAAATAATTTGGAGTAAGATAAAAATTTCCTTAATGCGGGTCAACCTAAACAGCTAGGCAACCTTTATGCTGTGCTGAAGCAGCTTGTTCTGATAATTGCTTATTACTTCTGTGTAGCTTGCAAAAAGCCGTTCAAAAATATTTTCCCACGATTGCTCTAGTGCGAATTGAAAAGCCCTTTGCGAAATCTCGTGCCTTAAGTCCGGTGAGTCCAGCAAAATATTAATTTTGTTGGCCAGGTCTTCAGGGTCTCTCGGCTCTGCAATAAGACCGTTCTTTCCATGCCTGATAATTCCATAAGCGCCGCCTTCCCTTACGCAGATGGGTGGAATGCCCGAAGCCATCGCCTCCAGAGTTACGTTTCCGAAGGTTTCAGTTGTTGAAGGAAAAACAAATATATCGCTAGAGGCATAAATAGTAGAGAGTTCGCGCCCCGATTTATAGCCTAGAAAAATTGCCCCCGGCATCAACTCTTCCAGTTCGGAACGAACCGGGCCGTCGCCGACAAGTACAAATGAAAAGTCATCTCTCTGTTGTTTAAGAATTTTATAACTCTCAGCCAGCGTCCTCAAGTCCTTTTCCCAGACCAGCCTGCCTGCGTATAATATTGCGGGCTTGCCTTCAATTCCGATGGAGCTCTTCCATTCTTCACTTTTAAATTTTTTATTGAAGACTTTTATATCCACGCCATGCGGTAAGAATTCAACTGAAGTTAAACCGTGCCCTCGCAGTTCGTTTAAGATGGGATTGGAAGGGACGTAAACCGCCTGGCATTTATTATAAAGGCTCCGGAAATAATTCCAACTGAAGGATTCCAGCGCCTTAACTTTGTAATACTTTGCGTAACTCGCAAAGTGAGTGTGGTATGTAGCAACCACCGGGATGTTATATTTTTGTCCGTACTTAACAGCCGCATAACCCAGCGAGCAAGGGCTGTTTATATGAAGTATATCCGGCTCGAACTTATTCAGCTTGTCTTCAATATATTTTAAGCCGGGTACTGCAAACCTGTAATCTTTGTACAACGGGAAAGTAAAGGAGGGCACCTGGTATATTGGAGTAGGCTGATCATCTATGGAAGGAACAATTGGGGAAAAAAAGATATTCTCTATCCTGCGCTTGTTCAACTCCTCGGTTAACTTATAAAGCACCCTCGTCACTCCATCGTGTCCGTGCCGCATACTACCGGCAAAGTAAGCAGCCTTGAAATTTTTCTTGGGATTTCCATCAAATATTTTATTCATAACTTTTATTGTTTCGTCTTTTTACCAAAGATTAAGCTCGCCGTTTTTAGTTTAGATGTATATGCAGAAAAAAAGTTCTTTAATTCTCTTGCTACAAAAGTTATGAAACAAATATTAACAAATTGTAAAGCCAGGGTAATGTTTATGTTAATAGAGTTTTCAGTTCCATCAAAAGAGAGTAATAACAGACTTGAATTCAAATAGACCTTTAATTCTTTTTACCGCTTAAATCAGATCGGAATGATCAAACTTTTAAGGTCTTCTTCTTTTTGTTTGTTACAAATTCCAGGAGAAATACAATCAAACTGATTATATAAAATGCAGCAGTTTTCATATATCCGGCCTCGATTATTAAAGAAAAGTTTTTATCGGCTAAAAACTTATTAAAACATAATAAAAGAATTGTTAAAAAAAGGTTAAAAAATTGTTACCTTTGCTTTAAATCAATTTACAGCATTGGATATAAATACATTTCTTAAGATATTTACCCGGCTTAAACATCAACAAATTTTAGTGAAACTATCTCAATACTTAATAAATTGGATCGCAAGGAAAATTAAAGTTCCTCCCGCTGCAGTCCAGATGTTCAAATCTGCAAATGAAATAAGCGGCGTTGATAAAGACACACTGCCAACGGAGCTTATCCCGCTTAATGCAATTCAGCTTTCGCGTGGCCTGCTTAATTTTACTGTTATGCAGAGCAGGCTTAACTGGATACTTCCTTTCTGGGCCAGAAAACAGTACGATCCCTCATCAACTTCTTTCGTCCCGAGATCGCATATGGGATTATCGATGAATATAACTCATAGGAACTGGACTGCCGTTGGCAGCATGGAATGCAGCACCGAACCAATTGTCGATCCGCGAGGACTCGTAACGCCGTTTAAGGACGGCTGGTCAATAGATGTTTGGGTTATTACGGATGACGATATTTTCTTCCCTTCCTACAGCGACGAAGTAACTCAAGAACTCATTGAGTCTCTGCCGGTAGTTAGGACCCAATTCAATTGTAAAGATTTTATTCTTACGCTAAAAACTTTTGCACAGGGCAGCAAACTCATTCACAAAGCCGCTGTTGAAAATAATACTGCCGGCGCAAAAAAATTCAGAATAGTATTTGCCGTTAGGCCATTTAATCCGGAAGGCATCAGCTTAATCAACTTCATCGATTATTTGCCGGGTGAAAGAGTTTTTTTAATAAATAAAAAATCTAAGATAGCTTTTAATGCGGCTCCTTCTTTGGTTTATTGCTCTTCCTTTAAGGATGGAGACTCTGCCGAGATATTTACTTCAAGAAGGAACGGAAGGACCGGAACTTCAGTTAACTGCAAGGACGGCATGGCGAGCTCAGTCGCAGTATTCGATAATGAACTTAAAGCCGGTGAAAG
>JAKAJV010000055.1 GCA_021813585.1 Bacteroidota bacterium | reverse complement strand
TTATGACGCTTGAAGAAGTTGCTGAATATCTTAAAGTAAAGCCTCAAACTATTTACACCTGGGCTCAAGAAAAGAAAATTCCTGCCGCAAAAATCGGGAAGGAGTGGCGCTTTAAAAAATCTGTTATCGATATTTGGTTTAACCGGCATTTCGATGAAAAATTTTATCCCATTATAAAAGAAGCAGAAGATATCAGCAAACAAAATATCGACGGTGAAAAAAAATAACTATATTATTTTTTATACGCCAACCAAGTTATCATAAAAGAATTTTTTGAGAAATATTATAGATATGCTACAAATGTACCGGTGAATTTTTTTTTTGAACTCTTATCTCATCAATGTCTATTTGCTGCTGTCATTTTACTTATTCATCCACCTTTCAACCACACACAGCAAACCACAAAACTACTTACTTCCTAACAAGCCTCTAACAAGCCTCTGCCAAGCCTCAAACCGGCTTCCTTTAAGTACTTAGATTTTATAAATCAACAATAGTAATTCGCCAATACAAACGCTTTCCCATCTTTACAGTGAATTCCTTCGGAATACCAAATATTATTGCACCGTATTCTTTCACAAAACTTAAAGGTGTCATTATGGCAATCCTAAATGGAAACGTAATCGGTAATATGCGCGGTAGACTTGGCAACCTATCCGCTCGTACCGTAGATGGTAAAACCATCTTAGCAGCTCGCCCTTCTAGCTTTAACGTTAACTACGATCCGGCAGTTACTCAAGTTAGACAGAAGTTCTCAGTCACCGTTGCTCTTGCTCAGGCAGTCTTAGCTCTAACAACTCTTGCCGGAATCTGGAAATCAGTTAAAGAATCCGGAATGTCTGTTTACAATACAATCTTCAAAAGCAACTTTCAGTACTCTGGTACTGATAAGCCAACTGTAGACAATATAATCACCCCTGGTGGTTTCGGTCTCCCGGTTGATGTTGCTGCAGTCGCTGCAGATAAGATCACCGCTTCACTTCTTGCCTTGAATACTGAATCTGTATTCTCTGCAGAGGAAGTCAGCTTATCTGCTAATGCTATAGTATGCTTCACAGATCCCGTTAACCCGGACGATGAGCCTTACCAATTAATTTCACTTAACAAAGAAGTCGCCAACTTCGATTTCACTCAGGCATACGATCTCCAGATCGACTTCGATGCTAAGCATAAGGTTATCGCTGCAAAGTATACCAAGAATATTTTGCTTCTCAGTGTTGCTTCCAAAACCGCTGATGGTAAAGTAGTTCAGTATTCCGCTACTTCACCAAAAGCCAGCGCATAAGCTCTGTTATTATTTCCTTCCTCTTAAAAGCTTCCTCTTTCGAGGAAGCTTTTTTATTACTCCGTTTCTTTTTCTCAATACCAATAAGTGTTTCTCTTCGTTTATTTGACGGCTTCGCCGTCAAACACTTCATTCGTTCAATAAGGCTCTCATAAATCTCAACATTTGCGTCCTTTGAATGCAGCTATTTCTCCCGAAAGCATTCGGGATCAATAACAGCATAATTCATCACCTAATATTTATAGTTCTGTCTAACCTCCGCCATTATTCCTTCATTCCGCTTTCTTTGCCGGCTACCGCCGTCAAAGTACTTCATTCAGTCATAAAGGCTTTCATATATCTTAACCTTAGCGTCTTTTTAGTGTAGCTGTTTCCTTTCAGTAAACACCTACCAGCAGTAATCACTTAGTATTTTATATTCTATCATTCCTCCGCCATATTTTCGCTCATTCCGTTTACTTGACGGCTATCGCCGTCAAGCACTCCATTCGCTCAATAAGGCTTTCATATATCTTAGCCTTAGCGTCATTTTAATGCAGCTATTTCCCTTCGGTCAATAACTGCTGACTCATTAACTACCTTACCTTTACATTTCTATCCAAATATATATCCAATAATGATTGTTGCTTCTGACGTCGCAACTGTTAGTAAATATTTTGCCCGCTGGAAACAAGCTTAGTCTTAACTTTTCCTTGTAGTAAATCGGGCAAGGGTATATGAAACAAAGCTGCTAAAAAAGGGACAAAAGTTTTTACCAAACATTTTATCTCGCTTAATAGTCTTCGGCAAAAACTTTCACCCTTTTTCTTTACGCAGCTTTGCCCTTGCCTTACATTTTCATGTTATCCTTTCCTTATCATCTCAACTGTTCCACCTTTTGCTGAAAAGTAATTAAGCGGGCAAAATATTTTTTTGCGCAAGTAGCAGTGCGCCCACTGCGGCAGGCAAAGCTTAACTAAACACTAACTTAAAAAGCGAGGTTGACATGGCCATCAAACAAAAAATGGCGCTTATGCTTATTCATAAGCAGCTTATTAAAAAAGGTTATTTCCTTTTAGCACAAGCAGTGCTTCATCATTTAATCGGCATTCAAAAAAACTGGGAAGATGTAAACTTTCTTCTTAGGCAGTTCAACTTTTCAGATTTGGTATAATTCAAGGGCGGCCGTCAGGCCGCCCATATAAAACGGAATAATAAAATGGATAAAATTAAAACATTATTTGATCAGTGCGAAGAAAAAAACTGGATTCTGCCGCACGACTGTAAAAAGAATCTTAAAATAATTTCTCAAACTCATTCCGTAAACTCACTTCATAATATTGTAATTGCTCAAACTAAGCAGTGTAAAATTTGCGGAAAGAAGTTTGAAGAATCAGATCCGGACGGTATAAAATGTTGAACGAAGTGAAATCCCGATTCAATCGGGGAAAGTTTACGAAAGCAGCCATCCTACAAAGCGGGACTATTCAAAGGTCCCGCAAATCAAAATTAAAAATTACAAACTCGGTAAATCCGGGTTTAGAATAGGTAAAGAATTTAAAGTTACATATAGCCCTAACAAAATTATTCTTGAAATCGTTGAAGATCAGAAAGTAAATATTTAAGTTATAACTATGAAAAAAGTTCAAAAGCTAATGGAAGCAACACAATTACAAATGTATTCATTTTTAAGTTTTAGTGGTAAGCTCTCCCTGAACTTTCTTACTGATGGATTCATTAAATTTATATCCAGTAGCATTAAGCAGCAGTTGCAAAAGTGCATACTTACTGCACACTCAGTGCACACTTTAAATAAACAAGACTTTCCATTAAGTCAAAAACAAAAAAGCCCGATTTTGAAATAAAATCGAGCTTTTCAAGAGCTGGCGATCGGATTCGAACCAATGACCGGCTGATTACAAATCAGCTGCTCTACCAGCTGAGCTACGCCAGCAAATTTGAGTACCAAAACTAATACAATTATTTATTCCATGCAAGAATTCATTCATCTCATGACTAATTTTTTTTAAAATCCGCTATAGAAAGATGTGGAAATCTTAAAACAAAATTTTAATTTACATATAAAAAAGTAGTGTTTAGATTTTAAAAGGAGGATAACATGATTGAATTACCTGAGGCCGTTGTTCTGGCAGGTCAATTAAATAAAAAATTAAAGGGAAGAAAAATCTTAAGAGTAATTGCCGCTAATTCACCTCATAAGTTCGCCTGGTACAGCGGGGATCCCAAAAACTACGAGGCGTTATTAAAAGGAAAATTTTTCAAAAAGGCTTTAAGTGCTGGAGGCATGGTAGAGATAAATGTAGATGACACGAGTATAGTATTAAGCGACGGGGTATCAATAAAATACCATTCCGATAGCAATGAACTTCCAAAGAAACACCAGCTGCTGATTGAATTCGATAATTCTGCGTTCTTAACGGCATCAGTGCAAATGTACGGAGGTATCCTTTGCTTTATTGAAGGTAAAAGTGATAATAAATATTATCTGGCTGCAAAAGCAAAGCCGTCGCCTGTAATGCAAAAGTTTAACGAAAAATATTTTAGCAATATGATATCCGAAGCTTGTTTGCAGAATAAAAGCGCCAAATTTCTGCTTGCTACCGAGCAGCGAATTCCCGGCCTTGGCAACGGCGTTTTACAGGACATACTGCTTGAAGCGAAAATTCATCCCAAAACGAAATTGGAAACTTTAAGCAAAGAAGAAAAGAACAGACTGTTTCATTCAATAAAAATAGTACTGCTCGAAATGATAGAAAAGGGAGGCAGAGATACCGAAAAGGATTTGTTCGGCAGCTGCGGCGGTTATATTACAAAGCTGAGTAAAAATACCGCCGGCAAGCCGTGCCCAAACTGCGGGTCAATAATTAAAAAGGAAAATTACATGGGCGGCAGTATTTATTATTGCGGTAATTGCCAGAAGTTAAATTGAAATACCGTCCTTGAACTTAATTTCGGAGAGAGCTCAGATTGTAGAGTCTGTTGCAGAACTCGAGCGCAGGGCAGTCACGGTCAAAACCGTGACTGAATTATAGGTTTTGCATGTCACGGAATGGTCCGTGACATCCCTGTTCTATAGTTCTGCAACAGACTCGGTAGGTAGGTTTTCCAATTCTCAAATAAACTCTCATACCGAATTTTTTATTTTGCACCTCAGATTTTTTTTTTTTGAAATTTACTTATTTCTGAGGTGCCAAATGTCGTTATTTTAACAATATCATTTTCTTAGTCTGTTTATATCCCATGCTTCCGTCCGCCGGTTCAGCAGTAAAAGAATAAAAATAAATTCCGCTTGCCAGTTGTGTCCCTTCAAAATTTATCGAATAATTTCCCGCAGCCTGCTTTTCTTTAACTAAAGTTTTTACATACTGTCCTATCGAATTAAAAATTAAAATTGTTACGTCTGATTCTTTTAATACCGAGTAGCTTATAGTTGTGGAGGGGTTGAAAGGATTAGGATAATTTTGTAAAAGATTAAAATGATCAGGTACGTTACCGGCGAGTTCTTTAATTCCGGTTATTGTCATTGGAATAGTCGGTAATGTGCCGGAGAAAGTCCATTTGTCAACTGTCCATCCGTAATTTGATTGAATGTATAAGTGAAAATTCTCATCATAAGCTACGTTATAGGGCGATGCGTAGCCGGAAGCGGTACCACCGGTCCTATTGTTGTAACTGCCGGTTTGGTCGTAATTCCATTTAGCGCAATCCAGAGTATCTAGTACGCTTCCAGTATTAGGGTTGAGTGCATATATCCTTCCGTATTCATAACCAATACCTGTCTGGAAATTATTAGCACAGGCAACTAGAAGAATATTTTTTGAGTTTATAAACGATAACCCCCAGGGGCCGGGATTTAATGCAGTTCCATCGGTTGCTTTTGGAGTATCTGTCAGCGTAAAATTAAATCCGTTATATAGTGTATACCCAGCAGCAGGGCCGCCGGTATAACAGTAGATCTTTTCAGTGCGGTAATTCGAAACGTAAATTACCGAGCCGTCGCTGTTCGTTGCAATTCCTCTGCAAACTCCGGTATCGGGTAAAGTAATTGTAGTTAACGGAGTAGGCGTATGCAGTCCAGCCCAGTTGTCGTCTTTTGCTATGCTGTTGAAAACTAAAATTTTAGCAGGGGAGCCGATACCCTTATAAACAGTTACATAAACAATTCCGTTCCCATCCACTGTTACTGCCCAGATGGAATCCGAGCCGGTTGAAATTCTGTAATCAGTCGAGATAACGGAATCCTGGCTCAGCTTAAATACAAGTATGTTTCTAAGCGGATCGTTGTTGGCAACATAAATTAATGAATCCGGTGTTGCAGCCAGCGAAGCAGCTCCCGTCATTTCCAAATCGTCAAATCCGCTCATCCAATGTTGATGCATGCCGGTGCCGTAGTCGTAGTATCCCATTCTTCCATTAATAGAATCTGCATTGGTATATCCGACAAGATAGTTTGCACCCGAGCTAGTGCTGTATGTAAGTGCGACAAAAGAATTTTCCTTAATTACTCCGACATCTATACATCGGCTTCCAATGCTGTTTGGCTGGTCGTCTATGGTTGCATAGTTGCAAGACCACACACCGTTAAACTGCTGCGCAAATGCCGGGATTTTAACCAGAAGGAGTATGAGAAATATGTTTATTGAAAGGTAACGAATTTTCATAGTGCCTCCTATTAGTTTTAATTTTTGAATGCCCGGATAAAAACTCATAAAAAAAGTTTATAATGTCAATATCCGGTATAGCTGTTTTTTATTTCAAGCTGTTTTTTATGCTTATTTAATTAAAATGTGTTATCTTTATAAAAAACAGAAAAATAAAATTAGTATTCATAATATCTACCGTATTTGAATGGTGCGGAATCTTCAAATACAAATAAAAAAATATCCATGCCAGTACAATTAATACCGGTTAAATTAAGGGCAATTATAGTTGATGACGAATTGCACGGAAGGGAAAATCTTAATAAGATTATTGATGATTACTGCCCCGAGATAGAAATACGCGGGCTTGCAGAATCAGTTATGCAGGCCAAAGAACTGGTAAATGAAATTGACCCGGACGTAGTCTTCCTTGATATAAATATGCCTGTACTAGACGGATTTGACTTTCTTGACCAGTTTGACGAGCGTGATTTTATGGCCGTATTTGTTAGTGCGCATGAAGAGTTCGGAATTAAAGCCGTAAAGGCCGGAGCGGTAGATTACCTTTTAAAACCGGTAAGCATTAAAGAGCTTAGACAAACAGTAACAAAACTGGTTACGCTGCAAAATAAAAATATAAATGATAAACTTATCATCGATGCGGAAAAATTAATCATTCCTTCGGCAAACGGATTTAACGTAGTTGTAATAGATCAGATCGTAAGACTGGAAGCCGACGGGTGCTATACAAAATTAATTAAGAACGACGGTAAGCACGATATTATTTCACGCACTTTAAAAGATTTCGAGAACGCTTTGACTAAGACAAAATTCTTCAGAATTCATAAGTCTCATATTGTCAATTTAAATTATGTAAAAAGCTATACGAGCAAAGACGGAGGTTACGTAATAATGACTGACGGCAGCAAGATAGAAATATCCCGAAGAAAGGCCCCGGATTTTGTTCAAAAAATAAAGACGGTAATTAACACTGTCTGAGTATGATAAAACAAGCTTTAATAATTATATTAATCAGCACTCTCCTAACTATTCAACTGTATCCTCAAACTCCTCCATATTATCATTACGATTCCTCGGACGGCCTGGCATCATCTACGGTTTTTGATGTTATTCAGGACAATAGCGGTTATATATGGTTAGGTACGCTAAACGGGCTCAGCCGGTTCGACGGTAAGAATTTTAAGAACTTTACTATTAACGACGGACTTAATTCAAATGTTATTACTTCTTTGCTTGAAGGCGACAAGGGGGAAATGTTTATCGGCAATTACGAAAAGGGAATTAATGTTTTAAGAAACGGCATAATAGAAAACTTCCGCGATAAGGTTAAAGATAAAAATTTTAACATGGCGTATATATTAAAATTTAAAGGGAAGCTATACACCTACATTAGCTATGGAGCTATAATCATAATCGATGAGAAAAACAAAAAGCCTTTTGCCGATTCAATTATCTATACCAATCCCGTTACTCTGAACAGATTGAAAAAAACGACGGATAATAAGCTGATGGCGTTAACTTCAAAAGGATTGTACAATGTAGATAATTTCAAATTAACCAAAATAAATATTAAAGGATTAAATGATTCAACAATATATTGCCTTGCCGAAAACAATGACGGCAGTTACTTAATCGGCGCAAAAGGATTAATCTATCAAGTGAAAAGCAACAAAGTGATAAAAAAAATCGGAGTGAATTTGTTCCCCGACAAAATTATTTATCACATTTACTGCGACAGAAATAACAACATATGGTTTTCTGTTTTTGGTAAAGGCTTCTATTTAATTTCAAGCAGTACAGGTAAGGTTATAAATGTCGGTGCAAAAATGGGGCTGGAGAATACCCAGATCTGCTGTTTCTATGAGGACAAAGAGAACAATTTATGGATAAGTACATACGGCAAAGGAGTATACTGTTTAAACAATCTCTACTTAAGAAATTTTACCGAGAAAGACGGATTGAATAATGATAACATTACTTGCCTCTCGCTGGATAAATCCGGTAAACTGATAATCGGCACCATTGATGGCATTGATATACTGGAGAACGGAGTTGTCCATCTTCTGACGGATAATTCCGGAAGGGCACTATCGGGATACATTAACGGTATCTATAATCCCGACGATTTTATTTACGTCTGCTGGGCGTCCGAGACTCCGGAGATTAGGACGGCAAATTTCAAAGAATTAAAATTTCGATTTTTGAACTACCCCTCATTTCTAAAAACGGCCGCGGGGTACTATTTGTACGGAAGCCTGGGTAACAGTTACAGCTTACAAAAAGAATTTAATTATTTTGTACAGAGATCAATGTGGTATCCGGTTTTTAACAACCAGGTGTTGCTGAACCGGGTAAACGTAATCGCGGAGGATACAAAGGGGAATATCTGGACCGGTACGAGTATGGGATTATGCAGGCTCACAAGAACAGGCCCCAACCAAGCCGCCGCTAGCTGGAAGAAAACATTTTTCCCGGATAATCCTGTATTGAGCTCGAAAATAAATTCCATATTTGTTGAGGGGGAAAACAGCGTCTGGTTTACCGGTGCCAAAGGGTTAGCCCGTTATAATTTGAGCACCGGCTCTATTTCAAGCTACACAAGTTTAGGAAATAACAAATTAAACACTCCCACTTCCGTAGTTTCAGATTACCGTAACAGAATTTGGATTGGCACTATGAAAGGGCTTTATCTGATTGACGGAAGCGAAATTAAAATGCTGAGCAGCCAAACAGGATTACCTTCTGATGAGATACTTTCCCTAAATTATGACAACCGGAATAATTTACTATACATTGGGACCAGCAGGGGATTAACCGTACTAGATATGAAATTCTTCGACCTGTACAAACAACATTCACCTACCGTAAAGATTAACGGAATTAAAGCTGGTGATTCGCTATTTGTTTCAACTGATGTTCTGAATTTCGAACCCGATCAGAACAACGTGTACATAGATTTTGTAGCTTTAGATTATTCGGCCCCGGGATCTATAAAATACAGATATATATTAAACTCAGACACGGCAGAAACGGAAAATAATTTTTTGGATTTCAGCTCGCTGAAGAACGGAGTTTACAACCTGAAGCTAGCGGCTAAAACACAAAATTCCGAATGGGGAGAGGCTACAGCACTAACGTTCAGGATTATGCCCAAATTTACCGAGACGCCCTGGTTTAACTTGCTGATATTCTTTTCACTGGCTGCTGCATTTACAATTGTAGCTATGTGGCGTCTGCAAATTAACAACAGAAAAATTAGGCAGCAGCTTGAGCTTACGGAAAGAATCAACGACTTGAAGCACCAGGCTTTATCCGCAATGATGAATCCCCACTTCATTTTTAATGCTCTCAATTCAGTTCAGTACCTAATTAATTTCAGAAGAAATGACGAGGCCAACGACTACATTGCAATGATGGCAAAGCTGATTAGAAAGAACCTTGATACTGCAGGAAAAGGATTCATTTTATTAAGTGATGAAATCAGCCGCCTAAGGCTTTACCTCGACCTGGAAAAAATGAGGTTTCAGGAAAAATTTTCTTATGATATTATTGCCGGCAAGAATGTAGATATAGATTCGATTATGATTCCGAATATGATCGTTCAGCCGTTTGTTGAGAATTCACTATGGCACGGGATTATTGATTCCGGCCGCAAAGGAATTCTTACGATTTCGTTTTCCTTTGAAGATATAGAGAGCGACTCAGCAACCTGCAAAGCATTGGTTATAAAGATTAGGGACAACGGTATAGGAATAAATGAAGCGAAGAAGAATAAAAATGACGACCACATTTCCAGAGGTATACAAATTATCGAAGAGCGGCTCAGTCTGTTAAGCAGTAAAATGCTGTTGCCTAAGCCTATTGTCTTCGAAGACCTCAGTAACAGAAATAATGATTCGCGCGGTACCGAGGTTATTATTTCTTTACCAGAGCCAATGTATAAGATTATCTAGCCGGATTCCTCCACGCCTAATTCACTTACCGATTAATTAAAATTTCATACCGCTCGCTTAATAACACCGGCCTTATACTTGTTTGCCGTTGAAGCTGCAATGCATTGTGCTTAGGTTAGCATTAAAATTTGAAGCATCTAGTGAAAACAATAAAAAAATTATTACGACTCTTTGCGAAATCAAGTTCACGCAGCGTTCCGATATTAATCATCAAAAAAGAAAGCGATGAGGATAACGTAAAGGAATTTAATTCGATTGAGGAAGCTATAGCCGATCTGGAAAACGACCCGAATGTTTCGGCAGAAAAAATAGAAAAACTAAAATCGTCAATTAAAAGCCTGCGGGATAAAAAGACAATAAAAATAAGGAACGGCGAAATAATTTAAGCGGATTAAGTTATACCTTTAATTAAAACAGAACGGTGATGTATGAAAGAAAGATTACTCATTATGGCGTTATTAATTTGGGGAGAATTAGTATTCGGACAGGTTTCGGTTAAGCTTATGCAGCCGCCGCCCAACCAGCTGCGGGCTGCAGATATTTGGAAAGTAACAGTTATCAACTCCGGCATGAACACGCTGCAAATTACTTTGAGCGGCACTATAGAAGAAAATAATGAGGGCATAGTAGTTGAAGGCAGTTCGAAGCCATTTAGTTTGCCGCCGGGAGTGAAATTGATTTCCTACAATGATATAAAATCGGGAAATGTAAGTTTCAAGTCGGGCAGTTGGCGTGAAGCATTTACGCGTACCGGTAATGCGCCTTCCGGAAGTTATACTATTTGCATTCATGTGAACGATGAGTCGGGCGCGGAAATAGGCTCGGATTGCATCGAACAGAAAATTGAAATCTCATCACCGCCCTCACTTATTTCACCTGCCGACGGCCAAACCGTCGACTATGGAATTCAGCCGGTATTCACCTGGCTTGCCCCAATGCCGAATACCCCCGGACAAATAAACTACAAAATAAAGATTGTTGAAATTATCGGCGACCAATCTCCCGAAGAGGCTATGCGCAGAAATCCGGCTTTGTTCGAACAATCCGGCATTAGAACAACTATGCTTCAATACCCGGTAGCTGCAAGAAAATTGGAGGCAAATAAAAAATACGGATGGGGTGTTCAGGCATTGGATAGAGACGGGAAACCGGTAGGAAGCAATAACGGAACAAGCGAAGCTTTTTCATTTATAAAAGGCGGTACTGTTGTTCCGTTCGATACTAACAATATAGTTATTTCCGGATCGAAAAAGGACACGACAAGCAACAGCCAGAGCAGTACAAAAAAGAGTTTAATTATTACCACTCCTCTTGATAGTTCAACATCCGCCGGAGGAACCGGAACAGCAGCCGTTGGTGATACAATTAAAGCCGGGCTTAACGGAGAATTTGAAGTAGTAGTCTCTCAAATAACAACCGAGGCTGACAGCTCATTAAGCGGGAAAGGCAGCGTATACATCAAATGGCTGATGACAAGAATTGCGGTAGAATTTAAAAAGATCAGAATAGATTCGACGAAGCGTTTAATATCCGGGGGAATAGTTTCGAGCGAAAGCGGTAGCTCGAGTACATCTTATCAGGCTTATCCTAAGGCTTGGGCGCTTAGTCTGCTTTCCGGACCCGGCATTGCTAATGTGGTTGACAATACCGTAAGCTGGACTAACAATCTAATAAATAATCTCGTTTCCTGGGTTAACGGACTTAATTTCGGACAGCCGCAGATAAACTATAACAGCAACATCCCGCCGCCTCCAATACCTAACAACGCGCTTAAAATGCCGTTCGGTTTGCAATTTAATAACGGCAACCAAAAGCTTGTAATAACCGAAATGGTTTTCAAACCGAACGAATCCAAAATAAACTTTTTGGCGCAGGAAAAATTTACCAAGTCCGGAACGGTTTATACACTCGGATTTGCAGGTAAATATTTCAAATTCCATCCGGCTAAAATTGAATTTAACAGCGGCCGTGTTGAGTTAGCAGAAGATTTTGAGATACCGAACGTTGCTTCTAATCCTAAGATGAAGTTCCTATTTAAAAAAGGCGATGATAATTCGGGATGTTACATCGAATGGGACAGCACAGGAGTTAAAGATGCCGGATTGGAACTTGGCGTTAAATTTACAAGAGACTGGCTGCTTCCCGTTCCGGCATCTTCCGATTCGGTAGAGGCAAGCCTTTCCGGCAACGGCACAAGCATGAACGATATTTTGCTTACCGGCTCGTTGCCTAATTGTGAAATAGCCGGAACGAACGGCATTAAGATATTTGCAGATTCGATATCCTTAGATCTATCAGACACGCGAAATCCTTCAAGCATTAATTTTCCCGCTAATTATTTGAACGATACTACCGATACATGGAGAGGATTTTATGTAAAAAGCTTTGGGATAACATTACCGGAAACATGGAGAACAGGAAATAATTCAACTCCCCCCGTAATAACCGCCTCCAATTTTATAATCGATGACATGGGCTTAACCACCAAAATTAAAGCTGTAAATGTTTTCGACCTGCAGTCCGGCAGCGTAGCCGATTTAAGCGCCAGTTTAGATACCGTAGAAATTTCCATACTAAACAGTTCGCTGGAAAGCGGAACCGCAAAAGGAAAGCTTGTACTGCCTATTAGCCAGGCAACTACGCAGAACAGTTTAAATTATACTGCAACTTTCTCGCAGGCTTCCGGCGGCAATAATATTCAAATTACAATTCTTCCTGCAGGGCCAATTGAAGCTGATATTTTGAAAGGCACGATTACATTGCTGCCGACCTCCAATATCTCGGCGGCAATAACACAAAACGCCAAAACAGTTTCAATTAGCATGAACGGAACTTTTAAATGGGACAATCCTAATTTTTCAACCTTAGGTTCCGCAGGCGTAAAGGGAGTAAAGATGGAACTGGGATTTGAAAACGTGGGATTGAACTATACTAGCAACTCATCGGGCAATACTATGGATTTTAATCCCGGTTCATGGAGCTTTGCTAGTCCGCAAAAATTCATGGCCAATTTTCCGGTATCGATTAAAAAAATCTACTACAAAAGTTTAACAAAAGTTTCGCCGGAATTGCTGCGAGGCGCACTAATGGTAGATATTGTTGCCAATTTATCGGACAATATCGGCGGCGCAACTTCTTTAGGTGCCGGCTTTGCGGTTGAATTTAATTCCACCACAAAAAAGTTTACTCCTAAATTTACCGGAGTGTTTGTAGACAGTGTTTCTGTGCATGCGAATATGCAGGCAGTAAAAATTAACGGTAGTATTGCTATAAGAAATGACGATCCGGTTTTCGGCAACGGATTTCTAGGTGACCTTGATGTAGACTTTACATCGGTCGGAGTATCGGCAAGTGCTCTGGTGGAATTCGGCAATACAAACTATCTAAACGGGAGTTCGTTATACAGATATTGGCGTGTAGAAGCAGATGTGCTTTTGCCTCCGCCGGGGGTTCCGTTCTTAACGGGAATCGCATTCAGAGGATTCGGAGGAGGCGCATTCTATAATATGGATGCAGTATTAACATCGTCAAACAAGACCTTGTCGGGCACAAGATTTACATTCAAGCCAAAGAAATCAAATTTCGGTCTGCGTGTAATGGCAACAATTGCAACTACTCCAAAGGAAGAGACCTTTAACGCGGATGTAGGTTTGCTCGCTCAATTTTCCAGCAGCCAGGGATTAACATACATTGCTTTTACGGGCGACTTTTACGTCGGCGCAGGTCTTTCCTTGCCTCAAAGGGCTAAAGCAAATATTAAGGGCAACGTAAGCGTAAGTTATAATTTTCCCGACAAACATTTTAATCTTTCCTCTAGTGTGAGCGTAAACGCGCCGCCTATAACCACACCTAGCCCGTCAAATCTTGTACTAGATATAGACGGCAAACATAATAAATGGTATTTCAAGTTTGGCGAGCCTGCCAACCTTAATACGGTTAATGTTTTTAATACCAGCTTGTACGAGTATTTGATGTTCGGAAACGACATTACTCCTCCGTCGGGATTTTCGCAAACTTTTAAGAACGGTTACCACGGAGTATTCGGAGCTTATCCGGGAATGAGCGTTACCACGAGCGGAGTGAACAACAATACCTCAACAGGCAGGGCTTTTGCATTGGGAATCGGATTCAAGTTCAATAAGAATGTTGACTTCAATTTAATCAGCGGATACGATGCTTCTTTGGCTCTGGCAGCCGGTGCCGAACTTAACCTTGCCTTTGCAGAATATAACGGACAGAACTGCGAGAACGCGTCCGAGCGGATAGGTATTAACGGCTGGCAGGCCTCCGGCAGCATTGGGTTCTATGCTTATGTTGCCGCATCCGTAAAACACAAAAGTTCAGTTTGGAATATAGCCGATATAAAAGCAGGCGGCTGGCTGCAAGGAAAGTTTCCGAATCCCGTTTACGTTGCCGGAGAAGTTCAAGGCTCAATAAAAATCGGACATATCTCCGGTAATCATTACCTGGTAAATACGTCATTCAACAGGAACTTTGAATACGGTACAAATTGTTCCGGAATAACAAGCGCCGGAAACGGTGCAGTCGTTGCTCAGGGAGACGCCGCGCAGGACCAGAGGCAGTTATTAATTCAATATGTCCATCCTACTCTGCAATATAATTTTCCAGTGTCTTTGCCGTTAGCAGTACAATTCGGATTAGTACCGAACAAAGTATTTGATGTTGCAGAACAGCAAGCCGACGGTTCGGTAAAGACAAGAACCTTTAAGATGGTTGTAACCGCAATTTTAAAAATCAAGAATGACGACGGCTCTCTTTCGAATCAAAACCTTAAGACTAATCAAAATAATCTGGGCGAGTATTTATATACAATATTAACGTCGCCGTCATTAAATACATCAGCATCTATATCGCTCAATAGTAATTTAGCGCAAATCAATACTTCAAGCAGCTCTTCAAATAGTGCTTCTGCTCTACAAAGTGCATCTATTTTATCAGCCAACTTGAATACTGTCAGTTATCCCGCGGCTAATGTTACTCCGTCTTACGGAAATTTGCCGCCGGAACCGCCGCCGGTTACTAATACTTTAACGGTTAATAAAAATTACACCTTTACCGTAAAGGCTACATTAAAAGAATACATTAGCAATACCTGGGTAGACGCAAAGAACAGAAATAACGTTGTCATAGCCCAGACGGTAACAAAGAATTTTAGAACCGGGCCGTTAGTTGCCGTAACCGGAAACAGCTTAGGCTCCCAAATAGTTCATTAATTATTATTAATTCTAAAAATTTTATAAAAGCAATTATGAAAAAGCAAACAAGATATATTATTTATTTAGGGGTTTTTATTCTGCTTGTGAATATTTGCAGAGCGCAGGATGCCGATACGGCTAAGATTCCCGTAAGCTATATTAATGTTGCCGGCAGGTATGTTGATGGGAAAGGAATCGAACTGAGATTTTTCCCCGATAATAAAACAGTTTTGGAAGAAGGGCTTAAAGGCGGATTCATTATCGAAAGAATGCTTTTCGATTCCGCAATTGCCCGCGGCGGCATTGATACTTCGAGTTATTCCGAAATAGCGAGAGTCAATCCCTACAGCTCCGGCCAATGGGAAGACTTAATAAATAAACAAAAAAATGTTGAGGCAAAAAGCGATTTAGAAACTGCAAGAGACTTCTTACAAAGCTCCGAAAAAGAAAAGGGAGGGAACTTCAGTTTAGAGAAAGGGATTGCAGAATTAAAAGATCAAAAGAGCAGAGAAGATTATAATTATATGGTCTTTGTGCTTGCGGCGTTAAAAAATCCGGATGCTGCGATAGCTTTGGGTCTGGCATTTACTGACACTAATGCAGTGCCCGGAAAAACTTATCTCTACAGAGTAAGGCCGGCAGGCAAATCAAAAATTTACAAAATCATTTCCGATGATTTTCGAATAACCGCCGAACCGGTAAAGACAGCATACGGTAATCCGGTTTACGTTAATGAGGGAGACACGGAATTATCTTTCGCATGGATAAACCCCGCGGAGCTTTCGGGTTACATTGTAGAACGCGCCGACCCCGGCGATGCTGTTTTTACTCAATTAAATAAGGCGCCGATATATAATCTTGAAGGCTCGGATTACAACGGCGACTCAAGAAGCGGGTACAGCGATAGGAATCTGGTCAATTATAAAATGTATACGTACAGGTTTTACGGCTATACCCTTTTCGGCGAGAAGGTCAGGTTCGCAGAAGTAAAAGCGATGCCCAGAGATTTAACGCCACCAGAGGAGCCTTTCCTTATGCAGCCTCAAAACGTTAAACCGAACGAAGTGCTGGTTACTTGGAAGATGAATCCTTCTCCCGCACCGGATTTAAATGGATTTTATGTTGCCCGCTCAAATAAAGCAGAAGGTGAATTTAAAGTACTACACAGCGGCATGCTTTCGAAAGATACCCGGAGCTTTACCGATACGACTTTTATTAGAGGTCAGGCGAATTATTATCTTGTTCAGGCGGTCGACACTGCCGGCAACAGAAGCACATCATTTCCCGTGTTTGCCGCTTTGATTGATTCTATGCCGCCTGTTAAACCGGTAATAATTTCGGGAACGATAGATTCACTTGGCGTAGTTACGATTACCGTTGAAAAAAACAAAGAGAAGGATTTAATGGGATACAGGCTGTTTAAGGCGAACAGCCCGGAACATGAGTTCTCCGTGATTTATGAAGGCTTTGTTAACGACGATTCGTCGAACGGATATATTCAAACTGTGTTTAAAGATACGGTAACACTTAACTCGCTTACGCCTTACATTTATTACAGAGTCAAGGCTCTCGATTTTAATTTCAATCAATCGGAGTTTTCGGACGTAATAAAAATAGCACGGCCAGATACCATCGCGCCCGTTGTACCGGTATTTACAAATGTTTTTGTAAGCGAAAAGTACGTAAGATTGTACTTTGCACCTAGCAGCAGCGAAGACGTTAAAGAACATATCATTTACAGAAGAACCAGTCCGGATTCCACATGGAAAATCATCGCCAGGCTCAATTCGATATTAAGTGAATTTACGGACAGCAGCGTTACAACCGGAATTACTTATTATTATTCGATGAGAGCCAGGGATGCGGGCGGATTGTATTCCAAATACGCATCGCCGGTTTACGGAAAGCCTTACGATACCGGAGTGAGACCGGCAGTTGAAAATTTATCCGCAGAGGCTGAAGAGAAAAATATTATTCTCAGCTGGGACTATCCGTCTTCGGAGTATAAGACGATTTTCGTCATTTATAAAAAAGACGATAAAGGCTCATTAGTTCAGTACGGGCTTACAGAAGAAAAAAAGTATACCGACAAAAATACGGGTAAAGAAAACTTCTATGCTGTTAAAGCCGTTACTAAGGACGGCGGACAATCTCGTCTAAGCGCTGTGGTTGGAAAGGAAATTAAAAAATAAAGGTTGTGTATGAAAAGAACCAATACCAATTTTCTTCTGACGGTTATAATCTTTCTGTTCATAATAGCTATAGATATTAAGGCTCAAATTACCGTCATCCTTAAACAGCCGCTTCCGTATCAATTTAAAATTGAGAATATGTGGAAGGTAACATTAATAAATCCTACAAGTGTGGCTTATAAGGTATATCTAACCGGAACCGCAGCGGAATCTCATCAGGGGGAAATAGTGAATGCAACCTCGGCAGTATTTAACTTAAACCCGGGTGTAAAAGTAGTAAATAACTATGAGCTAGTCCCTATGCAAATTGAAGCAGCAAACAGCATGTATACTGACGTAGTTAAAAACATGGGTACGGTACCGACCGGCGACTACGAAATATGTGTTAATGTAATAAATGCGGAAACAGGCATGCAGATCGGCGGGCAATGTATGGAAACGCAGGTATTTAATCTATCAGAGGTTGCGCTTCTTCAGCCGGAAAATAATGCAAGATTTATGTCTAGTATGAATTTAAATGATGATATTGACAGCCTAGGAGACGCTAAATTAATAACGGGTTCTTTTGTAACTTTCACCTGGCTGGCGCCTTCGCCGGTGCCGCAAGGAAATAAAGTTACATATTCTATTAAGATTACTGAGATCTTGGGAAATCAATCGGCATACGATGCTATTAACGCCAACCCGGCTTTCTATACAAAACAAAATATTTACTCAAACATATTTTTATATTCTGTTGAAGGAAGAAATTTCGGTAGAAACAGCCGGTATGCATGGCAAGTGGATGCCTACCTGAATAATGTGTTGATATCCGAAAGCGAAGTATGGGAATTTGACTTCGTCGATAAATCAAAGCGGTATATATCAATAGGAAAAGCCGGAGAGGCAAATGTGCACAGTCGAATCAATAATTTTTCGTCTGCACAAAGCATGCTTGTTGCATCCGCCAACGAATCTCAAATTCTTAAATGGATTTACGAGAACGAAAATAACGACGCACCGCAGCCGTTCTTATTTTCCGGGAAGGCTAAATTAAGCTTTGACGCCGGATATAAAAGCCTTCCTTTCTCTGAAATTCCGAAAAACACCTTCACTGCAGAGCTCAGCCCTTCAATTACAATATACGGACTCCCGTTTACTGCTGGTTTTCTCTTTTCAACCCAGCAAAAGTCAGACAGGCAAAGTATAAACAGTTTTTCATTTAATTTTGATATAAACTCATATAAAGAGCAAATTAAGACACGACTTGAGAAGAAGGTGAATGAAACAGTTTCCGGGATGGAAAAAATGCTGTTAGGAATAGATGCATTCGGAATTGGTACCAATTATCCTTCATATTCGGAGTATACTTTAAGCGGAGTTCCTGTAACCGGAATAAATCTGGAAATAAATCCTGGTATATTTTACTTAGCGTTCGCAGCCTCGGGCAATAAGCGTGGCATAGATAATACGGCTTATCAGAGAAGCTTGTTTGCAGGCAGAATCGGTATAGGCAAAAAAGAAGGAACTCATTTCTTTCTTACCGGCGTTTATGCAAAGGATAACGAAAACTCAATAACCGTCTCGCCGGATAACCTAACGCTTACGCCTCATGCAAATTATATATTCGGAGCTGAAACAAAAATTTCCATGTTCGACAGTCATCTAAATATTGAAGGCGAAGGGAACGCCTCTGTGCTTACCCGCGACACGCGCGATGCCGGACTTGAGATTGACGCCGTACCGGGATTCGTAAAGCGGATGATTACTCCTAAGATCAGCACGTCTTTTGACTATTCGTACGCGGGAAAGGTATCCTTCAACAACACGGCCTCCGCAACAAAAATATCTTTCGGTATTAAAATGGTTGGGCCTGGATATACTTCGCTCGGCGCACCAAATCTTCGAAGCGATCAATTGGCTTATGAAGCAAAATTAGACCAGGCTTTTTTATCCAAAAGAATTTCCGTGGGTGCGTTTTTTAAGACTTTGCACGACAACCTAATTACCTGGAAAAGCTCTACTACCACTGTTACATCATTCGGAGTAAATATGGGGCTTAACTTTCCCAGCCTTCCTTTTATTCAGCTTTCATATTCGCCTTTTATGCAAAAAAACGACGACGCTAATCCTCTGCAAAAAGTTGATAACAAAACAACAATGATTTCCGTAGTTACAGGCTACGTATTTATGATTGACCAGTTTAACTTTTCCACGAACATATCTTACTCAGGTAATGAAGCAAAGACTTTAAACGGACTTTCGGATTACAGCACCAATGCAATTTCGGCGACAGAAGCGGTAAGCTTCAATAATCCGCTTTCGTTTGCATGTACATGGGGATTGATAAAAACAACATTCCCGTCTCCGCTATCGGTAAATGCAGGTTCCCCGTTACAGGCTAAACAGAGCAGCGCTAAAAGCACAATCAACAATTTTGATTTCAGCGTTAATGCGGATTACCTGGAAAATTTATCAAATACTTTAGGGATTAATATCGAGTCGGAAAGGTTGTTGGACAGGAAAACCAGCGTGTATCTTAGTACTTCATATACATTCTTAAGAAATTTCAACTTCAATATGAGAATTGAAACCAGTACATTTAAGAATTATGCCGATAATACTGCCAACTATAACGAGCTTACATTTAATCTGGTATTAAATGTTAATTGGTAAAATTTTTCCTATCCATTCTCTTATATGGCTTTTTATCCGTATTAATTTTTTCAACTTTAATAAATAAATGAAGGGGTCTGTTTACTATTTCCGGAAATTTTTCAAGTAAGCTATCGTATTGCCGCTTAAATCTTTGTTTTTTATGTCAAGATATTCCATTTGTTTTTCCTTGAACTTGAACTTGAACTTAAACTTGGCTTTAGTGCCCTATGGTATATTATTTGTGAAAATAAAATTCAATTGTACATGATGAATAAAAATGCAATTCTTTCCCACTTTTTATTTATCTTAACAAAAAGGCGATAACATTAAAAGGTAAGCGGGGCAATTGGAAGAGAAAGACGGTAAAATACTATGTCTTTTAAGAAGAATTAAGGAAAAAGATGAAACCGCGTTTAAAGAATTCTTTTACCTGCTGCAGCCTAGCGTATTCCATTTCTTGTACAGGTTCACCTCCGATATTTCCGCTGCAGAAGATTTAACACAGGATACCTTTATTAAGTTCTGGGAGAACATCGATAACCTTGACCTCTCGCTTTCGCCTAAGTCCTACCTTTTTAGAATTGCAAAAAACCTGGCTATTAATTTCGTATCGCGCAAGCCGCCTGTGGATTTAATAGACGAAAATGAAACCATTATAAACATAATAAGCAAAGACAGAATGATAAATTTCGATTCGGTTTTCTTAAATGATGAATATCAGAAGGCTATAAATACGCTGCCGGAAAGATGCCGTCTCGTTTTTATATTGAGCCGGTTCGAAGGATTTGATTATTCCGAGATTGCAGCGGGACTGGAAATATCGCTGCAGACAGTGAAGAACCAAATGAACAAAGCACTGTCCATTCTCAGAAAAAAATTAGCATCGCACCTAAATTAATTTTACTCCCGGATAGTACTTTCCCGTCTTTCTTGTGTATTAAGTATAGTGAAAATATTTTTTTATTATTCAGAAGAAATAAATCGTGGTAATTGAACCCCAGTTTATTATAAGATATATAAAAGACGAGCTTACCCCGGAAGAGAAAGAATTACTCGACAGGTGGCTCGAAGAATCCGATGCAAACAAAGAAGAGTTTGGCAGCCTGGTATTGCTATGGGATAAAATCGGCAGTTCTAAAAAGCCGGCAAATCCTAATCCCGATAAGCAATGGAATTATATCTCGAATAGAATTTCTTTGAAGCAAGCTGCCGGAACTGAAAACTCTAAAAATGAATTCGATATTAACAGCTTATCCGTAAAAGAAAGGCCTGCCGTAAAGTCCGCCGATCATAAAAAAGAAATAAACTGGCGTTGGATATATAAGGCCGCAGCAATTCTGATTATTTCATTCGGCATATATTTGTTTTACAGCCGGTACCTCGCAAATAATTCAAGTTCGCAAATTGTTGCAGTTAAAGATCAGGTGCCGAAGAATAGCGAGCTTGTAACCAAAAAAGGAGAAAAAATTACTTTGCTGCTCTCCGATGGTACGACAGTTTATCTGAACTCAGACAGCAAGCTGAGCTATCCGTACACATTTAGAGGAAAGGAAAGGATTGTTGAGCTAACCGGCGAGGCATACTTCTCGGTAAAGCACGATACCAGCAAACCCTTCAAGGTAATATCCGGCAGTACCATAACCACAGTAACGGGTACGCAATTCAATATTCGTAACAGGAATAACAAAGTAAGTATAGTTGTAGCAAAGGGCTCCGTAAGAGCAGCCGATATCAAGTCGGAAAAGGTTGTTAATCTTACTAAAGGAGAAATGGCTTCATTTAACTCCGCAGGCAGTTATATAAAGAATGCTAATGTTAACTTAAATAATTACCTTGCATGGAGGAGCAATAAACTGTTCTTCTCAAAGACTCCGCTAGATGAAGCGATGAATGAAATTGAACGCTATTATGACGTTAATGTAGAAATAGAATCAGATTCGGCTAGGAAGAAAACAATATCCGGAATTTTCGAAACCGAATCGCTCGACAATGTATTATCTATTATAAGTCTTACCCTGGATGTAAAAATAATTCATACCGGAAGAAAAGTAATAGTTAAATAAAACTGTGCCCGGTACATAATTTTAATCGGGAAATTGAGGGATGTATAAGTCATTTAAAAATACTTTTATATTTTTTCTCTCTCTTCTGTTTGTTCTAAATACTAAAGTTAATTTTCCACAGGAAGAAGAAGTAGATGCCGTAACAGGAGAAAAGCTGGACGATGAAAACAGCTATATCGGCAGCGACATTTCCGCCGGCAATTCGGTGCTTGCATATTTTACTTCATTAAACACTCCGGTTACAATAAGCAAAACCGACAAAAACTTGATTGACATTATCAAATCGATATCGAAATCGACCGGGATAATTTTTATTTACGACGACAAATTATTAAATGTTGAAAGCGTAAATGTTGATGTTCAAAATCAGAAGCTGTACCAGGTGCTGAAAGAGCTTTTATCACCATACGGGATAAGCTTTCTGGAGTTTTCGTACGGGCATATAGCGCTTGCTAAACAAAAAAAGATAGATGAGAAGACGGGCAAAGTACACGGGTACGTAAAAGATACAAACGGAGAAAATTTAATAGGTGCCAATGTAATTATTAAGGAACTGCACATCGGCTGCGCATCCGACGTACATGGTTATTATTCAATAACCAACATCCGCCCCGGCGGCTACAACATTGAGGCTTCGTTTATCGGCTATGAAAAATATTCTCAAAAGATTTATATCAAGGAAGGACAGGTAATAAATTTAAACATCTCGCTTAAGCTATCGGCATTTCAAATAGGCGGCATAGAGGTTATAGGAACAAAAGATTTATTACCGCGGGACGTAAGAACAAAAACCGAAATTACCAGCGGCGAGATAGAACATTACCAGGCATCAAGCATTAAAGATGTGCTGGATCTTGTGCCGGGAGTTCAAAAGACCGATAATCCGGGCCTCGGCAAAACTACTCAAATTACTGTACGCGGAGATGAGAGCGATAACCTGTCGGCCTTCGGTACACTTGTAATTGTAGACGGAAGCCCGCTATCCAACAATGCAAACTTACAGTTCGAAGCGCTTCAGGGCTCGGTCTTCGGAATGAATAATATTGGAGCGGGCATAGATTTAAGAACCATCCCCGCCGATAATATCGAATCTATTGAAGTCATCACCGGTCTCCCGTCTGTAAGATACGGTGATGTTACCGAGGGAGTAATAAATGTAAAGACGAAAATAGGAGCCATGCCAAACAGGCTGAAGATAAAGAACAATCCCGATACCAAAGAAGCAAACTTCGGCGGAGGTTTCTTAGTAGGGCAGAGCGGACTTAGCTACAACTTGAATGCAGCATACAGCGAAAGAGACATCAGAGTTTCCGGAGACGAGTATACCAGGATTACCGGTCAGGCGGTCTATTCAAGCAATATTTGGAACAACGCTTTGAATATGAACAACAAGATTTCTTTCCAGACCATACTTGATAACCAGGAGCCGACGGGAGATATGCAGCAGACGCGAAACTACAACCACGGCTTTACTCTCGGCCTGTCTTCCTGGGGCTCATACAAGCCGGTAGGGGATGTATCCTTTCTTGAATACAATGCGTATGTAAGCATGGAGAGAATAAACTCCATGAAGTCCAAGCTGGTTCAGTCCGACCTGCGAATTCTGCCTTCGGGAGACACGGTTTCTATATACATGGGCAAGGTTCAGACTAAAGGCCTTGAATGGACGATTGGCGGAAGGCTGGAATGGAATAACGCTTTTTATACGGGCAGCTATATTCATAAAATATTGGTTGGCGTTGAGCCGAGGTATGACGCTAATACCGGCGAGGGCGTAGTACTGGATACATTATTTAATTATTACGGATCGCTATCAGGAAAAAGATCATACTCCTTTGATGACATACCGGGGCAGCTGCTTCTTAGCCTTTATGCAGAAGATAAAATTACAGGTCATTTCCTTTACGACTTCAGCTTGATTTGCGGCGCCAGGTACGATATGTACAGACCATACAAATTTAATTTGTCGGGTTTATGGGGCGATGGAAATCTTATCCAATCGCATCAGGGTACTTTCTTTAATCCAAGGCTAAACCTGATGGTGTACTTATCGGGTTACAATCAATTAAGGATAAGCGCAGGGGCAACATCCAAATCTCCTGCTATGTCTCTGGTTTATCCTCCTGAGGATGTTTTTGTTTGGAGAAATCCTGTTACAGCGCAGAGCACTTATTTTAGGTATAATGTATGGGTGCCGGAGCTAAAGGGATACCGCGAAGTACAATATGAATTTTCGTACGATCAGAAAATTTCTAGCTTAATAGGCACAACAATCTCTTTTTATTATAAGAACAGATCGAACGAAACCAGAGGGCAGAGCATTCCTTTATTCGCTACTACTTCTGCAGGGAATAAAACTAATGTTTATTATGTTGATAGTTATACGTTAATCGAGAACACCGGTAATACTATAAGCAAGGGTGCTGAGTTTACGATAAGGACTGCAAGGATAAAGCCGCTTAACATGGAGTTACAATTGGTCGGCGCTTATGATCATTTGAACAATACCTCGTCCGGATATTATTATAAATCAATTCCCGACCAAAGCTTAGGCCAGTATGCAAATTATAAAGTGCCCGGCGTTCCCGTCGATACTGCCATCGGGATGGTCTACCCGGCTGGAGAGACCTGGAGCGACAGGCTTCAGTTGAATTATTATTTAAAGTATACGCATCCGGATTTAGGTTTATGGATTACTTTAAGAGCTGAACAAGTTGTTTGGGAAAAGAGGCAAACATTTTCTCAAGCGCCTATCGATTTTAACGTCGCCGGCCAGTCGGCAATTTTAGATTATCTGTTCAGCAGAGAACTTAAGACAGAGCCTGACAAATGGCTGTTCAGTATAAATATCAGCAAGTCGCTGTTCTCCGGTGCCGAGGTTTCCTTTTATGTGAATAATTTCCTGGATGACCCGGCAATCAGGCATTATCAAAATACAAGGACTTCTTATCTTGATGAGACACGTAATCCCTCGCTTTCTTACGGCATTGAGTTCAGCATGATCTTGGATAATTTTTTTAGAGGGCTGCGATGAAAATATTATCTGCTTTAATGGTTGTGTGTCTGCTTTATTCATACGGCTGCAAAGAGCCGCCGCCGGTTACTGCCGAAGGAAATTCGAGGCTAGAGCTTACTGCCGTCTGGAACGCTTCGGAAAGCGACAGCCTGCCGGATTATCAGGCATTAAAAAACGCCAAGGTAATACTTTCTTCCGAATACGGTATACAGGTTAGGCAGACGGATAACGAAGGAAAGCTTATTATTACAGGGCTTCCGTCTTCTGTTTACGGCATCTCGGTAAGAATGCAGCATCCTAACGATCCCAACATACAACTGGTGGGGAACATAAAAGATGTTGAGGTATTATCCGGCAAAGTCTCGTGCGATACGATAATTGCAAAACCTATTTCTAGTACCGGCATTGCAATTAACGAAATATATGCGTGTGGCCCTGAGAACAATATATTCTTCTTCTACGATCAGTTTATTGAATTGTATAATGCGAGCGACAGCGTTAAATACCTTGACGGTATGATGGTTATGAGAGTATCCGGCAACCTTGATGGCAAGGGCTCCGGCGCAGATGAGGGAGACGACGGAGACATTGATGGTGTTACTTATGTATTTAAGTTCCCGGGCAACCCCGGCGAAAAAAATTACCCTTTCCCCCCGAAGAAATTTTTAGTACTGGCAGTAGATGCGGCTAATTTCAAAAGCACTATTTCTACAAGCATAGACCTGAGTAAGGCTGATTGGGAATTTTATAATCAGTACTCGGCAACTGATATTGATAATCCGAGCGTACCTAATTTAATAAATATGCGTCCAGATAAGACGGTCGATTTCTTGTACAGCCTTACAAACGATGTAATTGTATTATCCTCAGGAGTAGATTCCGTCTGGTCTGACGGGATAGACATTTCAACAATAATAGACGGGGTGCAGTACAAGTCAAGTGCTTCAATGTCGAAGACTATAGACGACAGGGTGGATAGAGGGTTGGTATTAAGTCCGCCCCGCTACAGCGGTAAATCGATGCAGAGGAGGGAACCCGGCGTAGATACAAACAACGGCTCATTGGATTGGGAAATAATCCCTTATCCAACACCGGGATATCAAAGATAATTTGCAGCCATTAGGAAATTAAATGATAAATAAAATGCAGCGCAAATATAAATTCGGTCCGGAAGAAGGAAGCAGTTTGTTTAAAGAGCGTGTTGCGCAACTCTTTTTGTGTTATTCCCGTGAAAACGGGAATCTATTTTCCGCACAAATTAAACACTTTATAGATTCCCACTTTCGTGGGAATGACAGATTGATCAGTTGCGCAACACGCTCTAAGGGCATGTGCTGCAAGCTTTATTTTTTGCTGATCGTATCTTTATGTTGCCCTTCCGGATTATTTCCCCAGTCTATCCGCAGCATGGCTATGGGAGGAATGGACCTGGCGGTAATAGATAAGGAGAACAGCTTTAATCCGTTTTATTTGGGAGGTAATCCGTCCTGGATGTATGAGAGTGAAAAAGAATCATGGCTGAAAATAGTTCCGTCAATAATTAATTACAGCGGAGACTACAGAAGGATATATACGCCGCAAAGCTCTTCTCTTTACGGTATGGAATTTAAAGGAGTTAAGACTCTTGGAACCAGCGGGACATTCTTAGGCTCTACAAGCTATACTTATGATAACAGAAAAAATGTCTACCGCTCCCTGGAATATAACCCTTATGCAGGCGAGTCTTTCTTCTTTACGGATACAACAAACAGCGATGTTACTTACGACGGGCCTAGAGTGGAATTTATGTACAGTTGGGAACTCCTTCCGAATCTTTTTGCAGGCGCATCGGCAAGCTATAGTATTTTAAAGGGATTAAAAAAGCAATATACTTATGCCGAAACCACGCTGCGCCAGTTCGGAGGAAATGTTGGGTTAACCTATAAACTGATGGATAACCTTGTATTCGGATTGAATGCCAGGCTGAACGATTCGCAGGAAAAAATTACCTCGCAGGATGTTAACCTGATGGATGTTGAGATATTTTATTACCGCGGTGAGACATATTCAATATATAAAAGGAGCGCCAGCGAGGAAGAAAAGTTAAGGACTAAAGGCAACACATTCAGCTCGCAGGTTTATTGGCTGCCCGATGAATTCTCTGAAGTAGGATTAACTGCTGATTATTCCAGGTCGAATATAAACGTCCTCATTCCTTATTCGGTCAGTTCGACTGAATCGTACGATGAATATCAGGACGGCTATTCATCCTTTAACAATTACAACCTTTGCCTGAAAGGCAGATACGAATTAAAGCCCTCTTTAATCGCAGGCCTTGCTTTTGAATATTCCAACATGAGTTCCTGGTCGGAGTACGTGCCGAAAGATTTGCTGTTGTGGGAGTGGAAAATAAAAAGAGCATCGGTTGGTTTCGGGATGTCGTATAATTTTACGCAGTCTCTTTTGGGCGGATTTGAGTACCGCTTCTCAAGAGTTGATGCCGACTCTTCAAAATACATAGACGGACGGACGGCTAGTATAACCTCCAACGATCATCTTATAAAGATTGGGCTTGAGTATCTGCTTTTTACAAACTTGAAACTGCAGGCAGGTTATAATTACGGTCTGCTAGGTCAGGACATAATCGGGGGCGGCAAAAATGTTTCGTATAATATTCTTTCTGCCGGTGCCGCAATAGATATTTCAGATCTTTGGTCTATTGATGCTTTGATCGGATATTCTAACTTAAAGCCCGATAATAACAGCGGACTGAATCGCACCGGGCTTACCGGGCTGATTGTAATTAAGCTGAACAGCTTTTAAAAATTAAAAATCGGAGTTAAAGATGAAAAAGATTTTTACATGCTTGGCTTATCTTGTTCTTATTACGGCGCTATCTCCAGTATCATTTCCACAGGTGTGGCGGGCTGCATTTACGCCCAACTCTTCCGGTGTTTACGGAATTTATTTCGTTAATCCTTCCCTGGGCTGGTGCGCCGGCTTAAACGGGTTGATTAGAAAAACTACCGACGGCGGACTAACCTGGAGTGAAGTTTATACTGATACCGCTAAGAAAACATTAAACGGGATTTATTTTTTAGATGAGAATAACGGCTATGCCGTAGGAAACGCAGCTACAATATTAAAAACCACCGACGGCGGCAGTACATGGAACAGAATAACAAACATCGGAATTTCCGGAGATGTTAACGCCGTTCATTTTATTAGCGTAAATGAAGGCTGGGTTGTTGCAGACCTGACAACAGGCAGCGCGGTGTTTAGAACAAGCGATGGCGGCACATCCTGGACGCAGGTTTTTTCTTCTACTAATTTACTTTATAATTTATATTTTGCCGAAGGAACCCACGGTGTTGTTTCCGGCAAATCGTGCGGCGATCTTTATTATACATCAGACGGAATAAACTGGACGCAGGCTGCTAAACCTTCTCTAGGCGGTATTACATACAGCAGGTCCGATCTATGGGGAGTTACTATGGTAACTTCTAATATCGGCTACGCATCAGGCTGGGGATCTTCAGCAGTAGGACTGGAACCGACAATGTATTTTAAAACGACAGACGGAGGCGCAACGTGGAGTTACATGCCGCAGGATAAAAGCAATTGGTCTTACGATAATGTTTACAAGCTGTGGTTTAAAGATTCCGAAAACGGTTTTGCTGTAGGCGGCGGTTCCCGTACAAGTCTGGTTACAAGAACAACCGACGGGGGACAAAACTGGAGCCCTGTCTCAATCCCTTCCGGCGGAGCTGTAAAGGCAATTTACGGAATCGGCAATATTGTTTGGGTAGCCAACACTTCCGGCGCAATTCTTAAATCGACCGACTTCGGGAACACATGGAAACTAATGGACCTGTACCCGACAGAGTATTTGTATTCAATGCAAATAGTTTCAAACAATATCTTTTATACTGCCGGGTCAAACGGGTACTTCCTAAAATCTACTAACAGCGGTAAAGACTGGCATGCGTCTTACGTAAGGATCGGCAGAGTATGCCCTAACATACAGAACTTATTTTTCTTAAACGATAAGACAGGCTTTGCAGCGCAGAGTTACGGGTTATCGGGTATGACAACAGACGGCGGTGATACTTGGAAAGCAATGCTTCCCGATACTACGGCCGTTACGGTAGTAAATTACGACGTCAATTTCATCGATGCGAATAAGGGCTTTGTGGTGGGTAAGCTTGGCACCGGCGTGGATGTAATTTATAAAACTACAGACGGAGGAGCCGCATGGGATACGAAAACCTCAACCGTACAAGCAACATTAAGAGCAATAGCTTTTGCGGATGCCAATAACGGCGCCGTTGTGGCCGAAAAGCTGCGCGGAATTTATACTACCGACGGCGGTGCAACCTGGAATACTTCTAAATTTAATTCCGTTCCATCCAGCCTGGCTACTGCAAATTTAAAAGATGTCGCTTTCTCTAACGGTCTAAACGGCGTTGCAGTAGGTACCGGGATAACCTTAAAAACAACGGACGGCGGCGCAAACTGGAATTATGTTGATATGACAGGTTTGGCCGACGACCTTACCGGAGTTGCGTTCAATAAGAATTCGGTAGGTTACGCAGTAGGTAAAAAATCATCGGCACCAAAAAATATCGGTATTTATAAAACTACCGATAACGGCAGCACCTGGGTTAACACGTCTGATACTACAGTAATAAATACTTCCGAAACTATTTACGGTGTTGCAGTAGATAATGACGGCAATCCCTGGGTAACTTCTAGTAAAAGCATTTATACCACGGCTGCAATAACCGATGTAGAAGGCAGGCAGGATAATGTCCCTCAGGCTTTTGAACTTTCTCAAAATTATCCGAACCCTTTTAATCCGTCGACGGTAATTAATTATTCGGTTCCCAAGGAGAGCAGGGTTTCAATCCGGGTATACAATATAATAGGCGAAGAAGTAGCCGTACTGGTAAATGAGTTAAAAAGCGCAGGCAATTATTCCGTTAAATTCTCTGCAGCCGGCTATTCATCTTCCGGCGGGAATTCAAAGAGATTGGCAAGCGGAATTTATTTTTATCAGCTTAAAGCAGCGCCTGTAGACGGACGGACCGGAGACATCCGGATTACTAAAAAAATGCTGATGATCAAATAGAAAAAATCAATTAATAAAGATAGGCAAATACGCGCATGGAATATGTTGTCGAAGTAAATAGCCTGACGCATTATTACGGAAGGAAAAAAGTTTACGAGAACCTGAGCTTCAAGATAAAAAAGGGAAGCATATTCGGGCTGCTCGGTAAAAACGGCACGGGAAAGACCACCACCATAAATATATTGAACGGCTTCCTTAAACCTAAGTCCGGCAGCTGCTTAATTCTCGGCGAGGATTCTTATAAGATCTCGCCGGAGACTAAGGCGCGGATCGGGTTCCTTATTGAAGGCCACATTCAGTATTCATTCATGAACATCAGACAGATAGAGAGGTTTTATTCCGAGTTCTATCCGCGCTGGAAGAAAGAAGTATATTACGACCTGATGTCCAGGTTAAAAGTCTTGGAGAATCAAAAGATTTCCAAGATGTCCTGCGGCCAGCGTTCCCAGGTAACGCTGGGGCTGCTGCTTGCGCAGGACCCCGACTTGCTGATACTTGACGACTATTCAATGGGGCTGGATGCCGGGTACAGAAAGCTGTTCCTGGATTTCTTAAGAGAGTACGCACAGGCCGAAAATAAAACTATCTTTATTACCTCGCATATTATACAGGACCTCGACGGCTTCCTTGAAGACTGCGTTATACTCGACTACGACGGCGTTGTTCTTCAAATGCCCATCGAAGAGTTCCGCAGCAAATTTAAGATGTACCAGTTCTCGACTGAAAATGAAAGTGTAAAGTGGGCAAAGGATGACGTAGTTAAAAATTTCGAAACGATTAAAAACAAAGTTACTCTTTATTCATTCGGCGACGACGAGACCATGAAGAATTATTTAACAACCAAGCAGATACATTTTACGGATTTCAAGTGTATACCTATGGATCTGGAAACGGCATTTGTAGGAATAACAGGAAAATATTAAAGGAGATTTTAATGTACAAAGCGCTTTCATATAAGGAATGGTTAAAAGTAAGATGGGTTGTTCTCGGCGCCCTGGTTGTAGAAGTTGCCGTACTGATTGCTTTGTTTATCCATCTTAGAGCGATTATAGAATTTAATAAGGCTAACGTTATTTGGAGTTATATTGTTTTTAGGGACTATATGTTCTTCGACCAGATTAAGTACATTCCTTTGCTTATCGGTCTGGCAACCGGAATAGCACAGTTCTATCCGGAGGTTCAGTCGTCCAGGTTAAAATTAACGCTTCATCTTCCGTTAAAGGAAAACAATACGCTTCTGTTTATGATGGCTACGGGTTTTATTTATCTGCTGGTAATGTTCCTGGTATTTATGGGGATTCTTTATTTCGGAAGCAGTGTTGTATTCGCATCGCAAATTACTTATGCAGAGTTTATTACCGCAGTTCCCTGGTTCCTAAGCGGATTTGCAGCTTACTTTTTATCGGCAGTAATTATGGTTGAGCCTCTCTGGTCTAGAAGGATTGTCCTTGCAGTTGCGGGCGTTAGCTTTATTGAACAGTTAATGTCCGGGGAAAGCTACGGCGAATTTAAGTACGTCCTTTTGCCTTTTGCATTGATGACGTTGGTTCTCAGTTTTCTAATTATTCTATCCGGCTTCCGTTTTAAGAGAGGTGCCAGATGATTTTATTTACCAAGCTCTCAAGATATATACTTATCCTTTTCATTATTTATACTGTTTCCATTTTCATTCCGAAGTATTATTGGCTTGCCTTTAACAAATCAATCCAGCCGCCGCGGGCATACTTCAGTCCAGTAACGCAGGAATTTCTAGAGACAAAGGTAATCGATAAGAAATACAAGATATTCGATTCGAAGGCAGTAGAGATTACCAGAAAGGAATTTGAAAGGTTGACTCCGTTTTTTAATTACAGGCAGCTGCTTTTTAGGGATGAGCTGCCGGATACGATTCAAGGGATACCTGTAGACGCTCATACTATTAGGGACAACAATATATTTCTCGCAGTCAGGCCGTCCGATATTTCTAAGTATCAGATTCAGCTGTTCCCTTTAATTGAATCCAAACCGGACGGACCGGATCTTAACAACCCGGATGAAAACTTTAGGATTACCGACAAGTTAAGTTTTATTAACTGCGAGTCGAACACTGTGGAAAGCGGTTTAAGCGAGCGATTTAACGAAGCGCTTGTAAAGAACGGCTTTGCTTTCCCTGCAAAGAATATCTTCGGCAATCCTACTACAATGAAGCCGTTTGATGACGGATATTTTATAGTTGACAGCAAGGATAACCTGTTCCACTTAATGAGAGTGCACGACAGGCCATACTGTAAAAAGATCGATCTGCCCGAAGGTGTGAAAATAAAATATATTCTTGTAAAAGAGGTGGACTTAAAGGAATTCCATTGTATAGTTATTGCGGAGGACAGCCGGGTATATTTAGTCCTGTTCGACAACTACAAGATTGTCCAGCTACCGGTAAAGAATTATGATAACTCTAAAATGAGGATTGAACTGATGGGCGATATGCTTTACAGGCAGATAAATACGATTGACGACGGCAAGGTAACCTCGGTTCTAACGGATAGAAATTACAACGTGCTGAAGACCCACGTAATAAGCTGGGCCAATAACGAAGCGACAATTGCCGGGAAGTTATTCAATTATATATTCCCTTTCAGCCTTTCGCTCAGCAATGATAACGATTCTTTTATAAACTTTTATTTCAAATTCTCAGGCTGGCATTTAATAATAGGAAATTTAATTTCACTTATAGCTGCAGTAATAATTTTTAACAGTTTTAATAAAAGGAAAAAGCCGGCGCAGGCAATCGATCTTTTGATTATTGCCCTTGCTGGCTTATACGGCTTAATTGCAGTTTTACTTATTAGAGATGAAAACTGATAGCAAGGCCGGACATTCGGTTCGATTTTAAGAAACGGATTAATCAAAAATAACAAAAGGAGAACTAATGAATTTATTCCGTGGCAAATATTATCTCAGTCTTATAGTAATTCTGTTTATTTCGATCTGCGTATATACTTATGCCGGAAGCGATAAAAAATATGAAGAAGGGAAAGTTTACCGCCATACCTTTAGCAACGGATTAACTGTTCTTACTATGGAAAGACACATTGCGCCGTTGATCTATCAGCAGCTTACTTATAAAGTTGGTTCTAGGAATGAGAAGCTGGGCATAACAGGTATTTCTCATGTGGTTGAGCATATGATGTTTAAAGGAACTAAAAAATACGGGAAGGGAATGGCCTCAAAAACTATTTCGAATAATTCCGGCGTCTTTAATGCATTCACTATGAACGATATGACGAGCTACTACGAATATATGCCTGCCAACAAGATTGAAGTGGCGATGGATATAGAATCCGACAGGATGCAGAATTCTATATTTGATCCAGTCGAGTTCAAATCGGAGATAGAGGTGATAAAGCAGGAGAGAAGGATGAGGACTGAAAGCCAGGTTAACGGAATAATAAGAGAGACTTTGAATTCGATCGCATTTACATCCAGTCAGAACCGCGACCCGGTTATAGGGTGGCCTGGCGACCTTAACCACATGACGCGCGACGACGCTTACAGTTATTACAAAACTTATTATACTCCGAACAACGCACTGCTTGTACTGGTGGGCGACTTCCAGACAGATGAGATTTTAAAAACAGCGGAGAAATTCTACGGCAATATTCCTGCGGGTCCTAAAGTGCCCGAAGTCTGGTCGATTGAAGAGCCGCAGAAGGTAAGGAAGTCGTTTACTATCTACCATTCGGATATTACATCACCTTCAATAAGATTTGCCTTCCATGTGCCTACATACGAAGATGCCGATGCGCCTGCATTGAGGATTGCATCAACAATTTTCTGCGAGAAGAGCAGGGACGCTAGGCTGTACAAAAGTATGGTTGAGAAGGATCAAATTGCACAAATGGCTGCGGGCGGCTTCGGAATGACGAAAGACCCCGACCTTTTCCAAATAAGCATAAGCGCCAAACCCGACAGCAGCCTGGATAGAATTGAAAATATCCTGTGGGAAGAAATCCGGAAAATGCAGAATGAGCCTGTAAGCGATAATGAACTTCAGAAAGCCAAGAACCGTTACAAGTTTAACCAGGTAACAAGCTACATTAAGAATGCTGATATTGGCGGCAGGATAAGCAGGTACGAAGCTTACTTCGGCTGGGATTTTTATCCCGACTTCGACCGGAGAATTTATTCCGTTACCAAAGATGATATAATAAGGGTAATGAAAAAATATTTTAACCCGGAACAAGTTACGGTAGTGTATGCTTTTCCTAAGGAAGGGAATAAAAAGCAGGTTAAGAAAGAATTGCCGGAAGAGAATGATGAGAATAACGAACCAGGGAATACTTTGAACGAATCGGAGGATAAATTTTATTTTATGCCCCCGCAGGATGCTCTCAGTTTGACAGATCATTTTATAAACTCTGAAAGCGGCGAAGACGGCTATATTAAGCCGAAGCCTATCGCACCGATGATTAAAGAATTAGAGCTTAAGAACGGTATAAAGGTTTACGCTATTGAGAATCATTTAGTCCCAAGCCTTACGGTAGTCGGCACCTTTGAGACCGGGCTTATACCGGAAGCTCTTGAGGGGCAGAAGCCTGGAATTTGCGAGTACCTTTCAGCTCTTATGAACCGCGGGACTGAAAAGTTGAGCTATGATGAATTATCAGAGAGAATGGCTTTCGTACCGTTTTCTTTTTCAGTAGGCGGTAGCTATAAAGGATTTTATTTCCAGGGTTACTCCCTGCTTGATAATGCGGATGAAATGATGCAGACCGGCTACGACTTGGTTAGCAGGCCTGCCTTGAACAAAGCTGAAATGGAAAAGCTGCGTCCGAGGCTTTTAATTCAGGCAAGGAACAGGTTCAAGAGGACAGGGATAAAGGCATTCTACCATATGTTCAATACTATTTTCGGCGATCACCCGATTACAAAAATTAACAGCACGGCAGAATCTATAAAGAGCATAACAGAAGAAGACATCGCCGGTATTCATAAAAAATATTTCCGGCCGGATAGACTGACACTTCTTATGGTAGGCGATATGAAGCCTGAAGAAATGAAGCAGCTTGCCGACAAATATTTCGGGAACTGGAATGCCGAAGGCACCGCTCCGGAATTAGTCTCTTCGCCGCCGGTAAAGGAATTGAAGACAAAGATAATTAAAGTATACCCGGAAAAGGATTATACCGAGTGTACAATAAACATAGGATTCGCGCCTTATAATAAGATCGATCCTTCTGAAGAGGAAGCCGCGCAGGTTCTTAATTATATTCTTGCCGGCAGCGCTCTTACTTCTAGAATGGGTGTGGAGCTTAGAGATAAACAAGGTTTGATTTATGGTATAAAGAGCGACTACTGGGTTAAGTCCGACAGCATTGGCTACTGGAAGTTTAATACCAAAACAGCGCCCGCAAATACCGGGAAAGTTATTACCGGAATTTTTTCCGAGATAAAGAAACTGATTAATGACGGTGTTACGGATGAGGAACTGGCTTCGGCTAAAAACCGACTGCTGGGATTGCTGCCTTTTTATGTTGAGACTCCGGACGATGTTGCCCAGAAGGTTTTCAGCCTTATAATTGATAAGCAGCCGTTTGACTTTTACGATAAAAAAGCCGACAGGATTAAAGCAGTAACCAAAGATGACGTCATCCGTTTGGCAAAAAAATATTTAACTGTTGATAAGTATGTAATTGTTGTGGATGGTCCGATTGAAAAACATTCATTAGATTATTTAATAGACAAGTTGTAATCCGGAATTTAATAACTCATGTTACGCAAAATTATAAAGCTTGAGTGTCATACCCGCGAAAGCGGGTATCCAAGATGCGAAAATATGATAAAAAATGGATTCCCACTTTCGTGGGAATGACAATGCGGACATCAAAATGTATTCCTGCGTAACATGAGTTAATAAATAATTCATGCTTAAATTCGTTTTAAGCAGGAAAATTTTCAAAATAAATTCTACGAGGTTCATTATGAAGATTTATACAAAGAGTATTAACATCTCATTTATTTTTTTTGTTTCGTTCTCATTTTTTTTATATGCTCAAGCGCCGGAATATAAATGGGTAAAGAGTTTCGGAGGTACGGGTACCGACTATCCAGATGCAATCACCGCATATTCAAACGGATATTACCTTACGGGCGAATTTACCGGTACTGTTAGTTTCGGTTCATCATTAAGTATGACGAGCAAAGGTAACGTAGATTATTTCATTGTTAAGTATGATTCTTCCGGTAATGCAATATGGGGCAAAAGCGGCGGAGGTACATTAACCGACCGAGGCTGGGGAGTTGCTGTTGATAAATTAGGTAATGTTATTACTACAGGGTGTTATTACGGTTCTGCTACTTTTGATACTAAAACACTTGTCAGCGCCGGCAACCTTGATGCTTTTACTGCTAAGTATGATTCCAGCGGAAACCTTTTATGGATAAAAGACGGGAAGAGCGTTTCCCAAACTCAAACGCAGGCAATTGGCGTGGATGCTCTAAACAATGTATATGTGGCCGGATATTTCGGCTCCTCAACCGTAAATACAGTTACATTTGATTCCATCACAATTACATCTAATGGTCAAAGAGATATTTTGATTGCTAAGTTTGATAAGGATGGAAATATTAAATGGGTAATAAACGCCGGAGGCAGTTCTTCCGGAGAAGAGGCAAAGGACATTGCGGTTGATGTAGATGGAAATGTTTATGTAACAGGAATGTATGTTGACACTGCATATTTCGGCTCTAGTAAATTAGTTTCCTACGGCGGCCAGGAAATTTTTATTGCTAAGTATAATACAAACGGTCAACTAATCTGGGCAAAAACAGCCGGGAGCTCTAAGAATGACGATATTGGTTATGGGGTTGCATTGGATAATTTGGGGCATCTTTATGTAGGCGGCGCTTTTGATAGTACTGCTAAATTTGGGAACTATTCAGCAACTACCAGTGATACCCAAGATGTTTTTATTACTAAAATGGATACAGCCGGAAATTTCCTTTGGGTTAAAGAATTCGGCGGTCCCGGCAACGATTATTGCAAAAACTTAAAAGTAGATGCGGAAGGTAACTGCATAGCTTCCGGATTAATGGCAAACACAGTAACATTCGGATCGACTCAACTAACAGGTAAAGGAGGCAGTGATATTTTCATATTGAAGCTTGATTCGGAAGGTAATGTATTATGGGCAAAGCAGGCCGGCGGTGTAGGTAATGACGCTCCCCGGCAAGTTGCTATTTCCGGAGACGGCTTTATTTATGCCTCTGGATATTTCAACTCCACCGCATATTTTGATAATACAACAATAACTTCTGCTGGCGGCGCAGATATGTTTGTTTGCAAACTTGTTTCGACGCCAAAGGTTGTTCCTGTAGAGCTTGTTTCTTTTAAAGGATTAGCTGAAAGCGGCAAAGTAATTCTTAGCTGGTCTACCGCAACAGAAACTAACAATTCCGGCTTTGCACTTGAAAGAAGTTCTGATAACTCCGCATTCGCAAAAATAGGATTTGTAAAAGGCAACGGCACTACAACGGAAAGAACGGATTATTCATTTATCGACGAGAATATTTCCGCCTCAAAATATTATTACAGGCTTAAGCAGATAGATTTCGACGGCACGTTCAAATATTCTTCGATTGTTGAAGTAAGCTTGAATGCACCTGGCCGGTTTAATCTTTATCAGAACTATCCTAATCCTTTTAATCCGGCAACAAGCATCGCTTTCGATCTACCCGTAGCATCGCAGGTATCAATTAAGATTTATAACTGCCTCGGTAAAGAAATAGATATTCTTTCGAATAAAGATTTTCTAGCCGGAAGGAGCGAAGTTAAATTTGATGCTTCAGGCTTTGCGAGCGGAGTTTATTTCTATAAAGTGGAAGCATTCGGGAACGACGGCTCAAGCTTCAGCAGCATACGCAAGATGATTATTATGAAATGAAGCAGCCGGTTCATTCCGTGTGCCCGGCAAAATATGGCTTTTTAATTAATTCAATTAACTGCGGTTTGTTTTAACACAGACCGCAATAAATCTAACAACAATACAGAATCCTAAATCGGGGAAGTATATGAAAAACAAAATTCGTCTCGTACTTCAGTCTTTATTTCTGGGTCTAATTGCCTACGTGGCAATACGCCCTATATTCGATCCAAGCTACATTTCCGACTTTGAGTCTTACTGTCCTTTCGGAGGTTTGGCATCATTGGGAAGTAAATTAAACCAGGGTACCATGTCGTGCAATATGAGTGAAACTCAATTGATGATAGGTATTGGTTTGATAATCGGAGTTTTATTAATAGGTAAATTATTCTGCAGCTATGTCTGTCCCATCGGCTCGATAAGCGAGTGGCTTGGGAAGATAGGCGACAAGCTTCATGTAAGATTAACTATTCCGCAAAAGCTTGATCGTCCGCTGCGGGCGCTAAAGTACATACTTCTGTTTGCGGTGCTTTATATAACTATGACTACAAGCGAACTCTTCTGTAAAGAATTCGATCCGTACTTTGCTTCGGCAAATTTATTTAATAACACCGATATTGTTTTATACTTTGCCATTCCGGCATTTATAATAACAATCCTCGGTGCGGTCTTCTTCAAATTATTCTGGTGCAAATATTTGTGCCCGATGGGTGCTTTAAGCAATATCTTTTTGAATGTTGTGGGTGCAGGTGCGGTAATAATTTTATTTGTTCTGGCAAATGTTCTAGGCGCCGGATTAAGCTACGTTTGGCTTATTGCCGGGCTTGTTTTGGCAGGCATGATAAATGAACTGGGATTTATGAAGAGCTTTTTATCGCCCGTTCCGAAAATTACAAGGAACGAGGCTAACTGTACCGACTGTAATTTCTGCGATACCAAATGCCCCCAGAATATTAAGATCTCCCAGTACGCAAAAGTGGATCATATAGACTGCAACCTCTGCACCGATTGCGTTTATTCGTGCCCTAGGAGAAATACTCTTACAATAAGCAAAAAGAAAAACCTAAAGTATCTTTCCCCGGTTATGGTGGTTGTGCTAGTTTTGTTGAGCCTTGGCGCTGCTAGCCAGATAGAGTTTACAACGATTGCCGAGAAATGGGGCCATCCCGATCCTTCGCACAAGCTGGCGGTTTATGAACAAGCAGGGTTGAAAAACGTAAAATGCTACGGCAGTTCAATGTCGCTTAAAAATACGTTGGTAAGTATTGACGGCATTTACGGCCTGGACACTTACGCAAAGTCTCATACAGTAAAAATCTATTATGATCCGGCGGTAATTTCCGGCAAGAAAGTTAAGGAATCTCTATTCACGCCAATAAAGCAGGAAATAAAAAGGATTAAACCCGGCACTGTGGATTCGGTTGCGGTTTGGGAGGCGGGAATATACGGATTGTTCGATCTGATTGACTTTAACAATCTCTTTTATTCTTTAAGAGAGGATGACGGTGTTTACGGTTTTGAAACCCACTACGGCGAGCCGGTGCTGACGACTGTTTACTATAATCCGGAATTAACAAGCCCGCAGAAAATCAAAAAGCAGATTGAAAAGGAAGAAGTCCTGGCTAAAAAAGCAAAGACTGTTGAAAAGCTGGAATTGGATTTTAAAGTAGAAAACAACGGAGTAAACAAGGGATTTATTTCGGCTGCCGATTACAAGAAAAAAATATTCAGAATATACGACAGGGTGTTTAACGATTATAAAAAATATTCAAAAGAAAATCTTTCCGTACTCGTTTTCCCCATGCCGGAAGCGGCTTCGCCCCAGCTTAGAAGATATTTCAGCTACCTTACCAGTCATCTTTCTGCTGATAACGGTATTATCAGGTTCTCTACAAGGTTCACAAACGTGCCTACTGCCTTCATCTATTTCGATCCGGCACAGACGAATGCGGAGAAGGTAAAAGCCGCTCTCGTTAAGCCCACGCTAACTATCTTCACAGGCGATAATCAAACAAAGGAAGTGGCTAATCCTTTCCACATTAAGCCTAACGGAAAGGTAGTGAAAGCCGGCGAGCTTGATCTGGATATTTAAGACCGCCGGCTGCCTGGCAGCCGGTATATAAGTCAAATTAAAAAACTGATTGTCCGGTTACTAAATAATAAATAATTAATTGAAAGGAATACTATGAAAAAGGTATTTACGTTTCTTTTTATGCTGGTTCTTTCCTGCGTGGTATTACCGCAGAGCTACACCTGGGAATGGCAAAACCCAAAGCCTACCGGTAATACTCTTAACAGGATTGTTTCCACCTCTCCGGGGAATCTTGTTGCATTCGGTGAAGCCGGTATTGTGCAAAAATCTACCGACGGAGGGAGTACATGGACGGTAAAATATCCCGATCCGCAGGGAAGAGAAATTTCAGCCGCTGAATTTATAAATGCGAATGTCGGTTATTTCTGCGGCGATGAAGGCTTGCTGATGAAAACTACCGACGGCGGAAATACATTTACGTTTTTAACTTCTTCCTCAACCGCATTTCTATATGATATCGATTTTCTGGATGCCGATACTGGTTATGCAGTGGGAGCTAACGGTACGATATTAAAAACAAAAAACGGCGGTGCAACCTGGACTTCAGTTACTTCGCCTATGACAAACACGCTCTACAGCATCCACGCTGTTAGTGCAGGCAATATATATATAGGCACAGCATCAAGCGGAGCCACGCAATATCTTAGCCGCTCTACGGACTATGGCGCTACATGGACGAATGTTTCTCCAGCAGGTTTTAATAAAACTATCTGGGATGTTTATTTCCTGGATGCCAGCCGCGGCTGGTACGCCTCTCAGGACGGCGGTAAGGTTTACTACACAACCGACGGCGGTACAACCTGGAGCAGCGCAGTTACAAGCGGCCTGGTCGTTCCCAACTCGGTTTATTTTATCGATGCGAATACAGGCTTTTCAACCAACAACAATAACGGCTCAATTTTTAAAACAACCGACGGCGGCGCTACGTGGAATTCTTATGATGCAGGCACAGAAGCGATGTACGGTGTAATTAAATCCGGAAGCGATTTCTTTGCCTGCGGAAGATACGGATCGTTATACAAGAGCACCGATAACGGGCTGACCTGGAATCCACTGTTTACTGCCGTTACTCAAAAACCTTTTAGGATGATTAAATTCGTCAACAGCACTACCGGTTATGCTTGCGGCGGTTCTTCAACTACTTCAGATTCATTGGGATTCATTTTCAAAACAACCGACGGCGGTTCTACATGGGCAAACATCGGATTTAATTTTACTAAGCAGGTATACTCTTTCGCGCTCGCTTCATCTACAGTGTGGTATGTAGGCACCAGCAACAACAGGATATATAAAACCACAGACGGCGGTGCTACTTTCACTCTTCAGTCCCATCCAATTACCGGCTCCACTACGGCTATCTTTTACGACATGGGCTTTGCAGACGTGAATACCGGCTATGCATGCAGCTCTACCGGCAAAATAATTAAGACTACAGACGGCGGCACAACATGGGCTCTGGCAAACTCGCCTTTCGGCACTTCTACGGTTTATGCAATGTCGGTATTTGATGCGCAAAAAGTAATTGCAGTCGGTCTTTCGGCAAAAGCTTACATGACGACTGACGGAGGAACGAGCTGGACCCAGCTTACTACAAATATTCCCGGCAGTTATTTCTGTACAAAGTTCTATAACAATCAGCTCGGATATATCGGAGGCTTTAACAGTCCGAATCCTACCCTGACGAAAACTACAGACGGAGGCTTAACCTGGAACGCAGTAACCTTTCCGGCAGGCTTCGATAAATATATCAGCATTTGGGGCATAGGGATCCAGGATGAAAATAATGTATGGATTTCAGACGGCAACGGATACGTATTAAACTCGAAGGACGGCGGAGCTGCCTGGATGCAGGCCGACAAGTTTTGCAACAACGCAATATACAGCATATGTGTAGTCGGAACCGATTTGTGGTTTGCCGGTAACGGCGGAACATTAATTAAAGGATATAAGACGGTGGAAATTCCGGTAGAGCTTACTTCATTCTCCGCTGCAGTTAAGAACAATGCGGTTGAATTAACCTGGAGAACAGCCACCGAATTAAACAATAAAGGATTTGAAGTTCAACGGGCTTCTTCTTCAACTTTGCCCCGTAAGTATGAATGGGAGAAGATCGGTTTTGTTGCCGGACACGGTTCAACAACCATAGCTAACACCTACTCGTTTACCGATGGAAATATTGATTGCGGAACTTATAGCTACAGGCTAAAGCAGATAGACTTTGACGGGACTTATAAATATTCCAATGTTGTGGAGATTAATTTTAACTCTCCGGCATTTTTTAGCCTCGAGCAAAATTTCCCCAATCCTTTCAATCCATCGACGTTGATAAAGTACAACATCCCTGAAAGGTCCAACGTCGAGTTAAAGGTATTCGATATTACCGGGCAGGAAGTTGCTGCGCTTGTAAATGAACTGCAGGAAGCCGGGCAGCATACTGTAATGTTCGATGCGGCATCTTTATCAAGCGGAGTATATTTCTATAAGATTAAAGCAGGAAACTATACTGCGCAGAAGAAAATGCTGTTAATAAAATAATTGATCCGTCTGCCTGCATGCTTTTAGTAAAGCGCAGGTGCCGGTTTGTAAAATTATTCTGATAAAAAAATAATACGAGGCTGTCTGAAGGCTCTGAGGAAATCCCGGCATGCATATTCAATGCGATTAGAGATGAGTGAATATAGCCTGCCATTCTGAAGACAGCCTCATTTTATCTTTTCGGATATCGAAGCATTTTATGAAAGCTGTTTACACCGTTATAATTTTGTTTTTGCTGCTTGGCAGCGCGTTTGCACAGACGGTAACAGGCAGGTTATCCGGTAGAGTTACCGGTGAAAGCGGCGGACCGCTTCCGTATGCCAATGTTATTTTAAAGGAAACTAATAACGGGTGTACTACGGATTTGAACGGCCGATTCAATCTGATATCTACACCGGGAACTTTTACACTGGAAGTTTCTTACGTCGGATATGAAAAAGTAATTGCGAGGATTGAAGTAGCGGCCGGCAGAACAACCGAGAAGAATTTTGTTTTAAAAAGTACTTCGTTTCAGATCGGCAGCATAGAAGTAGTTGCGAAAACAGATTTCATACCCGTTGCGCCGGAGACGAAGACGGTTGTTACTTCCGGAGAAATAGAACATATCCAGGCTTCAAGCTTAAATGACGTTCTGAAACTTATACCCGGTGTTGAGACAACCAATCCGACTCTTAACAGCGTAGAGCAGGCGCAGATTAGGAACGGCGATGCACTTGGAACTCAAATAGTGCTGGATGGAGTTCCGGTAACAAATAATGCAAATATGCAGATCGGAATCGGCAGTTCTACTGCAAACAGCGGTATAGATTTGAGATCGATCCCTGCAGAAAATATTAAAGATGTAGAGATTATAAGAGGTATTCCATCTGCAAAATACGGCGATCTTACAGACGGGCTTTTAATTGTTAACACAAAAGCGGTGCCAGACCCGGTGCGTGTGAAGATGAAATACAACCCGCAGCTTTACGAATCCAATATAAGCGGCGGCACAAACATAGGGGACTGGATTATTAACGGCAATTTTAATCTTGCCTCTTCCCGGAGAGATATCCGCATAACTGGCGGCGGCTATACACGTATTGCCGCACAGGTTAACCTCCAAAAGGACGAGGAAAATTTCGGCATCAAGAATATTTTTTATTTTACAAGGTCGTTCGACGAATATAAAGAACAGCCCGGCTATGCACTGCGGGAAGCATGGTATAACCGGGATGTAAATCTAAAATACACCGGTGAATATTTTTTGAAATTTTCTGCGCTTGCAAAGCTTGCATTTTCTATCTCCGCTTCTTACACCAAGCAGGATTCCTATTACCAGCAGCTAGTATCTAGAGACAATATAGTAATAACAGGCAGAACCGTAGAAGGATCCGAAGAAGGAAGGATTGTTTTCGGTTCGTACCTGGGGCAAAAATATATTAAAGGAGATGAATGGAATATTTTTTCGGATTTAAATTATTCCAACAAGTTCTTTACAGGCGATATACTCCACGGCTGGACAGCAGGAATAAATTATAGAAATGATTTTAACAAGGGACAGGGAATAATTTTCGATCCTTTGTATCCGCCGTCGTTAACCAATTCTACCCCGCGGTTAAGAACTTACGACCAAATACCAGGCTACACAATTTTAAGCCTTTATGCAGAAGATAAAATAACCGGGAATTTTTTAAGGCCGTTCACCATTCAACTGGGCGCGCGTTACGAGGCTTACCGGCCTAGCGGTATAAATTTAAAAGGACTGCTGGGCAGAGCGGATTTTATTGAGTCTTATAACGGCAGCTTTTTAAATCCGAGAGTCGCAGTCTCAATCAACTTATTTGAAAATACACAGGTAAGATTGGGCTACGGCGTAACTTCAAAATCTCCGCCGATGGGCATGATATTCGCCCAGGAAAAATATTTTGATGTTGTAGATACAGTCTCGGTTAATAACCCTGCTTACCCGGACAGCAACTTCTCAATTATATCGACATATATAAGGCAGCAGGCGAATCCGGTTATTAAAGGCTATACTCAAAAAAAATATGAAGCAAGCATAGACCAGCAGTTTGATTTGTTCGGAATGACCTTAACCGTATATATGAACAAGACCGCCGGCATGTTCGATTCGTTTACTGAGCCGGCAGCTTATTACAAAATGTCGTTCCCCGGCTGGCCGGATCAGTCAGCAGCTTTTATTAAAGATACAATTCTCGGCTCGTACTACCAGTATACAAATAACGGCTGGTTAAACGTGAACGGGCTGGAGTTTTCTTTGACCACTAAAAGAATACCGGTTATTAACACAGTCTTTAAATTCGATGCCTCGTACATGTATACCGGAAGCGGTTCGGAGAACGGATACTATCTATCCTCATCCAGGTATGTTGCAGAGCTTGGAACGGATGTTATGCCCGTTTACAATTCATATGAGAGTTACAACAAAGACCTGCTGTTCAACTACCGGTTCGAAATCCAGGCAAGGGACCTGGGCGTCTGGCTTACTCTGCATATTCAGCAAAAAGTAATTGAGATAGACGGAAGGAGTCAGTACGACGATACTCTGGCTGTCGGATATTATTCAAGCGCAGGCAAAATGGTAAGCATACCTGCGGAAAGGCGGGCTGATCTGCTGTATAAATCGTTAAGAAGGGTTGTGCAGCCGTTTGAGCTTCTGGAAGAGATAAAACCGAACAAGTGGCTTGTTAATTTAAAAGTAAGCAAATCTCTCTGGAAGGGGGCGGCTGTATCATTCTATGTAAATAATTTTTTCGACAACCGCCCTCTTTATAAAATAGCAAGAAGCTCTGCTTCATCTCCGGTTTATGAAAGAAGAAATCCGGATATTTTTTACGGCATAGAATTCGGCACGGCTTTGTGGTAAGCAGTAATGGAAGACAAAAAAGAGATTATTATATGAGAAGAGAAAATTTAATTAAGCATTCGGTCTTTATTTCTCTGCTTGTCCTGTCGATCGTTTCATTGAAGTGCGATAACTTTCTGAATGTAGACAACAAGCCCTTCGTCACTGAACGGAACGTAGTATTTAAGATCATCCTGACGGACAATTCTAACTTTATGCAGACCTTATACGGAACTGACAGAGTGAAAAATGCTTCGGTCAAATTAAAGTCCAATATGCTCGGCTGGGAATACTCGGTAACTACGGACTCGAACGGCGTGGCAGAAATTAGCGGAATACTTTCCGATTCATATTTTATTTCTGCAGAAAGGAAGATGCAGCCGGAAGAGATGAAGATTATTTCCGGTGTTGAGGCTGCCAGTGTACGGCTGGTTAACTCTAAAAAAAGAATTGTAGAATTAAGCGCCGGAAAAAATCCGGCAGTAGAAATACCGATGGATGTGGAATCATCGGGGTCGTCGCTTGTAATAAGCGAGATATATGCCTGCGGCCCGACCGGCGCCGGCTTATATTACCATGATAAGTACGTCGAGGTTTTTAACCAGTCCGATTCCGTAATTTACCTGGACAGCCTGATGGTTGCAGTTGTTTTTTCGAGCTCGTATCTCGGCTTAAATTACCGGGACGATCCTGCATACGTGCACTCGAAGAGCATATGGATATTTCCTGGATCGGGTAAGGAATATCCTTTAATGCCCGGTGAGTTTGCATTGTGTGCAGAGGATGCAATAGACCATAGGATGAACGCGCCGAACAGCGTGGATCTTTCTAAAGCAAATTTTGAGTTCTACAAGGATGATGCGCCGGATGTAGATAACCCCGCTGTGCCGAATATGATAAAGATATATCAGGATGCGGGGAACGACTGGCTTATCGGCGGTGAGAGGGGAGCGATTGTAATTGCAAGATTGAATGTAAAGGAACTGATACCTTACGGCGATGAGTTCTTAATCCCTTATACAAGCATTCTAGACGGAGTCGAATACATGAGTGATCCTACCAAGATAGCCGATAAAATACTAAACGAATCGATTGATGCGAGCGCTGCCGGAGGGATTCAATTCTATACCGGCAAATCGATGGAGAGGATTATGATCGGCACAGGTGAAAAAATTCTTTTGAAGGACGACAATAATTCGACGGTTGATTTTAAGAGAAACGAACACCCGACTCCGGGATATTATTAAAAACAGTTTATGAAAAAAATCTTTTTGCTTTTATCTGTTTTGTTCTTTACTGCGCCTGTTACGGTTTATCCTCAGCAGGCCTTCGAATACGAATATCCGTTCAGTTTGTTATTTAAGAATTCCGTGAGAATAAATCCGTATTATATCGGGAACAATCCGGCATATTTATTCCTCGATAGGGAAGACGAGGTTTTAACAATACATTCTCTTTACAGCGCAGCTAACGGCGATTATAAAATGTTTGTAGAGCCAGGGCAGATAAATAGCTATCAACTGGGTGCGTTCGGAAAGAAGAGCATAGGTGACCGGCAAATATTTAAAGGCAGCTTCGGATTCCAAAGGACGGAGTACAACAACTGGCAATGGATTTTTACAAAGGACTACGCATCCGGCAATCCGTTTTTAATCGGGAACACTACAACAGGGAACACAAGATTCAACGGGATTATAATGAGCGCCGAATACTGCAATAAGATTTCTGCAGGGCTTCAGCTCGGGGCTTCGCTTAAATATTACGTAGATGAAGGGCTGAAAGAAATAACTCCGAAGCCGACTTCAAAACACAGAGAGATAGATTTTAAATTAGGCGCCGGATATAACCTGAGCGATAAATTATCCGCCGGTATTGTTCTTAATGTTTTCGATCGTTATGAAAATATTATCTTCAGCCAGGATGAAGAAGATATAAACCGCGAGGTGACGATAATAAAATTCAGAGGCTTCGATTTCCCTTACACAATATCCAAAAAAGACGAGACTAGGAATGCATATAACAACGGTTACTTAGGAGATATTACCTTTGCCTACGGCCTAAACGATATCGTATCCTTCTCCGCATTTGCCGGCGGCGGCTTTCAGAAGACCATGACCAAGGACGATGCGATTGATCCTTTGCCGGATGGATTTTGGAAGAACGATATTTTTAGAACAGGACTATATGCAGTAAGCAGCGCGATAGAAAACTTAACGCTCGGAATATCGTTTAGCCTTTCGATTAACAATATGTGGTCTTCCAATCCTTCGTACCAATCGGTCTACATGGAAAACAAATACTCCGTAAATTCTACTTTGCTCGGCGCCGAATATTCTCTGAATAGAAATATTAAGCTGGGAATAGAGGCAGGTACGGAGCTAATAAAAAGAAATGACGACGATTATTACAGCCAGGTATTTTCTAATTCGGATTTGCAAAGACTGAGTACAAGGCTCGGACTGGAAGTTAATTGGAGCGAAAGTCTATCAACTCTGCTGGCGTACGGGTTCAGCAATCAATCCGTTGGTGAATCGGAACTGGCGTATAACGTTCCGACGTATTATTTCATCAATAATAGAATTTACGACTTACTGTATTATCAAACAGATTATAATAAGCACACTATTACTTTAAATGCAGAGTTAAAAACGTTAACACCAGGAACATTTAAATTTTATTTTAATTATTCATTCATTAAGGCCAATAAATTCGCGGGCGATAATATGAGGAAGACGATGCAGGCAGGCATAGAATACTGTATTAAAGCATATTAGGAGGACTAATTACATAGCGCGCTAAAGCGCAAGTTTAAGTTCAAGTTCAAGGAAAAACAAACGAAATATCTTGACACAAAAAACTAAAATTTAACTGGCAATACTATGAAGGAGATTTGATATGAAAAAGCTATGGATGTTTTCGGTATTATTAATATTGCTTCATCAAAACGGAATTTCTCAAGCGCTGAAAGTTTTAATGGAACCGGATATAAAGGAAATGATGAGCGATATATGTTTTGTGGATGTGAATACCGGCTGGATGGTAGGCACTAACGGAAGCATATATAAAACAACAAACGCCGGAGTTAATTGGACCCAGCAGCAATCCGGTGTGAATGCAAATCTTACTAAAGTAACTTTTATTGATGCCAATAACGGATGGGTTGGCTCATCCGGCGGGAGCGTTTTAAAGACTGTAAATGCAGGGCAAACATGGACGGAAGTAAGCTTGAAGAATGTTCTGCCGAATTTCCAATTCAGCTTATGCGATGCTTTGTACTTTAAGGATGCAACTACCGGGTTTGTTGTTGCCGGCCAATCTAAAAAAATATATTTGTTCAAGACAAACGACGGAGGAAACAACTGGGCGATTAAGGATTCATTAGTCGGTACATCTGCAAGAAGATGGTATGATGTTGAGTTTAGGAAGGACAAAGGAGTTATAGTAGGAGACAAAAAAGACATCCAAAAATACTCGACAGACGGCGGAGAAACCTGGCAGTTCTCCACTCCGATTAACGATAATTTCTTCAGGGATTTGAAAGCCGTCAGATGGTTATCGGATAACACTGTTTTGGCAATAGGCGAGGGGAATGAATTCTACGGTGTGGTTACTCCGGTCTATAAATCAATAGACGGCGGGATAAACTGGACAAAAAAAAGTCAGTCGCTAAGCTTTAACAAATATGACAGGGTAAAGGACGCATATTTTAAAGACAGCCTTAACGGTATAGGAATCGGCAACAACGGATTCAGCCGCGAATACGTAGTTAAAACGAGCGACGGCGGGGAAACATGGACTGCGGCCTCTCCCGATTATGCATTCGGCTTAATAGCAATCAGCGGAATAAACGACGCCGTTTATGCTCTAGGCATAAACAGTCATGTAATAAAATCTACAGACTTTGGCGGCACCTGGCAGTTGATCCCGCAGAAAGTTACTTCTTCAATTTACGGCATTCAATTTATTGGAGGCAAGGGCATTGCCGTTAGCAGGAACGGTGACGTCTATTTGAATAAAAACGGCGTGGGAAAGGAATGGGAAATTATCTCCAGTGCTTCTGCAAACGAATGCTATGCAATGCAGTTTTTAACTCCGGATGTGGGATTTATTCTAAAAGAGAATTCTCATATCGTAAAGACGACGGACGGGGGCTATACCTGGAAGACTGTTCTGCCTGCAGCCGAATACAGTTCTAGGAATCGTGCAGGGGGAATTACTTTCGGCGATTTAAATAACGGATATGCATGGTTCAGCATAAACGATTATGGAGAATATTATATATTCAAAACAACCGACCAGGGCGAGACATGGAAGCAAGTAAATTATACGGCCGGGCCCGGCTACATTTCAGGTGATGTCATTTCATTCGATGCCAATACTGCTGTTTTGCTAGGACCGGATACTTGGTCGCTTAGGACAACAGACGGCGGAGCTACCTGGAACTCTGCATCAATTAATAATCTGCCTGCGGGGTTTGAGACGAAAGATTTTGAGGATGTGTGCAAACTAGATAACAACTCCGCCATTGCCATAGGCGAAAAATTTATTTGTACAACATCGGATAAAGGCGCCACGTGGAATTATCTTAACCACGGTATAGCCGGAACGGACTCTGCTTTTTATACTTTAAATTTCAGAGATATTAATAACGGGTATATCGGCTGTTACGATGGAGTGATACTAGGGACTACAAACGGCGGAGTAAGCTGGACGGTTGACAGTACTTTCTTCGATAAGTATTATTTATATTCATCCGCTTACACGGAATTAGGTAAAATATTTTTCGGAACCTCGAACGGATATATAATTGGAGAAGAAGCTACAGTTGGAATAAAAGCGGAAAAAAACAACAGGCCGGTATTGTTCGAGCTTAAGCAAAACTATCCTAATCCGTTTAATCCCTCAACAATTATTGAATTCAATATTCCTAAAAGTGATTATGTAACTTTAAAAGTTTATGACGTTCTGGGGAGGGAGATAGCAACTTTAGTTTCAAAGGAAATGACTGCGGGCAGTTATAAAATGAATTTTAATGCTTCGGAAATTTCCGGCCCGTCATCCGGTGTGTATATTTATAAACTAACAGCCGGTGCCTATTCGGCAGCCAAAAAGCTGATCATCCTAAAATAAATCGGGGTGAATTTTTCATAATATCATTTTTAAAAATTCAAGGGAAGAACATGAAAAAGAATAAATTAGCCTTTAGCCTGCAAATTATCCTAATAATCGAATTGCTGCAACTTTTGGTCTTTTCCTCTGCCGCGCTGGCACAGCTAAAAATTATTCAGCCAAGGCAGCAGCACAACTCTGCTCTTGCAGTAATAGTAGATAAAGTCACCTATCAAAAAATCGGAGATGCTGTTGATGCATACCGTGATGCAGTTGAAGACGACGGTCTTTCGGCATTTATTTTAATTGATGACTGGAAGAACCCAGAAGAAATTAAAAGTGAGATTATAAAACTTTATAACGGCAGCCCGAAGCTTGAAGGCGCGGTATTTATCGGCGATATACCCATTCCTATGATACGTAATGCTCAATATATGACGTCGGCATTCAAATTGGATGAAGACAAGTATCCCGATTTTAGAGCTGCGGTTGCATCCGACTGTTATTATGATGATTTTAATTTGAAGTTCAAATATCTCGGCCGCGATTCCGTGCACAAGCTTTCTTACTACTATTCGCTTCTGCCTGAGTCTCCACAAAGGATAGAAAAGGAAATTTACAGCGGCAGAATAAAACCGTCGGGTAGTAATATTGATAAATACGATGCGATAAAAAAATATCTTTTAAGAACGGCAGAGCAGAAGAAGAAACAGAACTTCATAAAAAATGCATTTGTTTTTACCGGGCACGGCTATCATTCGCAGTCGCTGCCGGCATGGGCAGATGAAAGGACAGCGCTGCGTGAACAGTTCCCCCAATTATTCCGGCCGGACGGAAGATTAAAAAACCTTCATTACAGTCTAAGCGATGAAATGAAAGATGTTCTGTTAATTGAATTGCAGAGACCTGAAATGGACTTGGCAATATTTCACGCTCACGGCGACACAGACATGCAGTTGCTGCTCGGCTATCCGCCTGCAATGAATGTCAATCAGAATATAGAGTGGATTAAGTCGTATTTAAGAAGCAAGCTTCGGGCTGCTCAGAAAAGAAACAAGTCAATTGCCGAGACAAAAGAATATTTTAAAAAAGACCTGGACGTACCGGAAAGCTGGTTTAACGGGAGCTTCTCGGATTCGGTTGCTGCAGCGGATTCTATGATAGATTATAAGCTTGATATGCATATTGAGGATGTCCGCAGCATTTCTCCGCAGCCGAAATTCATTATGTTCGACGAGTGTTTTAACGGATCATATCATCTGGATGAATACATAGCCGGAGAGTATGTCTTCGGGAAGGGGAAGGTTATTGCTGCGGAGGCTAATACTGTAAATACGCTGCAGGACAGATGGGCGGATGAATACCTTGGGCTGCTTAACGAAGGTATAAGAATCGGCAACTGGCATAGGCTGAAAAATTCACTCGAATCTGTAATCATTGGCGATCCTACATTTCATTTTACCCCTTTAAGCAGAAATAATGATATTGAATTGCTTTTAACTAAAGATTGCAGTGCGGACGAATTAAGAAATCTGACTGTAAACAGTGATCCGGTGGTAAGAGAATTGGCTGTTGGTATGTTGTACAAAAAAATTAAGGCACAGTACGAGTACGATCTTGTTAAAATTTATAGAAACGAACCCTCGCCGAATGTAAGGCTGAGAGCGTTAAAATGCTTGGCTGAGATTGACGGGAAAGGATTCAGGGAAATATTAAAGGAATCTATAAACGACCCTTATGAATTTATTAGAAGGATGACTGCAATCTGGATGGGTGAAACCGGAGATAAGGATTACCTTCCTTTGCTTGCAAGGCAAATCATTTTTGACGAATCCCAAAGAGTGTCGTTCGACGGTAAAAGCTCAATTATGTTTTTTAACAATAAGGAAG
>JAKAJV010000087.1 GCA_021813585.1 Bacteroidota bacterium | reverse complement strand
TTCCCCTGTAGTTAACTGTTTCGACCATTTAACTCTTGCCTTGGGATTTGCGCCCGGACCGATGGATTGATATTCGGAGTACCTCGCAGTCTTTTCCCTTTTAGGATCTTTCCAGTTATTCCAGCCTGCAGGAACTATTTGCGGTCCAAGATAACAATTAAGATAAGCTACCGCAGCATAAGGACGCCACGGACGGCCAAGATAAACTTTTGTTAATCCGGAGTCTGCAATAAGTTTACAGTTGGAAAAAACATAACCGAATTTTTGGCCTGGCGAGGTAGATGCCGCAGTTACAAAAGAATTCTTTTTACTCCTGATTACACAATTCTTAAACACAGCAGTTGCATCTCCAAAGATGAAGTCGGTTGTGCCTTCAATATAGCAGTCAACATAATATTGCCTGCTTGAATCATTGGCTGCATAAAGAGTATCCTGGTTACCTATTATTCTGCAATTTTTTATAACGCATCTGTCGGCTTCAACAGCAAGCGCAAGTGCCTGCCCTACTCGACCTGCAGAGTTTTCAAATGTAATGTTCTCCGCCGTAAAATCATTCCCCTGGATAAGCACGGTATAAGAAGTAAAAGTATTTATATCTCCTCTACCATGGTAATCACCGTAGGTTATAATTGTGCTGTCCTTGCTTTGACCGGTCAGCGTAATTTTGGTTTTCCATGAAGGCACAACAACTTTTTCATGATAAACGCCGTTCTTCACGTAAATGGTTACTCTTTTTTGAGCAACATCCGGAGCGGCATTAATAGCTGCTTGAATAGTGGTATAATCCCCGCTGCCGTCTTTTGCAACTACAAAATAATATTTTTGAACGTTCTGAAATGCCGGACTAACTCCTGCAAGGATATAAGTGCCGCCAAATAAAACCGCACTAAGCAGAAGAAGAACGAAGTAAAATCTTTTAGCTTTCATACCTGTAAAATCTAAGTGTGTTTGTGGGTTAATTTATATTTCATACTTATATAAATTGATTTAAGATCGCCTCGAATAATTCCTGCTTGCCGCTTAATTGTTCAGGCTCGCCGTTCTTCTCGGCAAGCTTTCTTAAATCATTCAAAGTTAGTTTACCGTCCTCAAAATCTTTTCCGGCGCCGCTATTGAATGAAGAGTACCTGTTTCCTTTTAGCTTAAGGTAACCGGATTCATTTAAGATTTTATCCGCAATTACCAAAGCGCGTGCAAACGTATCCATGCCTAAGATATGTGCAATGAAAATATCTTCAGGATCGGTGGAGTTCCTTCTCGTCTTTGCATCAAAGTTTATTCCGCCGGTAGTAAATCCTCCTGTTTGCAGTATAACAAGCATAGCCTCAACTGTTTCATAAATATTGATTGGAAACTGGTCGGTATCCCAGCCGTTCTGGTAATCGCCGCGGTTGGCATCTATGCTGCCCAGCATTCCGGCATCGGCAGCAGCTTGAAGCTCATGCTGAAAAGTATGGCCGGCCAGAGTTGCGTGGTTTACTTCGATGTTTAATTTAAAATCTTTGTCCAGGCCGTGCTTATATAAAAATCCTATCACGGTTTCCGCATCAAAATCATATTGATGTTTTGCCGGCTCCATCGGCTTAGGCTCAATTAAGAACGTTCCCTTAAAACCGTTATCCCGCGCGTAGTCGCGGGCCATCTTTAAGAATGTAGCAAGATGTTCCTTTTCTCGTTTCATGTCTGTGTTTAACAGCGAGAAGTAGCCTTCGCGTCCACCCCAGAAGACGTAATTCTCTCCGCCCAATTCTATTGTTGCATCTAGCGCGCGCTTAACCTGAGTACCTGCATAAGCGATTACACTAAAATCGGGATTAGTCGCAGCGCCGTTCATGTATCTCGGATTGGAAAAAAGATTCGACGTTCCCCAGAGCAGCTTTACTCCGGATGCGGCCTGCTTTTCTTTTGCATATTCAACCATTGTTTTAATTCTTGTATCGGATTCAGCGATTGATGAGCCTTCATCTATAATGTCAAAATCGTGAAAGCAGTAAAACGGCGTACCTATTTTAGTAATGAATTCGAAGGCTGCATCCATTTTGGCTTTTGCTTTTATTACGGGGTCACCGGAATCATTCCACGGAAAATTTTTTGTTCCCGGCCCGAATGGATCGCCGCCGGTATTGCAGAAGGAATGCCAGTAGGCAGTTGCAAACCGAAGATGGTCATGCATAGTTTTGCCTGCAATTACTTTTTCCTTATCGTACCACTTGAATGCTAAAGGATTGCGCGAATCTTTTCCTTCGTACGGTATTCGATCTATCCCTTTGAAATATTCTTTCTTGCCGACGGTTAGTTTAAGCTTCATTTTTTATTCACCAAAGTTTGTAATTTTAATTCCAGTTCTTTAAGCCACCTACTGTATGCCGCCGAATACCGGTCTTTATTCTTATCGTCGGGTTCAATAGTCATTAAACATTCCAGTCCTTTAAATGCTTCATCAAAAGACGAATAGAACCCGGCGCCGTATGCAGCAGCTCTAGCTGCGCCAAGCGAGCCGTCAGTATTGTAAAGCTGTATTACCGCACCGCTCAGAGTGGATATCGCATCTCTGAAAATGCCGCTTAAAAACATGTTGGCCATCCCGGCGCGGATTACATTCGGACTAACGCCGAGTTCTCCGAGAATATTCAGTCCGTAATAAAAAGAAAAAGCAACTCCCTCCAGCACCGCACGAACCATATGCTTTCTGCCGTGAATGTTAAAATTTAATCCTGCAAACGAAGAGCCGGGCTCAAGGTTGGAAAGCATTCTCTCCGCACCGTTGCCGAAAGGAAGGAAGGTAAGCTCATAGCACCCTATCTTTACTTCTCCTGCAAGGCGGTTCATCTCTTCGTATGAAACCGAGGAGTCGAACAAAACTTTCCTTATCCAGCTGTTCGAAATGCCGGTGCCGTTTATGCAAAGAAGAATACCCAGCTTCCTGGATTCTTTTGTATGATTTACATGGGCAAAAGAGTTAACCCGGTTCAGTCTGTCGAATTTAATTTGGTCTGTCACTCCGTACACTACACCGGAAGTACCAGCGGTAGAGGCTATCTCGCCGGGCTGCAGCACATCTAGCGAGAATGCGTTGTTCGGCTGATCGCCCGCCCTGTATGTAACGGGAGTTCCTGCTTTTAAGCCCAAGTCTTCCGCAGCGCCCTTAGATAGCGAACACTGATGCCCGAAGCCGGGAACAATTTTAGGCAGCAAGGAATCTTTTATGCCGTAATGTTCCATTAAAAATTCTGCAGGCTCATCGGATTCAAAATTCCAAAGTATCCCTTCAGAAAGGCCCTGAGCAGTCGTGGTAATTTCTCCCGACAGCTTCATCGCGATGTAATCGCCCGGCAGCATGAACTTAAAAGTTTTATCAAATGTGTCCGGCTCATTTTCAATTACCCACCTTAACTTTGAAGCTGTGAAATTTCCCGGGGAGTTAAGCAGGCTGCCGAGGCATTTTTCCTGGCCTATTGCTTTGAAAGCTTCATTGCCTATTTCAACCGCCCTGCTGTCGCACCATATTATAGACGGTCTCAAGACTTTTTGATTTTTGTCCACCAGAACAAGCCCGTGCATCTGATACGTTATTCCGATAGCTTGAATTTCATCCGCAGATGCTTTCGACACAGTGAGCAATTCTTTTGTAATTATTTTTACTGCGTTCCACCAGTCTTCAGGATTCTGTTCCGCCCAGCCGGGCTTGGGCGATTCGATCTTCATCTCATCTTTAGGATAAAAGCTTTGCGCTACTGCTCTGCCGGACTCTACGTCGTACAAAGCAGCCTTAACGGATGAGCTGCCTATATCATATCCGATTGTTTTCATTTAAGGTTCCAATTAAAATTTTAAAATGTTGCGTTTTAGTTTATCAAATATTCACGAAAAATGAAATGTCCGGCTGAGTAAAATTATATTTATAAAGAAACCTTTAGAATAGAAAATCTAAAATCGTTTTCGGAGTAAAAAGCCGCCCGGTAAACTATTCAACTAAAAGCTAACCTTAAATGGATGGCTCAGCTCGTCAGCAGTCTGTTCAAGGTAGTTTTTAAATTCACTTATGTTTTTAATACCTCCGGGTTCTTGTTCCCATGCAGCGGCAAAGTAATAAACCAGCCTGCCGGCAGCCGGATTTAAAACCACTATGTAGCTCAGACTGTCTTCGGTAACCTTGTTAAGATTACCCGCCTTATAAAAAAGTGCAATGCCAAGGTTATCGCCCGAAAGACTCTGCTTGCCGTAAAGCCCAATGTACTTCCAATCGGAATTTCCGTCGTACGATTTTATCAGCGTGCAGTCTTTATGCTTTGCCAGGCCGGTGCATAAGGCAGCATCTTTCCCTTTCAAATTTAAATTCATCTTTGTCAGCCTGCTGCCCGCGTTAATTGAAAGATTTGAGGTGAGGTTGAATTTTTCCTCTCCTACCTTCCAGCCCAAATATTTTGTTAGTATATCTGCCTGAATAGGACCATCGGCGGTAATTTTGCATTTCTCCTCATCTAGGCTGCTTAGCGTATTTACCTTACCGTCGTACCACATTGCTATAGAGCCGATGCCTAAAGATTCGCCGACTTTAAAAATATCCATCCCCCAGTCGAGCATTTTAGTATAAGACTCTGCACTGTTGGATACCAGGTCGTTCGCACCCATCTTTTGAAGAATCATATCGTGAGTTCTTTTACCGGTGATGTCGTTACGGTTTCTTGAGTCCAGATAATACCTGTACGCAATAAGATCGGATTCCCAGCCGGGTCCTTCAATTCTGTACAGGGCATCGTGCGCAAAATGATCTTTAGGAACGACAGCAGAATCTATGTTTACAAATTTTCCGCCGGTATAATATCCGTTAACTTTGTTATAATCAGTTTTTATTCCCAGGACTGCCTGCGCCATTTGTTTGTAGTGCCTTTCCACTTTGCCGTTTTCTGAGTAATGGAATACGAATTCCTTTTTTTCATTAGGCTTGAAAGAAGATAAGAATAATACTTCGTCTACCGTCCCGTCGCCGTTCTTATCCATCGCCTGGCTGGGAATTTCCTTACTGCCGGCAGTAACATAAAAATCATTTACATTAAATAATGGATACTTATCTTTGATTTTTTTCAGACTGCACGAAACCACGGCCTCTTTCCTAACGACGTTAATCGGGTTTGAAACCGTAACCTTAAATTTAAGCTCCGAACCTGCCGGCGCTTTACAAAATGCTTTGGGATTTTCAAAAAATAAAGAAAGGAATACAACCGAAGTAATTAATAAAAAGGACGGTAAATTTTTTTTCATAGCTTTACCAAAGATTAATAAAAGAGACTAGAAAACTTCCAAATAGCTTATAAATACAGCAGTTGGTTTATTCTCTCTGTTAAATTATTTGAAATAAAAGTATCGATAACTTTATCGATAACTTTATCGCTTAAAAACTTAGATATTTTTTCCTGCTTTGTCAAGCAAAATTTATTTTGATGGGAAGAATTCCCGGGGAAAACATTTACCGTTTAAAACTAAATAAGCCGGCAATTTAGGATTTAACTGCCGGCTTATTCTTTAATCAGGTATAGATTATTTGATTAAAACCATCTTTAATGTTTTTACAAAACTTCCGGCAGTTAGTTTGTAAAGGTAAATTCCGCTCGATAATCCTGTCTGCCCGCCGCGCATATTATCAGCATTAAAACTAATTAGATAATTGCCGGCTTTCTGATTTTGATTTACAAGAGTGGCTACTTCCCTTCCAAGTATATCGAAAATTTTCAGAGTAACGAATTCATCTTTAGGCAATGAGTAACTAATTGTCGTCGCCGGATTAAAAGGGTTCGGGTAGTTCTGCATCAGCTCGAATTTTTCCGGGAGATTTTGTTTAGCCTGATCATTTAAGCCCGTAATCTCCTTAACCAATGAGAACCGTACTGCATCAGCTCTTAACACTGCGTTGGAAGTATTCTCTCCACTGTCGATTACTTTTAATTCGATATTTGGGCCGGCAGGAAGATATATGCTGTCGATTTTCACCCAGTCGCCGCTGCCGGCATTCTGATCAACATATACCGAATCTTTAGGCTTGCCGTCTATGCTTAAAACATAAAGCGCATTTTTTGCTGCGTTAACTGTAGTGGGCACAATTTCCTCCACATAATAAATTCCGCTTCGCGTAACCGATGTAGTAAAAGAAGCGTATGCACGGGGCGATTGGTGAAGGTACGCATACCTGCTCGATGGCCCGTAAGCTTGAGCGGAGCTGGTAGCCCAGGTTCCAAACTCTTTATACTTCAGCGAATCGCTGTTGTCAACGAGTCTAAAATACGGCTGTACATCCGCCATAAACGGAACTGCATAAATGCTGTGCAGCGAGTCGTCGCTGTAAACAAACAGAGTATCCATGAATCTTTCAATTGCAGCAGGATGAAAAACAACCGGCACCGTTGCGCTGCTTAATCCGGGAATTGTTAGAGGCAGTGATGATGCTATGGTAATTTTATAATTAGGAGAACTAATGCCTGTTACATGCAGGTCTTCCCTTCCGCCGTTCTGTAAAATTAGATTGTATGTAACGGAATCGTCCTGGCTTACCATACCGAAGTCAATAGGGCTTTGAGGGATAAACAATTTTTTCATAGGTACAACAGCGGATATTTTTATTACGTCGGCCGATGCAATCTTACCCGTTTCATTTCCGCTAAAGGCAATCATATCGATATGGTTATCTGCGTTCGCATCCAGACGGGGTGTTCCGATGTAAACCCACTCATTTGAAGGCAGTGGGGAGTTGAATACGGCCGAATCAACTAATTGACTGCCGGAATAAATTTTAAATATCAAATGATCTGCCGGGTTGCTTACCGGCGGGACCTGAGCAAAGATATTATAATCGCATGTCTTGGTAATATTTGGCGACCACCGAACAGCCGCAGTATCATTCTGTGCAAGAACAGCCTGCCTTGAATCCAGATCCCAGGCTGCAGTTGAAGAAGTAGTCCAGCTGCCTTTTAATTCCGAATAACCGCTGGAGTCGTTATCGATATAAATATCATCCGGAAGAAAATTTATGAATGCCGTTGCAAGGTTGCCTACGGTGTCTGTAACCGCAACTCCCGCCTTTGCTATATCCGATTCGGAAAATGATTGCGAGGTCTTCCATTCATTTACACCGGTTGAACTGCACGGCACAATAGTATAATTAGAATTTATGTCTTTCACTACTACAAAAGGCTGTGCCTGAAAAATAGTTTTGTCGGTCTTTATTATAAAATCTACTTTACCGTTGTTCTGCTCGTAGGTAAAAGACAGATTTGGTTTAGCCTCTCCGTAAGCATGCTGCCAGCGCTGCATGGCCTCAACTGCAGTACAGTATCTAAACTTTACACCCGGGAATTTTGCCGCAACCTGATGTACAATCTGGTTTATGCGTGTAATATTATCAAGGTAATTGTCTTCCGGCAGATGAGCCCAAAGGCAGACCACCTGGTCTACTCCTTTTTGAGCCTGCGAGAAAACGTGCGTCATCAATGTAGTATCCATACTGGCCATGTAAATAGAGCGGTTGTCCCAGCCTTTGCCTTTGCCGGCCAACTGATAATTTTGAGTTGAAGGATGGAAAGGCACAAACTCGCCTGAAGACTTGGACCAATCGTAGATATTGTCTAAAGGCTCAACCGTATCGGCACGAACATTAGGATAATCATCGTGAAGGCTGTAGGGGATAATAGTATTTAAATAATTCTGCCAATCATTATTCATGTAATGCCAGCCGCTGCGGAATGAAACCGGGAAAACATTTTCTTCAATAAGATATTGTGCTAGTGTCAGATCAAAATCTTCCTTAAACTCCGAAAACTTTGTAGACTGGTTCCAGTAATATTTCCCGTCGCCGTTGTAATCGCTCCAAATCCAGTCATGGTAATGAAGAGTAACCTCATCACCCCAGTGCTCAATCATATCGTCATGGTATTTTTTCATCAGGTAAAGAACCATTGTATTATCCAGCGGCACATTATTATTTGTCGCATACCGGTAGGTGTTGCCGCCCATAATCCACCAGGTTAATTTAAGCGTGTTGCCGTAAGAATCTTTTATCCCTTCTCTAAAGGAGGGATCCATTACCTTATATGCGTTTCTCTGTGGATCGGTATACAGGCTGAATCCGTAATAATCATGATAAGTAGACATTCCCAATCCGTCCCAAATACCCGTATCGGAACCGAGGACGAGATAAACCTCTCCCTGCGAATAAGTATTATAAAAAGGTATTAGGACAAAGATGAATAGCGTATAGAATTTTTTTAGATGAGATTTCATATCGTACCCTACTTACAATTCAACAAAAACAATTCAACTGCCTTAAAGTTATAGAAATATATTTTAAAAAATAAATAACCGGTAATAAAATTATTTTCCAATTTATAATCCCGCTGTAATTTTTCTTTACGGCAGGCAAAGCAAACGGATATAAAATAGTGCGTAAATTCACCGATTCGTTTTTTGTCTTCATTGTTAATTTGGATTTGGTTAAACTTGCATGAGTGTTTTTATTTATAAAGAATATACTAAATTTAACTACTTCAATTAAGAATTCATTCTGGAAAAGGCCGGATGGCAGGCTTAATAAAAAGCAAAGGTATTTTATTTTTTATCCCCTTACTCTTCTTGTGTACATTGACGACAGGCTGCGCGGATAAATTTCCGGAAAACAAAATTATAGGAGGTCAGCCTTACTCGTTATTAAACCAGGACAGCGACTCGGTTGTATTTCCAAATGATTTTAAAGGCAAGATTGTTGTGATGAGTTTTATCTATACCAACTGCCCGGATATTTGTCCTCTTACTACCCACAACATGCAGTCAATACAGGAACAGGTAAAAAAAGTCAATATTAAGAATGTTCAGTTCTTGGAATTAAGCTTTGACCCAGACAGAGATACGCCTTCGGTATTAAAAGAATACGGCAACATCAGGAACATAGATTACAGCAACTTCGAGTTCTTAACCGGTAAGAAATCCGTTGTTGATACCCTGCTGCGCCATATGAATGTTGTTGCCTTGCAGGGCGACACTACGTTTACAAAAAGCGGAACGCCGGTCTATTTCTTTACACACACAGACAGAATTACTCTGATTGACCCAAAAGGTAAAATAAGAAACGAATACCGCGGCAGCAAAACTAATATTGCGGAAATTGTTAACGACATTAAAACTCTAGGAGATTAACTTACATGACAATCTTACTTACAATATTAACGCTATTAAATTTTCACACTCCCAATTTAAAAGTTGAAGGCGCATGGCTTAGACCGGCAGGCAAAGGAATGAACAGCGCTTTGTATTTTGAGATTGTAAATAACTCGAACAAGCCGGATACGCTTTACAAAGTAACCTCACCGGCAGCAGAGCTCGTCCAGATACATGAGACTTTTAAGACCAACGGCTTGATGGGAATGCGCGAGGTTAGGTTTGTAGTTGTAAAACCTCATTCTACTTTAACGTTTCAGCCGGGCGGGTATCATGTTATGTTTATCAAGCTTAAAAAGGATTTTAAAGTAAACGGCAAAGTAAATGCAGTCTTGTACTTCAAAACAAATAAAGAAATAAAAATTAAAGCGTTAGTAAAGAGACAATAATTCATTTTTAATTTCAATTAAACATTGACTGAAAACGGTTTTCGAACCTCATACCAGGCCTATCCAGTCTTCGTCGTTTTTCTTAAACGCATTGCGGATGCTTTTATATATTTCCTCCGGCAGGGGACCTTCTTCAACAACCGCTATGTCTTTTTTCAAATGATCTATGCTTGATGTCCCTACTATACATGTATTAACGCCATTTGAAAAAGCGGCAAACCTTAGAGCAGCCTCATTCCAGTCCATTCCTATTTCCAGGTTCATCTTTTTCCACCTCAGCCAGTACTGCTCGCAATATTCTCCGTAAGGCCTTTCGCTAAACCTCCACGGAACATTTGCCAGCGGACGCTTTGCTATCACTCCCATTCCTTTTTCTTTGGCCGCAGGGAGGACTGTTTCCAATCCTCTTTGGTCTGTTATGTTAACAGAAGTCTGTACGCTTCGGAATCTCCCGGATTCAACGGCGAATTTCAATTCCTCATTTTCTCCCGAATAGGCGGCTGCCCGCACCTTTCCGCTTAGCACGGCATTTTGCAGAGCATCTATTACTTCGCCGTGTCGCAGAGTTCCCAAAGGGCATGAATGTAGATGAACAATATCGATGTAATCGGTCTTCATTATTCTCAAGGCTTCATCTACTCCCGCAGTTATGCAGCCGTATGTCCAGTCGTTATAGCCGGGAATGCCATACCCAACTTTTGTAGAAAGAATGAATTCATTTCTCCTCTGAGAAATATATTTACCAATCCTTTCTTCCGATAGTCCGTATCCTCGCGCAGTATCAATTAAATTTATCCCTAAATCCAAAACTGAATTTAATAAAACGGATGCTTCGCTTTCCGTTAATTCATTCCCGCCTATATGCCCAGCACCAAATCCCAAAGCTGTAGTTTTAAATCCGCAGCTGCCAAAGCTTCTTTCTTCCATAAAAATTTCCCTATATATTTTTTGATGTAAAAATAATAAAGAGAAGAAAAATTCAGAATGACTTTTAAACTTCCCGTAATTTATTAATTCTTACTCAAGTTGACCGCCTAAAATGCGAAACATCTTTCAGCCACTAATTAACACGAACCTGCCTATCGAGCCTGTTGCACAACTCGAGTGCAGGGCAGTCATGGTCCAAACCATGACTGAATTGTGAGTTTTTTATGTCACGGAATGGTCCGTGACATCCCAGTTTTACAGTTCTGCAACACGCTCTATCGGCAGACAGGTTACACTAATTAATTTCATAGTTATTTTCGTGCTAATTAGTGTTAATTCGTGCCTAAAAATAACTTTTTCTTGAAAGCGGTCAACTTGAGAATTCTTAAGTGAATTTGATTTGGGATTAAAGTTTTAAGAGAATCAATCGATAATTATAAAAAACAGTTTTTATGGAACCGGTTAAAAACATACAAACAATAAGCAACGTCATCAATGCAAGTCCAAAAGCTTCCAAGAATAACCCTCCTGCAAACAAAACAAAAAGCGACTCGAGCGAAATATCGGACACATCCAGGGTATTTTTACAAGTTGACCGGTTTTTAAATTTGGGCAGCGCTGACAGATTGGACCCGGGAAAATTAAATTCCCCGGAGGGTAAAGAATATTTAAAGATTTTATCCGGTCTACTTAAAAAAGGCGTGGTGGGTTACGAAGTATTAAAAGTAAACGGCCAGCCGGAAAAACATTTTATAGAAACAGAAATAGGCGACAGCAGATTAAAAGGCGCAAAGGTATATAAAAGACGTGCGGAGAAGAGAGATTAGTAATAAGTCATATTTACCAGCGAACCCGGTTCCGGATAGTAATTGCGGTGATAAGCTTTGTCAATCTTTTTTTTCAGCTTGTCCTCCTGCCTGCCGGCGCTACTTTTGCTAACTTGCTTTTGACTCCCGTTATCAAATATATAAAAGCCGGAAACGGCGTTATACTTATCGTAATTTATCGCAGCATTGTTATTAGAAGACTGCTCCCGACTTGTATTTTTTAGTGCGGCAGCAGGTTTAGCTTCTCCATTATTTTTGAAACCTCCTCCGATAGAGGAACCCTCTTAACAATAACTTTATTATTGTTCTTGTTTAA
>JAKAJV010000121.1 GCA_021813585.1 Bacteroidota bacterium | reverse complement strand
TTCCGATCTTTCCATTATCCTCTATGGTTTCGGTTGTACGTACAAATACATCCTGCAGCAAGTTGATATTGCTGAAACCGATGAACGGAGTAAGTTCGTCAAATACTATTTTATTAGGCTGGTATTGATCGACAACCGTAACAATATCATTTAAGTACTCAACAAGGAAGTCGTCCGGGTTCCCTACTTCATAAAGGTCAGTAGGGGGTGCAACCCTAACAACAATGATAAGGTTTTGATTCATATAATGCTGCAGGTCAAAATCGATAGACGCAGCTTGAATCATTAAATCCTTCGGCCTCATGCTGGTAAAATAAAGACAGACTTCCTTCTGGCTGGCGCATTCCATAGCGTACTGCAAGCCTAGCAGCGTTCTGCCTGATTTTCTTGGCCCGATTAGCAAATAAGTTCCGCCTCTATATAAACCTCCCCATGCACTATCTACGAGGGATATACCCGAAGGTATTAATTGTATTTTCTGTTTCATAGCCTTATCACATTATTTTTCGGTTGAATTTCCAAATATTATGCCGGATAGTATTCCGGCTTAATTCTTTATTTTCAATCAATTATTGATAATCTTTGATTTAAAGAGAGACAATACTCTCTATTTGTATTATAATGCAACACAACAGGATTTTAAGTGAGCTACAATTTATTAAGCGGATAAAAATAACTAATGCCATAGAAAAGGGAAGATGGAAAACGGAAGACGGAACTTTTGAATTAATTGTAATTATTTACAAGACAACATCTTCCATCTACCCTCTTCCATCTACCATTTTACATGTTACATTACACTAGAATCTTACGCCTTCGTTACTAAACTGATTTTTTACATAGCAACTAACCCATACATACGTCAGCAACGTCAATAAAAATTTCCGGAGTTAAATTATAAATTTCGGATCAGTAATTGCCGGATAGGGTTGACTGAAATATAAAATAATTAAAATTTATTTTCTCTATAAAATTATTGTCCCTTTAATTGAATCACTTGTTCCGAAACAAGGGATAAAATCTAGCGGGCTCTATTACTATAAAAACCGAATACGAATAAGGCGGTTGCGTTTCCGGTGATGGTAGGTTCGTTGGTTATATAATCCTGCCTGTCGTCATAATATTTTACGGAATCGGTATTAAACAAATTATATTGAAAATTTTTCCTGTTGATTTTGAAATTATTTAATACACTCTCAGGTGCCGGTCCGGCCGATAAGGCGCCGGGTAAATAACCTCCGTGGAAATAAGCAACCTGGGAATGAAAATGATGCGGGAATTCTGACCCGGTGTTATAAATAAAACTTAGTCCCCAGGGATTTCGCCCAAGCACATAATCCCTCTGGTCTATAGCAAGCGAATCGTAGCGCGTACTGCCGGTTAAACTGTTATACAGAATTTCCTGCAGCGCAGCTCCGAGCAATGAATTTGTTGTACCCCATGTGTACGGTATACCGTGATTAAAAGTAGTCTTGTCCTTTTCATCGTTAAAGCTTATAAGATTACTTAGAATATAATCAGCAAACCTCGGCTCAATCTGTGCCAGGCGGAAATCTGCGAGCGAGTTTATGTTGCCCCAGCTCCACCAATAATCGGACCCTGCGCTGTCTGCATATCTTTCGGCATCTTCAAGGTAGTGGTTTTCTTTTGTAGCAAGGTACAATTCAACTGCACCAAGAGCCAGCTTGCCCAGGTAAGTATTGTCTATATAAAACCCGGAACCGCTGCTGTCGATATTTGGTACCTTGTCTCTAATTGAATAGAGATTCTCCGCTGCATCCAGGCACTGCTTTGCAAAATCATATTTCTGAAATCTCTCCGACCAGACTCTTGATGCCATAGCCATAACGGCAGCGTAAAGCCCAATTTGATTTTTGCCGATGCCGACGTAGCCCGGCCTGTCGTAACGAAGTGTATCGTTCTCCGGCATTCTCCAGCCCACTTCATGATCCTTTAAATCCTGTACCTGAGTTATTAATTTATACTTGGAGTAATTGCATCTAAGCATCCAGTCCAACCCGATCTTGGCCTCCTCCAGCACATCAGGCACACCGTCCTTATCGTCGTCAAAGCTGAATTTTGTCTTGTCGAACTCATACGAAAATATAAGCATGTAAGTAGTGTACGCCGTGGTAGAAAGGAACTTTATATAATCGCCGGCATCGTGCCAGCCGCCGGTAACATCAACCGGTCCCTTATGGTTGTTATCGCCTATCAGCCGGACAACATCCGACAAATGGCATGGAGCGTGAAGTATTGGATTTGTCGGCCCGCATCTTTGTTCCTTGAAGAACAGCATTAAGGAATCGACGACATTATTAAAAATATCATTACCTATCTTAAAAGGATATGAAAGATTCCCTTGGATATCAATTCTGTAATTACCCGGAGTTGTAACACCTGAAAAATCCAATGTATAACAATACTTAAACTTATCGTAGCTTTTTATCGTATCGGAAATAACCCCTTCAAAAACAGTGCGGCTATCATTTCCATTTTTTATATAAAAGTTTTTATCCGGCAGCGGATATTCGGAAAACACAATTGCCGTCTTCAGATCATTCGGCAGGTAGCCTACCTGGCTGGCACGAATATAAATGGCGTGCCTGGCCGTGGTGGAAGAGCAGTTGCAGAAGATAAACGGTACCAGCAATACAATAAAAACTTTCTTTACTTGGGTAAGATATTTTTTCATACTTTATTCCGAAGATAGTGCGTGTATTTTTGTTGCCGGGAAATTAATTACGATAGCAAGTACAAACGATATGCCATGACAGCTATAGAAATTCAATTGGACAAAAAATTATTCGGGAAAGGAAAGTGCGGAATTGTATTTTGCGGCCGTTAAACTGGTAAACACTTTTGAATTTCTTCGAGCAAGACCAACTTTTCAACCGGCTTTGACAAATAATTATTCGCACCAAGGTTTAAAAACCTTTCTTTGTCTCCCTTCAAAGCGTAAGCAGTAATAACAATAATAGGGAAATTTTTTAAATTCAGCGCATTCCTTGTTTCCTTCAAAACGTCTTCACCGTTTAATTTGCCGGGCAGGTTTATATCCAGCAGCAATATATCGTAAGGCTTTGAGCTTAAAAACTCAATACCCTTTTCTCCGTTATCTACTACTTCAACATTGTACTTATCGCGCAAATACACTTTGAAAATTAATTGAGTCTCAATATTGTCCTCAATAATAAGAACTTTCTTTTTATCATTTTCAACAGTAGCTAAGATAAAAGGCGCAAAAAGCATTTAGCCTCACTGGTTATTATTAAATGAAGAACATTATTGACTAACCTGACCGGATTCAAAGCTATTTTCGTTTTTTGATTGCGGGAAATTTGTGCCGACAATGTTATCCCACAAAGGCGAACTTACGCCGAAGCCTTTATCGGCGTCCTGGAAGTGGTGCCTCATGTGATGCTTCTTTAAGGCAAGCCAAATTCTGTTGTGGATATTGAAATGATGTACCGCGTAGTGTGTCATGTCGTAAAAAAGATAGCCTGTTAAAAAGCCGACAAAAAAAGGTGCTACAAAAGTATTTCCGATTATAGCATTAAAGAAGAAATAAAATAATACCGCTAACGGAACACTTACCGAAGGAGGCATTACCAAACGCATTGAGTCGTTGGGATAATCGTGATGTACTCCATGAAAAATAAAATGTATTCTCTTACCGAACCGGCTGTTAGCCTTAAAATGAAATACAAACCGGTGTAAAAAATATTCCGTGAACGTCCAGACAAAGATTCCTAATAGAATAAAAAGAATTATATTCTTAGCTGCAATTTCCAGTGTAGCTATCGATCTGTACAAGAAGAACGAGATAACCGGTATAAAGACGATCAAAGGTACAGACGGATGCACCCTAGAAAAGGCCTCCATAAAGTCGCTTTTGAACATTCTAACTGTTACATCCTTATTCGAAACAAAATTCTTCGCCATAGTTAAAACTCCCTACTTCTCAAATAGTTTTAGCAAATTTAATAATTTTTTATTAATAATAAACTATCCGTGTAGCCCAAATCATATTGCTGCAAAATGTAAAAGAAAAGCGCAAAAAATTTAATAACTCATGTTACGCATGAATACATTTTGATGTCCGCATTGTCATTCCCACGAAAGTGGGAATCCATTTTTTATCATATTTTCGCATCTTGGATACCCGCTTTCGCGGGTATGACACCCAAGCTTTATAATTTTGCGTAACATGAGTTAATAAGTCACCTTACGCAAAAATTCAGAACCACTGTCATGCTATTTTTTTTACGCCGATACCCGGCAATGCGCTTAGTACAACTTTGCCGTCAACTATTTTTGTACCTTCAAATACGTCGTTGCTAATCAATAGAGCGCCGTCAAGGTCAGCCCAGTCAACAAGCGGCGAAAGATTTGCAGCCGCAGATATTGCACATGAAGTCTCGGTCATACACCCAAGCATAACTTTTAAGCCGAGCGAACGGGCGAGGATTATCATTTTATAGGCTTCCCTCATCCCGGTGCATTTCATCAGCTTTATATTTATCCCGGTAAAAACACCTTTAGCTTTTAAAACGTCACCCAGTCTCTGTACCGATTCATCACCGATAGTCGGAAGTGGGCTATGCTCAGTTAACCATGCAAGGTCGTCTACCTGTGTTTTAGGCATGGGCTGCTCTACAAAAAGTACATTCCTTTCGTTAAGCCAGTGGATCATATCTAGCGCCGCATGCTTATCCTTCCAACCCTGATTTACATCCACACTTAAAGGAGTATCGGAAACGGAACGGATAGTCTCGATCATCTCCTTATCGGTCTCTCGGCCGAGCTTAACTTTAAGAATTTTAAATTCACCTGCCTCCTTTACTTTTTGGCGAACAACTTCCGGCGTATCAATCCCAATAGTAAAAGTTGTATATGGAGTATTGTTCCTGTTTATTCCCCATATGTTATACCATGGCTGATTCATGAGTTTACCCAGCAGATCGTGCAATGCGATATCGATAGAGGCTTTTGCCGCCGCATTGCCGGGCGCTATTGAATCAATTTCGCTTAATATTGTATCTAGCTCGAACGGATTGTCGAATTTTGAAAGGTCAACCTTGGATAGAAAGCTCAAGACCGTTTCGTGGGACTCTCCCAAATACGGAGGCATTGAAGCCTCTCCGTAGCCGGTTATACCTTCGTATTCAATTTCCGTCAGCACAATAGGAGTTGTTGACCTGGAATTTGCAGCTACAGTAAAGACGTGTTTAAGCTCCAGCGTATACGGCTTAAATTTAAATTGTAATTTACCAGACATTTCTTTCCCGTTTTATTTATTATTTAGAGACTTTATTAATAATTCACATCTTTCAGTGGCAGTACGCCGTTTTTCCCTACAGAAGTAATTATCCTCTTTGCACGCACAAACTGGTTAAGCCTATATTTGCTAAAATTTTTCTTTGACTTATCGAAGCTGCTAATATGTACCTGTCCTGCTTCATGAATGAATTCATAGTTGCCGATATAAATACCGACATGCGTTATTTTTTCTTTCGAGTTGGCGGTAGCTTTCTTTCCAAAGAATAAAAGATCGCCAGGCTTTAAATTATTAAAGCCGTCATGCGTATCCACAGGTACTCCAACAAACACCTGCTGGGATGCATCCCGGGGAAGATATACACCGTTAAGAAAGAATACGGTTCTGGTAAAACCGCTGCAGTCCATCGTCTTGGCAGAAGTGCCGCCCCACAAATACGGGGTGCCCATAAATCTCTTTGCGGTATTAATAATATTATCGGCCGTTAAATCCCTGGAGTTCAGCCACATTTCAAAATCCTCGCAGTCATTAATTTTTACATAACCCGACCTTTTATCCGGATACTCCACCTGTACAAAATCTCCCGCTCTGCCGAGTTCTTTTAAAATATCACCGGCAACCAGATCTGAAACCGGAACCGAATCCCCGTTTCTTTCAGAATAAGAGAATCCGTTTTCCTTAGTAAAAATTATTCTTTTGGTTGAGTGCCAGTCCTTTAGCCGAGCTTCGTTCACCGGTTCAAAGCTTCCCGATTCAAGCCAGGCTACGTAATTATCGGGCGTCTGGACCAGGAACCAGCCCCTGGATTTTTTTAATAACTTTATAGTACAGCCGAGCAATGCCTGCGTAGATAGTTCGGCCGCCTCCTTCGGCTCCGTCCTTAAGGTCGCTACGGAAATATCTATAATTCCGTAGATATCATTTCCTAATTGACTATCCGGCAGCAGATTTATTTCGTCCACAATCTTCTCGCCTTCTTTATTTAATAAATTCAGCAAGTCTTCTTTGGCTTCTTTTATATTTGTTTCGCCGCTTAGAATATTTTTTTCGCCGTCGGATTTAACCGACACATTAAATACGGCCGTTCTTTTATCCGGCGCATATTTTTGATTAACCTGATTAATTATGTTTTGAACTTTTTCCATATTCGTATTTTGTTGTGAAAAAATTGGAAATGCAGCAAGCATGAACAAGATCAAAAAGTATTTCATTTACTTCCTCAAGAATTCTAAAAAGTTTACGCCCGTTAAAATATAAATTTTTAAGCTTATTAATAAATTTAATTTGCTTTCAGGTTATCTCATAGTGAGTTAAGAAAAATTTTCCTGACTTTTAATGAGACACGAATTGGCTGCAATAAATTAAATAACTGTTTTAAATTCAAGTTACGGAATGGTATAATTTTAGATGATAAAGCCTGAATAACTCATGTTACCCAAAATTATAAAGCTTGAGTGTCATACCCGCGAAAGCGGGTATCCAAGATGCGAAAATATGATAAAAAATGGATTCCCACTTTCGTGGGAATGACAATGCGGACATCAAAATGTATTCCTGCGTAACATGAGTGATTAATTCTAATTGAAGAGCAATTCTTTTATTTCTTTTTCTTCAGGCTTAGCCAGCACCCTGTTATGGCAGATGAATCGGCGCTAATACCGGCGTACGGCAACTTATAAATTTCTTCGATGGTGCGCAGCACGTTGTAATGGTTTATCTTCTGTGTATACCGCCCGCCCTTTACCATTGGGCCGTAAAAGAATGTGGGAATGTGGTTCCCTTCAAGTACGTTATCTTCATCGAACGTAACTATAAGCATGCTGTTATGCTTCTCTGCCCACTTTATATAATTCCCCAAATGGATTTTAATCCAGTTGTCTCCTCTTTTAGTTCGCTCTGGCTCCATACCGTCGTGCATATCGTTATCTATGTTCGGCACTACAAAGGCCACTGTAGGAAGCTTGCTGAAGTTTTCGGGAAAGCTGCTGAAGGGAAGATTTAATCTTGCAGGTATCCCGTTCTGTTTAGAGTTCTGCCAGTTAACCCAAGGGTTATGCTTGCGTGCGTATACCTTTGTATATTTCCCGTTAAAGCCTATCGATGGGATATCTTCTGAATAGCCTGCAAAGGTATATCCATGCTGCAGCAGCTCGGCGCCTAAATTTTCCTGAGTGAATGGGAAAGTACCGGGAAGGTCATCGTTGCTGATGCCTAAAGTTGAGCCTGCAAACAAGGCAAGGTAATTAGGCTGGCTGGGATGAGTAACCGCGTATGCATTTACGAACAACGCACAGTTCTTCCCGTTGATAAGCGAGTTCATGTAAGGCGAATACTTTGAACCAACTATCTGATCGAACGCATGGTTCTCCAATATAACAACAACTATATGATCCGGTCTGGGCATTTTAGCGTATGCTTTAGTTAAGCCGAGAGATATTGCGGCCGCAAAAAGATATACAAATAAATTCTTCATGTGTTTATTTCTTTAGTGGAAGTTTTTGAAAACAAATTTTTATTCAGATAAAAATTAACGATAAAATCGATAGAATCCCCAGCAGCAATCCGGTTGATGCCAAACCTGACACAGGAATAAGAAATAGACTTGCGCCCAGCGTACCGGCACAGCTGCCTGCTAGATCGGCAGGATATAAGGAAGACACTGCTTTACGCTGGCTCTTTACACGGTTAAGACTTGCATAAGTAAATAAGCCCGCAGTTGCGAAGCCTGTAAAGACCAAAAGTAAAGAGCTTCCGGCTAATCCAACATTTTCTTTTATAATGATGATCGAAAATATAAAATTGATTAGGCTTAAGGCCAGTAATAAAATAATGCCGACTCTGCCGGGAATGGTATACCCGCCGTTAACTCTTACGGCAAATTTTGCAATTGAATAGGAGCCCAGGGTCATGCCGGTCATAAACGAGGTAATAAGAATGCCGATGTCCTGAAACAGAATTCCGCATGTAACCTGATAATAAAGAATTAAAATTGTTTCGTAAACCATTCCTAAAAAACCTGCAGCCGCCGCTATCATTATTCTTTTGAAAGGCAAATACTTTCTGCTGAGAATAAAAAGCAAAGCAAACAATATTAATAAAACCGACGGATAGGAATTATATTTCTCATCGCCGTATTCATTAGAGTAGAAGGAATGCGAAGTAATACCCGGAAAAAACTTTGAGAGCCAGATTGCCATTGTATAATGATAGCACACCGGCTTAACGTCCGAATTAACCGGAGCGCTTCCTACGGTCAGCGTCCTTTCAATATCGAAGTACCTGTCGTTGGTATAAATATACTTTACGTATTCCGGGGTGATAAGCCTGGTACTTAAATTTCTTTTCCGCAATCTATCTGCAAGAGTCTCAGCATCTTTTTGCAGACATGAATTGGACGCGATAAAAATATTTGTCGCTCCCGGTAAAACAACAATGTTATTAAATGAAAACTTAAGCGCCCTGTATATGCCGATATTCCGCGCAGTAAGCTGCGGCGTCCACAAATTTTCTGCCGAGCGGAGTCTAAACGCAATTATACCTCCCGGCTTAAGCTTCGATAAACACTTGCTGAAAAATTCCTTTGTGTAAAAGCGGTTGTGCTGCCCGGATGAAGGCTCCGGCATGCCGATTAAAATAATATCGTACCTGGAACATCTGTTTAAGAAATTTCTCGGATCGTCTATTTGAATACTAACCCTTGAATTGCTAAGCGAATTATTTATTTCTTTGGGAAGAAATTTTTTTATCGCATCGATCATTCTACCGTTTACTTCAACATAATCCGTTCTTTTCAATTTATATTTATTCAGCTCGCAGATAATTCCCTCTATTCCTCCGCCAAGGACAAGAATCGATTCCGGCGATTGATGCTGCAACAAGCTTAAATGAACAAATTCTTCCGATGCTGTCCCTTCGGTCTCGAATGACAAGGCGTCGTTTTCATATACCGAAATCTGACCTTCAAATGAGGTGATAGATACTCTGCCGTAAGGAGTGTCCTCCGATTCAACCAGATACTTATGGTTCTGCCGCGTTAGCCTAGTGTCGATATCCGAAGCATTGAAACAAATTAAGACGAAGGAGATGAATACAACCAGATAAATCAATTTAATTTTTACAGAGCCTGTTTTAAAAGAATAGAAGCCCGTAAAAGTAAAAACTGCAGCGCCGCATATGAGAGCTATAAAAAAATTTTGAACTCCGGCTTTCAGCAGTAAGGTTGAAACAATCCCTCCGGCTATTCCGCCGGCGCATTCAATTGAATACGCCGCCGCCAAAGTTTTATTGCCGGCTAAAAACAAGTTAGCAATCCACCTGAATATTACCCCCAGCAATAAGCTTACAGGCAGCACTGCAGCAGACAATGCGAGCAGCTGTGCTTGGAAGGGAAGGAAAGCTCCCGGCACTCCGCCGAATAAAACTCTAATTGAACGAACGAATGCGATATCGAATATGAAAATAATTCCCCAGATGAGGAATAAAAGAGATATGCTTTCCCGAGTAGGATTAATTTTTCTTCGCACGCCTAGCGAGCCGGCTGCGGTACCCAGCAGCCAGAATCCAAGAGCTAAAATGTAAATTAACTCTACGCCGTAAAATGCAACGCTCAATTCCCGTAATAAAACCACCTGGCCGAGAATCGAAATGAACCCTAATAGAAGGAGATGCTGTTTCACATTTTATAATTTATTTAAACTCAGAGTCTTCAAATATTTTTGCCTGGAACGTAAACAACTGGGCATCGCGCCAGCTGTCGGGCGGCAGCCCCGCCTTCCTGCAAAGGTTCTCTAGGAATTCCTTTTTATCCCAGCCCATTTCCGCAGCAACCTGCGGTAGGAATACAGCTTGCCTTCCGCTTTTCTTCAACAATACTCCGTCCCTTCCTATTTCTATCTCGTCGGCGCTTTTAACTTCTTTATAAGGAGTAAGCACGGAAATTTCTATCTCGATATCGCGCAGCTCATCCGGCGTTACGGGCATAAACCTTGAGTCATTCAAAGCGGCCTGCAGAGCCATCGCACCTACTACACGGCACAAAGGCAAATCCTGCATCATATAACCAATGCAGCCCCGCAGTTCCTTGTGCTTTCTAAGAGTAACAAAGGCTCCCATTTTTCTTTCCAGTAAAGGATCGAAACCGCGCGCAGCGGGAACTGTCCCGGTTGAAAGATATTGCTCGATGGACTTTCTGGCAAACCCCAGCAACGCTTTCTTATTTGAATCGCTTAACTCGAACGTACCGGATTCATCGGCTTTAGTTTCAGCCGGTTCATCTTCTTTTACATTTGAAAAGACAACTGCGCCGTAGCCTACAACTTTTTCTTTATTGCCGACTATATTATCGCCCGAATTTGCATAACTGATAACCGAGCCGCCGCTAGCTCCCAGTTCCTTGGATGCAGCCATTGCTACGATAATCGGGCCTTCGCCGCATGCGCACGTAACAAGGTTAGAAACATCGCCGGACATTTGCCTCTTAATTTCGTAAGAAAATTTTTCGGGGTCCATTTCCGTAATTGTTCTCAATGTATTTTTATCGGTTTTAACGGCATCGTCGTATTGGGGATAATGAGAAAGATCAGAGCTTGCAACAATTAACGGGTTTTTATCTTTAACTGCTTCTGCAAGAATTTTACCGAACCTTTTGCACATTGCGATATCGGTAGTACCAACAACCATCGGAAGTATCTTTACCCCCGGGAAAAGATACTGAATAAAAGGCAGCTGCACTTCGATTGAATGTTCCCTGGCATGAACTTCGGAACTATAAACGCAGTCTTCATCCGATTTAATTAACTGCTCAGCTGCCTGTTTGTCAACTTCCGCCTTCCCTAGCGGCGTTTCGAATGCGCTGCCGGGATACACACCGATATTATTAAAGCCGCCTGTTGTATGGTTCGTCCCCAATATTATTACAAGACCGTACTTGTAATTACGCGCCTGGTTATAAGCGTCGGCAGCAATCTGCCCCGAATAAATATATCCGGCATGAGGCACAATTACTGCAACAGGCTTCCCGGTGTTTTTAACTACTGCATCTGCAAAATAATCCTTCAGCGCCATTTTTAATTTGTCCGGATCGCCGGGATAAAACTGATCGGCAAACACAGCCTTTCTAATTTCGTTTTTCATCTCTTGTCCTTTACAGTTTACATTTGCTATTGAAACAAGCAGCAGCATAGCCGCAATATAATGTTTAATATTCATATTCATTTCCAAACTCCTGCAATTAGTTGATTGCAATATTCGCACCGCCCATCCTTCAAATGCTTTTCAACCACAAAGAATCCGGACCTTTTAATTACTGCCTTGCGGCATGAAGGGCAATAAGTATTGTTCCCCGTGTGGCCCGGAACGTTACCGACGAAAGCGAAATGAATTCCTTTCGCCATAGCAATATCTCTGGCGCGTTCAAGAACCGAAATAGGAGTAGGCGAGAGATTGAGCAGTTTATAATCCGGATGGAAACGAGTAAAGTGAACCGGAACATCGGGCCCGATTTCGTTTACGATCCAATTAGATAATTCGTTTAACATTTTATCCGAATCGTTCAATGTCGGCACCACAAGGTTAACTATTTCCAGATGCACTTTGGTTTTCGAGATTTGCTTAATCGATCTTAATACCGGCTTAAGCTCTGCGCTGCACACCTTCCTGTAAAAATCCTCGCTGAATCCCTTAAGATCAATTTTAATTGCGCTGAGTACGCTGCACATTTCGGCAAGCGGCTCCGGGTTCATAAATCCGCAGCTTACTAAAATACTCCTTATATTTTCCTTAGCTGCCATGCGCGATATATCGATAAGATACTCTGTAAATACTGTCGGCTCGTTATATGTAAATGCAATTACGGGAACGCTCCTTTCTGCAGATGCTTTAACAATAGTGCCGGGCTGAACAAAATCCGTGGAAAAATCTTCCGGGCTGGCCTGGGATATTTCCCAGTTCTGGCAGAACTTGCACGATAAAGGACAGCCTGCAGTTGCAAGCGAGAATGCTTCGACGCCCGGCAGGAAATGATAGAACGGCTTCTTCTCGATAGGATCGATATGGATGGAAACGGGGTGGCCGTACACAAGGGTTCTTAACTTACCGTTTAAATTTATGCGGGCCCTGCATTTCCCTCTTTCGCCTTTCTTTATAACGCAGCCCTGGGCACAGAGCAGGCACTTAATTATTTCGTCGTCATGTTTGTGAGATTTTTGCCCGGCTACCTCGCTGCTTGTATGGCAGTAAAGGCAATTGCTTTCCTTAGCGGATGTCGAAGTCCAGTACCTTGCAATAGGTGCATCCTGCAGCAGCTTCGATTCGACAATAAAATCCAGAAACGATTCGGTGCCTGATGAAGATAAGAAGTTCCTGAGGTTTGAAAATGCGAAACCTGCACCGCCTAAAAGAAGACTAATACCGGCAGTCCTTTTTATAAAAGTACGACGGGAGAGATTTTGAGCATTCATTTCTTAGCCTTTTCCGGTTTCATTTTCAATTCATATTACATGGGAGAATATTTTACAATATAATTATTGCTCGTAAGAGCCCATCCGTTCATTTCATCAATCAAAAACAAATCTTTGATGAACTGGTTGTCTTCCAGTGTAAATTCAACGTTCCAGGTAAAGCCGCCGTCTGTGGTGCGGTAAATTTTATCTGCACTGTTGCACCAGCCGGAATTGCCGTTAACAAAGATTAAATTGTCCAGCATAATTGATTTTATGCTTCCTCTCTTTTCCCAGTTTAATCCTCCGTCTGATGTAAAATAGACAGCCGCCGATTCATGGATTGTTGAGCTGACCGCCCAATCCTCTGCAACCCATCCCGAGTTCTGATCGACGAAGAAGGCTTCGCTGCCACAGGCAACAGGCAAATCGTACCTCTGCCATGAGTCTCCTCCGTCGAACGTTCTGTATATAAGATTACCTGAGCGTTTAAAGATAAACCCTTCCATCGTGCATGGGAAAAAAATATTTGAAAAGCCGTATTCGTTAAAGCACGTTTTCGTCTGCCAGGTTTCACCTCTATCGCTGGAGAAATACAACCGGCCTGCATTGTTTATTGCCCAGCAATTAAAGTCGTCGCAGTAAGCTATGGCGGAAATAATTTTTGTGGAGTCGGCATCAAAGCTCTGCAGCGCCCATGAAGCGCCGCCGTTACTTGTATAAAGGATTACATTATTAAGTCCCGTTATCCAGCCAGTATATTCATTTATAAAATTTATGTTAAGGAGCTTAGAATTTATGCCGCTGTATTGCTGGCTCCAGTTTATCCCGCCGTCTTCGGTCTTAAATATTTTGCCTTGGCTGCCGGCTGCCCAGCCGGTTCGTTCGTCAATAAATCTTATTGAGTTGATAGATGAGCTACTGTTGATTTGTCCGGCAATTTTCCACGTGCCTTGCCCGCCCGGTCCCGTTGAGCTTGAGCAGCTTAAAACCGAAATGGCTATGACCGGAATAAGAAAGGATACGGCTAGTTTAGCTTTCATTTTCCAACCCCGTTTGTTGTTTAACTAATTACTGCAGCTAAAATATTAAAAAAAAGACAAACAGGGAATCCCTTTATTTTTTCCTCTTTGCAGCCAGAGCATATATTAGCATTAAAAGTCCGGCGCCGTAAAATAAAATAGTTCTTGTAACAATACCCACCGACAAAAAAACAATGCTGTAAAAAAACAGCCGGTACTTAATAAATCCGGAATACTTTTTCATAGGAAAGGGATAGAACTTTTCCGATCATTATTTGTTAACTGCCGGATGTGAATCTCTGTCCGATAAGCCATTTAATAATCCGCCGATAAGCAGAGTAGCGGCAACGCCTATAAAGGTAAACCAGGTCCAGGCAACCAGCTTAAGAGAGATAACCGTAATCATAATAAAGATGCCTGCAACAAAGCCTGCAAGCGCATCTTCCTGCCTGGCTTTTTTAACCAGTATGCCCAGCAGAAAGGTACCGAGCAGTCCGCCGTATGTAAATGACGCAATACTGAGTGCAAGTTCTACAACCGCCTGGGACGTATTCATAAAAAACAGCGCAGCCCCTACCAGCAGCACCGCCCACATAATAGTAAACATCCTCGAGATCATAAGCTGTTTTTTATCGTCGTTCAGCCTACCGAAAAACGGAGTATACAAATCCATCATTGTGGATGATGCAAGCGAGCTCATCGAACCCGCAAGAGTTGAGAGAGCAGCGGCAAACAATCCCGATATTATAATTCCGCTTAATCCCGGCGGCAGCACGTCGATTATAAATCTGGGGAATACCGTATCCGACTTTACGCTCATTACGCCGTAGTATGCATAAAGCAGCACACCTACGGTTAAGAAAATAGTAAACTGAACTACAATAATTATCCCGCTTCCTATAATTGCCCGCTGGCTGTCCTTTAACGTTTTTGTAGTCAGCAGTCTTTGCACAATTAGCTGATCTGTACCGTGCGATGCCATGGAAAGGAAAGCTCCGCCGATTAGACCGCCGATTAAAGTATACGGCTGGCTGAAGAACCCGGAGAAGCCTTTATCGAATCCCAAATTAAAAATATTAAACTTATTTGCCGGCGCGGCCGCATTAGTTACAGACTGCCATCCGTCGGGCAAAAGATGAATGATAAAAATTCCCGCAAGCACGGCGCTGCCCAGGTAGGTAAACATCTGTACTACCTCTACCCATATAACACCCTTTACGCCGCCGGTATATGTGTAGATAAGTGCTATTATCGCCAGAATTATAATAGCCTGCGGATAAGAAATATTTAACATCAGTTTCAAAGGAATTGCAGTTGCGTAAAGCCTTACTCCGTCGGCAGCCATCCTTGTAAATAAAAAGACGATTGAAGCGAACGATCTTGTCTTGCCGCCGAACCTGTTTTCTAAAAAAGTATAAACTGTTTTTAATTCACCCTTGCTGTAGGCGGGCAGAAAAACAAATGCGACAATTATTCTCCCGATAAGGTACCCGAAAGTTACCTGAAGAAAATTCATGTTGGTAAGGTAAGCAAGACCGGGGATTGAAATGAATGTAAGGGTGCTCGTCTCGGCAGCAACAATAGAAAAACAGACCACCCACCAGGGAACGTTTTTAGAGCCTAAGAAATAATCGTTGATCGTTTTTTGTTTGCCGCCGGATACTATGCCGAAAACAGCTATACCAATAAGGTATACTATTATTATAACGTAGTCCAGATAACTGTGGTTCACTATTTAATGCCTATTCCTTTTTTAGTTCTTCAAATGCCTGGTCAACGGTAATGCAGACAGGCAGCACGCGGTCCAGTTGTGTAATTTTAATCAGCGATTGTACTTTTTCAGATGGAGCCGCAAGCCTCATACTTCCGTCAGAGGTTTGAAGAATCCGGTTGGCAACAAGCAAGGCGCTTAGGCCGGAACTGTCGCAGGTTTCCACTTCGCTTAAATCTACAATAAGTTTATTTACACCCTCAACTTTTAAAAGGATTGTAAATTCTCCCTTAACAAGACCCGAAACGTTGGTGTCCAGTCTTTTCTCGTTTAATTTGAATATCGTTATGTCCCCGACCCTCTTCGTTTCAAAATTCATGATAATCCTTTAAAACATTTGTAGGCAATTTAAGAAATTTTTATAAAAGATTTCAGGATTATTATCCGAATCGGCCACCTGCAGGTTGTAATATATATCCGAGTTCTTTTTCTTGAAGCCGACTCTTACCGGCGCCTTAACAAGGTTTGCTGCCATACTGTTGAACAGGTTCTCTTCCTTATTGAGATCAAGCACTGCGTCGAACTCAAGGCTGTGCAGCCTTGCCACAAGGCTCTTTGAAGGCAGGCTGAATCTGTTTATGTCTTTAAGATTATAGTCGATTACCAGCGAATGATACTTGGGCGGCAGAAGGCTTACACGGTAGTCGTGAGTAAATATTTTTATGCTCTTGCCCTGTTCGTCGTACCATTTCAACATATCAACAGCAAGATGAAATTCCCGCTCGCCCTCGGGCATTAAGACAAGGAAGAGAGAAGAATCTTTAAAGAAGTTTTTAAATGATTGCTTTGCAGACCTGCTGTGCTTTAACTTTTTCCTAATTATAAATTCAGTAATTACTTTTTTAAAAGAGTCGAACATGTTGCTATTATTCTTTAAGATGCTTTAAGAATTCTTCTTCGTTTAGAATTTTAATGCCCAGACTTTCGGCCTTATCCAGTTTTGAGCCTGCGTTTTCCCCGGCTACAACGTAATCGGTTTTTTTGCTTACGCCGGAAGCAACCTTGCCTCCCAGCGCAATTATCTTCTCGCCTGCTTCTTCGCGCGAAAAAGTGGAAAGAGATCCCGTAAGGACGAAGGTCTTTCCAGTAAAGAAATTATCTCCGGCTTTCTTTACTTCCGATTTGAAATTAAGGCCGTGTTCTTTTAGTCTTTGAATAATATTCAAATTGGCTTTGCTAGAAAAAAACTTTTTTACGCTGCCGCTTATGCTCGGACCTATCTCATGCACTTTTGAAATCTCATCCTCGCCGGCAGTTATCATTTTATCTATGGTTAGGAAATGATCCGCGAGCTTGCGTGCGGCACCGGCGCCGACGTATCTAATTCCCAATGCAAAAAGTACCTTTGAGAACGGCTGCTTTTTGCTGTCTTCAATTGCAGCGAGAAGATTATCAATGCTTTTGTTTCCCAGCCTTTCTACCGCAACAAGTTCTTCTCTTCTATCCTTTAAGTCGTATATATCGGCATAGGTATTTAGGAATCCTCTTTCAACAAACAGGTCTATCAATGCTTCGCCAAGACCTTCAATATCCATAGCTCCCCTTGCTGCAAAATGCTCAATCCTGCCTTTTATCTGCGCGGGGCATTCGGTGTTCTCGCAATAATAGGCAACTTCATTCTCGGGCTTAAACAACGGCGAGCCGCATACTGGGCAGTTATCAGGCGGCTTAGCAGGACGGCTGTTTTTACCTCTTTCAATTTCAACTACGGATACAACCTTTGGAATTACATCCCCGCCTTTTTCAATAACTACCGTATCGCCTTCACGTATATCCTTCCTTTTTATTTCATCGTAGTTGTGCAAAGTTGCGCGGCTTAAAGTGGAACCGGAAAGGAATACCGGTTCAAGTTCCGCAACGGGCGTAACTGCGCCGGTTCTGCCAACCTGCCAGGTAATTTTATTTATTTTAGTAAACGCTTGCTTAGCTTTAAACTTAAATGCTACCGCCCACCTGGGCGATTTTGCAATGCTGCCCAAAAGCTTCTGCTGCCTTATCGAATTTACTTTTATTACCGCACCGTCAATCTCATACTCGAGCGATTCTCTCTTTGCCTCCAGCCGCCTGCACGACCTTAACACCTCATCCATATTTCGGCAGAGCTCATATTCTTTATTAACGTTGAAGCCGAGCTTTTTAAGCAGTTCCAAATTTTCCATCTGGGTAATAAATTCTTCTTCAGTACTTACAAGCATGTAAAGGAAAATGTTCAGCGGCCGCTTTGCAACTATCTGCGGGTCCTGTATTTTTAAAGTGCCTGCAGCAGAGTTGCGCGGATTGGCAAAAAGCTTTTCGCCCTGTTCTTCTCTCTCTTTGTTAAGCTGCTTAAAATCTTTTATCTTCATAAAGATTTCGCCGCGCGCTTCGAAGTCGTTTAGGCTTTTCTTAAAGGACTTATAATTCTTCAGCTTCAGCGGGACAGATTTAATTGTCTTAGTGTTCACGGTAATCTCTTCGCCCACAACCCCGTCGCCCCTCGTAGCGGCGGTCTTAAGATAGCCGTCAACGTAATTCAGGCTTACAGAGGCACCGTCAATCTTCGGCTCAACCACATACTCAACAGCTTCGCCCGGGGGCAAGGTGTTTCTTACGCGCCTGTCGAAATCATAAAGCTCCTCCTCGTTGTAAGTGTTAGCAAGGCTAAGCATGGGTACTTTGTGCGTAACGGGTTTAAATTCCTTGGTAAGGTCTTTACCCACGCGCTGAGTAGGCGAGTCCGGTGTTATCAAACCGGGATTTTCAGCCTCCAGCCTCTCCAATTCTTTAACTAGCCTGTCGTAATCCTCATCGCTTATTACCGGCTCGGCGAGAACATAATATTTGTAATCATGCTCTCTTATCAGATCTCGTAATTCTTCTATGTTTTTTTCTATTTGATTTGCCATGGGGGTTACTTGATATTAGGAGGAGAGCTTAAATACTGGAGACCGGTGCTGTCGATCGAAACATATTTTACTTCCCTTTTATTGCCCGTAAAATTTAGCGGCTTGTTGTTTAGCTTTAAACGAACCGCACCGGAATTGCCCACAATAATTTTATAATTTCTTTTAGCCTTTATGTTCTTTTGGGAATAAGGGAACAGTGTAAATTCTTCAGAGACGGAATCGTCCAGCAAAATTTTTACCCAGGAAGTATCCGTAGTTTCAATATTAAGCAAGAGGCTGTCCGGTGCAGCAACATAAGTAGTGCCGGTAGGCTGCGGCTGGGGCGCTTCAGCAGCATAACGCTCTTTATTTTCTTTTCTAATTTCATCGTACGGTTTTTCGGACACGATTATTCCGGAGCCGCTTTTTATAAAAGCGAAATAAATAATAAGGAAGACTGCTATTACAGCAACAGCACCGCCGGCTATCATCATCCGCTGTTTTTTAGCTTTTAACTCCGAAGCGGAATTCCTTTCACTGCCGGTCTGGTTATATTCATATTGCGGTGCGGTGTATGCCTGTTCTCTTCTATGCTTCGTCTCTTCTTCCTGCGGCTTAATTTTTTTTATGTCTTCCCCTGCTTCCTCACTTTCGTTGTAAGCAACACCCTTTTTAGCCGCACCGAACTTTTTAAGCATCAGCTCATCATCAAGCCCTACTACTTTCGAATACTCCTTAATAAACGCCTTAATATAAAGCTCGGGCAGAAAATTAAAGTTCCCGTTCTCGAGTGACTCCAGAAACTTTATATCAATCCTGGTTTTGTTTGCAATTTGCTGCAGGGTTATATCGTTCTTAATTCGCGCTGTCTTTAATTCTTCTGCAAATTTGTTTAGCATGGCAATAACATTTATTTAAGGTTTAATTTCAATTAGATTAACTTCACCAACTGTCTAACGACGTTGTGCCTAAGCCGAAGTCTATTCAACAATACTACATTTATTAAATAACTTTTTAATTAGAACAAACTTTCATTTACAAACTACTCTTAACAACAAAGCCAAAACGGAACTAAAAACTTTTAAAATGCACAAAAGCCGAATGCTAAAATGCTTTCGGCATGAGACATTTTTTATGCCGTTTTCTCAACTTCTTCAAAATATTTATCTATTTCTTTTTGTAAATCAATAGTTTTTGACAGCGCAGTAACAATTTTACAGTATGTTTTTATTTCCTCAGTAGTAAGTTTTCTTTCTTTTCTGTCTTTTAACCATTTCTCGCAAACTTGATAACCCCCAATTTGATACTGCCATACTTCTTCTCTTATTCCGTTAAAATATTGTTCTTTGTTTATCCATACTTTTCCACTATTATGTTGAGTGGTGTCGAAGAGAGGTTTTTCTACTTTGTTGCTACCGTTAATTGGAAATTTGGAGATTGTTTTTTCTAAATCTTTTGATTTTAACAAATGCAAATCCGTAAGCTGTTTACCAAGTTTGCCTAGTTGAACAAATACTTTGTAATCTTTTGTGAAAGGAACGCGCGGAAAATCTGTCTTTAAGAACTCCGCATATTTTGTGCGGTAAGTATTACTGTAAAGAACGGAATAGATGTAATAAAATATTTCTTCCGGCGTTACTTCTTTTTTGAAATTCTTTTTGAGTTCTTCAAATAATTGGGAATTGATATTTGGTTGCTTTACTTGGTATTTTACTTCTGGCTCAAACATCATCATTTGAATTAGTGGATTTTTCTTTTTCTCTTTTCTTTCAGGATAAAGATAGAGGGGGGCCTGTTGAATTATTCCTTTGCTGCTGAAAAAAGTTCTATTATCAACCATATGCTCGCTGATCAATACATGTGTATAGGATTCCGAGATTGATACTTGACGCATAAAACACAGCGAAATGTTTTCTTCCAACATATGACGCATAATTTTCTGTCTTCCCCAATCAACCATTTTCTCAGTATAGTAAATACTTCTTAAGTCAAAAGGGCGGTAAAGAATTTTTGCGAAGTAATTGCTCCAATTATCATCTTTAACTAAATCTTTTCTAGCTTTTGCAAATTTCCAGCCACGTGTGTCTTTAAGATCATATCTATTTTTTAAATAGGTGTTATCTATCAGTAAACTTCTAAATTCTTCTATTCGTCGCTTCAATACTAATTCATCAAAATCAATTACAAATTTGTCTCTTGCTGTAACAATGCCCGTAACGTTTATCGGAAAAATTTCTTGTAGAGATAAATAAGTTTGGTATTTTTTTATGTGTTTTTCATCTCTTGGGATAAAGAAATAAAAAGGTGTTTGTGGCTTAAGGATATTCCATTTTGCATTTTTAAAGCTATGTTTATCAAGCCAACCGTATTTTGATTCCCTCAGCCCAAAAATTTCTTTATGAACGATTGATTTTGTTTTTTTCTTCCTGTGTTTGATAAAGAATGCTATTGCAACCCCTTGTTGAATGTCAAAAACATTTTCATCTTTGCCGCCGCTGGGCGTTTTTTCTTTTCTCAAACTATTACCGTGTAGATCAAGTATATAAATTTCATCAAAGCTGTTCATTAGACTTTGCCGCATTCCACGGAAAGTAGGATTATCCAAATAACTGTGGTTTGTTATAAAACCTAGAACTCCTTCCCCGGCTTGATCAATTTTCCATTGAGAGAAGCGGATAAATTTTACATAATCGTCTTGAAGCCAATGCTTTCTTTCTTTGAAATGTTCACCATCAACATATTTATATGTTTCAATTTGCTCAGTAATCCATTCGCCCTTATTTGATGATATTCCTGAATACGGTGGGTTGCCAAGAATAACAAGAATAGGAACTTGCTTTTTAACTTTTCCGGCTTCGTGGCTCTCGTAAGAGAGTGATGACATTCCGGGGAATTTGGACTCATCAAGTTCTTTCATTTCGAGAGTGTTAGTCAAATAATATTTTACACGCTCATCATCTTCCATTCTGTAACCAAGTTCCTCCAAGAGGAAGGACATTTTCATATGTCCTATTGCATAAGGAGCCATCATCAATTCAAATGAATAATAATTTTGCAGAATATGATCTTTTAGAAAAGATTTAACAGCTCCTTTGCCATATTTGCTTTCAAACTCCTCAACCGCTGTTTCAATTGCCTTAGCAAGAAATCCAAGAGTTCCACCGGCGGGATCAAGCAGAGTTACATCTTTTGCCGCAAGACCATCAGCTATATCGAATTTATATTTAAGTATTTGATGAAGCGAACGGACGATAAAAGAAACGACCGGTTCGGGTGTGTAATAAACGCCTCGTTTTTCTCTTGTTGCAGGATCGTATACCGAAAGGAAAGTTTCGTAAAAATGCAAAACGGGATCGCTTTCTTTTCCTTCGTGATAATATTGGTCAAGAATCTTTTTTGCATCCGCAACCGAAAGAACTTCCGCAATATCATCAATTATTATTTCCATTTGCTGCGGCAGGTCTTCCAAGGAAATAAACTTGAAAACATCCCGAAGTATGCCAATTGATTTTGGAATATATTGGAAAGCAAGTTTTCTGTTAAAATCTTTGTCGGCCCGGAGCCTTGCAGCAAATAAACCGTATGCTATTGTCTGAGAATAAAGGTCGGCAAATTCATTTTCATTTATTCCGGCAATTAAAAACTCTTTGAACGCATTATAAAAACTGTGAATAGATTTAGTACCGTGTTTTAATTCCTCGCTTACAATTTCATCTTTCAGAAACTTTGTTCTTTTGGCAAGTTCTACAGCAAGAGCTTTTGCTGTGTAAGTTTTTGGAAGTGAAAAGTCTAAAAATCTTTCTATTAGTTCAAAAAGTTTATCTGCGTTTTGAATCGGGGGAATTGTAGAAAGTTTTTTAATAACAAAAGGATGTGCAATTGATATATTTTCTATTCTTTCGCCATTTCTGTATAAACGAAACTCTGTAAAGTTTGTTAAAATAACATTCGGGAAAGTTGATAAATATCTTTCGAGTTGTTCGCTGTCTTCAATTCTGTCAAGGTTAACTCCTAAATCTTTTGCCTCAATATAGCCGATTATTTTTTGTCTGCCGTCCCAAATTCTAAAATCGGGATTTCCGGCTTCTGTTTTTTTAGGGAGAATAGTTACATCAATTTTCTTTTTCCGTTCGGAATCAGAAAATGCTGTAATAAAATCTGCAAGATGTTTGTAATATGATTCCTCTCTTGCATCACCTTTTTGAAAGGTCTTGAATAAATTTGATAAGTATTTTTTTATCATAATATTTGATCAAGTGCAAGCATTTTACAAAGATTGCCCACCAATAATTTTTTCATAATGAATATTATCAAGGAAATGGATAATATCAATAGTATCCTTTGAAATGTGGTTTAGTTCAGATTCAATCAAAAAATTCTAGATTTTTAAGCTTATTAATTTTTTATAATCATTACAATTCTCTATTTTATTAAACGGTCTAACATGCCGGTAAGCGGCGCGAGTTTACGAGCGTCCGCTTGACCGGCTCGTTAGGCTGGCGCATGATCCCGGCGCTACGCGACCGAAACCACAGTTTCTTTCACCACTTTCCAGCCGGATTCTTTTTTCGCAAGACAGACGCTGTAAACGGACTTCTCGGGTTTGCCGAACAGCTTCGTAGTTCTGGTTACAACCACATGGGCCATATCGTTTCCGGCTTCAATATGATTGAATTGTGCATTTGTGCTGAGCGGTTCTGCTCCAGCAGAGCGCATAGATTGAAAGAAATGCAATACGTCATGTTTACTTAGCACGTTCGTTTTGCCGTCCAACGTTACACGGACAATCTGCATGTTATCAGAATAGAGTCTATCCAGCATATCGACGTCATAGACGCTGCCATGTTCGATGACATCCATAACTACCCGTCTTACTGCCTCTTCGGGCGAGGACAGTGTGTTCTGTTCCATAATTAATATCCTTTATTTGTTTGCTGACGGTCGTTGTACAGGCAGCCTAACAAAATATTTAATCGATATTAATCTAATAGATTAATATTATTTAATTCAAGGTCGGCCGCTAAAAAGAATTTAACAAAAGTACAATCCTTCAAGTTACTCAATTTAGATTTCTGCAGAACCTCCGATGCTGCTAACAGGTATAAACCAGCCTTGCCGCAAACGCACCGTCCATATGATGAATATGAGGAAGCGTTTGAACACACCCGGTTTCATCTAATAATTCTTTTGGGAACTGATCGGATGCATCTTTTAGTATGAAGGCGGGATTATTGTTAAGAAATTTCTTAACTATCTCGCCGTTCTCTTCCGGTTCGATGGAACAAGTGCTGTATACCAGTACACCGCCGGGCTTAACCAAAGTTGACGCCTTTATCAGCAGTTCATACTGAATATCCGTAATTCTTTTTAAATCCAGCAAATCCTTTTTCCATTTTATATCCGGCTTCTTGGAAAGCGTTCCGGAACCCAAACACGGTACGTCTGCAAGTACTCTATCAAATTTGCCGTTGTTATATTCAAGGGCATCTATCTCAATCGTCTTTACGCTCTTAATCCCAAGCCGCTGCATATTTTTTCTCATAATGTTTAGCCTGCTGTCGTACCTGTCTAGTGCTACAATCTCACCTTCATCGTGGATTAGCCCGGCAATGTATGCGGTTTTTCCGCCGGGCGCGGAACACATATCAAGTACTCTCATCCCGGGCTGCGGATCCAGCAGCCTGCATGCAAGTCCCGCGCTTTCATCCTGCACATTAAAGTATCCCTGGTTGTAATACTCCCAGGCGGTAATGTTCGTCAGGTTCTGAAGCTGGAAAAATTCCGGCAGGTACCTGCCGGAATTAAACCTAAGGTTAACCGAGTTCAGCAGCTCTCTAAATTCTTCCGGCTTTGTTTTTAGTGCATTAATCTTTAACGTGAGGTATGGCTTTTCATTATTAGCCGCAAGAAGCTTTTCGGTATTTTCCCTTCCGAACCTGGCGAGGTATCTTTTAACCATCCACGAGGGATGAGAATAAAAAGCGCTTATATAACCCAGCAGGTCTTCATTCGGGTCCGGATACCTGATTGCATTTTTGCTTCTTATAATGTTCCTTAGAATAGCGTTCGTAAGGTCTGCCGGTTTTTGGCCCTGCAGCTTTTTAACAAACTCAACAGCCTCGTTAACAACAGCGTAATCGGGGATCTTATCGAGAAATAAAATTTGATAGAGAGCGACCCTTAATCCGTTTTTCAAATTAGGAATCGCCTTGGAAAATTGTCCTTTATAAAATCCGTTAAGAATCCAGTCAAGCCTTCCCATCCATCTGATAACGCCGTGAACAATTTCATAAAGAAGCGCTTTATCCTGTCCGTTCAACTCGGTGTTACGCATTTCGTTATCAAGGAGCTTTTCCAGGTAAGCATCGGTCCTTTCAACCCTGTTAAGAATTTTAACCGCCAGCCCTCTAACGCCTTCGTATAAATTTTGAATTGTATGTTCTTCAAGTACAGTCATATTATTAATAAGGGTAGCCCCGTTTTCTCCTTTCTTTTTTTGTTAGGTCGAAAACTTTTCTAAATAATTTTTCTTCGGTCTCGTGCATCTCTTTACTTCGTCTCAGCATAACTCTTTTAGCCGTTTCAATACTTCTTTCGATATCATAGGTAGTAACTGCATCGCTACCGCCCCATGAGAAAGAAGGCAGGTATTTGCCGGGGAAGCCTGCCCCGAAAATATTGCAGGAAAATCCCACGGTAGTTCCGGTATTGAACATTGTATTTATCGCCGTCTTGGTGTGGTCGCCCATTATAACCCCCAGAAACTGAGAGCCGGTATTAACCACCTCGCCGTTAACATATGCCTTAACGCTGCCGTAATTATTTTTCAGATCGCTGCAATTTGTATCTGCACCAAGATTAACCCAGCTGCCCAGGTATGCATGACCAATAAAGCCCGAGTGCTGCTTGTTGGAATACGGAAGGATAATAGAGTCCTCAACTTCTCCGCCGACCTTGGATACCTTTCCTATCGATACGTTATCGTAAATTCTTGCACAGCTTTTTATCTGAGAATATTCACCAAGATACACCGGGCCCTCCACTACCGCATTGGGGAATACCGTTGCGTTTTTATCTATGTAGATAGGGCCGTTGGAAGCATCCAAAACAGCGCCGGATTTTATTACCGAGCCACCGGATAATAATATGTTTTCTTTTTCTATTAAGTGCGCGCCTTCCAAAACCTTGCCGGCTGTTTTATCTTTGTTACCGGAAGAAAGATATAGAAAGTCTTTAATAAGTTCTTTGCCGTTGTTATTTATCAAATCCCAGATGTAATCAACGGTTTTTATTTCGACATTCTCAACTGGAAGGCCGTTAAAATTTCCCTCGCTCAACAGTTCATGCAAGTGATTCTTCAATTCATCCAGGTTATTACCGGAAACACGGGCAGCAATTAAGTTATCTCCGCTTATATAAATTTTGTCCCCGGCATCTTTAATGGGAATTATTTCGCTTAAGTTTGCGGGAGCTAAAATTGCACCGTTAACAAAAAGACATTCATCGTCTTCAATACTGTTTATTTCTATTCCGTTATTCCGGCTCCTTAAAAAGGAGGTAAGATACGGCCGGCAGTGAAGAGAATATTTTACTCCGGGATATGCTCTTAATATTTTATCCCTAAGAGTTGTAATACCGCAAACAAGATCATAAACGGGCCTTGAGAATATAAGCGGTTCAAGCCTGTCGTAATTAATGCCTTCAAAAATGCAAAGCTGCATCGCAATTCCAGTTCTTAAAAATCTACATAATAATTTAATATTTTTTCAGTAAAGAATCTTTACCGGAAGGAGGTTTATATTGACTGGTAATATCTATTCGTATTCTTCAACAAGCATTTATAATTAAATGGGATTAATTAGCAAGCAGGAAAATAAATAACTCATGTTACGCAGGAATACATTTTGATGCCCGCATTGTCATTCCCACGAAAGTGGGAATCCATTTTTTATCATATTTTCGCATCTTGGATACCCGCTTTCGCGGGTATGACACTCAAGCTTTATAATTTTGCGTAACATGAGTTACTCATATATTAATACGAAAAAGCCAGAAGTAATCTGGCTTTACAAAACACTCGACAATAAATTCTAATCTTTGAAAGGGGATTACTTGGTCTTAGAATATTTCTTATTAAACTTCTCAACTCTGCCTGCCGTATCTAACAGCTTTTGCTTGCCTGTAAAAAACGGATGGGAGCCGCTTGAAATTTCAAGCTTAACCAGAGGATAAGTATTACCGTCTTCCCATTGTATATGCTCGGAAGTATCAATCGTCGAACGGGTTAAAATAGCAAAATCACAAGATGCATCTTGAAAAACAACGGGTCTATAATTTGGATGAATTCCTTTTTTCATGTTAAAAACCTAAATAATAAGAATTTGTTTGCAAAAATCGTCAGCAAATATAGAAAAAGAATCGTAATAATTCAAAACAAAAATGCTTAAAATTTCGCTCAATTTCTTGCTTTTTACCGGAGACGGGTCTCGTCTAACCAAAGAGACTATTAAGTGATAATGTTTTATTTTCGTCGGCTTAAATTTGAGCCGGATAGTCAAGCTAAAATTTCTGCCAGCAAAATTGAGACAACCGTTTTTTCGTCGGACGAGGTTGTCTTAACGCTTATATCGGCTTTTAGCAGCGCCTGAACGGCACGGTAAATTTCTCTATCGGAAAATAACTGTCTGGCAGCTAAATAATCCCTGTAATAATACGGATGCGTCCCCACAATTCTTGCTGCCGCCTGGTCAGGCATTTTTTTCTCTTTCAGTTCATTTATTTTGGAAAGTCCGGTAAAATATTTGGTAAGCATGCTAATTAAAAAAGTAGAACTCTCGCCTGACACAAGCAGCTTGTAGGCTATTTTAAAAGCTTCGGCTTTATTTTTTCTCCCCACCGCATTCTGCAGATCGAAGATACTGTATTCCTTAAGTTCGGTAGAAAGCGATTTTACCGCATCGAATGTTACTTCCGGTTTATCTCCCAGGTAAACGAAAATTTTTTCAAGCTGCGATTCCAGTATTTCCCTGTCTTCGCCGGAAATTTCCACCAGCAGGCGTGCATTTTCCTGTGTAATTATTTTCCCTTTTGCATTTGTGCTGCCCACAAGCCATTCAATTAAATTTTCGCCCTTTAGGTTTTTCGCCTCAAAGATAAATTTCCTTTCCACCATGCTGGCAAAGGGTTCGGCATCAAGGTTGCTTATTTCGCCGTTGTTTAAAAATACTATCACCGTAAAGCCGGGCGGAGATTTAATGTATGATATAAGATTTTTTTTGTCCCTTATCTTTTCGAACTCTTTAACAATAATAAATTTCTTGCCGGTACCGAATGGAAATGCCGAGGCAAAGTCCAAAATCTCTGCTAGAGAATTTTTCTCGCCGTAAAATATCTCTTTGTCAAAGTCGGAAGAAATGAAAGGAGAAATCTTATTTTCAATCTGCAATACTGCCGCTTCCATGCTGTATGCATCGGCGCCGTAAAGGAAATAGACCGGAAGAATTTTATTATTCCTTAAATCGGCTGATATAAGATTTACCGAAGGTAGCTGAACTTTAGTCTTTGCCATTTATTTCAACAACACAAATGAATTTTACTTGCTTCCGCTTTCTATGGTAACGCTTTCCATAACAACATCGGATAAAGGTCTATCACCCGGAACCGAAGTAGCCACGTTGCTTATTGCATAAACAACATCCATCCCTCCGATAACCTTTCCGAAAATGGAATAATGGCCGTCGAGCCAGGGTGTGGGCGCTACCGTAATAAAAAACTGGCTGCCGTTAGTATTAGGACCTGCGTTTGCCATAGCAACTACGCCGGGCTGGTCGAATTTCAGATTAGGGCTTATCTCATCGTCAAACTTGCCGCCCCAAATGCTTTCTCCGCCTCTGCCTGTTCCGGTAGGGTCGCCGCCCTGAATCATGAAACCGGAAATAACGCGGTGAAATATTATACCGTTAAAATATCCTTTATTGGAGAGCCCCACAAAATTTTCAACTGTCTTCGGAGCTTCCACCGGTAATAGCTGAATTTTGATAGTTCCCATATTTGTTTTAATTACCGCTACCAATGTCGAATCGTTTAAGCGAACTGAATCGGCGGCAGTATTGGTTGAATCATTCATTGCGCTGCTTTCTATTTTATTTTTATTTGAATTTGATACTGCATTACCGTAACCGGTTAAAACCGCAAACAGCATAATTAACAAAAAGATTTTGCTCATCGTTCCTCCTAAGGCATAATTACATGGGTGGAAATTAAAACGATTATTAATATACCGAGTGCAATACGATAATAAACGAACAAGAAGGTTGAATTTCTTCTTAAATACTTGAGCAGAAAATCGATTGACAGATAACCGAATACCAGTGCAAAGATTGTCGCTACTGCAAGATGAACCGCCATTGATGAATTTATATATTTCAACGATTCATAAAACTCAAGAAGACCGCTTGCAAGTACAGCGGGAATACTTAGTAAAAACGAAAACCTTGCCGCCGTCTCTCTATTCATGCCTAGAAACAAGCCGCCGGTAATTGTAGTACCTGAGCGCGAGCTGCCGGGAATAAGAGCCAGCGATTGACATACCCCCACAATAAAGGCATCGAGCTTTGTAATACCGCCCATGCCTTTCTTAAGCTTTGCAGTCTTTTCCGCAGCCGCAAGAATTACGGCCAGAATAATAAGGCTTGCAGCAATTACATAAAGATCCTTTGTCAGCGAGCCTTCAATAACTTTCTTCAGCGATAGACCTATAACACCTACAGGTATGGAACCGATTATTATCAGCCATCCCAACTTAGAGTTCAGGCTCTGTTCCTTAAATTTAACTTTCTGTTTAAAGTTCTGGTTTAAGAATTCAAAAATGATTTTCCAGATATCTTTCCAAAAATAAATTATTACGGCAATTAAGGTGCCGAGTTGAATAACGGCAATAAATGCCGTCCATTCTTCCGGTCGCTGCTCGGAAATAAGATGCATCAGTTTGCCTGCAATTGTAAGATGACCCGTACTGCTTATCGGCAAAAATTCCGTTAGCCCTTGAATAATACCGAGAAGAGCCGCTTCAAAAATGTTCAATAAATCCTCCCTGCCTGCTTAAGTACAGGCTAAAATAAATATGTTATTCCCAGTCTTATTCCCGCCGAAAGGGCGTTAAAGTTTACATTCTTCTTATAAACATTATTAACAAGGTATCCGCTGCTGCTCTTCGGTTCGCCGTTAAAGTCATACCGCAGGTCGGCGCCGATGTTTGCATAAAGATTTCCGCTCAGCAGAGTATTGCCGTCGGCTTTAAGCAGAAAGCCGAACCCCGTAGACGTATATGAAATTGCCGAGGGAGTTGCAGGCAGCTGCTGATCGGCCTTAACAAAGCGCAAGCCGATGCCCCCGCCGAATTTAAAAGAATATCCCTTGCCGCTAATTACATAGTAATTGACTATGGAAGGCATTACTATTCCGTAGTTGAGCTTATAAACTCCAAGGGTATAAGAAAAGTTATATGAGTTTATAAGATAGGCTACTTCCAGTCCAAGTTCGTAATTCTTATTCAGCATGTAGCCGCCTTCGCCGGAAAATATAACCGCGGAATTAAAATTGCCGAGCTGCTGGTCTGCAGGCGCAAAGTTTTGATTCAGATAATCGATAACCGAAGGCATGTTGACGAAATAAACTCCCATTCCGCCGCGTAAGTCAACCTGGGAAAAAGAAATGGATGTTACGGCTAGAGCAAGTAATAAAGCGAATACATACTTCATAATTCTTCCAGTTTTGTTTCTACCACTTTTATTAGATTATCGTGATAACGGTTAAGTAAAAAGAACGATAAAAGCCCGGAAAAGATAAATAAGAAATAGCTAACCAGGTGGGTTATAATAGCATAGGCAAGGCTTATAGACTCTCCGAACCCGAACAACAAAACTAGCGCTGCTTTGGAAAGCGCCTCGTAAGAACCGATTGCACCCGGAGTGGGGATAACAACGCCTATTGCGCTAATGCTCATAAGTACCCAGGCCATAGCATACGTAACATGCCGGATGTTCTGCATTCCCAATATGTAAAACCCTACGTATGCATTCAACGCATAAATCATCATTATTACTATGCTGAGGATAATAGTTAAGACATAATTCTTAAGTCCCCTTAAACTGCCGAATCCCTGTGTAAGCATATCGAAAACGTAAGCCGCCTTATGCGCCATATTCCCGGATATTCTTCCGAGTATCTTTATTATCAAGCCGTAAAATTTATCTCTAAACTTTACAAGAAGATAAATGAACAATACAACGAATGCCATTAGGAAAACCGTTAGGTAAAGGGCAGTCTTAAGCCAGGGAAAGCTTACGTATAAATCTTCGCTCCAGATAAGCACCGACACAATGACGGTTAATCCGAGAAAGATTACGTCGATTACTCTTTCGAGTATAACGGTGCCGAACATGGAAGACCGCGAAAGCTTTTCCCATTTCCCAATAAGGACAGCCCTGGATACTTCTCCCACTCTTGGGATAACGCAGCTAACTCCGTAGCCTACCATAAGCGCGCCGAATAAATTCCAAATGGAAACATCCGGCTTTACCGAATGAAGAATTACCTTCCAGCGCACCGCGCGTATATAATGGGAAATGATCATTGTAATTACTAAAATTACAATCCAGAACACCGACGCGTTGGAAAGTATTGTCAGAATCCTGTTAAAATCCTCATTATAAAAAGCTATATACAAAAATACGGCGCTCAAGCCCAAAGACAGGGAGTAGTTGACAATATTCTTTACCCACCGGATTTTTTTTGCTTTATCTAAGGTCAATAACTTTGCTTCCTTTAGGCGGGGTAAATGTAAAAAAAGAACTGCTTAGTTTTTTATTTAATTGATAATTCGAAAATTCGATTTGGATTTCCGATCCGCTTAAATCCTCAATATACATCTTTTCAATCAAGCCGCCGGGCCCGGTCTCAATCTTAACACTCTTAAAGTTTAAGCCCGGCTTTTTAGGAACGAGCACAAGCATGCTTTTCCCGCTTTCATCTTCTAATTTTAAATTGCACTGCCCGGGATATTCATCTACAAATTTATTAAGAGACAGTATTGAGGGATCACTTGCATCGTAATTGCTGATGATAACCTTATTTTCCCTTTTATTATAGCTCCAGCTTGTCTTGCCGTTCGAAATTATTTCCAGGCCTTTAAGCTCTAGCTTAAAATTATCTTCCTTCATGTAATAAAATTTCCCCTTCAGATTAACCTTGCCGTTAAGGGATTGAACGAACGCTGCCGAAATATCGCTTGTAGAATTAAACTTCTGCTGGAGATTTTTTAACAGGCTTTCCGCATCCTTTTGCGCAAAAGAAGACGAGAAAAGAAGCAGCGCAGCAAGCATAGTTGTTATACTAAATTTCATCCGGTTTATATTTTTCATCAAGTTTTTAATAAAATCTTATTTTATCGAGCGTGTTAATTTATGAATATTTGAATTTATAAAAAAAATATTAAAATTTCTTAAAAAAACAGCGGCACGGCAGATTGAATTGATCTTTTTAAAAATTATATTTAAAGAAATAATCTGGAGAATATGGGAATGGATATAATAAAACTTAAGGAATATCTGTTGAGCTTGAATTCTCTCAGCTTCTCCGATTTGAATGAATACCAGAACAAGTACTACCTGAAAAAACAAATACAAGTCCAATTTCCCGAAATAAAGGATGATATAATATATAAGGCTATTGAAGCAACCAACCACAAATTAAAAGAAACAATTTTAACCAAAAGATATTCCCAGCAGCTATCCGGTGAAATAATCTACTATCTGAACAACAAGGTAGACGAAAATAATTCTGATTAATGGAAGATTTTTCTAGAGAGTTAAGTGAATATACCAAGCTTATCTTCAGTCTTAATGACCCTGTGTACTATACTATAGTTTTCATTTTCCTTTTATTCGTCGTTTTATTTGTAATTTTTAAGTATGTTATATTTCCCTTGCAGAGGAAGCATCTGGCTGAGAAGCAGGACCTCGAATTAAAGAATATCCGGCTTATGGCGCTTTTTGCCGAGCTTGACCCTGATCCGGTTTTAAGGATAGACATTAAAGGGGTAATCATCTTTTCCAACGATTCGGCAAAACAGCTGCTGCCGGGCCAGGACTTGAACGGGAAATCCATAACCGGCATAATACCTCAAATAAATTTCCCTGTAGCAGAGTATATTAAGAATGACAAATCAAAAAATATTACTCATTCGTTCAACTCAAGAAATTACTCTATTCTCTTCAGAGGAATTTCTTCGCTGGATATAGCTCAAATATATTTCCACGACATAACTGAAAAGATAGAATATGAGATAAAGCTTAAAACCCTTTCCAAAAACCTGCAGGACAAAATTGAAGAAGACAGAATGAGGATAGGAAGAGAGCTGCACGACGGCATAGGCCAGAACCTGCTGCTGCTGAAAATGAACCTAATAAAAAACTACCAGGAAGTTATGCTTAAATCCGGGAGCTTGAATAAATTTAATGAAATAATAAATTCCCTTGAAAATACCATAAAGGAATTAAAGGCCATCTTGTTTAATCTTAAGCCTTCAGTGCTGGATGAGATGGGGCTCGGTCCTTCGTTAACCTATTTGGTTAACAAAATATCCGAAGAAAGCAACGTTAAAGGCACACTTAATATCTTCGGGATGGACAAAAGGATTGATAAAAAATTAGAGCTTAATTTGTACCGCATAGCCCAGGAAGCAATAAACAATATACTTAAGCATTCATACGCATCCGAGTTTTCCATTCAAGTAATTCAAAAGAACAATATGATCAGGATTCTAATATCGGACGACGGCGTAGGTTTCCACGCCGGGAATAAAAAGGCAGAGAGCGGACTCGGATTGATAAATATCCGGGAGCGGGTTGAAAGCGCTAAAGGAAATTTCAAAATAGACACCACGCCGGGAAACGGCACTTTACTTATTATTGAAATACCGATGGAGCTAAACTAATGAATTCGGAATCTATAAAAATTCTTGTAGCAGACGACCATAAATTATTCAGGCGCGGAATTATTAAAATGCTGAGTGAGTACCCGGAGATATTAATAATTGGCGAAGCCGAGAACGGTGAAGAACTAATTATGAAATATTTTCAGCTTAATCCGGATATCTCGTTGGTGGATATTTCCATGCCCGTGCTATCCGGGATTGAAGCAGCAAAGAAAATCCTGGATACGGATGAGTCTGCCAAAATACTTTTCCTTTCCATGTACGATAATGAGGAGTTCGTTTATTCGTGCCTTGTAACCGGCGGATATGGCCTGGTAAATAAAAATATTATGGAAGACGAGCTTATATCGGCAATAAAAAAAATCCACACCGGCCAAAGATACTTTGGCAAAGAGTTTAATTACGAGAAGCTGAACCTTTTAATAAATAAATTCGAATCAGTACATAAAAAAGAAACGACCGAGAAAAAATCAATTCTGTCTAGAAGAGAGCGGGAAATTTTACAATATATAAGCGAAGGCTTTACCAGTCAGGAGATTGCCGATAAATTAGACATCAGCCTAAGAACAGTAGATACGCACCGCACTCATCTTATTCAGAAGCTGCATTTAAATTCGCTCTCCGACTTAATTAGATATGCCATAGAGTATAACTATAAAAAGGAAGGTTAGTTTAAAATAGATTTAAAGCTTTAATTTCTGATTTTATTATCCGGAATTTTGATAAATTTAAGAACTATTAATAGGCTTTTATGACAGATATCGGTAAAATTTATTCCTCATCAGATGCAGACAGCCAGTTCGGTGCTGTTAACGAATCGGTAAATTTTAAGTCGAACGATTTAATTAATCTGTTAAATGAAACAACTGAATATCTAATGTTCAGGGTTATGAACTCCCAGCCGCAAATACTTGACAACAACAGGAATCCGCTGTACCCCGATGGTTTAATAATTTCGAACAGCGATGTCTTTACGGTATTCAGCATCTCGTTAATTACCGAACTTCTCGCTGACGGTAACGAAGCTCTGACATATTTTGAAAACAGACAATCCGTTTTCACATTGACAAACGGGAATTATACATTAGAACAAGGACAAATCTGTCCGCCTTACTGCTCATAATATATGCTGGTTGCCAGAGTAATTGTTTATTTAGATATTTTAATATGGCTGTTCCCCCCATTTAGGCAGCACGGGAAAAGGTACTTCTATTATTTTTTATTGCTCGGCATAAGCGATCCGCTGTTCCAGCTGCTTTACAATTTTGTAAAGTTCCACCCGTTCAGGCTATACGAAATTTTTACCCCGCTTATGCTTATCTCAGTATTAAACTTTAAATGGAACTATAAATATATCACAACATCGGCCTTACTGATGATTATAAGTATTTTCATTTCAGCTTTTGCCCAGATCCCGTTCATAAGTATTAACCTGCTTATTCTTCATCTGGTAATTCTTTCTTTTTTCCTTACGGCCACTACGCTGGAACTGCACAACAACAGGACAATAAATATTTTTTATTTTGTTCTTTGCCTGTACCAGCTATCCCTGGCAATGAAATACCTTATCTTTTTAATCGATCTGCGTACCGGGGTATTTTATTTTTACATAACAACGGCTTTTGAAATTTTAATTGCGGTATTCTTTATTTTCTTTAATGAGAGTAACAGCCCCAAACTAAGGATAGATTTCAACGACTAGGTATTTGTTCTTTAAAGCGAGCGGAGAATCGTTTCCAGCTGCTCTTCGTTCTCTATCAGAACAGTCCTGGCTTTGCTGCCGTCGTTCGGCCCAACTATGCCTGCTTCCTCAAGCTGATCAACTATACGCGCAGCCCTGGAATAACCGAGCTTCAATCTTCTTTGCAGCAGCGAAACCGAGCCCTGCTGATGGCGCACGATTACTCTGGCAGCGTCTTCAAACATGGGGTCCAGATCGGAAAGGAAGCCGGATGAGGATTCTTTTTTCTTATCGTATAAGGAAGGCAGGAAGAATGGCTTTGAAAATGCAGGCTGCTTCTGGATGTATTCGGTTATCCTTTCAACTTCGTCGGTAGAAATGAATGCATTCTGGACCCGTATCGGCTTAGGCGACCCGGTTGGAAGGAACAGCATATCGCCCCTGCCAAGCAGCTGCTCGGCGCCGTTCATATCAAGGATAGTGCGCGAATCAATTTTTGTTGCAACCTGGTAAGCAATCCTTGCGCTGAAGTTTGCCTTAATAACTCCTGTAATAACGTTAACCGACGGGCGCTGAGTTGCCAGTACAAGATGAATGCCGACTGCTCTGGCAAGCTGTGCAAGCCGTGCAATAGGTTCTTCTACCTCTTTGCCGGCAGTTATCATTAAATCAGCCAGCTCGTCAATAATAACTATTAGATAGGGAAGATGGTGATGCTTTACTTCATCAGTATCCTTCGGCCTCCTCTTCGGATCGTTTAACTTCTGGTTGTAATCTACAATGTTTCTTACACCCGCTTTTGCCAGCTTGTCGTAACGCTTCTCCATTTCATATTCAACCGATTTTAAAAGCAGCACGGCATTCTGCGGGTTGGTAATTATTTCTTCGTCCAGGTCTGGCGACACGGCCAGGTAATGCCTGCGCAGCTTGTTGTAAAATGAAAGCTCGATCTTCTTCGGATCGATCATAATAAGCTTTACCTCTGCAGGCTGCTTTGTATAAAGCAGGCTGGCGATGAGCATATTTATGCCGACGCTTTTACCGGAGCCGGTTGATCCGGCAATTAGCAGGTGAGGCATTTTAGCAAGATCGGTAACGTACACATCGCCGTTAATTGTTTTACCCAATGCTACAGGCAGCTCAGCATTGGATTCCGATATCTTGCCTAAAACAGAACGCGCATTTACAAGCGATGCTACTGCATTTGGAATTTCCACACCTATGGCGCTTTTACCTGGGATGGGTGCAATAATCCTTATTCCCCTTGCGGCAAGCGCAAGCGCTATGTCGTGTTCCAATCCTACTATCCGGCTAATCTTTACTCCCGGCGAAGGAACAATTTCATAAAGCGTAACTACCGGGCCCGGGGTAACGGATATATCTTCTATTTCGATATCGAACAACTTAAGCTTTTCTTTTAGGAGCTCGGCGTTCTTTTTCAGTTCTTCTTCAGCAACTTTAAAATTCTCTTCAGGTATAGGCTCTAATAAATCCAGACCGGGCTTTTTATAAGAAATTTTTTCATTCCATTGGTCGGGCAGCTCCGCTTCTTTTTCCCTGTCTATTTCCTTCGCCGGAATCTCGCCGGTTTTTTCCAAATCAACTTTTTTCTGCTCTTCGTTTTGAACAGCGTTCTCTTCCTGTCCGGTGGGCGAATCGTTTTTTCTGATGATCCTGATTCTAGTCTGCTCTTTGGCTTCCTCTTCCATTAAGTCTTCGGCCGAGGGAGCTTTTTCTTTAGGCTGTGCTTTCTTCCTGCCCTTTTCCGGTCTCAGCTCTTTTATTTTTTTCAGGTTCTCATCCTCATCTGCTGGGATGCCGCTTTTCTCATACTCATCTTTAATTGTATTAACGGACTTGAAAAACATGTTCTTAAAAAACATAAAGATGTTTTCTATCTTTATGTCGAATGCAACCACAAGCAGAATGGCAGAGGCGGCAATAAGAAAGAAAATGCTTCCGATACCGCCCAGCAGCCTGCCGGACGCCTCTCCCAGGTAATCGCCGATTGAACCGGAAATTTCATACACACCGGTAAGCACCTTGTAGTGCGTTCTTAACACGCCGAAGAATGTGGCCAGAATAGCACCGGTAATAATTAAAAAGTTAGAAATGTTTATCAGCCTTCTAAAGCTGATCTTATAGAGGAAAGAAATTCCCCAGATAAGAAACATAAGCGGGAAGACTGAGGAAAAAATTCCGAGCGTGGAATTAATAAAAAAGTCGGATATATACGCGCCGAAAATGCCGAGAAGGTTATGGGTACTGTCGGCTCTGTGAATAAACTCGCTGTTGGATCCGAAGACTCTGAACAGGTCGCTGAATTTATAATTTAAGTTGGCCTTGTCGAATCTTGAATAAGAAAGTATACTAAGGAGAATTAAGATAGAAAAAAGTATTAATAAAATGCCGAGAATTTTTTTCTTCTTGCCCGAAGCCGGTGCAGCAGTTTTTTCTCCGCTCCCGTTTTTATTTTTCTTTATTCTCTTTTTAGCTGCCATTTCAAATAAGTTTATTCTGCTTTAACGCTCACGGCGGTCCCCGCATCAACCGGTAGCAATTTAAGAGCGTTCCCGGAAAAATACGGGATAGCTTCCGCGCTGTTTAATTTACTGCAATATTTTAGGTCTTCCTCAAAACCGTTCTCAATTAGAATTTTACCGTGCTCGGTTTCTTTAAGCATTTTTAAAATACTTTTTCCAAACGATTTACTCAAGGAAATACTTGCCCTGGCGGAGTCGGATAAACTAATATCGGCATTAAGCTTTTCAATTTCTGAAATTAATTTACCGGCGCAGACAGTGTCTTCCAAAGAAAAATTATTCGATCTGCCGGCGCACAATATTTCCACATCCTTGCTTAGAGAGCTAAGATGCTTTGCCAGAGCAGAGACGTTGGCAAACGAACATGCGAATAGATCGGCAGAGAACTTAGCCTTAACCAACGCCTTGGTACCGTTTGTTGTATAAAGTACAACGGATTTGCCGGCAACAACATCGGCAGAGTATTCCATCGGGGAGTTGCCCAGCGCAAATCCTTCTATCTTTTTAGTGTTGCGTTCGCCGCCCAGAAGGGTTTGGCCGCCGAACATACCGCCGGAGACTTTTACGGCAAACTCAACTGTAGCAACAGGTACTATTTCCTTTGCCCCGTTTTGAAGAGCAGTAATAATCGTAGTCGTAGCTCTTAGTACATCTATAACAACTGTAGTCTTACCTGTAAAATATAATTCGTCCGCACTAAGCGGGGTATATAGAACATTAATTTTCATTACTTGTTTCTTTCATCTATCCTTATTTATTTACAAAAGGAAGCTTGACAACTTTAGCGGGGATTTCTTTTCCCCTAATTAAAAAATTCACCGCCGAGTTTTCTCCGTCAAATCCGGAATCGATATAGCCGAGTGCAATCGGCTTTTCAAGAACAGGGCTTACTGTACCGCTTGTTATTGCGCCTATCTTCCTACCGCCGTAAGTAATATCGTAACCGTGACGCGGAAATGCCTTCTCGTCTGAGACCAATGCGGTAAGCTTCCTCTTCAAACCTTCCTGCTTAACTTTAAGCAAAGCCTCTTTGCCTATAAATTCACTCTTGCTTAATTTCGTTATCCAGCTAAGTCCGGCTTCCAGCGGATTTGTAGTTTGGTCGATATCGTTCCCGTAAAGACAATAACCCATCTCCAGTCTTAACGAATCTCTGGCGCCCAAACCCACCGGCTGAATACCGAACTGTTGACCGGCATTGAACAGTGCATTCCAAACATGTTCAGCAGCTTCTTCATCGCCCTTAAAATAAAGCTCATAGCCCAGCTCGCCCGTGTATCCGGTTCTTGAAACTATCATATCGTATCCGGCAACTTTGGCTTCAAAGAAATGGTAGTACTCCATATCCAGATGCTTGTCGCAAATCTTTTCAACCGTCTTCTTAGAGTTTGGTCCCTGCACTGCAAGAAGTGAATATTCGTCGGACAGGTTTTCTATCTTAACTCCGAGGCTGTTGTTTTCAAACATCCAGTTTAAATCTTTTTCGGTATTGGAGGCGTTAATTACCAGCATAAAACTATTGCCGGATAATTTATAAACCAAAAGGTCATCAACTATTCCGCCGTTATTATAGCACATTGCAGAATATTGAACCTTGCCGGGAGTAAGCTTGGATGCGTCGTTTACCGTAATATGCTGAATAAACTCTTCGGCTTTTTCACCGGAAATGAATACTTCGCCCATATGCGAAACATCAAAGACGCCGACTGAATTTCTTACGGCCTTGTGTTCTGCAATTATTGAGGAATATTGCACCGGCATGTAGAAGCCGGCAAACTCGACAATCTTTGCGCCTAATTTTTCGTGTATGTTATAAAATTTTGTCTTCTTCATATTAAATAATTTTAGAAATGTTAAGAAGTTTATTAAAGATAAACATTTATTACGACTTTAATTTTTTCCAATCGCTCAAGAACTTTTCCAGTCCTGAATCCGTTAATGGGTGATTAAACAATTTATCAATAACGTTAAACGGCATGGTGCAAACATCTGCGCCAATCATTGCAGCTTCTACCAGATGCAGCGGATGCCTTATGCTTGCAACGAGTACCTGGGTATCGAAATCATAATTCCTATAAATCTGTACTATCTGGGAAATAAGTTCCATACCGGAGATGCTGATATCATCCAGGCGGCCGACAAACGGGCTTATGTATGTGGCCCCGGCCTTGGCAGCAAGCAGAGCCTGCGAAGGTGAAAAGCAAAGTGTTACGTTCGTCCTTGTGCCTTCTTCGCTTAATGTCTTAACCGCTTTTAAGCCTTCTTTAATAAGCGGAACTTTTACCACGATGTTTTTATGAATCTTTGCATATTCCCGCGCTTCCTTAATAATACCGTTATAGTCGGTGGATATTACCTCGGCGCTTACCGGGCCGTCTACTATGGCAAGGATTTCCGATAATAACTTTCTAAAGTCTTTCCCTTCTTTAGCAACAAGGGAAGGATTGGTTGTAACTCCGTCAAGTATGCCCAAAGAGGCAGCTTCACGAATTTCTTCTATGTTTGCTGTGTCTATAAAAAATTTCATCTCTGTAATATTTTTTTACCTTTAATTAATTGAAATTGTTCTTTTAACTAATTTCGTCCGTCAGTTCCTTTTGGGTTTTCTTGGAGAAAAATTTAATTTGACCGAGAGGCATTGTCTCATCCTCAACCAGCTTTAAGCGGATAAAATATTTGAACTGCAGTCTGAAGAAATTCTTAAACTTCTTTTCTTTTAATTTAGTAGCCAGCAGCGGGTGGCACTTAATAATAACCGACCTCTCCCTGGTATTCCGCTTAAACTTTTTAATTGTATCCTCAAGGTCGTAAACCAGGTGTGAATGCTTGGTAAGCAGTCCTGTTCCCAGACAATACGGGCAAACTTCCTTCATCGCCTGCATAATATTCTGCCTTATGCGCTGCCGTGTAATTTGCACCAGACCGAAATCGGACATGGGAAGTACCGATACCTTTGCGCGGTCTTTTCTGAATTCTTTTCTCAGCTCATCGTAAATTTTCTTTCGATTCCTATCTTCCTCCAGGTCAATAAAATCAATAACGATAATTCCGCCGATATCCCGCAACCTAAGCTGTCTTGCTATTTCCCGGGATGCTTCAAGGTCTGTCTTTAATGAATTTAATTCCTGCTCTTTGCTTTTTGCATACCTGCCGCTGTTAACATCTATAACTACCATAGCCTCGGTATGCTCAATTATCAGATATCCGCCGCTGGGTAATGGTACTTTCCGGCCCATAAGTGTTTTTATTTGCTCTTCTATTTTAAAAGCATCGAATATGGAATTGTTTGATTTGAATAATTCGATCTTATCTGCAAGCCCGGGCTGTACAACTTCTACGTAGTTTTTAATTTGCTTGTACAGCTTTTTGGAATCGATGAATACTTTGGAAATGTCCGAGGTAAATAAATCTCTAATAACACTGGAGGTTGTATTTAAGTCCTGATAGATAAGCGCGGGCGACTCTTCGGTTTTAATTGTTTCCTGAATTTGTTCCCACGTTTTAAGTAATGCGTTAAGGTCGTCCTTAAGAGCTTCTTCGGGCTGGTTTTTGGCTACGGTCCTTATTATCAGTCCGAATCTTTCCGGCAGAATGCTGCGTGCAATATGCCTTAATCTTCTTCTTTCTTTGAAGTCCGATATTTTTTTAGAAACACCAACTTTATTATCAAAAGGCAGAAGGACACAAAACCTGCCGGGCAGCGAGACCGACGAAGTAACCCTAACTCCCTTATTGTTAACCGGCTCCTTTGTAATTTGTATTAATATTTCCTGGCCTTTATGTAGCTTCGGTATGGCAACCTGAGTTTCCTGGTGGTCTTTAGGTGGTTTTGTAACCGGCCCGTTTTTTTGCGGGGAATCTTCATCATCATCTTCCTCAACATCGGAATCTTCATCGCCCAGCATTTCCTGAAACTGTGAAGTCCTTTCGCCTATATCGGAAAAATGCAGAAAGGCATCGTGCTTCATGCCAATATCTATAAAAGCCGCTTTTATACCCGGCAGAACCCGGGCAACTTTCCCCAAATAAACGTCCCCAACCATCCTCCGGTTTTCAGGATAATCAACAAAAAAATCTACAAGGTATCCATCTTCGGTGATGGCCGCTCGTGTCTGTGTAGTAGTGGAATTGATTATAATTTCTTTTATCATAAAAAATAAACTCGTTAAATGAAATATTATATTTCAATAAAAAAACTTTAAAAGCACTTATGCTCAAATTACGGTTTGGAACGAACGGATATCCGGGGCGCAGTTCTTCGCTCCATTCTTCATTATTGAACCTTATGCGGATCAATAAATAAAGAAGCATGAAAATGTTTTGATAATTTTCCATATCTGAGCTTAATTAAAAATTAAAAACTGTTCCGGCAGCATTGAGTAAAAAATAAAAAACTCAAATAAACCGCCCTTCTTTCTCTTCTTTTAAAAGAAAGAATAGAACTTAAATTTACAATCCGGTCAATTTGCATATTGGCCGGCATCAGTTAAAATGTATAAATTGCCGGTAAGCATATACCGGCGCAATCCAAAAAAAAATTAATTTTCCGAAACAGCTTGAGGTGAATGGTTACCGTCCTTAAGCAATTCTTTTCTGCTTAGGGAAAACTTGCCGTTCTCTATTTTAATCAGCTTAACGGTAATCTTATCGCCTTCCTTGTAATAATCGGTTACTTTATTAACACGCTTGTTATCTATCTGCGAAATGTGAAGGAGCCCTTCCTTACCCGGAAGTATTTCAACAAACGCTCCGAAGTCCATTATCTTGGTTATAACTCCGTCGTATATTTCTCCTATTTCCGGAGTGGCAGTCAGCTTTTTAATATAGTCTTTACATTTTGCAGCATTCTCTTTATTAGGCGAAGCGATGTTAATTGTGCCGTCATCATCGATGTTGATGTCTACGCCGAACAACCTCTGCATACCTTGAATAGTCTTGCCGCCGGGACCAATAATCAGGCCTATCTGGTCGGTATCTACTTTCATTGTAATTAGCCTCGGTGCAAAAACGGATAGCGAGCTGCGCGGCTCGGTAATAGCTGTGTCCATTATCCCGAGTATGTGCATTCTTCCTTCTTTAGCCTGATTCAAAGCGGTTTCCATAATTTCAAACGAGATGCCCTGGATTTTAATATCCATCTGGAATGCGGTTATTCCGTCCCTTGTGCCGGCAACTTTAAAATCCATGTCTCCCAGATGATCCTCATTGCCAAGAATATCCGAAAGGACTGCAAACCGGTCTGCTTCCTTTACCAATCCCATTGCAATTCCCGCGCAAGGCTTTTTTAACGGAACGCCTGCATCCATTAATCCCAACGACCCGGCACAAACAGTAGCCATGGAAGATGAGCCGTTGGATTCAAGAATATCCGAAATTACCCTTACGGTGTATGGGAATAAATCTTCCGGGGGCATTAATACTTTTAATGCGCGCTCGGCCAAATTACCGTGTCCTACTTCCCTTCTTCCTACGCCGGACATTTTGCCTACCTCTCCTACACTGAACGGAGGAAAGTTATAATGAAGCATGAATTTCTTGGAATATTCATCCAGCAATCCGTCGATTATCTGCTCGTCGTTTTTTGTACCTAGTGTAACCGTGGTTAAGCTCTGTGTTTCGCCTCTAGTGAATAATGCCGAGCCGTGAGTTCTTGGCAGCAGGCTTAGCTCTATGGTTATGGGGCGGATTTGCTTTGTGTTTCTTCCATCCAGCCGTATTCCCTCTGCAAGTATCCTGCTGCGCATCAATTCTTTTTCCAGATCGTGAAGCAGCTCGCCTATAATTTTTTCCTGTTCCGGGTGCTTTTCCGCAAGGGCTTCTTTAACGTAAGTGAGCAGCTCCTTATTTTTTGCGCTTCGTTCTTCTTTTGAAAGAACAGAATGAACGATGCCTTTGAACTTTTCATATGCGAGTTCGTAAACATCATTCTTAATATTTTCGTCCACAACTGCGGGAACAATTTCCCGTTTCTGCTTTCCGGCTTCGGCTTTAAGCTCTAACTGAATCTGCACCAGCTTTTTGATTTCTTCCTGTGCAAATTTAAGAGCGTCGAGCAATTCGCTTTCGCTTATCTCTTTGGATTCTCCCTCGACCATCATAATAGAATCCGCAGTACCGGCAACAACCAGTTCAATATCGCTTATTCTTAGCTGCTGTAATGTCGGATTAACAACAAACTTGCCGTCTACTCTGCCGACCCTTACTTCGGCCATCGGGCCATCGAACGGGATATCGGATATAGTAAGAGCGGCCGATGCGCCGACTGCGCCGAGAACATCGGCGTCGTTCTCACCGTCGTGAGAGAAGACGAATGCAATAACCTGAGTTTCGTTTTTGAATTCGTTAGGAAAGAGAGGCCTTATCGGTCTATCTATTAGTCGTGAGCTTAAAATTTCCTTTTCTGTCGGTCTGCCTTCTCTTTTTATATAACCGCCCGGGAACTTACCCGCCGCCGAAGTTTTTTCTCTATACTCGACTTGAAGCGGAAAGAAGTCTTGGTCTTCTTTAGCTTCTTCCGTAGCTACTGCGGTAACTAATACCATAGTATCAGCGTATCTAACCATTACTGCGCCGTTAGCCTGCTTAGCATATCTTCCGGTTTCAATTGAAAAAATTTTACCGCCGATTTCAACTTCTTTTTTGATTATCATTTAATTTCCTTTACTTTCTAATATTTAACTCTTTAATTATTGCCCTGTATCTTTCGATATCTTTGTTTGCAAGATAATCGAGCAGCCTTCTTCTTTTTCCTACCATCATCAACAAGCCGCGCCGTGAGTGATGATCTTTTTTGTGTGTGCTAAAGTGATCGGTTAAATCGTTAATCCTCTTGGTTAAGAGTGCAATTTGAACTTCCGATTTACCTGAATCCTTCTCGTTTTTTCCGTAGCGCTTGATTATTTCAAGCTTTTCTTCGTTGGTCATTTATTTTACCTTTATTTTATTATACAATATAATCCCAGTGACTACCGGGGTTAATTAGTTAGTCACCTTACGCAAAAATTACTCATTGGAATAATGGAATGTTGGAATAATGTCCGAAGGACTCCTTTGGAGGAGTAAATTGGTCAATTCCATTACTCCAACACTCCATTACTCCAGGGATTGCGTAAGGTAACTTAGTTAAAAACTTTGTTTACCTGCCGGTTAAATATTTCCATACCGGCCTGCTTGTCTTTTTCCATTTGTGCAACCAGCTCTTCGGCAGAGGAATATTTTTCCTCGCCTCTTATTCTTTCAATTACGTTTACAGTAACTTTTTTACAGTAGATATCATTATTAAAATCGAAGATATAAACCTCTGTTGTTAGCTGCCCGTCGTTGTAAAAAGTGGGCCTCTTGCCAATACTCATAACACCAAAATGTTTCTTCCCGTCAATAACGGTCTCAACCGCGTATATTCCTATCGCCGGTAAAAGCTTGGTCTCATCATTAGGCAGAATATTAGCGGTTGGAAAGCCCAGCAGTCTGCCTCTGCCGTCACCTCTTATAACCGTGCCGGAAAAGCTATAGTATCTGCCGAGAAACAAACCGGCAAGGTTCACATCGCCTTTAAGTATCGCATTCCTTATTTTAGTACTGCTTACGTTCGTCCCGTTAATATTTACTGCATCAACGGAAAACACCTTAAAGTCGTATTCTTCGCCCAACTCCCGCAAAGTATTTTCATCTCCGCCTCTGCCTTTGCCGAAATGATGGTCGTAGCCGACTACAATCTCACTTAAACCGATTTTATCGATAATATAATTCTTAAAGAATTTCTCGGAATCCAGCATAGAGAATTCTTTTGTAAAATTTATTATTAGGAGGTTTTGAATCCCGATTTCTTCCAGGATATCTATTTTTTCCTGCAATGTATTCAACAATTTTACATCATTGCTGCCGGAAATTACACTTCTCGGGTGTGGATCGAATGTTATTAAAAAATTTCTGGCATTCAATGCGGCAGAGTGTTTTTTAACGCTTTCAATTATCCTTCTATGCCCTAAATGAATTCCGTCAAAAGTACCCATAGTAAGAACGGTATTTTTTTCTTTCTTTACTTCCGACAGGCTTTTAAACACTTCCATAACAATATCTTATCTTAACCAAAGTTTGTTAATATACATTTTTTTAACGTCAAAAAGAAATAATAATATCGCGCATCACCTCTATGCATTTAAACATTAACCGGATTGTTTCTAAAAGCAGTTAAATTTTTCACAAATTCGTCTACGTTTACAGCATCTTCCACAGAAAAACTTCCGATACGGGTTCTTCTAAGAGAGCTTAACAATCCGCCGCATCCCAGTTTCTCTCCAAAATCATTGGCCAATACCCTTATATACGTACCTTTAGAGCAGGTAATTTCAAAATGAATTTCCGGCAGATCAATTCCAAGTATTTCAAATTTAGAAACCGTAATTTCTCTCGGCTTTCTTTCTACTGATTTTCCTTTCCTGGCCAGTTTATAAAGGGACTTGCCCTTGTATTTAATTGCCGAATACATCGGCGGCATCTGCATTATATTGCCAATAAACAAGTTTCGCACACTATAAATGTCATTTTCCGTAAATCCTTCTACGGGCAAGGCACTTGTAATTTCTGTTTCAAGGTCCATTGACGGAGAAGATTTACCTAGTAAAATCGTTCCGGTATAAGTTTTATCGTATGCCTGGTATTTGTCAATCTCCTTCGTCTTTTTACCGGTGCAAAGTATTAGCAAACCGGTTGCCAAAGGGTCCAGGGTGCCTGCATGCCCTACTTTTTTTTCTCCGGAGGCTTTCCTTATTTTATGAACGACTTTAAATGATGACCAGCCGGCAGGCTTATCGGCAAGTATTACTTCACCGGATTGAAAATCTAAATTAGAAAAATCAGTCGTTCCCTTTGTTATCATTTTCATGAATCTGTTTAATTAGTCCTTCTATCTTCTCAACATAATCCAGCGTATCATCGATAAAGAATTTCAATTCGGGCACAAACTTAATTCTTATTCTAGATGCCAGTTCCATACGAATAAAACCGGCAGCGGATTTTATTTTTTCAAGAGCGGCTTCTCGTTTATCCTTTTCCAGAACGGAAACATAAATTTTAGCAATCTTAAGATCAGGGCTTACCTTTACAGACGTAACCGTAATAAAACCGAACGATGAATCGTGCAGTTTATCCGGCAATTTATACAAGAAGATCATGCTAATCTCTTCTTTTATCAGATGCTCAACTCTATCAATTCTGTGTGTCATTTTATCCACTCCTTTCGGAATGCAATTTTAAAGAACAATAAATATAAATACTGCTTTTAATCCGGCTTAACGCCTAAAGACAGTATCTTTCAAAAAGAAAAACTTTCTATAAAAGTTTCTTCTTTGTTTCAACTATTTTATATGCTTCTATAATATCGCCTGTTTTAATATCGTTAAAGTTGGCAATATTTAAACCGCATTCATAACCTGAATCTACGTCCCTTACATCTTCCTTAAAACGCTTAAGGGAAGCTATCTCGCCTTCGTGAATCACTATGCCGTCTCTAATCAAACGGACTTTACTGCTTCTTGAAATCTTCCCGTCGGAAACATAGCAGCCTGCAACCGTACCGAATTTGGGAACTTTAAATGTATCCCTTATTTCCAGGGTTGCAACAACCTCTTCAGAAATTTCGGGTGAAAGGAGACCCTCCAAAGCGGATTTAACTTCGTTGATTGCATCGTAAATAACGCTGTACAATCTTATGTCTACCTTCTGAGTTTCTGCCAGCTTCCTTGCATTCAAATTAGGCCTAACATGGAAGCCGATAATAATTGCATCCGATGCCGAGGCAAGCAGAACATCGCTTTCGGAAATTCCGCCGACCCCTTTGTGGATGACCCGCACTATAACTTCTTGGTTTGATAATTTCATAAGAGAATCAGACAGCGCTTCAACGGAACCGTCGACATCACCCTTAACAATTAACGGAAGTTCCTTTACTCCGCCTATGCTTATTTGCTTTGCAATCTCATCTAAGGTAACGTGGTGAACTTGCTTTTGGTCCTGCTCTCGTTTAAGCTGCTGCCGCTTCAGGCCTATTTCCCTTGCCATCCTGTCGGATTCGACGACGACAAAGGTCTCACCTGCCTGCGGCGCCCCTTCAAAGCCAAGCACCTGCACAGGAGTAGACGGGGGAGCCTCCATTACTTTGTTGCCTCTTTCGTCAAACATCGCTCTTACCTTGCCCTGATATATTCCGGCAATAAACGGGTCACCTATTCTTAGCGTTCCTTTTTGAACAAGAATTGTCCCGGTTATTCCTCTACCTTTATCCAGCTCGGATTCTACAACCACACCGCGAGCCGAACGGTCGGGGTTGGCTTTTAAATCCAGTATTTCGGCCTCGAGCAGAATCTTTTCCAAAAGAGATTCAACATTCAAACCGGATTTAGCTGAAATTTCCACGCACTGATATTTTCCGCCCCAGTCTTCAACAAGAATATTCCTTTCGGCAAGCTGCTGCTTAATCTTTTCCGGATTGGCGCCGGGCTTATCTATTTTATTTATCGCAATTACAATCGGAACGCTTGCGGCCTGAGCGTGGTTTATAGCCTCAATTGTCTGAGGCATAACCGCATCATCCGCTGCAACCACAAGCACTACAATATCTGTTAGCTGGGCACCGCGTGCTCTCATTGCAGTAAAAGCTTCGTGGCCCGGAGTATCTAGGAAAGTGATGAACTTGCCGTTTCCCACATCAACTCTATACGCACCTATATGCTGTGTAATTCCTCCGGCTTCTCCGGCAACTACGTTTGTTCTTCGTATATAATCCAGCAGGGATGTTTTACCGTGGTCCACATGCCCCATTATTGTTACAACCGGAGAGCGGAACTGCAATGTTTCCGGCTCATCAAATTTATCTTCAAGGGCTTCCGATGTATATTCTTTTTGAAATTCAACCTCAAAGCCGAACTCGTCTGCAACCAGTGTAATAGTTTCAACATCTAGTCTTTGATTTATAGAAACCATCAATCCGAGTTCTATACACTTGGAAATTACATCGCTAACGGGAACATTCATTAAGTTTGCCAGCTCATTAACTGCAATAAACTCGGTAACTATAATTTTGTTCTGCTCTAGCGCTTTAAGCTCCTGCCTGCGCTCTTCTTCTGCTTCACGTTCTTTTCTTTTTTTCTTTCTCTGAACAGCGCGCCCGGAAATTACTGAATCATCCATGCTTAAAAGCGTTTTACGGATAGCTTCCTTAACTTCCTTTTGATCAATTTCAAACCGTTTAACGCGCTTCTTCTTTTTTACCGGTAAGGTCTCTTCGGTTACCTCCGTAGTTTTTTTCTTAGCTTTAGGCTTTTTCTTCTTTTTGGGGGCTTCCGTCTGCAGCTGCTTACTTTCTTTATCAAGAACCAACTCTTCTTTCCCTTCTTTCCTTCCGGAATCAAGGTCAATTTTACCGACAACCTTTAATCCCTTTTTACGGGCAACTTCTTGCTCTTTAGGAGAAAGGAATGCTTTCTTTTCAGGCTTAATTTCTTTTAATACTTCCTCAATAATTGCTTCTTTAGCCGATTCTTCTTTTTGTTCTTCAATCTTTGTAATTTCCCTATCAACAACAACCGGAGCTTGCTCTTCCTTTAACTCCTCAACTACTTCTTCAACAGCCGCTTCGGTTTTTTCGGCTTCTTCTGCTATTTGGGGCTTTGCTTCTTCAACAACAACTTCGGGCTCGGCAACCGGCAGTTCTTCTACTACGGTTTCAGGTATTTTCTCTTCAATTTTAACGGCCTGCTTTTCTTCCTGCTCTGATTTCTCCCCCCTCTTCTTATTGAATTCAGCTATCTTTTTATAGTGCTTCTCAGCTTTTTCTATGTCCTTCTTAAAATGATCGTTTATTTCCTTTAGCATTTCATCGGTCAAAAGCGACATATGAGATTTTACATCGTGTCCTTTTTTACGTAAAAATTCCACGAGGTAATCCGCAGACAGGTTATACTCCGAAGCTAGTTTATAAACTCGGACTTTATTCGTTTTGGTTTCGGACATAATTTGCTTACCTAATTAGTTTATCTAGTCTTCTTCTTCAAACTGAGATTTAATTAATTCAATTATTTCATTAACTTTTTCTTCGTCAAGACCTTCGATCTCTTTCAGTTTTTCCGGCCCGGCAGTTAATACTTCAAGGGCGGTATCGTACCGGTGATTTATAAGCAGCTCATAAATGTCGCTGCCCAGCTCTTCTTTAAGGTCAATCAGTTCTATGTCTTCTTCATATTCTTCAAAAGGCTTCTCTTCTCTTAATATCTCTATCTCGTAGCCCGTAAGCTTCATTGCAAGTCTTATGTTTACTCCGTTTCTTCCCACTATTAGTGAAACCTGGTCGCTGTCTGCAGTAACAACTGCTTTCTTCGAGATAGGCTCGACATCAATCTTCTTTAATTTTGCTGGTGCCAGAGCCTTCTGAATAAATACATAAGGGTCTTCCGAATAGCTGATTACATCAATATTTTCGTTGTTCAATTCTCTTACTATGGCATGTATGCGCACGCCTTTCATACCGACGCATGCACCGACAGCATCTATTCTGTTGTCCTGAGATTCAACGGCCACCTTTGCACGTTCGCCGGGTTCGCGGGCAATGGCTTTAATATCTATTATTCCGTCATAAATTTCCGGTATTTCAATTTCAAACAGCCTCTGGAGGAATGTATTGTCGGCTCTCGAAACAACTATTACCGGTCCGCTGTTACTCTTTTTAACTTCCTTAACTATTGCCCTTATAGTTTCTCCCTTTTTATATCTTTCATAAGGAATCTGTTCATGGCGCGGCAAAATAAGCTCGTTCTTGTTGTGGTTTACCAGTATATCGTTCTTTCTAATCTGGTAAATATCGCCTACGACGATTTCACCCAGCAGATCTTTATACTCGTTATAAACGATGTCTTTCTCAATTTCTCTTATTTTTTGATTAAGACCCTGCTTTGCTAAAGTAATAAGCCTTCTGCCGAAGGAAGCCAGTTCAAGTTTTTCAACAAAGTCGTCGCCTACTTCCAGTTCTTCTTCGTTGCCTCGCCTGTTTACTTCTTCAATGCCTATCTGGGAATTCGGGTTTTCAACAGCATCCACAATCTCCCGCTCCAGAAATATTTCAATATCACCGCGGTCCATATTTACAACCACATCATACTTGGCTTCTTCTCCGTACTTCTTACGTACAAGCATGCCGAATATTTCCTCTATAATAGCAGCCAATACATCTTTATCAACCCCTTTTTCCCTTACCATTTGCGCAAAGGATTCAACGATATCTACATTCATTTCTTAATTCCTCCGTTAAGAAAAACTTATTAATACTTTAGCTTTTTGAATATTATTAAAGTTAATTAAAATTTCATCTTTATTAGACAAAAATATTAAATCTTCGCCTTCCACTTTAATCAGCCTGGCGGTTAGAGTTTTCTTTTCACCGTTAAGAAGGTAGCTAAGCTCGAGCTTCCTGTTAATATTCTTGGGGAATTGCTTTAAGAATTTTAACGGCCTGTCAATTCCCGGTGAAGATACCTCCAATCTGTATGAAGAGCCCATACCGGGTAAGTCTTCCAAACGCGAATCGATCTCCCGGCTTAAATCGGCGCAGTCGTCGGCAGAAACATCCTTCTCGCCGTCAATATATATTTCGAAAATTTTGTTCGCATTGTTGCCTCGGACAACAAAGTCAACCAAAAAAAAGCCTTTCCTCTCGGCTGCCTCTTCGGCAATTTGCTTAATATTTTCATTTAATAAATTCATACAAATAAAAATCGCCCTCAAGAGGGCGAATTAGATGGACAAAATTAGCACTATTTTACCGAATAAGCAAGAAATATATAAATGAGGTTAAATTTAACCGTTATTTAATATCACGTAAACCTATATTTGATCTTTTTTATCCTCGGTGCCCCCGGCAATTTTATTTTTGCTCTTCACCTTTTCCTTGTACGACAAAATACTGACTACCAAAAAACCTGCAACCATTCCGATAAAAAAAGTAACCGAAATAATAACAATAGTTGAAAGCTCGAACTTCCAGGCTAAAAAGCTCAGTTCTACTACCTTTGTATTTTGAGAGACAAAAATTGTAAACATGATTATAAAGAGCATAAATAAAATAATCTTGGTTTTCATTTTCATACCTTCTAGTTAAAATTTATTAACCGGCTTTAGAAAGAACTGACTCAGATAATCCACGGCTTGTCGCTTTTATTTTCGGGTAAGATAGAAAAATAATTCTAATGAGAAATTAGCCAAAACAATTTTCAAATAAAAGATTTCCGCCGGGCCGATATAAATTATATGGTAAGCGAAATTTGTAATTGATGAAGGGCTGCACAATTAAATAAAGATGCCCTGCATACACAGGGCATCTTTATTCTTATAAACACTCCAACAGATTAACTTTGGAGAAGTCCTTGTTCGCGTCGAGGTAAATTTCTATTTACAATAGCGCCAAATGTCGTTATTTAATCATCAGCATTTTTTTAGTTGAAACAAATCCGCCTGCTTTTAAAGTATAATAATAAACTCCGCTCGGAAGTTTCGATGCATCGAATTCAGTTGTGTAAATGCCGGGCGCTTTGGATTCATTGACCAGCGTTGCTACTTCCCTTCCTAATTCATCATATACCTTCAATGTTACATTCCCGACAAAGCCGGGAGGTAACTGATAGCTGATAGCTGTAGACGGATTGAACGGGTTGGGATAGTTCTGCTCTAGAACAAATTTGGCTGGTACGGAAGACTGTCCGTCATCTTTAACTGCAGTAGTGCCGGGATCTCTAAACTGTGCGCCGTCTATAAAAATTATATTGCTGTCTGCGCCCGCCGGATTTTGTATTACCGAAATTCCCGTAAACAGGATATCGCCCGGCACTCCGATAGAACTGAAAGGTATTTCAATAAACTTCCAGCCTGTCCAGTCCAAAGTATCTGCCCGAACGGAAGCAGATTGATTTGAGCTGTTTGAAAAATTCAGGTTCAAATAATTATTACCGTCGTCCCCGAAAATCCATATGCCGAACAGATCATCCTGCTTTGATCCGATATCCGGTTTTGCACCGTCTGTTACGCTGCATACTCCGCCTTCTTTACCGCTGAATACGTATGTAATCCTGCCGGAATGCTGGCCGTCTGCCTGGGTACCGTAAATAATATCAAATGCAGATTCGGCTGTGTCTATGCCGGTTGAGCCGCTGCTTTTTGATAAAGACCAGTTACCAACAGATTCAAAATTATCCACTGCAGTACCCTGGATGAAATTGCTTTTACTGGTTGTAAAATTGATTACATAATCGCTCTGCAGTTGTGAGGCGTTTATGCTCTGTATCCCCGCTTTCATTATTACTGTGTACGCCGCATTTTCTGCAAGGGGACTTGCAGGCAAAAAGCTTACCACACCCATATTATCTAATTGGCTGTATGTTGCGCTTTTTACCGAAATACTTTTCCCGGTAGAATCCTGAAGAACTATCTTACCGCCGAGCGAACTTTTTATAAGCGGCGTATTGAACATTACCACAACCTTCAGCGTAGTGCTTATTCCGGTCTGATAATTAACCGGGTAAGAATTTTCAACGGCAACCTGGTTAAGCGCTCTGGTGGGAAAATCGAATGAGTATGCGCTGTCTAAAGAAACGCCGAGAATACTTGTGGCGAATTGATTAATGCTTACCTTATAATCTGTAGAGGGCGACAGAAGCACCGAAGGTGTGAAAACAAGAGTATGACTATCGTTCTCCCATGTAAAAGTCCCGTCAACGTGCGGTGAGATTGAAAATGCATTTGCGGCTTCTGTAGTATTCATTGCGATGCTGAAGGTAAGCCTAATCTGCGCATTCGACCAAACACTGTCCGTACTGTTTGCAGGTGAATGAGAAACTAAAGTCGGTACAGTTGCATAGCTTCTTATCAGATCGAAATAGTGGCTCCAGTTCCAGTATTTGCCTGGATCTGTATGGCTGTTGCAGGTGGGATCGATATAAGGATAATTCTTATTTATATAATTTACCCACCAGCTGAATAAATGCTGATCATGCCCGATTACGTGGTTGCTGTCCAGCGGGATGCCGTACGTTTCAATAAAATGCCTGAACAAACCCGCCGATGCTTTGTACATTGCCTCGGTAAAGTAAGAAGGATTGCTTACGTAGCCTTCATGCTCTACGCCTAGCATATAGCGGTTCCAGCATACCACATGCCAGGCTGCAAATTTTTCTCTTACCATTTGAACAATATAGCCGTCGGAGCTTCTAATTATGTAATGAGCGCTTGCGCTAGAAGCCGGATTCTGCAGCCACGACAACGATGCAGCGAACGGTCCTTCAGTATCGTGCACTACGCAGAACAACTGGTTAAAGTTATTGTCGTTGTAATAATTAGGGCTTGGCGACCAGTAAGCCGGGCCGTAATCATCGCTCTGAATATTCTGCACTGAGTTAACCGTCTTCTGTTTGCTCTTCGGATTAACCATCGGGCTAAACTGGTTCATATCTATCTGTGAATACCTGGGAATATTAATTCCGTCGAGATTTGAGCCGTCCGATAATACTTTAAAAACATCAAAAGTAAAGAACGGCCGTATATCTTTTTGCGGTATGCCGGAAAACTCCTCCAGCGCAGGTCTCCAGTTATTTAAGTTTGTTCTGTCTATGTTCAAACTGTCGGCAATAGAAGAAAGCAGCGCTGCGGCAGCTTGAATGTTAAAGTATGGATTAGTCGCAACAATGTCTGCCGGTTGATTGATCAGCTTTGCGCCTTCAATCAAAGAATGCCCGAACCAATCATCGTTTCTTAAGCCCATTACGCCGTATACCGGGGGCTGCTCGCCTTGCGATCTATCGGCATTGGACTCGGTTATGTTTGCATACCTAGTCTGTTCATATGAAACCGCCTTCAGCAGGTCGACCGGAATATTATAAGCCTTTGAAGCCGAAGTAAAAGCATCGAGAAGCTGAGTTGAGTAAGGGACACTCTGAACTTTTTGAGCTACGGCAGTGAATGATAACATTGAAGCCAGTAAAATAAAGAAGTAAAAACGAAACCCCATAGTTCACCTTTTCAAAAAAATAATATCAAAAGAACATTTAACTATATTTGTTTTTAAAACGCGGCTAAAATAAAGCAACTTTACTCCTTATACAACATATTTATTATGAACGGAAAATTTTTTATACTACGGATGCACAGCTATACAGAAAACAAAATAAATATAGCAGACAATTCTTCATTGATACCAAATAATATTATGACTAATTTAATTTTAGAATTATCCTAAATATTACGCGGTTATAAAAGGAAAACAGATTGTTGATTCTTAAAGTTGACGAAGAAATTTTTTTAACCGATCTTAAAGTCGAATCGGCGCAAAAAGTGTTCGACCTTGTCATTTCGAATAAAAACTTCCTTAGGCAATGGCTTAACTGGGTGGACGAAACAAGGAATATTGACGACACCATCTTGTATATCCAGACAATTTCCGACAACGACATTTTCAGCGAGAGATTCGTATTCGAAATAAACTACAAAAACGAGCTGGCCGGACTAATAGACTTTAACCACGGGGACCGAGGCAACAGCAAGGTTGAGATAGGCTACTGGCTTGCTGAAAAATTCCAGGGAAAAGGAATAATGAGAAGGTCGTGCCAAGCGCTTATTAAGTACGCTTTCCAAAAAGAAAGCATAAACAGGATAACTATTAAATGCGCTGCGGGAAACAAAAAAAGCCAGGCCATTCCGTTACGGTTAAATTTTAAATTGGAAGGAATAGAAAGACAAAGCCAGAATATATACGGAGTGTTTCATGACGTTATGATTTTTTCACTGCTAAAAAAGGAATGGAAATAGCTCATCATATTGAATATGCAATCGAATTAAAATATATTTGAAACAACGTCGCAACGAGACTATAGCAAAGACACACACAATGTGCCTATCAAAACCCAGAATGTTATGTTTGCCAACCGGTCCAACTAGCATCTGATAATTTTTGGAAATAACTTCCAAGCCGAAATAATCTCTGCACCGTGCAGCCAACGGTGATTTTTTTATTTATTAACTCATGTTACGCAAAATAATAAAGCTTGAGTGTCATACCCGCGAAAGCGGGTATCCAAGATGCGAAAATATGATAAAAAATGGATTCCCACTTTCGTGGGAATGACAATGCGGACATCAAAATGTATTCCTGCGTAACATGAGTTATTAATCAGGGTTTTACAAAATATGGAAAAGACAAAAAAAATCTTATTAACCGAAAAAGAAATTCCCACGCACTGGTATAACATTCAGGCAGACATGCCGAATCCCACGCTTCCCCCGCTTAACCCGGGTACAAGGCAGCCGGTTGGACCAGCAGACCTAGCACCGCTTTTCCCGATGGAGCTGATAAAACAGGAAGTATCAAAAGAAAGATGGATCGAAATTCCCGAAGAAGTAAGGGACGTATATAGAATGTGGCGTCCCTCGCCGCTCTACAGGGCATATAATCTTGAAAAGCTTCTGGATACTCCCGCAAAAATTTATTTTAAGTACGAAGGAGTAAGCCCGGCCGGCTCTCACAAGCCGAATACAGCGGTGCCTCAGGCATACTACAATAAAATGGAAGGCGTAAAAAAAATAACAACCGAAACAGGAGCCGGGCAATGGGGAAGCGCTTTAAGCTTTGCATGCCAGTTGTTTGGAATAGAACTGGAAGTTTATATGGTGAAGATAAGCTATGAGCAAAAGCCTTATAGAAAATTAATGATGAACACCTGGGGCGCAAGTGTCTTTGCATCGCCGACCGATAAAACCGAGTCCGGAAGAAAAGTACTGGCGGAAGATCCGGAATCCCCCGGCAGTCTAGGCATAGCTATTTCGGAAGCGGTTGAGCGCGCGGCAAAAGACGAGAACATTAAATATTCGCTGGGCAGCGTATTAAACCATGTACTGATGCATCAAACCGTTATCGGACTGGAGGCGATCAAACAGTTCGAGAAGACCGATGATTTTCCGGATGTTGTAATCGGCTGTTTCGGCGGCGGCTCTAATTTTGCGGGAATATCTTTCCCCTTCTTAAGATTAAATTTCCAGGAAGGCAAAAACGTAAGGTGCATTGCTGCTGAGCCTTCCTCGTGTCCCAAGCTTACCAAGGGAGAGTTTAGATACGACTTCGGCGACAGCGTAGGCTTAACGCCGCTTCTGCCGATGTATACTTTGGGTCATACATTCGTCCCCGCCCCAATACACGCCGGCGGCTTGCGCTACCACGGGGCCGGCGTTCTTGTAAGTCAACTGCTCAAAGATAAATTTATCGAAGCTCAAGCGCTGCATCAGCTAGAATGCTTTGATGCGGGGGTTAAGTTCGCCAGGTCCGAAGGAATAATTCCCGCGCCGGAATCGACGCACGCAATTGCCTGCGCTGTAAAGGAAGCGTTGAAGGCCAGGGAAGAAGGCTCGCCGAAAACAATCCTGTTCAACTTAAGCGGGCACGGATATTTTGATATGAGCGCTTACGAAGCGTATTTTTCCGGCAAGCTGGTCGAGCATCGTTTAACTGAAGAAGAGCTGTACGGCGACTTAAAGAAGCTAAATACGCCTGTCATCGCTTAGTTCTTTAACAATGCATTTGTTACTCTAAGGGCAGGATAAAAAACATGCCGCGCAGAAGGAGATTTATAATTGGAGGACTGATTTTCTCATTTTACAAAAATCCGTTCTGCACGGCATTTGGATTTATTTAATTATACCTCTCAGCTCGCCGCCCGGATGCGCCTTTGTATGAACCAGGACATATGCGTCGCCTTCATCCATCCATGTTCTTAGACTATCTAGGTTCACAACTTTATCCGTTATTACTCCTTGGATATTTTTAGCCTCCATAAGTTTTTCTTTAACGCTGCACAATTTATTTTTGAAGCTAATAATTACCTAAGTTTAATTCTGTGATACGGAAGATAACTGCCGGGTAAAAATTTTTATCTTAAACCAAGCTTCAGTTGATTGAATGAAAACAAATAATATTAAAGATGCCTTAAAAGAAAAAGCCGATGCCGGCCAGGCGGCACTTTTGCAGAGGTTCTTCAAAACCGGGAAAGGCGAGTACGGCGAAGGCGATATATTTATCGGTATAAAAGTGCCGGAGCTGAGGAAAACCGCAAAGGAATTCAGAGAAATGCCGCTGACAGAAGTTGAGGAATTATTGAAGTCCAATATTCATGAAGAAAGACTAACTGCACTAATGATCCTCATATTCAAATATGAAAAAGAGAGTGTGGGCGGGAAGGGAAAAATTTTCAACATCTATTTGAAGAATACAAAATACATTAACAACTGGGACCTGGTTGACTTAACCGCACCGCAGATAGTTGGAGATTATTTGCTGGAAAGGGATAAATCTATCCTGATAAGGCTCGCTTCATCCCCGAACATATGGGAAAGAAGGATTGCTGTACTTTCTACTTTCAGGTTTATAAAGGAACGGGAGTTCGCGCTGACTCTACGGATTGCAAGGCTTCTATTAAAAGACGAACATGACTTAATCCATAAGGCCGTAGGCTGGATGCTGAGGGAAATAGGAAAGCGCCACCTGAGCATAGAAGAAGAATTCCTAAAAGCTAATTATAAGCGGATGCCGAGAACGATGCTAAGGTACGCCATAGAGAAATTTCCCGGGGAGAAAAGGAAGGATTACCTACTCGGCAATATTTAAACTGCATCAGTATGGCTTCGACGTTTATGTCGGCATCCAAAACATCTGTTAAGCTTTCCCCGGTTAGAAAGCTTAAATATAAGCCGTGTAAAAGCTTTTTTAAACTCATATCTCATGGCACATCATTTGAACTTAGGAATCTAAATAAACGGGGCTCGTTATGAAATTAATTTATTTATTATGCTTTGCCGTCCTGATGTGTTTCTCGGCTTATGCTGAAACGCAGGATGATTCGACAAAAGCAAAACCCAAAAATGAAATTGTGAACAGGAAGCCGGAGACGGGATTTCCGGATTCGACGTTACAGCATCAGAAAAAAAAGAAAGATGTTTTTATAGACAAAGACGGAGACGGAATTTGCGATAACAGGGCAAACGGCATGAGCTTTGAAAAATTCAGGAAACGGTACAGGACCGGCGCCAATAAAAATGATAATCCCGGACACCAGGGCGGCAGAAAATGAAAATATATTTTACACTGGCTTTAATTGCCCAATCGCTGCTGGCTCTTAGCAATGTTTATGCACAAATTTCTTTCTCCACAAAAGGAGAGACTTATTATGACGACAACATTTTTAACAATGCGTTAAAGACAGGCGATATGGTTAGCAGCATCTCTCTTAGCGCAGCTTACGATATTGAAAGCGAAAGGAACAACCTTCAGCTCTATTACATGAATAACTTCAGCTACTTCCGCGAAAATATTTTCAAGTCGTCAAACTCTCATAAGTTCGGAGCGGTTAATACTTACCTTTTATCCGAAGACGGCAATCCGCTGAACATCGGCATAAATTATAGTGTGCGGAACAACCGGGATGAATTCTATATTTTTGACTTCAACCAAATATCGCTTTACTCCAATTACCGCCATTCGCTGGACGAGAACAATTATTTCATTATCGGCTATCTGTTTAACAGCAACAGATACAAAAACCTTTCAATGTTTTCATACTACGAAAACAAAGTATTCTTAAAATATTCATCTACGTTTTCAACCGGTACCGCATTTATGGGAGGCGCGGAAATCAATCTAAAGAATTATGCCGAAAGCAGCGCAGAGTACGGCGGGGCGAATAATTCATCCCAGCTTAATCTTTACCTGCAGGTATCTCAATCCATTGCAAAGCATACCGGTATATCGGGCTACTTTCTGCAGAGGTTAAATTTGCAAAGCGGCTCAAGATATATTAACTCGGGCGACTATATTTACTACGAAGAGGAAATATTGAATGACATATATTCAAACGACGGTTATGAAACAGGCATATCATTAACTCAAATCCTCTCAAATAAATTAACGGCAAAATTCGAGTTCGCATATTCGACAAAGAATTTTTCAGGCTTGCCTGCCGCCGGTGCAGACGGCTACGATCTTAATGAGAACAGGGCGGACAAACAGTTTTCTGCCGGTATTCAGTTGGAAGCTGATCTGAGCAGCCTTATCTACGGGTTAAATACTTCGGCCAATTGGAACTACATTAAAAATAATTCCAACGACGGCTTTTATAACTTCGATAATCAAATTTTCTCATTCGGCTTAGGATGGGAATTCTAGAGTACTGCCACTAACACTTCTTTACATCAGACTTGGCTGTCACGAACCATTTCGTGACAGATTCAGCTTCAGTCACGGTCTGGACCGTGACTGCCATGTAGAGTTATTTCAGTGGCAGTACACTAGAAAATGCCTAACGTAAATTTAAGTACCGATAGTAGCCGGACCTCGACCAAATTTTCGAGCGCGCTCGACTTATTCGTCGAATATTTCTGCCATGAGCTCGAATTAGCGGCAAATAAAACTTTATTTATCTGGTACGCAAGTTGAGTAACTGAATGGACAAAATTTCGGAGTTAAAAAAGAAATGAAAAAAATTTTAGGACTTTTAATGATAGCAGTCTTTACAACGCTTGTATTCCCGCAGGGACAAAATAATAATATTAACAGGTGGTCGGGCACATCTAAAGTTACGGTTAGTGGTCTAGTGGTAAAAGTTAACCATCCGTTAGCCGAATTAAAAGCCGCCGACGGCAAAGTTTATGAAATGAGGCTTGGTCCTATCTGGTTTTGGAAAAATAAAAATTACGAACTAAAGCCTGGAGAAAAGGCCGAAGTATACGGGGCCTTAAAAGAGGATAACGGGAAATTGTATTTGTTCCCGTATAAAATAACACAGGCTAAAAACACAATTATTTTATCGGGCGATGATGGCTTGCCGCTCTGGTCTAAAGGCGGCAAAGGTTCGGGGAAACGAGGCTTGCGTAATTAGAAGAAGTGGAATCCCATTCTTTTTAGAACATGCCTTAGAGCTTTGACCTTAATAAAGTCAAAGCTTTTTTTATTCCTTTATGCCGTATTTCTTCAGCTTATAGCGCAGGTTCCTTTCGGTTAATCCTAAAATCTTTCCGGCCTGCGTCTGGTTCCCGTTCGTCTGTTTAAGCGCATCGAATATTAATCGCTTCTCGAGTGCTTCTACCTGTTCGGTAAGGTCTCCTTCTGCGGCACCGGTTAATTTATCTTCATTTACAAAGTCTTTAATATTAAACGGAAGATCGTTTAAGGTTATAAGGCTGCCGCGTGCAAGAACAACCGCGCGCTCAATTATATTCTCCAGCTCGCGCACGTTGCCGGGGTAATTATATTTAAGCAGCTGGTCCACCGCTTCCCTGGATATCTCAAGCTTATCCTTTCCGTTCTCCTTTGAATACTTCTCAATAAAAAATTCTATCAGCGTAAGTATGTCCTCTTTCCTTTCACGCAGCGGAGGAATGTTTATCGAAACGATGTTCAGCCGGTAAAACAAATCCTCCCTGAAGGTTCCCTCTTTTATTTTTGCTTCAAGGTTCCGGTTGGTTGCCGCAATAACACGCACATCAATATTTATATTTTCGGTAGAGCCGACTCTTTCAATCTGCTGTTCCTGAAGCACTCTTAACAATTTAACTTGAGTCGAGGGTGGAATGTCGCCGATTTCGTCCAGGAAGATTGTACCTTTATCGGCAATCTCAAATCTTCCCTTTTTCATTTTATCTGCGCCGGTAAACGATCCTTTCTCATGCCCGAACAGCTCGCTCTCGATCAGGTTTGCCGATAGTGCAGGTATGTTAACGGCAATAAAAGGCTTATCTCTTCTCGGGCCTACAAAGTGAATCGCCTTTGCCAGGACTTCCTTTCCGGTGCCGCTTTCACCTGTAATCAGCACCGTCGCTTTACTGTCTGCTACCCTGGAAGCGACGCTTATTACTTCCGCCATCCTGGGAGAATTCGAAACCACGGAGGTAATCTTATACTTTTCCTGGAGCTGGTTCTTAAGCAGCTCGTTTTCCGATTTCAGGTTTTTATGTTCGATAATCCGCTCCAGTAAAATATCCAGCTCATCCAGGTTTACCGGTTTGGATATATAATCGCTCGCACCCAGCCTCATTGCCTTAACCGCGTTCTCAACGGTACCGAAAGCAGTAATAATTACAAAGCTGATTTCCGGATTAATTTTCTTTACTTCCTCCAGTACTTCAAGCCCGGTCTTATCAGGCATTTTAAAATCGGAGAGTATTATATCGATTAAATTTTCCCTCGCCGCCTTTATACCTTCCTCGCCGGAAGAAGCTGAAAATATTTCATAGCCCTTCTTCTTCAGGTAACCGGTTAGAATATCTCTCTGGGACTTCTCGTCGTCTATTATTAATATCGAATTGTATTTCATGCTATTGGTATTCTTATCTTGAATTTAGTTCCCTTGTTAATTTCACTTTCACATTCTATTGTGCCGTTATGCTGACTTACGACCTTTTGGGCAATGCTCAATCCGAGGCCGTTCCCGTCTTTCTTTGTGGTATAGTACAGGTCGAATATTTTCTTCTCCATATCCGGTGATATGCCGCTGCCTGTATCCTTTATTTCGAAAACAATACCCGCTCCGTCTTTATAATAATTAATTGAGACTTTGCCGCCCTCGCTTACCGCATCGAAAGCGTTCTGAAGAATATTCATAAGAGCCTGCTTCATAAGCTCGGGATCAATTTTAATTTCCAGTGAATTTGATGCCAATTTTTCGAGCCGGATTTTTTTCATCTCTGCCTGGCCGATGAACAGCCTGTAAAGCTCTTCCGAAAACAGAGCGGCATCAACGCTGCGCAGTTGAATATCGAGCGGCCTGGCATAATTTAGAAATTGGGTTATTATTTTATTTACGCGGGTAACCTCATCCTTTAAAACTTTAAGAATTGAATTATATTCTTCGGCATCTTTTTCCGGTGAGAATTCCTTGTTCAGTCTTTGCGCAATCATACCTATTGCATTTACCGGGTTCCTAATCTCGTGTGCAACACCGGAGGCAAGCTCGCCCATTGCCGAGAGCTTTTCCCTTCTCTTTGCCTGCTCTTCCAGATTTTTCCTTTCTGTAAAATCATTAATTACTACAGTATAATTTCCTATCTGCCCCCGGTCGTTAATATTTTTTGTCACGCTTAGTCTTAAAAACTTTATTTGTCCGTTTACCGAAATATCCTTTTGAATATCGGGCGTCTCTCCGTCTCCCTTCATTATTTCGGCAAGCAGAAAGCTCAACAAGCCGCCGAGTATTTCATCCAACTTCTTGTTTATAACTTCGCCGCTTTTAATCTTAAATAATTCCTCTGCTGAATTGTTGAATAAGGTAACCGAATAATCTTTATCTACGACAATAACTGCCTCGCCCATATTCTGAAGGATCGTTCCCGTAAAAGTTTTGAACCTGCTGAACTCATTTGAAATTGATTTCAAGTTCTGAGAGGTAAAAATTATGCTTAAAATAATTACCGAGAAGGCGGCAAGCAAAAGCGATATAAGTACTATTCTCCGGTACATACGGGCTTCAACGCTTTTTACATCGTCCAGCGAAATTCCGATCCGATAAATGCCTATCACATCGCCGTCGTCTACCAGCCGTTTAACAACCTCGTAAACTTCGTGGTGGTTAAACCTTGTAATGCGCATAAAGATCGAATCGAGGCTCATCGCTTTTTCCAGGAACGGATCGCCTTCAATCTTATCCATCGAGCGTACCGCAGAGCTGGCGGCAAGAATACCCGCCGAGTCCTGCAAGACTATATATTCTATCCCCCGGTTACCGGCAATATCATTAATAATTTTTCCGATGCCTATTTTTTTTCTGAACTCGAGAAGGTCCTTAGCATCCAGGTTTATTACAATAGCACCTTTATTAAATGCTCTTGCAACGGCAACTGCAAATCTTTCCTCCTCGCTGTGCTGGGCGGGGTGAAGACCTAGTATCAATTGCTGCGCCCTGCCGGTTAGAATCGGCATTAGCTCTTCATACCTGTTAACTTTGCCTTCGGGATGATCATGCCCCGGCACGGGTATTCTGTTTGTTAAGACTCTATTGCCGCGGCTGTTAAAAATATTTATTCTAAACAGCCTGTTTTCTTTTCCAATCCTGATCAGTTTGGCCCGTGTAATCAGGTTCGCGCTGTCTAGAGACCTTATCAGCCTTGCATTATCAAGCAGCCTCTGCGTAAGCAGGTTTTCAATTTCATAGCTGGAATTAAGCGTGTTTATACTGCTGAAGGAAATTGTTTTTATTAGCGAGGAAGACTGCTCGGACAGAAGGCGGAATATTTCCTTCTTGCTTTCGCTAAGCTCAAAGTATGCAGATGTAATCATTACGATTATAATGATTACCGAAATTGTTATTACGACTTTAGGCTGAAGCTTAAATTTGTTTTTCATTCATAATCCTGTCGACCTTTAAGTCGATGCTTTCCGTCCTTTATGTCGAAGTCTTTTCCACTTTAAAATTCTTACTTTAAAAATACGGTAATTATTTTTTGTTTCCATATTGGCACAATGATTGAACATGCACCATTGAACTAACAATTAAACAAAAGGGTGGCTCAATGAAAAACATAACAAAAATATCCTACATACTAGGATTGGCAATTTTGCTGGGATTCTTTTTTACCGGCAGCAGTTCCTATGCCCAGCAGGGCAAGGGCGGTAATGCAGGCCGGGGGTTTGTTGATAATAACGGCGACGGTATTAACGACTACGCCATAGACTCGGATAACGACGGCATACCGAACTGCCTGGATTCCGATTACGTAAGACCAATGGACGGCACGGGCAGGAAGCTTATGAAAGGCTCTGCTGCACATAGAGGTCTCGGCAAATACGGGCCCGGCAATGGTACCGGCAACCAGGGTGTGGGGCCTAAAGACGGAACAGGCTATGGGTCAGGATCGGGAACGGGAATATGCGACGGAACCGGTCCTAAAGGCAACGCCAAGCGCGGCGGAAGAAGATAAGAATCATTCCTAATAGAGCGGCAGAAATTATCTGCCGCCTTTTTCTTTAATATGAATTGCCTGAGTAAATAATTAATTTGTTCTATCTACAGATTTCATCATTGGCCTGGTTCATTCACAGATTTTCCAAATAAATTTTCCTTCCTGTTTAATCCTTACCTGTCGATTAAAAATTACTCCGCATATATTATCAGTTGCATTGCCGTAACTAAAAATTAAATACGCACTTGAACAAGCAGGCCCCGGACTGAAAGACGTAATAAGGACAAGAATTTTTGTAACCGATATTTCCAAGTGGGCAGAAATAGGCAAAGCACATAATGAATTCTTCCACGACATAAAGCCTGCAACTTCTATGGTGGAAGTAAAGGCATTGATAAGTCCCGAGCTACTTCTTGAGATTGAGGCTACAGCTATAGTGCAGGAGAATTAGTATCTTTGAGGAAATATGAAGAATAAAAATTAGGACCTTTATGAAGAGTGAAAATTCCAAAACCGGATTATGCTTCGTCTGCGGTAAAACGAAAAATATTTCCGAGCTTATGCCCGCGTTATTTGTCCGGGCCAATGTTGCCGGGCTGATAAAGAACGACGGCTGCAATTGGGATCCTAAAGGATTTGTTTGTCTAGACGACCTGAATAAATACAGGAGCGCATATATTCAAAGGGTACTTGAAGAGGAAAAAGGATCGCTGTCCACTTACGATAAAGAAGTTCTAGACAGCATAACCGGAAAGGAAATATTATCTAAAAATATTAACGACGAGATAGACAACAAGATTACTCTCGGTGAAAGAATATCCGACCGGATAGCCGAGTTCGGGGGAAGCTGGATATTCATTTCGTTGTTCATGTCGTTCCTAGTAATCTGGATGCTTATAAACATCATTGTGCTTTCAACGCACCCGTTCGATCCCTATCCTTTCATTTTATTAAACTTAATTCTCTCGTGCATTGCAGCAATACAGGCGCCAATAATAATGATGAGCCAGAACAGGCAGGAAGCAAAAGACCGGCTGCGCTCCCAGCACGACTACCAGGTTAATCTTAAAGCCGAAATAGAGATAAGGCAGATTAACGATAAGATCGATCACCTGTTAATGCAGCACGGGCAAAAGATGCTGGAGATTCAGCAAATCCAGCTCGAGCTTATGGAAGAAATAGCTGGCAGGTTAAAGAAATAATTCTCTATTAAATATCTTTGAAAATTTTTTATGTAGAAAAATTATTATAAGTTACCTTACGCAGAATTTATCTGTTTGAATACAAACTCATCCCCCTCACCCCCTTCTCTTGGCAAGAGAAGGGGGTGAGGGGGATGAGTTCTGAATTTTTGCGTAAGGTGATATATAATTTAACGCTCCCAAAATTTAAGAATGATATTATGCCTCCTATAAAAAACGTAATACACCCGGAAGTAAAAATCGGTCATATACATCTAACTGTTTCAAACCTTGAAAAATCATTAAAGTTTTACCGGGACCTTTTGGGCTTTGAAATTACGTCTACATACGGCAACTCAGCCGTTTTTCTTTCTGCCGGCGGATACCATCACCATATAGGACTTAATACCTGGAACGGGAATGAAGCGACACCGCCTCCTGACGGCCACACGGGGCTTTACCATTTCGGTATCCTCTATCCTAATAGAAGAGAGCTTGCCTTAGTTTTAAAAAGATTGTATGAAATTAATTATCCCATCGCCGGAGCTTCGGACCACGGGGTTACCGAATCGATTTATCTTATCGACCCGGACGGCAACGGCGTTGAGCTTTATGCCGACCGCCCCCTTGACAAGTGGCCTATAGATGAAGACGGTCATTTGCAAATTACCACCAAGCATCTGGATATTTTGGATTTGCTTTCCGAACTAGACAAAGAGGAATAAAAAATTTCTTCCTGAAATTTATTGACCTTCCATCCTTTTTTATTTATTTATTGTAATAGAAATTCTGCATTATCTGTCTTCTTTTTTTGTACTCGGCTTTTCCACAGCTTTATAAAACAGAAGGGAGCTTTTATGAGCTTAAAAAATAATTCCGTCTTCTTTACCGACGGTGAAAAATTCGAGGACTACTCAATCTCAAATCAATTCTCAGAGCACCTGGAATTTATTCTAGTCCGGGATAAAGTAACCTCAATGCCCGAAGATGCATACTACGCGCTTTCTTTATCGGTTAGAGACAGGCTTGTAAGAAATTGGCTTAGAACGCAGCAGCGCTACAAGGAAAAGGATGTTAAAAGGGTCTATTATCTCTCTCTCGAATTTTTGATGGGAAGGCTGCTCGGTAATGCTTTAATCAATATGAACTACTATGATGAGTGCTATAATATTTTAAAAGAAGACGGATACGGCCTTGAAGATATAAGGGACCTGGAGAACGATATGGCATTGGGCAACGGCGGTCTCGGGCGTTTGGCTGCGTGTTATTTAGATTCAATGGCAACTCTCGGCCTTCCGGCTTTCGGATACGGGATACGGTACGAGTATGGAATATTTAAGCAGGAGATTGTTAACGGCTGGCAGTTTGAAAAGCCAGATAATTGGCTCAGCTACGGAAATCCGTGGGAAATATTAAGGAGGAACCTGGTATTCAGAGTTAAGTTTTACGGCAACGTTAAAATGTATACAGATCAGTCCGGCAGGCTGAAATTCAACTGGCTGAATACTCAGGATGTTTACGCAGTCGCATTCGATGTACCCGTTCCCGGTTACGGCACAAACACCGTTAATAATTTAAGGCTCTGGCAGGCTAAGGCGACAAATGAATTTGACTTCCAGCAGTTTAACAGCGGTAATTATATCGAAGCTGTGGAATCCAAAAATATTTCGGAAAATATTTCAAAGGCTCTTTACCCGAACGACACGATTACACAGGGCAAATTTTTAAGGCTGAAGCAGCAATATTTTTTTACATCGGCAACACTGCAGGATATTATAAGAAAATATAAGATCAACCACGATTCGTTCGATCAGTTCCCGCAGAAAACGGCAATTCAGTTGAACGATACACATCCTGTAATTGCCATACCGGAGCTAATGCGGCTGCTGATTGATGAATATAACCTGGAATGGGATAAAGCTTGGGAAATTACTCTCAATACTTTCGGCTATACCAACCATACTGTCGTCCCGGAGGCTTTGGAAGAGTGGCCGGTTTCTATATGGGAAAATTTACTGCCGCGCCACCTACAGATAGTTTACGAAATAAACCGCAGGTTCCTTGAATATGTTAGGAACAATTTTACAAACGATAACGATATAATAGCCGAGCTTTCAATAATAAGGGAGGGCGCAATAAAAGCTGTTAAGATGGCTCACCTGGCAATAGTCGGCTGTCATTCCGTTAACGGCGTTGCCGAGCTGCATACAAACATCCTTAAGGAAAAAATTTTTCCGCAGTTTTATAAAATCTTTCCCAAAAAGTTTATTAACATAACGAACGGAATTACGCCGAGACGCTGGCTTAAAACCGCCAATCCTCTATTATCCGGACTTATAACAGATAAAATCGGATCGGGCTGGGTAAAGGATTTATCAAGAATAAGAGAAATAGAAGACCTTGCGGACGATGCGCAGTTCAGGGAAAACTGGAGGAGCTCCAAGTGGCTTAATAAGCGGCTTCTAATAAAGTATATTGAAGGCGAGCACGACATAAAGGTAAATGCCGAATCGGTATTCGATGCTCAGATAAAAAGGTTTCATGAATACAAGAGACAACTTTTGAACGTTTTCCATATTATTACATTGTATAACAGGATTAAAGAAAATCCCTCTATCGAAATTGTTCCGAGGACTGTAATTTTTGCGGGTAAGGCCGCGCCTGCTTACTACACTGCAAAGCTTGTAATCAAGTTAATAAATTCCGTTGCGGAAACAGTAAATAACGATAGGGAAATAGGAGATAAGCTTAAGGTGATTTTCCTAAAAGACTATTCGGTAACTCTTGCGGAAAAAATTATTCCCGCATCCGATCTTTCCGAACAAATATCTACTGCAGGCTTCGAAGCCTCGGGTACCGGCAATATGAAATTTGCTTTGAACGGTGCACTAACAATCGGTACAATGGATGGTGCAAACATTGAGATTAGGGAAGAAGTAGGGAAGGAGAACATTTTTATATTCGGACTTAACGCAGACCAGATATCAAATTTAAAACAAAACGGCTACAACCCTATGGAGTATTATGACAGAAACAAAGAACTGCGGAAGGTTGTGGACTTAATTGCCTCGGGGTTCTTCAACAAAAACGAGCCGGGCATATTTGATCACTTGATCGAAGGTTTAATGAGGGTTGATTATTACTGCCTGTTCGCCGACTACGAATCTTACGTTAATGCTCAAGAATCGGTAAGCAGACTTTATTTAAACACTGAAGAGTGGACCCGCAAATCTATCTTAAACCTAGCAAGGATTGGAAAATTTTCGAGCGATAGGTCCGTTAACGAATATGCAAAAAAGATTTGGCACGTTAAACCGGTTAAAGTTTCAATCGACTAATTACTCTCATAATCTTTCATTTTTAAATTCCAGGTTGAAAAATTACGAAATATGAAATATATTACGTAAGTGCTTACGTAAATGGTTAAATTATTTTCCGGTAAAATAAAATGGATATTATTAAAGAGCTTGGTGAAATTGCTTTGGGAAGCAGACTTAAAAGACTAAGCGACCGCTTTATGCAGGATGTTTCTAAAATTTATAAAAGCCAGAAAATAAGTTTCGAGCCGAGATGGTTTGCGCTGACGAATTATCTTTACAATTACGGCGGCTCTTCAATACTCGACCTTGCATCGTCAATCGGATTTTCCCACCCTGCTGTCGTTCAGTTTGTAAATCAAATGGAGAAAGAAAAGCTAGTTGAGGAATTTGATGATGGGAATGACAGGCGCAAACGGATGGTTAGGCTTACTGAGAAAGGCAAATCTTTATTCGAATCCCTGCAGCCGCTGCTCAAAGAGATTGAGGACTCTGTAAAGGAAATTATTCAGGCAACAGGGTATGATCTGCTTCATGTAATTGAATCGGTTGAAAATGCCCTCGACGAAAAGGACATTTATAACCGCACACTAAAAAGGACAAAGCAACGGCATATGGACGCAGTAGAGATACTCCGCTATTCACCGGTGCTTAAGGAACAGTTTAAGCGGCTGAATTATGAGTGGCTGAAAAAGTATTTCAAGGTTGAGAAGGAAGATGAAAAAATTTTATCCGATCCCGAAAAGGAGATTATCGACAAAGGGGGAGAGGTCTTCTTTGCCCGCCTTGAGAACGAGATTGTGGGGACGTGTGCAGCAATTAAAATAAATGATGATACATATGAGCTTGCCAAGATGGCCGTTACTGAGAAAGCACAGGGAAGGCAAATAGGTAAAAAGCTGGCCCTAGCGGTAATAGGATTTGCCTATTCTAAAAAAGCATCTAAGGTTACCCTGGAAACTAACCGCAGGCTGCAGGCGGCAGTTAATCTGTACGAAAGTCTAGGCTTCAAATCCGTTCCGATGGATAAAGAATCAAAATACGAGCGAACCACATTTAAAATGAAGCTTGAGCTTTAACAATTCAACTTATTGACGGGCATCTAAGCATTCTCCGGACTTACCTTGTGTCATAAACTTGTCCGATTGTAAAGCTGTATTAATTCATTAGAAATTATTTCATATATTCATTATCTTTCAATCGCTTTGAAAAAACAATTGCCGGCATCAGCACCTTTTAAGTCGCAGTTATTATTTATATACAGATGAGTGAAAGAAAGAAATTGAAATTTAAAAGCAGCCTAAGGGTAAAAGTTCTAATCGGACTTATAGTAGTTCTGCTGATTGCATTAATGTTTCCCAAAGGAGAATCTATTGAGTCCGAAATACCGGTCGGCTCTATATGGATACACGACGATTTAATAGCGCCGTTCAGTTTCCCTATTCTAAAGGATCCGGATATTTATAAGGCGGAAGTTAAGGCTGCAGCCGAAAGTGTGTATCCCGTTTTCGTAAGGCAAGACGACGAATCTGAAAGATCGCTTGACTCATTGCAGTCATACAATGCCTTCTTATTAAAAATGATAGACAGCGTTATGGCAACCGATACGCTTCAGGACTTTAATCCGACCTTTCTAAGCAGCTCGTCGTTCAATACTTTTAAGCATCTGCGAAGACAGGAAAAAAACCTGATTGCCAACCGCCAGGTAAATTTTAAAAGAATATTTTCTATACTTAAAAATGCTATAAGCGATTTATACGTTAACGGCATTGTTAACGAGGACTCCTCGCAGGTAGGCAGGGACAGCATAGCCATAAGGACAGGGAACGTTGATAAGATATCAAACCTAAGCAGCCTGCTCGCCGTATACGATGCTCAAATCCAGCTGTCGGACGAAATATCGGCAATGAATTTTGATAATGAATTGAAGCAGGCACTTATTGAGTACGGCTCTCACTTCATCTTCCCGAACATTATATTTAGCCGAAAATTAACCGACGAAGAAGTAGACCAGGCAAAGAGCAACGTTTCCAAGTACAGCGGCATAGTAAACGAAAACGAGAGGATAATTGCCAAACACGACCGCGTAACGAATGAAGATAAATTAAAAATAGATTCGTATAGGCTGGCAAAAGGCGAAGAAGTGGGCGGAGGAGGAAGCCTGCTTCAATTTCTAGGGAAGTTCCTTCATATTGCTTTCCTTATTACACTCCTTACCATATACCTTTTCCTTTTCAGGAAAAAAATATTTTTCGATAATCAAAAGATACTGCTCATCTCAATCAACTTTTTGTTCATTGCCTTTATCACTTTCTTAATAAACCATATTACCGTAAACGCCCCGGTTCAATTTTTAATATTCATCCCGGTCGCTTCAATGCTTCTTACAATAATTTTTGATTCGCGGGTGGGATTCTACTGCACGGTAATTATAGTTTTAATAGCAGGCGCAATAAGAGGAAACGATTATACGTTTACCGCAATGAACTTATTCGCGGGCGCACTTTCGGTATACACGGTGCGGGATATTAAAAACCGTTCCCAAATATTCAGGTCGTTCCTTTTTATTCTTATCGGCTATCTTGTTACGATATTTGCGTTCGGTCTTGAGCGGTTCGCTTCGATTGAAAATATCTTGATCGAATCCGCCTTTGCCGGATCGAATGCTCTGATTAGTCCCGTGCTTACATACGGACTGTTAATCTTCTTTGAGAGGTTCTTTAAAATTACCACGGACCTTACCCTGCTTGAGCTATCCAACTTCGATAGACCGCTGCTTAAAGAGCTTGCCAGAAGAGCCCCGGGCACCTTTAACCACTCGATGACCATGGGAACTTTGGCGGAAGCCGCCGCAGAGAGCATTCTGGCCAATCCGCTGCTTGCTAGGGTCGGAGCTTATTACCACGATATCGGCAAGACAATTACTCCGCAGAACTTTGTAGAGAACCAGCTTAACAACCAGAACATTCATGAAAATTTAACTCCAGAAGAAAGCGTCAGCTTAATTGTAAAGCACGTTAGGGAAGGTATTGCGCTGGCTGAAGAAAACAATCTACCCAGGGAAATAATCGACTTTATACCCATGCACCACGGTACAACCACAATCTCCTATTTTTACGACAAGGCAAAAAAGATGTACGGCGAGGAGAAAGTAAACGTTGAAGACTACAAATACCCCGGCCCAAAGCCTAATACGAAAGAGACTGCTATTGTAATGCTGGCCGACAGCTGCGAGTCCGCCGTCCGGTCTATTGAAGACGCCGATCCGGTTAAGGTTGAAAACATGATTGAAAAAATCATTCAGTCTAGGGTGGAAGACAACCAGCTGGACAACTCGCCGATTACATTCAGCGACTTAAATAAAATTAAAGAGGCGTTTATAGGCATACTGGTCGGCCAGCACCACAGACGAATAAGATACCCCCAGCAGGACGAAATGGAAAAAGGGACGGATGAAACAAACGGCGACAAATGAATATTTTTCTTAAAGAATATTTAACCGTACTCAAGCTCGAAAAAAATCTTTCCGACAACACAGTTGAATCATACAGAAACGATATTTCTGCCTTGCTGCTTTTCATGGAAAATTTTAAGGTGGAAGATCCCTCTGAAATAAAGTACGATAATCTGATTTTATTTTTTAAAGCTCTAAAAGACGCCGGTTTGCACAGCAGTTCCGCGGCAAGGTATTATTCATCAATAAAAGGATTTTTCAATTACCTTCTAGCAAACAGGTACATACACGATAACCCGATTGAAAAAGTACCTCCGCCAAAGCTGGCCAAGAACCTTCCTCAGGTCCTTTCGGTAAGCGAAATGGAAAAAATCTTATCCGCGCCGGCAACCGATGAAAAGCTTGGACTGCGGGACAAGGCAGTGCTCGAAACTTTATATGCCTGCGGCTTGCGTGTTTCCGAGCTTATAAATTTAAAGTTGTCCGATTTATTTTTCGGGGAGGAAATAATTAGAGTTTTAGGTAAAGGCTCTAAGGAAAGAATTGTACCGATAGGCAGCAGCGCGATAAACTGGATAAATGAATATCTTGCCAAAGGAAGGCCGCTGCTTGAGAGAAAAATAAAGAGCCAGAATTATGTTTTTTTAAATAACAGAGGATCGAAGCTATCGCGTATGGGTGTTTGGATAATCGTGGATAGATATGTCCGGGAAGCGGGAATAACAAAAGATGTACACCCCCATACCTTCCGGCATTCTTTTGCAACACATCTGCTGGAAGGCGGTGCCGATTTAAGAGCCGTGCAGGAAATGCTCGGGCATGCGGATATTTCCACGACTCAAATTTATACCCATATAGACAGGGATTATATTAAACAGGTTCATAAAGAATTTCACCCGAGAGGATAAGGCTGTGTCTGGCATTCATATAAGCGAAAAATTAATTTCATTCATCACCTTTCTGCCGGTATTTTTCATATCAATCGGCATACACGAATTCGCACATGCATATTCCGCATGGAAGCTGGGCGACGACACCGCTAAAAATCTCGGCAGGCTTACAATAAATCCTTTTAAGCATGCCGATCTTGTAGGCACTTACTTAATGCCGCTTGCATCTTTCGCATCCGGGTTCGCATTAATCGGATGGGCAAAGCCGGTACCGGTCAGCCGGTCTAAATTTAAGAATCCGCTGCGCGATGATGCGATTGTATCTTTTGCTGGCCCGTTTTCTAATTTTGTCCTTGCAATCCTTTCTTTCATCTGCTTCCTGATCTTTCAAAACCTCGGCCTAAAGTACGAGAGCTACATCCTAGATATATTCTGGTACGGAGTGTTCTTTAATATCTTTCTTTTTGCTTTCAATCTTTTGCCGGTGCCTCCGCTGGACGGCTCGCATATTTTATTCGATCTCTTCCCGAATAAATTTACGGCAGGCATTTTAAAGTTGGGCTTTTACGGATCAATCATTCTTTTGTTTATTATTTATAGCCCCCTGTGGTCATACTTTATGAAATTGATTAATTTTATACTAGGTTTATTCGCAAAAACTGCGGTGTTGTTCCATGCATAAGTTTAGTTCCATCTTGCTTCTGTTCGCAATAATTTTAATTGCCGGATGCAGAAACAGCGGTGAAAAAAATTCCGGAAGCACCGGAGGCGGGAATCCGGAACTAAGCGGGAAAAGCCTGCTGTCTCAGACCGGATTTTATTTTGTCGGAATGCTTGGCGGCAACGCTGGCATTTATAAATTTGATGGCTCAAAAAACAGAATTGAAAAATTCTGGGCCAGCGACAGCGAAAAGGTAGTAGACCTCTCCTATTCGCCGGGCAGAAAATCAATTTATTTTTTAACCGCAAGCAACTACGGCAAGAGCGGAGTTTTCCCATATATCAACGGTATAAAATTATATCTCTTAAACCCGGACTCTTCCAAAGCTTCTTTTATTTCTTCAATAGGAGACGGACTGCAGGTCTTTACTTCGTGGGAAACAGACAACTCTTTTAAGGTTACATTAAACTCTTTCGATAATACCGTTGCAAACTACGTAAATCAGCATACTCTTATCTTCAGCGAATTCGGCAGGGTGCTGGTTAATGAGACGAAAACTTTTGATATTACAAAAGAAGGATACCCGGGGCTTCCAGAAATCCCCCTGATTAAAAAATCTCCGTACGGTAATTTCTCAATCCTTACGCCGGACTCAACAGCCGAGACCATATATTTAAAAAATACCAGGAGCGGCAAGAGCATTCTTATTACAAAAGGCAGCCAGAAGCTTAACAACGCGGCCTGGACGCCTGACAACAAGTATCTTATCTTCTCTACAATCAACATTTCGCCGCGCAACGAAACACTGTATAAGAAGAACCCGGCAACTTCCCAAATAATTATCTATTCGCTGGCAGATAAGGTGATAACTCGCGTGTGGAAAGGCAGCGGGATAAAGAATTTTTTTATTGAGCACGGCCTTTTAATCTTCGACGACGGCTTCGGCGGTAATTCTTTAATAAAAATTTATGACTACAATAACCTGAAGCTGCTGAAGACTATTACTGTTAAAGGCGGATGCGGATTAAGAAACATTCCCGTCATTCCGGATTACAGCGCATAGAAGAATTACCGGTTTTATTTCAACAAGGCTTTTAATCTTTTGGTAAGCGGATGCATGAAAATTAAAATTTTTCTCATCCAATCAGGCGGCTGCTTATCCAGCCCCGCATCAAAGTTCCAGTTGCACTGTCTCTCTCTTTCCAGCATTACGGCCGGGTGGGTTTCGTTAAACTTTTTCAGGTTCCCCAGGTCGTCGTAAGTAATAATTGATTCGGCAAATTTTACAACCTCTTCGTCGGTGCCGTACAATTTCTGGAAGTCGATCCGCTTCCTTGTTAAAGTATCCGGCGGCCGCACGTAACCGTAATGATATATCTCTGCCTTAATATCGGCGCTGATAATTTTAGAACCGTCCTTATGGCGGAAATCCATTGCATCTCCCCATGAAACGATACCGGGATTATTCTTAATAACCCGGCATTCTTTTATATACCAGTTCCTATAATTATCCTGATAATAATCATAGCTGCCGTAAAAATGTTTGTAGCGGAATCTTAAACCTTCAACGTCCGGGTTATTCTTAAACCTTTCCATTGCTGTATTAACTGCGGGAATAAATTTTTCGTGCAGTACTTCATCCGCCTGAATATACACGCACCACTCGCCGGTACACTCTTTTAATGCGCGGTTTGTCTCGGTTGAAAGGAGCTCCCCGTTCTCACGCAGGCTCATATCCCACACGCTTTTTATAATTTTTATTTTATCGCTTTTAATCGACTCGATTATTTCGAGTGTGTTGTCTTCGGAGTCGCCGACATTTACAATAACTTCATCGCACAGCGGCAGAATGGAAAGGATAGCCTCTTTAAAAGGATAAAAATACTTCACCCCGTTCTTTATAATAGTAAAGCCGGATACCTTCATAAATATTAAAGTTTAAATTGCATGTTGAACAGTTTGTTATACAGCCCGCCAAGCATCATCAATTCTGAATGGGTGCCTGTCTCCACTATCTCGCCTTCATTCAGCACCACAATCCTATCTGCGTTCTGTGTAGTGGAAAGCCGGTGGGCAATTACTATTGATGTCCTTCCCTTCATCAGTCTCTCTATCGCCATTTGAACAAGCGTTTCGGATTCCGTATCGAGTGATGAAGTCGCTTCGTCAAGTATTAGTATGGGAGGATTTTTGAGCAGAGCGCGCGCTATGGAAATCCTTTGCCTTTCACCGCCGGAAAGCTTTACGCCCCTGTCGCCGATTACGGTATCGTAGCCGTGGGAAAGCTCCGTAATAAAATTATGGGCATTGGCAGCCATTGCCGCCTCCACAATTTTTTCCTCGGGCAGGCTCTGCGAGCCATATGAAATGTTATTCCGGATCGTATCGTTAAATAAAATTGTTTCCTGGGTAACGATGCCGATTAAATTTAGCAGCGACTTGTTCTTCAGTTTTCTGATATCGGCCCCGTCTATTAATATTGCACCGTTGTCCACATCGTAAAACCTGGGGATGAGATCTACAAGTGTAGATTTGCCCGCGCCGCTGGGACCGACTATTGCAACCACTTCGCCTTTGTGAATTTGGAGATTGATATTTTTTAAAATCTCCTTATCCTTTTCGTACCTGAAGTTTACATTCTGCAATTCTATCTTTTCATTTATACATTTAATTTCAGCAGCGTCCGGCGCATCGAAAATTTGCGGCTTGGTATCCAGTATAGCAAATACTCTTTCCGAGGCTGCCGTACCTTCCTTAATACTGTTGAACACCTGTCCGAAAAGCTTTAATGATGGCATCATCTGGAAAAAGATGCCGAGGTATGCAAAGAAGATCCCGGGAGTTATATCGCTTTTGCCCTGCACTATTTTGCTGCCGATAAAATAAAGAATTATCGTTACGGATATGACGCCGATAAACTCTGTAATAGGGGCTGCAAGAGCTCTTCTTCTTACAAGGCTGGTTAAAAGAGAGAAGTAACGCGTTTCTTCCTTATCGAATTTTTTTATCTCATAGTCTTCCATACCGAATGCTTTTACTATGCGCATTGCGCCGAAGGTCTCGTCAAGTATAGACATAATATCGGCTATTTTCTCCTGCGACTTAATGCTTCTCCGCTTAAGTGAATTGCCGATCTTAGCCAGGAAGATTCCGGTAATGGGAAGTATGGCATAAATTAAAAGCGTAAGCTGCCAGTTAAAAATAAACAGCACAATGCTGAAGGAAACGATAACCGTCGGGTCCCGGAACATGCTGTTGATTACTGCGATCATCGAGTCTTTAATTATCTGGACGTCGTTTATAATTCTCGAGATCAGTATTCCCTTTTTCTCCTCGGTAAAGTAGCTTAACGAGAGCTTGTGGAAATGGGTATAAAGGTCACCCCTTATATCTTTAATCATTCCCTGCTCAACTGTAGACATAAAATAAGTCTGGAGGTAAGAAAAAAGATTTTTCAAAAGGAAGACGACAATCATCGTAATGCAGAGGTAGGTTACAAGTTCCAGCTTTGTGTATTGGGAGGTAAGCACCGAAAGCTGGTAGGTTAGGTAATCCTTAATATCGAAAACGCTGAAGTGCTTCGGCAGCTGAACTTTTTGAGAGCCCTGGTTAAAAAGCAGATCGATAAACGGCATGATCAATGTAATGGAAAGCAGACTGAACAGAACATACAGCAGCATCATCGCATTTGCTAAAATTAACGGCCTAATATAATTTTTAGTATATTTGAAGAAACGCAGAAATACTTTCATACAACCTTTTATAAATTCGGCGACAATATATAAAAAATAGCCTATATTTGAAAAAAACACCGGTTAGCGCGGGCTGCCCTAAAGAGAATTATGAAAAGATCTTTCTGCCGTAAATAATTCATCGCTTAATAATTCAATTGAACCCGGAAAAAAATCTTATATGATAGAAACCAGGATAAATAAGAATTTTTTGTTTTATTTGCTGATTGCGGCAGTTGCCAGCTTGTCGCTGTCGCTTTTTTTACTCCAGCTCTTTGCGGGCTTGCTTTCGGTTTGCTGGCTGATGGAAAGCGTTAACAATAAAAGGAAGGCACTGGATATTTTTGCCGGCCTCATTTTAATCTTCGGATTAATTAGAATTATATCTATTATCTTTTCGCAGTATCCTTCCGTAAGCGTTCAATCGCTGTACAAGGATGCCTTGTTTTATTTCAGCTTCTTCGCATTCAGCTATTACTTAAAAGCGTTCGGCAAAGACAGAGTTAAGACTGCCGCTTATTCGTTTATTATCTCGGCGGCAGCAATTGCCTTGATAGGATTGGTGTTGTTCAATCTAAAGATTGTAGACAGGGCGCAGTCTTTTTCATCGGGCTACGCAACTTTTTCATCTTACCTGCTGGCGGCACTGGGAGTTTTTATCGCACTGCCTTTTTCTTTTAATAAAAAGTTTATGCTCGAAGCCTGGTCGCTTGCAATCGCTTTGGTTTTATCCGGTATAATAACTTCTATGGGCAGGACCAATATTGCAATTGCCGGGCTCCTTTTTATAGCCGGGATTTCTTTAAGGAAGATAAACATCAAATCCGCGCTGATAATTATAATTCTTACTGCGGTTATTACTTTAATTTCATTCAACAACAACAAGGCAGAAGTTACACAAAGGGTAGAGCACCCGGCTGCTTTATCGGACAGAAATATTTTACTGCGCGGCGCGGAAGTGCTGGCGTTTAGTCATCCGGCTATAGGGTTCGGGCCTAGAACATTCCACAATATATTCCCATATAAAGATGAGCTTTCGGATAAGGGCATAGGAAGCTGGCATAACGATTTTATACAGGTTTATTTTGAAAGCGGAATTTTTGGCTTGCTTGCTTTCCTGGCCCTTATCTTCGCCGTATGTTATTATTCGGCTTCTTTGTTGAAGAAGAAGCTGATAGATAAAGATTATAAGCAAATAGCCCTGGGCATACTGCTGGGGTCCGCCGGTCTTGTTTTATCTGCTGTAACTGCCGGCTTTATAGATTCGCCCGTTCTTTCAATCGAATTTTCATTTTTAATTTCGCTTCTGGCGGCAGTAATGTATAATGTAAAAAATTCTGCGGAACAGTCCGCTTAAATTTGCAAATAGCCGGTGCAATGTTTAATTTTTTCAAAAAAATATTTTTAACGAGAACTAGCAATAGGAAGTTTACCAATGGAAATACAAGAGCAGCAAGAAGTATTTAACTCAATCAGCCTGTTGTCGTCTGAATTCAACTACAATGTAAATGAAGCGGCCATTATCTTAGCTGCCGGCCACGGTAAAAGAATAAAGTCCCACAAATCGAAAATGCTGCATAAGATTTGGGGAATACCAACGGTTGAGAGGGTATATAATGCATGCCGTGTAGGCATAAACGAGATTAACATTTTGCTGGTCGTCGGCATTAAGGCAAAAGATGTAATAGAAGTTATCGGCAAAAGAAAATCCACTCTCTATGCATATCAAATTTCGCAGAACGGCACAGGCCATGCAGTGCAGGTTGCCCTGGAAAAAATTGACGGAAAAGTTTTTGACGGAAATGTATACGTGCTGCCGGGCGACATGGGCTTAATCGATTCCTCAACCATAGGAAGCTTTAGGGAAGAGTTTATTAAGACCGAAAGCGACATGATGGTTTTAACCGGCATTTTTGAAGGCAACCCGGCAGATAATTCCTACGGTAGGATACTGCGCGTAAAAGAAATTGACGATGACGGCAAGCCTTCCGGAAAGGACTTGGGTAAGGTTATCGAAATTATCGAGCACAAAGACATCTTATCTTTATCAGACGACAAACCGTATAAGGTAATCTTCAACAACAAGCCTTATTCCTACTCTAAAAAAGAATTAATAGAAAACAATGAATTCAATTCCGGAGTTTACGCATTTAAGTTTAAAAAGCTGAACGAGCTTGTACATTCTATTTCCAGCAACAACGTACAGAAGGAAATCTATATTACCGATTTGATTTCGATTTTTAACAAACACGGCTACACTGTAAATGCGGTAAGCCCCCGCGAGCAATACGTAGTGATGGGGTTTAACAATAAGTCCGTGCTTAAGGAAATGGAGGCAGTTGCAAGGAAAAAAGTATATGAAAAGCTGAAGGACATTATTGCAATTGATGACCCGGATGATTTCTTTATTGATGAATCCGTAGTTGATGAAATAATCGAGATGGATAAAGAAAATATTCCGCTGGATATCAGCATCGGCAAGGGAGTACACATTGGTAAAGGAGTTAAACCGAACTATAACCTTGAGCTTGGCAAGAATACTTACGTTAAAGGGAATGTTCATTTCGGAAAGAACGTTACGGTATTGCAGAATGTTCACCTTTCATGCTTTCCTAAGCAAACATTTAAGATTGGCGACTTTGTAGAAATCCTATCGGGGGATATTATCAAGGGGAACATAATAATAGGGAACAATGCCAGAATTGAATCAAGCGTTAACATGACCGGCAGCGACGAGTATCCCCTGAGAATAGGGAAGAATGTTTTAATAAAAGGTACCAGCTATATTTTCGGCTCCATAATTGAGGACGACGTGCACATTGAGCATAGTGTAATTATAAACAAGCGGGTAGACCGGTTAGTAAAGAGAGACGGCTCTATCCAGCCGATAAGGTTTTATTTGCCCATGCCGGAAGGGATAGATGCTGTAGAAGAGTTATAAATAAAAAAAGGCTCTACCAATTAAGGAGAGCCTTATATGACACAAGGGTAAGTTAGCGTAACAAACTATTTTGCCGTCTGTAAGCTATTTAAATGTTTCGTTAATGCAGCTTTTTTTCTCGAAGCGGTATTGTTCTTTATTTTGCCTTTTGTAGCGCTTCTGTCTAATAATGCAACTGCTTCTTTATAATATTTCTCGGCTTGTTCCTTTTCGGTTTCAGCAAGAACTTTTTTTACCATTGTCTTTATCTCAGACTCAACCATCTTGTTAACATTGCGTTTCCGTTCCGTAGTTCTAATTCTTTTCTTTGCCGATTTATGACTTGCCATAACGTAAAAACCTTTAAATAGATTTTGAAAAATTGCCACCAAATATATGGAATGAATGATTTGATGTCAAATCTAAGTTTAGTAATTTGTGTGGCCGTTTTATCAAAAGTATTGATTTTCCCTATTATATATGCTTAAAATAAATGAAATATATTATTCAATTCAGGGAGAAAGCACTAGAGCCGGGCTGCCGTGCGTATTTGTGCGGCTTACTTACTGCAACCTTAGGTGCACTTACTGCGATACCGAATACGCATTTTATGAAGGAAAGGATTTTAACATAGACGAAATAATTGCCGAAGTAGAGCGCTTCGGCTGCAAGCTTGTTGAAATTACCGGCGGCGAGCCTCTTGTTCAGCATGAAAGCCTTGAGCTGATGAGGCGTCTTTGCGAAAAAGGCTTTGATGTTATGCTGGAAACCGGCGGCAGTCTTCCAATTAAAGATATTGATGCCCGCGTAAAAATAATAATGGATCTTAAATGCCCTTCGAGCGGAATGGTGAAGAAAAACCTTTATCAAAATACCGGCTATCTAAAATCTTTCGATGAAGTTAAATTCGTAATCGGCTCCAGGGAAGACTACGAGTGGACAAAAGATATAATTCAAAAATACAACCTTACGGAAAAATGCACGGTGCTCTTCTCGGTCGTGTTCGGAATGCTTCAGCCGGTAAGACTTGTAGAGTGGATGCTCGAAGATAAATTGGATGTCCGCTTCCAGCTTCAATTACATAAATTTATTTGGGAACCAAACACAAAAGGTGTTTAATGAGAATTTTTAATCAGCAGCTTAGAAAAGTAGAGCCTCATATTGCTGCGTTGTCTTTTCGAAAAAATTTATTTAAGTTTTACTGTAATAACTAACGAGGGCAACATGAATATGGAAAGCGCAAAACGTGAATTAATTGAATGGATAATGACGATAAAAGATGATTCGATTATAGAAAGAATAAAAATGTTGAAAGAAGCTCAGCATAAAACAGATTGGTGGGATGAGATAACAGATGAAGAAAAAGCTTCAATAGAAAAAGGACTGGAGGATGTTAAGATGGGGAGAATAATTCCACACGAAGAAGTAAAAAAAGAATATGGGAAATGGATATAAAATCTTCTGGACGGAAAATGCTCTGAAAGAGTTGCACTTAATCTTAAAATATCTTGAAGAAGAATGGTCTGAAAAGGAAATAATTAATTTCTTTCGTAAGCTTGACAAAAGATTAAATCTAATTTCTATCAATCCAAGGTTGTACGCAAAGACTGAAATAAAGAAAAATGTGAGAAAATCTGTATTAACAAAACATAATGTTATATATTACTTGTTTGAGGATGAAGTAATAAAAATTTTAGCCATGTTCGATTCACGACAAAATCCTGATAGATTAAAGCTGTAATATAACTGAAGCAGATTTTCCTTTAATTAATATGATTGAATAATAAAATGAGAATAGCAAAAGAATTTAACTGGGAAATGGGGCACCGCCTGCCGGAACATTTCGGAAAATGCAAAAACATCCACGGGCACTCATACAAATTGCTGGTGGAAGTTGAAGGCGATGTTTTGGAAAACGGGATGGTGATGGATTATTATCATCTAAGAGATGCCATCGATCCGCTGGTTGAGAAAATGGACCACGCCTTCCTAGTTTATGAAGAGGACAAGCAAGTAATAGAGTTCCTGGAGAAAATGAATTCTAAACGGGTAATTGTTAATTTCCAATCCACAGTTGAAAATATTACAATGTTCTTTTTAAATGAAATCAAGAAAGTTAAGCTCCCTCCAAACATTCATAAGATTAAAATTAGGGTCTGCGAGACGCCCGACGACTACGCCGAGGAAGAAATTTCGTTAAAATAATCTTTTAATAAAAGGCCTCTATATGGAGACGGAAACCAAAATTCCACTCGAAAGAATAACAGGAAAGATTTTTTTGATAAGGAAAGAAAAAGTTATGCTGGATTCCGATCTTGCTGAATTGTACGGTGTGGAGACCCGAGTACTTAAACAGGCTGTTAGAAGAAATGCAGAACGATTTCCTGAAGATTTTATGTTCCAACTTACTCTTGATGAATATCGTTCTTTAAGGTCACAATTTGTGACCTTAAAAAGAGGTCAACATTCCAAATATCCGCCATTCGTTTTTAGTGAGCAAGGTGTTGCTATGTTATCCAGCGTTTTGAACAGTCAACATGCTATTATGGTTAATATCGCTATTATGAGAGCATTTGTTCAATTAAGAAAATTTTTGCAAAGCAATGAAGAATTAAGCCGTAGACTTAAAAGGCTTGAACGTGAGACAAAAGAAAAGTTTAAGGAACAGGAAGAACAAATACAACTGATATTCGAAGCAATAAAAGAATTAATAACGGAAAAAGAGAAACCTAAAAATCCAATTGGCTTTAAGGTACTAAGCTGATAAACATGGATTTAAAAAAATATAGTTATGGCACGATTCAAACTTTACATTGAATACGACGGCACACGCTACAGCGGCTGGCAGAGGCAGCAAAATTCAAAGACTATACAGGGAACACTGTTAAGAATTGCCGGAGAAATTTTTAATAGTGCAAAAAGCGATTTACAGGGCTCCGGAAGAACCGACAGCGGAGTGCATGCATTATGCCAGGTTGCGCATCTAGATGTAAAAACCATGCTCGCCCCGGAAATAATCAAAATGAAGTTTAACGACAAGCTTCCTTACGATATCAACCTGCTTGAGGTTGAAAAGACTAATCCGAAATTTCATGCCAGGCACGATGCAGTATCGCGCAGCTACATCTACCAGATTTCCAAAAGGAGAACTGCCTTCGGCAAGAACTACGTTTGGTGGGTAAAAGATAAACTGGATTTTAACAAAATGTACTCGGCTGCCGGAGCTTTTACCGGGATGCACGATTTCTCTTCCTTTGCCGATGAAGATAAGGAAGAGAAATCAACTAAGGTGTTGATAGAGAATATTCAAATGAAGGAAGACGGCAATTTAATTCTGATAAGAATTTCCGGCTCTCACTTTCTTTGGAAAATGGTAAGAAGGATAGTCGGTGTTCTGGTAGAAGTTGGAAGAGGAAAAATTACTCTTAGCGAGCTGCAATATTTTTTAAACAATAAATCGAGCGAGCCGGCAAAGTATACCGCACCCCCATCCGGGTTGTTCCTGGAAAAAGTATTCTATGCCGGAGACCGTATCGACGAGGTTCTAGATCCCCCATTCCCGGTTTCTTCTAAATTTAAACATGCATAACCCTACACGTGTCTAAGAAATAATGAACGAAAGTAGTTCCTTCTTAAAGTGATTCATAGCAATCCTTGCAAAACATTTTCATTTTAAGTTGCTATTCCTGTTAGAATTGGTTTATACAATCTTGAAATGAAATCTCTACTACATAATCAATCCCAATTTTTCTTAATCCACTTATTAAACTCAAACTTTCTAATTAAGGAGCTGAGAAAATGCTAAAAAAAGCAGGAATGCTTCTATCCGTCTGTCTTTTACCCGCAGTATTTATTCTGGGACAAATGAGGATGTCCAATGCCAATGCACCCGTAAGGCACGCACCGGACAGAGAATTTCACATGGTTCACATCGATTTAAATTTTCATTTTAACATTAACAAAAAGGAAGTAATCGGCGTGGCTACCGAAAAGATCGTCCCGCTTAAGACAGATTACAAAACAATCCATCTTAATGCAATGGACATGAAGATTGAAAAGGTAAATTTGGGCGGTAAAGCTCTCCGGTATGATTACAACGGAAAGATTCTTTCAATCAAGCTGGATAAATCTTATGGGTTAAATGATACTTTAACATTCTCAGTAAGCTACACTACCATTCCCAGCAAAGGTATTTTTTTCATTCTTCCGGATAAAGGCTACCCGAACCGTACGCCGCAGTTATGGAGCCAGAGCGAGTCCGAAGACGCCCAGTACTGGTATCCCTGCCATGACTACCCAGACGATTTCAGCACCAGTTCTTTAACTGCTACGGTTCCAGAGGATTGGGTTGTTGTATCGAACGGCGTTTTGAAAAAGGAGACTACAAACAAAAGCAACCGTACCAAGACTTTTACCTGGGTAGAAGACAAACCACATGTTGTTTATTTGAATTCCATCGTTGCCGGCAAATACAAAATTTTAAAAGCAAAGTGGGATAATGTTCCTATCTTTTATTACGTTGAGCCGGAATATGTGAAAGACGCAGAGAGAAATTTTTCCCACACGCCGGATATTTTAAAATTTTTCTCCCAAATAACCGGATACCATTACGCCTGGCAGAAACTGTCGTTATCCACGGTTACAGATTTTACCGAAGGCGGTATGGAAAATGTTTCCGCCATTACTTTAACCGACAATACATTCCATGATAAGAATGCCGACCCCGAAGTTTCCACAACAAACCTCGTCTCCCATGAGACAGCACATCAGTGGTTCGGAGATTTGTTAACCTGCCGGTCTTGGTCCCATGCGTGGCTTAACGAGGGCTTTGCAACATTCTTCGAAGCCTTATATGGAAGGCATGCGTTCGGCGAAGACCATTTTGATTATGAAATGTATAACGACCAGAACCAGGTTATCCAGGCGGATAACCGGGACAGACAATCTACCGTTTACAGAAGGTTTAATAATTCCGAGGATGTGTTCAGCCAGTATATTTACCCGCGCGGCGCCGATATTTTAAACATGCTTAGATTTGTCCTCGGAGATCAGCTTTTCTTTAAAGGGATTAGGCACTACGTTCATAAGTTCCAATTTCAAAATGTGGATACACACGATTTTGCCAACGCGATGCGGGAGGCTACGGGCAGAAATCTTTACTGGTTTTTTAACGAGTGGCTTTACAAAGCCGGGCACCCGCACTTTGATGTAAAATATAATTATGACGGCCAGGCAAACAAGCTTTTATTAACAGTCGATCAAATTCAAAAGGTGGATAGTTTAACTCCTGTATACAGAATGCCCGTCAATATATACATAGTAACACCTTCGCAAAAAATTACTAAGCGGATATGGGTAGACTCGCTTAAAAACACATACACATTTAACGTAACGGAAAAACCCTTAATGGTTAATTTCGATGAAGGGCATTATCTCTTAAAAGAGTTAACATTCAAAAAGCCGGTTGACGAGCTTGTTTACCAGCTTCAGAACGATCCCGATCTTGACGGGAGGATTTGGTCTGCCGACCAACTAGAAAAGGAAAAGGGAAGCGATGTTGTTAATGCCCTTGTAAAAGCATTAAAGGAAGATAAGTTTTGGGGAGTAAGGGCAGCCTGTGCCTCTGCACTGGGAAAATTTAAAGACGACCAGGCGCAGCAGGCTCTAATTACCGCTCTGAACGATAAGGATCCTCGGGTTGAAACCAACGCTTTAAACTCTCTTGCAAACTTCAAGAATACTAAAGTTGCCAAACTGATTAAAGATAAATTTAACAATGCACATAACTATTTTGTTCGTGCAGCGGCCGTTACATCCTATGCGGCAGCAGACTCTGCCCAAGCAATGCCGGTAATTGAGCAGGCATTAGAAATAAATTCTTACCGCCAGGTTATAAAGAACGCCGCGCTTCAGGCACTGGTTAAGCTGGATTCTTCCAAAGCCTATGATTATGCTGTTAAGTTATCGGCTTACGGTCAGCCGGAATCTATAAGGATAGAAGCTATCTTTACACTGATACAGCATAACGTAAATAAACCTGAAACGCTAAAGCTCTTAAGCGGATATGCCAACGACCCATACTGGATTGCCAGGCTTATTTCGGTTAACGGCCTCGGAAGAATTGGCGACAAATCCGTAATACCTCTTCTTAAAAAGATTGAAAAAGAAGGCACTAACTTCCGGATAATGGAAAGCGCCCGAAGATCAATAAAAATGATTGCGGAGAGGGAATCCGGCAGTCTAAAGTCTTAAGCATAAAAACAAAGATGACTTCCTACAAAAGGAGGTCATCTCTTAATTTTTACTGATACCCGTAATGTTTATAATGCTAATAATTATAAATTTGTCTAAGTCTAATTACATCTTTTTTAATCCGGAGGAAAAATGAAATTTAAAATCTCTGTTTACTTATTATTATTGTTCACACTTGCTGCCGTATCTATCCATCCCCAGGATAAGGATAAAAAAGAAGAGAAGCCGCCAAGACATATTTTTACCACGGTGTACGATTTAGGCGCAACCTCGGTAAAAAATCAAGCGCTAACCGGAACCTGCTGGGATTTTGCAACCCAGTCTTTTCTGGAAAGTGAATTGCTAAGAATGGGTAAGGGAAGGTATGACCTTTCCGAAATGTTTGATGTAAGGTATACTTATCCGTTAAAGGCCGAAATGTACGTTCGCCACCACGGCTTATTTCAATTTGGGCCCGGCGGCCAGGCACACGATGTATTAAAGGTTTTCGATACTTACGGCGCTGTACCCAATTCCGTATATTCCGGATTGGCACAGGGAGATACTTTATACGACAATACGGAAATGGATGCAGTCCTTCAAGCTGTACTTAAAACAATAGTGGGGCGACCAAAGATAACCCAGAATTATAAAAAAGTTGTCGATGCCATATGCGATATTTACTTTGGCAAAGTACCTAAAGAATTTGAATACCAGGGGAAGAAATATACCCCAAAGAGCTTTGCCGAAAGCCTTGGTATTAATACCAAGGACTATGTAGAGATAACTTCCTTTACCAACCATCCGTTTTATAAAAAATTCATATTGGAAGTTCCGGATAATTGGGCGCTTGGTAAATATTATAACGTCCCGCTTAACGATCTGATTAAAATAATGGATAATGCCCTGGCTACCGGTTATACTATCGCATGGGATGGCGCAGTTCCCAAAGATAACTTTTATAGGAAGCTTGGATACGCTGTCGTTCCTATAGACGGAGATACCTCTAAAACCGGTCCGGAAAAAGAGAAGGATGTAACACAGGAAATGAGGCAGAAGGCTTATGACGATTATACTACAACAGACGACCACCTGATGCACATTACCGGCCTGGCTCAAGATCAGAATGGAACGAAATTCTACTATACCAAGAATTCATGGGGTACAAAGGATAAGAAATACGGCGGTTACTGGTATATGTCCGAGCCGTTCGTAAAACTCAGAACAATTGCTATTCTCGTTCATAAAGATGCCATACCCAAAGACATTAGAGAAAAACTAGGCCTATAAACATGCTTTACGAATCCTTCGAGATCTTAGTCGGTCTCGAAGGATTAAATATCTTCCAGGGGCTTAAACAAAATTTTTTTGTACTGCCAACCAACTCGTTTACTGATTAAGGAGATAAAATCAGAATAACATTAGTCTATCTTTCAGAAGCTAAAAAGCAGGCGAAACTCGACTTTATCACAGATATAGTCGGATAGTTGTGTTTTTCCTAAGCGGCTTCTTGGGCGGCTTCTTAGGTTGAAATTACTCCCCTGCCCGTCTAACTTTGTACTGTTAAATAATCATTAACTAAAATAAGAGGTGTATTTGAAGTCATTAACAAAAGTATTAATTATTTCGATCATGATTTTACTGGTTGGATTTACCTTGGTTACGAGTGAAGCAAATAACGTAATAGAACCTGTAAATAATGCAGAAACAACTTCTGTTAATAATGACGAAAGTATAGCGAATAAATCAATAGTAAATTATATTGATAAAGGTAATATGACGGCTTCATGGTACGGTCCGCGTTTCCATGGTAAGCTTACTGCCAACGGCGAAGTATACAACCAGATGGCATATACAGCCGCAAGTAAGACGCTTAGGTTTGGAACTTTATTGAAAGTAACAAACCCAAGGAATAACAAATCTGTTGTAGTTAGAATAAATGACAGGGGGCCTTACATTAGCGGAAGACAGCTGGATCTATCCAAGGCAGCTGCACAATCCTTAGGTATATTAAGAAGAGGAGTTGTTAAAGTAAAAGTAGATCAACTCAGCCTAAAAGGAGTGAACTTCCCTGTAATTACTTTAAATTAAGTAAATTTTATTAAGTTCATATTATCTTCGAAGCCCGGCATGACCGGGCTTTTTATTTTCCTATTTTGCGTTTAATTTTATTATAAATTATTAAATTAACTATCAGAAATATTAAACTATTATATATGATGCGATTAAACCTGGGCTGCGGCAAGGATTTAAAAGAAGGTTATATTAACCTGGATATTGTCGACTACGGCGGCAACATGATTCACGATATAAATAAGTTCCCGTACCCTTTTGACGAGAATACATTTGATGAGATATTCGCTTCCCATGTTTTGGAACATCTGGACAGCTTCCATAACACAATTACAGAGCTGTACCGAATCCTTAAGCCGGACGGGCGGCTAATAGTTTTTGTCCCGTTCTTCCTGAATACCAAATACTTCGGGGAACCGGACCATAAAATACCGTTTTCGATTAGGTCGTTCGACAATTATGAGTTTATTGGCAACCGGAAATTAAAGTTTTACGAAAAATGGAAATTAAACCACCGTACAAATTACGAGGGCAAGGCTCAGTTTGAAATTTTAGAAAAGAAGTTTATCACCTCGCACTTCCCCATCCTTAAATGGCTGGATGTAATATTAAATATTGAGCCTGTTATTTATGAAAGATTTTTTGCAGGTATTTTCTCACCGGAAGAAGTTTATTTTAAACTAAGGGCGGTAAAGTAAATCAGCTTTTTGCCGGCCTTACCGCCTGAATAACCAGCAAGAGCCACCCAGCTAAAAAAGACATACCGCCCAGTGGCGTAATTATAGCCAGTGCTGTTATTGATGTAATTGCATAAGCATATAAAGAAAATGAGAAAAGGACAATTCCTGCGCTAAAAAAAGCCGCGCTGCCGTAGTACTTTTCGTTTCCGCCGAGACCGATTGCTAATATTACCGCCGAATGAACCAGGTGGTAAAGCACTCCCGTTTTATAAATCTCCATAAGTTCCGGGGTAAGACTATCTTTAAGACCATGAGCGCCGAAGGCTCCCAGGGCTACGGCAAGAAAACCTAAACAGCCGCCAATGATTATCCAGGTTTTGGGGTTTTTCATCTTCTTCAATTTGATTGTTTTTATTATTACCGCGGCCTAAATATAAAACAAAATTCCCACCCAACCTACCTTAAAAGCAGGCTGCTGCGGGAATTAATTTGAATAATAATTAACTGATACTTTATGCTTGTACCGTTAACAATTCGTCCTGGATTGCTCTTTTCAGGGTATCCTTTGGCAAAGCGCCTACTGCCATTTTGGGCTGCCCTTCTTTAGGTACAAATAACAGCGATGGAATACTTCTTATTCCGAATGCAGCGCCGAGTTCCTGCTCAACATCAGTATTTATCTTGTAAAAATTTACTTTACCGGCATACTCCACAGAAAGTTCTTCCATTACCGGTGCAACCATACGGCACGGACCGCACCACGGAGCCCAAAAATCTATAACACATGGCAGATCGCCTTCAAATTTCCAGTCTTTATTAACCTCATAATTAAAAACTTTCTTTAAAAAAGTTTCTTTACTTAGATCCTCTGGCATCATTACTCCTTATTTATTCTTTTCATTATTACTTACAATTTAATTTTTTTCATAATTATCGCGGATGTTCCGCAACATAAATATATCTTACAACGCATCCAGGGCACGCTGAAGCTTTCCCTTAACTTCATTCGCAAATGTTTCCTTAACATCTATTTCCGTTAGTACGCCGAATCCTTCTTTCTTTAACTCTTCGGTTATCTTTTCGATTGCCTTTTCAAACGGCATATCTACCGCTTTAGAAAAACCGTATTCCATTTATCTCTTCTCCATCAAAAACTTTTCAAATATATCCTGTTGTTTAACCCCTACGTAAACCTGATCAATAATCCCGTCCCTAACAGTAATTGTGGTCGGCGTTGCTTTAATTCCGAAAATTCTCGCTGTGGCCATATCATTTGAGATATCTACATCGAAAACATTTTTATTGGCTTTTTGCAGCGACTTAATAATGGGCGTTTGAATTTTACATGCTCTGCAGTTAGGGCTGTAGAAATATATCATGCCTTTAACGCCGTTCTTTTCCAAAACTTTAAGCTTACCGGTTAAGCCGGAAATTTTTGTGCCCTTAGCTCTCTTGGCCGAAAAGATCATAAAGAATTGGAGTCCGAAGAACAAAGCTAAAATTGCTGCTACTATATATACAAAAATCATAAATAAATCTCTGGTTTTACTGTTTTTCTTTTTTAGATGTATTTATATTCAACCGGACATAACAGGGACAGAAGCCCAGGACACTTGTAAGAAACATTACCAAGGAAACTATCCCCAGCACCGAAGCAATTCCTCCGTTTATAATATGAGTTAAATAAAGAATTAGAATTGCCGCTGCTGCTGCGCCTCTTAATATTCTATCAAGGTTTCCAACGTTTTTAGTCATAATTGAACTATACTTTCAGCCGGATGTTTCATCCGTGTTTTTGTGATTTTTCTTTGCTATAAATGCTGCGCCAAAGAATGCACCGGTAATTATGCTGGTATAAGGATTTGAAGTTATTACACACTTTCCGGTTACGCATCCAGTTAAAGAATAATATAAATACCCGGCAGCGGCGCCTACTAATACCGGGTAATACCGTTTTACATAATTAAAAATTATAATATGCGATGTCGTCATTTATCTGATTCTTAAAAATATCTTTATTGTCATTAGCATTCGATACAAATCGGATTAAAAGGATTCATTTTTATTTTATATTTAGAGTTATAATTATCGAAATTATGGAGTTATTTGTGCATAATCATCCAAAAATATTTATTGAAACAGTTAAAACTAGTCCAATTATACTAACCGAAGGGTCCGTGATCGAAAGACTGAAAAGAGAATTTAAGTATCCGCTGGATAATTTTTTATTGAATGCGCAAATGATTTATTCGGAAGGCGGAAGGGAATTATTACGGAAGATTTACAAGCAGTATTTAGAACAGGCAAAAGAAGCCGGGCTGCCGGTAATATTGCTTTCGCCTACCTGGCGTGCGAATGCAGAGAGAATAGAAAAAGCCGGATTAAGTCATAAAAATGTCAACGCAGATGCCGTCCGGTTTATGCAAGATATACGGGCAGAATTTGGAGACTTTGCCGGCAGTATTTTCATCGGTGGTTTAACCGGATGCAAAGGAGATGCCTATAAGCCTTCCGAAGCATTAACCGAAAAAGAAGCGGAAGAATTCCATAAGCCTCAGGTTAAAGAACTTTCCGAAGCCGGGGCGGATTTTTTATTAGCTTCAACACTGCCCGCGTTATCGGAAGCGAAAGGGATCGCAAAAACAATGTCCTCTGCAGGTACACCCTACATGCTCAGCTTTGTAATTAGTGCAGACGGAAACCTTCTGGACGGTACTCCGTTAAGCAGTGCAGTGGAAGAAATAGATGCATTTACTTACGCACCGCCTTTACATTACATGGTTAACTGCGTTCACCCTGCAATTTTCCAAAGAGCAGTTTATAAAGACGGAAGGATTTCCGGTCCGATTCAAAAACGGGTAATCGGCCTCCAAGCCAATTCTTCCGATAAAAGCCCGGAAGAGCTGGATAACCTTGACGCATTGGAAAGTGATGACCCGGATAACTGGGGTAACACAATGGCCGAACTGCATAATAAAATGAATCTGAAAATAATAGGCGGCTGCTGCGGAACAAATAACAGCCATATTGAATGCCTGATTAAACATCTTAGAGAAACGGTTTAGAATTTAACTGCAATTGCCTTTGCACTTAATTATTAGCAAATTGTGACAGGAAATTTAAAAGGGATTAATATTATGTAACTCATGTTACGCAGGAATACATTTTGATGTCCGCATTGTCATTCCCACGAAAGTGGGAATCCATTTTTTATCATATTTTCGCATCTTGGATACCCGCTTTCGCGGGTATGACACTCAGCTTTATAATTTTGCGTAACATGAGTTATGTAACATTTTAATAGTCACATGCGTCTTTCAATTTAGATTTTAAATAATTTTTTCGGGGACATGAAGCTTAGTTTATTTATATTTTTTTTACTGCCCGGTATTATCCTTGCACAGCAAAGAGGAATAAAGGGCACGGTTCTGGATTCGGAAACCGGCAGGCCGCTGCCGTACGCTTCAATTCTATTAAGCGGCACAAACAGGGGCACCGTTTCCAACCTAGACGGTGAGTTCACACTTAAACTTGAAAGCAGCAATCATACTTTAGTCTTTAGGTATGTCGGATATAAAAGCGATTCGTTAGTTGTTACCGCGGCGCTGAAAAAAGATATAACTATCCGTCTCATCCGGCAGCCTGTTCTTCTTCCGGAAATAATAATAACCAGCGAAAATCCCGCTTATAGAATTATCCGCGAAGCCATCAGGAGAAAAAGAATAAATAGACAGGGGCTCAATAATTACGAGTACAGCACGTATTCAAAAAATGTTATGGAGTCTGCCGGGGAAATTGCAATGGTCCAGGAGACTATATCAAGAGTGTTCAAACTAAAAGACAACATCGAAAAGGAATTCATACTCAAGACTCATAAAACAGAAAACAGGAAAAAGTCGTTCAATCTTAACCTTGCCGCCGACCTTACAAACTCGCGCTTGCCGGATTTTTCCGCAGATACGCTCCGGCTATTGATGAATAAGGTTTATCTGCCCATTAACGACGACGCATTTGACTATTACGATTACAAGCTGTTGAAAAGCATCGAGACAAAGAGCGCGCCGGTCTATGAGATAAGTGTAATTCCACGCTCAAATATTCGGCCGCTTTTGGAAGGCACAATCTATATTGAAGGCGACAGCTACTCAATAATTAAAGTTGACCTGAAGGCCAGCAAGGGAGTAAGATTTCCTTATGTGCAAAATTTAAGTATGGAATTTAAACAGTCGGCAGCAAGATTCGACGGATACTGGCTGCCCGATTATTTTGAAATGAATGCAACTGTCGGCTTTAACATGGGCGGACTTATAGGGATTGAGCCCATAACCTTCCATGAGGTTAATAGCATTACGGATTATAAAATCAACCAAACTATTCCGGACTCTGTTTTAAAAGCGGTCAAATCGAACTTCGGCGGATATGTATCCGACACTTCTCAAAGAAAAATACCACCTGTGGAAATATCTTCGAATGAAATAAATACTTTAAGACCTGTGCCTCTTACTAAATCAGAGATCAAGGCATTTGCAACAATCGACACTACTATGACGATTGAGAAGAGCGTTAAGCTAACCGGCGCACTTGCAAGTGTTGTCCCCAAAAACTCCAATGAAAGTTCAGGGGGAGGTGCTTTTAGTAAAATTAGTAATATACTTTTCAAATATGTTTATGTTAATAACAACAGGGTGGAATACTACTCGCTTGGTGCAAGGTATCAAACGGAATTTTTCGGTAATAAAATTTATACAAATGGTTTTGCAGCATATTCGGCAGGACTAAAGAAAGGCTTAGGTTCTTTTTTGCTTGGGTATAAATTTGATGGTTTTTTACTAAGCCGGATCGAACTTGAAATATTCAGGAAGGTACAGGATTGGCAGCCTTTAAATCCTTATCCGCAAATTTTCAATTCGGCTGCGGTTCTTCTCGGATTCGAAGATCAGTTTAATTATTACTATTCATACGGCTATAGAATTGGAATTGTTAAGAACATTCTTAAAAATTTCTCGGCTGGTATTCATTATATATCCGATAAGGAATCATCCTTAAGAGAATATAAATATCTTAGCATTTTTAATCCCGGCAGAAAATTAAGAATCAATCCCACAATAAATGAAGGAAACGATAATAGGGTTAAGCTTTCATTGCTGTATGGTAAGTCTCCGTTTGAACTACAGTTGATTCCCGATAACGGTATAATAACCGAGGTGGACTATTCGAGTAAGCTCCTGAAAAGTAATTTTGATTATCTGAAAATATTTTTTGCCGGTCAGTTAAAACTAAAGACTATTTACAATGAGCTTTTCCTTTCGCCGTATCTTCAGATTAACCTCGAGGCGGGATTAGTTAACGGAAACTACGGGATACAACATATGCTTTCACCTATTTCTGCACTGGGCTTTTACTCTCCCGTAACTTCATTCAAAGGGCTTAAGCCTTATCAGTTTGCCGGAGATAAGATGATAGCTCTACACATAGAGCATAACTGGAGAACTATTATCTTTCAGGCATTGGGTATGGATTTTCTAACAAACCTGGACCTAGATATTATTACCGGTGCCGCTGCATTAAGAATAACCAATGATTCAAATTTTCTTAATCAGTTAACCCAAAAGAATCTTTATTGGGAAGTCTATGCGGGTATTTCAAGGATTCTGGCATTAATTAATTTTGAAATCAGCTATAACTCATTAAAAAAAGTAACCGCTACTCTTTCAACAGCCGTTGTATTTTGAAAGTTGACTTTCGAAAAGGATGATTAAAACAAAACCGCGCTGTGAGAAAACTTATATCGTAATTGAACTTTACAAAAAATTTTAAGAGATTTCCAGCAGTTAAATCTTTACTTTCCCGCAAACCGACATAAACGATAATAATAAATTATGAGGATATTATGGAACATGTTTTTGTTTCGTTTAAAGTTAAAAAAGAATTTATTGAAGATGCTAAAAAAATTATAGGGGAGTTTGTAAGGCAAATAAAGGAGAATGAGACAGGCACTCTATCCTATAAATGTTTCCAGGAAAAAGCAGATGAATCTTCTTTCATTCATGTTATCACGTTCAAAAGCGAAAAGGCGGAGGAACAGCACAGGCATACTGAATATGTAAAAAAATTTGTAGCTAATCTTTATCCCATGTGCCAAAGTACTCCCGTATTTTCGGAATTAAATCTAATCTGCTCAAATTAAATACCTGCCGTGCGGCTTACAAAAAGCTTACCAATGTAATTTTCCCTTTAACGGGAAATATATCCATTTTAAAAAATAATCTTTCATCGTCGGGGGGGAAATGATTCTAATATAATTCCTTTTATTGCGGAATATATTAAGCGTCCGCACTATAATGCCTTCGTAATTAAGGCAATAAATATATATCCCTAATTATATAAGTTATTCTTGATTAATTGCCTAACAATATTTAATTTTTGGCTCAAAAAAATTTATACGATATATGAAGTTATTCTGGAAAATAATGTTGGCGGCGCTTTTAATTATTTCATTGTTCGGCGCTTTTCTGCCTGTAAATGTTCAATTAAACACCGGCGGCCCGGTTAACCCGGCAGACGTAGCCTGGATGCTTACGGCAACAGGATTGGTTCTTCTTATGACTCCCGGATTATCTTTCTTTTATGGAGGAATGGTCAGCTCGAAAAACATAATTTCTACAATGCTGCAAAGCTTCATTGCCATGGGAGTAATAAGCATACTCTGGATTTTTGTGGGATTTAGTCTGGCATTCGGAAAAGATATCGGCGGAATAATCGGCAACCCGCTTACTTTTTTTATGTTCAGCGGAGTCGGTCTAAAAACAGATCCCATGCTGGCCCCTACAATACCTCTGCTATTGTTTGCATTGTTCCAGTTGAAGTTTGCTATAATTACACCTGCTCTAATTACCGGCTCTTTTGCCGAAAGAGTAAAGTTTTCTTCCTACATAATTTTTATGATATTGTTCAGCCTTTTTATTTATGCCCCGCTAGCTCATATGACCTGGCACCCCGACGGTATTTTAAAACGACTAGGCGTACTCGACTTTGCAGGCGGTACGGTCGTTCACATTTCTGCAGGGGTAGCAGCACTTGCAGGCGCTATAAAATTGGGGAGAAGAAAATCCCATTTAACGGGAGAGAAACATTCTCCTGCAAACATACCTTACGTCCTTCTGGGAACCGGACTTCTTTGGTTCGGCTGGTTCGGGTTTAATGCCGGTTCGGCACTTGGCGCTAATGCTACTGCTGTACTGGCATTTGCCACTACAAATACCGCCTCGGCTGCGGCTGCCATTGCCTGGATTATAATAGACGCAATTCAAGGCCGCAAACCTTCTGCGCTAGGTGCTTGCGTTGGTGCAGTAGTTGGACTTGTTGCTATTACTCCGGCAGCCGGTTACGTTGATATTGGTGCAAGTATTTTTATCGGAACTGCTGCAAGCATGATAAGTAATTTAGCAGTTTCATGGAAATCTAAATCATCTCTTGATGATACGCTAGATGTTTTTCCATGTCATGGGCTCGGCGGGATAGTTGGAATGATTCTTACCGCCGTCTTTGCACAGAAGGCAGGTTTAATTTACGGGCATCCGGAACTTCTGCTCGCGCATATTATAGGATTGATCCTTGTAATTGCTTTTACTTTCGGCGGTTCTTTCCTGCTTTATAAGATTACAGATCTTATCACGCCGCTGCGCGTTACTGAGGAACAGGAATTGACCGGCCTCGACCTAAGCCAGCACGGCGAATCTATAATTAGCAAACCAATGCAAGAAGAATTTTTCCTCGAGCAAAAAATTAATGAGATACTTGTTGAAAAAAATTAGGTCATTATAAATTCTAACTTTCAGCTTTAGGATATGTGCCCGGTCCGGATTATTAATCCTTTAATCCTTTATTCAGTACGCTCCAGTCTATCTTGTTCATCAATTCTTTCATTCTATCCGGTGCGCCGGTAATTACTATAACAATATTTTGAATGCTGGATATCTTCGTGTTTTTAAATTTGTAATAATAACAATTAAACTCGTTGTTATATTTTAAACCCTTCCAGTTGCCGAAAGCTAAGAAGTAGCTTATCCAATTATCTTTTTGGTAATAGCCGTGATTTAATTTTGTTACCAGTGATGCGCCGCGGACATTTATATCCGGATTGTTAACCGGTTTTCCTTGGATGTAGCCGTCGTTTATGTATGCATAGACATCAAGTTCACTAAGTTCTTCTGCTTTATTGCCAATGGTTGTTAAGCTGTCAACAGTAGGATTAGGCTTGCTTAAAAAAGCTTCCTGTTCTTTAGCGCTTTTACTTTGAATAGCCTGATACTCTTCCTGATATTTTGAATTCAGCTCTTGAAGCTTATCATATAGTGGTTTTAAAATAGTATTAAACCTTTGGGAATTTTCTTGCACTTTATACACCCGTTCAAAGTCCTGGGACAAGCCAATTGGTCCTGTGCCCTTATCATCGATGGGTACCAGCAGTTGATAGTCGTTATTATCCGTATTTGTTTCTCCCCAATCATTATTTCCAAACCGATCTAGAAGACTTTGAATAGCGTAGACGGGCTTTGCAAGCAGCTTCTTCTCTGCCGGGCTAGCTTCTTTTAGTGATTGTGCTGATGCAGCGGAGAAAAATAATATTATTGATAATGATATTGCCATGGTTAAAGATTTCATTTTGTATTCCTATTTTCCTATGTAAGTAATATCAATTGTCATATATCCGTAAATAACTGCCCTGGCTGTTATTGGGCTGACTTCCTTCGAATCAAACCTTTTATGAAAGATTGTTGTTGTACCGTTATGAATTTGCAGAGGGAAATCTATGTAAAAGACCGGACTTAAATTTTTATTGTTAAAACTGCTTTGACTTTGGTTTACCATATCCTGTAGCTTGTGAATATCGCTCATATTAAAATTGCCGCTTTGATATTTACTTTTCATTGCCTGGAGCTTTGCAGCCAGTTCTTTCTCCTTTTCAGCCGCAGTCTCAGCCTGCTGCTTAAATACACCGGACTTAGCGAGCTCAATTGTTTTATTATTACTTTTGAAGTAATTATCTGTCATGAAAAGCTCATAAGGCTCGTTGGGGGCGTCCGGAACTTTCCACATGCCGTCGCCCGCCGGATCGGGAATGAATCGCGTGAATAAAAGTGTATCCTGACCGGGATGACAGAAATCCATTTTCAGCAGCTTCAGTTCAGTATAGTATTTATGCGTGCCAATATAAACCGGGTGCGGATGAGAAGCGACAATTTCGTTATCCAATAAATCCATGTGAATAATACCGGCGCCTTGCTTTACAGGTTCGCCGAGTTGGTTTGGTTGATCAAGTGCTGCCACCCAGGTATAACACTGGTTTGTATCCCAATTGAATTCCGGTGCAATTTTAGATTTGCCTTTGAGATGATTTATAATATATCCACCGCCACCGCCAATTTTTATATCCATTTCAATTTGAAGCTGAAAACTGTTTAAGATTTTATTGATGTTTTGAATAGCCTCGCCGTCTTCGTTACTGCTTCCTCCCATTAAGCTTATATTCCTTAGAGTGCTAATCAAAAAAGGGATATTGGTTATCTGAGACCAGTCGTGCTCTTTAGCCAGTTTGTTATAATAAAAATCAAAAGTTTCTCTCAACATGTATGTGATTTCTTGAAAATCCTCAGAATGCTCAAAGTTATCCATGCCTACTCCGAATAGTATAGCATTTCTTGCAGCAGAAAAATAGACTTGAGATACACATTTTACGGTTCTAAAATTCTTCCGATTATCTCTAACAAGCTTGTCTGCTCTTTCTAATAATCTGTTTACTAAGAAATAAATAGCATCTGATAGTTTATTCGCGTCGATATACGAACAAGCGCCCGCCTTGGAGGGATCCTTTATGTGTTGAGCAAACGCATTATAAATTGCCTCCTTCATATCCATTGACATAACAACATCAATGTGCCCGCCTCCTATATCGTCAGTGGCGCCCAATAATACAAGCTCTCTAAGAATGGATAATCCGTCGTGAATTAGATCGCTTTCCGGCTTAGAAAATTTATCAACATAATGTTTTGCAATTGTATCCTGATTATTTTGAATTGACGTATCGCAGCCAGCACAGTCATAATCAAACTCAGGCGGAGGAGGATTTTTCAAGTCGTCTAAACCATCGTGACGGTGCTGCTTGTAAAATCTCATTATCGCTTCATACTTCGGCTTCACTTTTTGGCACCAATTGTCGAGCGAATCGCTGAACCGTTGAATTGCCGTCTGTTCCGGACTTAAAAGATTTTTGTTGGGGTCAACTTTATACTGCTTCCATTCTTTTTTCAATTGTTCTAAGAAAGGCATAAGAGCAAGATTATAATGGTGCGCATATTCCTGTCTATCAACGGACGGCTTGTTTAACTCATACTTCCATTTATCAATATTTTCAATACCATCATCAATCTGTTTATTCCAGGCTTGGATACCGCTTGTTTGAAGTTTTACACTGCAATCATTTTTAATGGTCGCTTTACCGCCACCGCCAAAAAATGAATTTATTAGAAAAGTATTATTTTGTTTCTTGTCCCAATGCCCGCGGAACCATAGAAATTTCTGGCTGCCTGTAGTATCAGATTGCTGACTGTATGTAAATCCGGCAATAAGAAGCACGAAAAGAATTAAGATTTTAAAATAAGTTTGTTGTTTCATTTCTTTAATCTTGATAATTCAATTATTGTGTTCTCTTTACCTTGAAATTTCCATCCAGCTTATATGCTTTCGAATTTTTATCGGCATAATTATTTGTCTGAAGAAGTGTCGCAGTAAAATTTCCCTTAACGAAGCCGCCGGTTTTATCATACTGCTCAATAGTAACCGTTCCGTCGTTTGCCAGAAAATCATTCCCATCCGGTCCGGTAATAACAAGATGCAGAGATCCGGTTGAATCTTTCGGACTCAAGGTTACAGTGGCTTTTCCCTTCCCGCGGTTAAGTTCAATGTGGAGTTGTACTGATGCGAATATATAAGTCTCTTTTGTCGGCAATTCCATTGACCCGTCTATTATTGTTCTAGTATTATCATCTACAAGCTGCGCGTTGCAGTTCATCCGTGTGTTTGGATTATCCGGTATTGTAAATGTTTTGCCTTTCCCATATTCATGGCCGCTTAAAGTAAACTGGAAAAAATTTACCTGCGCGTAAGCGTTTGATAAAAATATTGTGCATAAGATTAGAGTGGACTTTAGAATTATATTCAGTCTTAATTTCATCATCGGAGACCACCCCCTAAACCATGCTGTACATGAACTACAAAAGAAGGCATTGTTTTTTCCTGTCCGTTTATTGAAACAATGTATTGCTGTTGAAAATTATCCATTATCGCTCCTAAATGGTTGAAAAAGATTTTTCAGTTTGTTCTTTTTTCAATAAAGGCGTTATAGAGATTGATTATATTTTCACAAACTCAACTCTACGGTTATTTGCTTTTCCTTCCGGAGTATCATTTGAATCAATCGGCTTACTATCGCCGAAGCCTTTGGTAGTCATCCTGGAGGCATCAATACCGAGACTTACCAGTTCGGTTTTAACTGCATCAGCTCTTTGCTGTGAAAGAGTCATGTTATGAGCAGCATTGCCGGTGTTGTCTGTGTGTCCGTCAATTTCAAATTTAAGCGAAGGGTCTCTTTTAAGAACATTATAAATTTCATTTATTGTTCCCATCGACTGCGGTTTGATTGTGGCTTTATCAACATCAAACAAAATTCCGTGTGTTACAATTTTTGTTAGAGTTGTAATCTTTTTGTAAATATTAATTCCGCCTGCAGCAATCCGAATATTTTTGATGAAAGAGTTTTCATAGCCGTTTATATCAAGCGTAATATTTTTTGGACTGCCTGTAAGATTATTTACATTAGCGACTCTAAATTGATCGACATATACCTTACCGACTGTTTTATTTATTGCAATCGCGATATGATGCCAGACCATCGGCTTATCAAGCGTTTTTTTAAGTTCATCCGGATAATTAACGCTGCCTAGAGTCCAGGTCATATCATCTATATCGAATGTCATTCCGGGTGTAATTCCCTCACCGCCGGAATAATAAACACGATGTCCAAAATCTACCATTACATGACATAAACCAAAGGTTTCATTTTTAACATCGAACTCAACTGTAAACTGGTCGGGCATATAATCTTTAGTGGTCATTCTCGGAGTAAATGTTGCGCCGGGTCCTTTCGGTATATGAATTACATTTTGTCCGTCTTCTTCCTGGACATCCATTTGCCCATGTATTAAATTAAATTGAGATGGAATCTCGCCAACCTCTTCGTCCGCTAAATTGGATTCGAAGATAATTGTATCGCCGGGAACGAAGTCGTAATTTTTGTAAGATATTATAGTCGGCTGCTGGTTGGAATTGTCGGCTGCTGTGTGGTTTGAATTGTTGTTTGCAGCATTGTTATTTGAATTGTCGTCTTTCTTTTTACCGCTGGTTGCGTTGTCCATCGTCTTATCAATGCCATGTTCGACTTTTTCTTTTGCCTTATCCTTAACGTGATTTACAAGATCATCAAACTGAGCGTTAGCGGTAATTACCCAAAAAGAAAAAATAGCTGCGGTTAATAAGAGTAATTTTTTCATTACTGCCTCCAGTATTTTTATAATTTGTTTTGGTCTAACAGGATGATGAAAGTTAATAACACGCTTCAGCCCAAACAACTAATCATTTGATCAGTTTATATTTGTTGTGAATTAAATCTCCGGCTGGCTTTGTACGCAGTAAAATGGAATTTGAGAAAAATATTTAAAGTTATAGTAAAATATTGCAAGCCTGATTGAGGGGAATGCCGTCCGGCTTTTTTACGGATAGATAAAAAAAGACCGCCCCCGCTCCTAAACAGCACGGAGGCAATCCGGATAAGCGATCATATAAAAATTTAATGGGGTGGGCTAGAATTTAAAATCCACTCCGAAATCTAAGCCGGAATATCCCAAAGTACCAAAGCCGATCCTTCCGGTAATGGCTATTGTGGGCGAGACCCAATACCTTGCGCCACCCTGAGCTGCCAGCCACATACCACCGTAGGTAGGAGTGGCAAAATGTTCTCCGTAGGGTCCATTCCAGCTTACGGAACCTGCATCATAAGCTAAAACTAGTCCTACATAAGGATCTAGTTTGCTGTCATGAATAATAAAATGGTAATTTCCCTGAGCACCAATTAATATATTAGAATATTTCCAATATACATCGCTGTATCCCCAATATCTAAACAGCCCGCCTATACCTACCAGTCCGAAATTCTGAAGGTCTAATCCGTATTCATAGTTTACGCCGAAATCGGGAGTACTACCGAGGAAAGCAAATCCGATTGAAGGTCCCAAGTAATTTCTTCCGGCTTCATATTGCGCGCTTGCAGTAGATGTAAACAGCACTATAGCAATAACCGCCGCAGAAAAAGATAGTAACAGGTTTCGTTTCATTTATCAACCTCCGTTTGTTTGTTGGAAAAAATTGGAATTAAATTTTACTATCGCTCTTCTATTTAACCAACAGACCTCCTTTCCGAGCCGCACTTTTAAAGTTATATATGTGAATAGCTTTTATGCTTAGCTCCATAGAATAATTATTTAAGCAAAACAAATTTTTTAGTTTCGGAAAAACTCCCTGCATTTAGCATGTAGAAATAAATTCCGCTCGGAAGATTGGCGGCATTAAAGGTTATTGAATACTCTCCCGGCTTTTTCTCTTCGTTAACTAATGACGTTATTTCTTTTCCAAGGATGTTGTAAATCTTCAGGCTTACAAAGGTCGACTTCGGGATATCGTACCTAATTATTGTAGAAGGATTGAAAGGGTTAGGATAATTCTGTTCAAGCTCAAATTTTTTCGGCGTTTGATTTGGTTGATCTTCTACTGCGGTTGGGCCGCTCGTAAATGCAAGGTCGTCAATGTTGAACGTCGTTCCACTGTGCGCGGATATAACAGGCTTTACCATAATGGATATGCCGACTGAGTCGGGTGTATCGCCTGAAATATAAGTGATAGGGATATTGAACTGAGTATATGAGCCTGCGGAAACCGCTGTTATGAATGCGCCGCCACCTATCCCGCTATCATTTTTGTATGATGCAAAGACGATTAGGAGTGTGTCGCTGCCTACCGAGTTGAATTTATAATAGCCGGATAAAGCTGTGGGTCTTTGAGTAAATGGAAACGCTGTAGTCAAAACGGGCGCAAAAGAAAATCCGCTGAACGATACCACAGTTCCCTCAACCGAATATGAGCCAGAATGGGCATCTGTGGATTGCATAATAGTTTGGAACTGAGAGGTGCTGTTCACTGTCCAGTTATCCGGGGCTCCGTTAGTCCAGTTCTCAAATCCGGCGTTCGGAATCTGGCACAATGCAAAAGACGACATTGCAACCGAAAGAATTATAGTCATTTTAACAAAACGGTAAAAAATTTTTGAACTCATTTTTAGCTCCTATAATTTTAATTCATATTTATGCCGACTGTTTTTAATTCTTGATAAAAGGAATTAGGCATTACACATTTACTCATGTTACGCAGGAATACATTTTGATGTCTGCATTGTCATTCCCACGAAAGTGGGAATCCATTTTTTATCATATTTTCGCATCTTGGATACCCGCTTTCGCGGGTATGACACTCAAGCTTTATAATTTTGCGTAACATGAGTCATTTAGATAAAACAGTAAAAAATGAAGAACAAGATATCCGCAATGAATGACTCGATAAAATTTAGGTTTTGAAATTTAAAAGAACAACTAACTATTCGTTTAGTTTTATGAACCGGTGATAACTATCATACCAACTTATTCTTAATAGCTTTTGCAACCGCTTCGGAACGGGAGTTAACGTGGAGCTTAGTATAAATATTATGAAGATGAAATCTAACGGTATGAAAGGAAACGAACAGCTTATCTGCTATGGCCTTTGTACTGTGTCCTTCAATTAAAGATTCCAGCACTTCTTTTTCGCGGTCTGATAAAAGCGAAGGGTTTACCTGCCCGGCCGGTGTTTGAAAATATTGCAGCACCTTGCGAGCAACTTCGCCGGAGAATGGCGCACCTCCTTCATAAGCCTCCCGTATAGCCTCCAGCAGCTTGTCTGCCGGGCTCTTCTTTAAAAGATAGCCAACCGCACCTCCTCTTAGCGATTGGAATATTTTTTCATTGTCGCTGTATACCGTCAGCATCATTACCTCTACCGTAGGAAATGCAGTCTTAATTTCCTTTAAACTTTCAATTCCCGATTTGCCGGGCATTTCAATATCAAGCAAAAGAATGTCCGGCAGGTCTTCCTCAATTTTCTTCAGCGCTTCATCACAGCTCGCGTACGTGGCCACGCATTTAAACCCGTCCGATTTGTTTAAAAGCACCGAGAGGATTTCGCGGAATTCCTCGTCATCATCTAGAATTGCAACTCTTATTATAGATATATTCCTCATAGTTATATTAATTTTTATATGCCGGTTAGTAAATCTTAATCTAAGTAAAGCCTAATTTCAACTAATCATTTGAGCAGTTTTAATTTTACTGCAACAGGCTTTACACCACAAGCTCATTAAGACGGACATTGCTTTTGCCTGCAATTACAACATCGATTTATGAAGGGGAAAGTTTATCATTATTTTTGTCCCATTCCCCGGTACCGACTCGCACTTAAAGCTGCCGGAAAGTTCCTTTGCATGCTTATCAATATTAAAGATGCCGCGTCCATACTTCGCTTTCTCCAAATCGAAACCCGAACCGTTGTCATCAATCAATAGGTTTATTTCTTTATTCTTTACCACCAGCGAATAATTAATTTCCGTACAGCCGGAATATTTAAGCGCGTTATTCAAGGCCTCCTTAGATACAAGCTGCAGGCTCCTTTTAATCTGCGAATTCACTTTTACGTTTTCTATATCTTTTGTCTCTATGGATAATTTAATATTCTTTGCCTCGCAAACTTCGTTTGCAAAATTTTTGAAATTGAAAATAAAATCCTGCAGCGAATCATATTTCGGATCGATAGACCAAATTACGTCTATCATTGAGTCAACTAAGTCTCTCGATATTTTTCCTACACGCTCAATGGAGCCGTGCCTGGAATATTTTTCATTACCGTTATTAGTGTCGTTTCTTTCTTCTAAAATTTTCTTAGACGATTCTTCACGCAAAGCATTTTCAGAAAGAATAGCAATGCGCGTAAGTCCCGAACCGATTTCATCATGAAGATCTGCGGCAATTCTTGTCCTGATTTTTTCAATTTCAATCAACCTTTTAAAACGTATTCGCGAGTACAAAACAGCACTTGAAATTATAAGCAGCAAAACCAATACTATAAACCACCATTGCATATAAAAAGGGGCTTCTATTACAAAAGATATTTCCGCAGGAATTTTACTCTTAATATTTTTTCCGTTTATTGCTATAACTTGAAAAATGTAATTACCCGGACGCAGCGAAGCATAGGTAACCGAGTTGCGGTTTTTCAATGTGTTCCACTCTTTATCGTTATCAAGCAATCTATATTGGTAAATTGTATTTCGTTCTTCCCTATTTATGATTCCGACAAATTCAACTGTAATTGTATTTTGATAGCTCGCTAATGATAAATTATTTTTTAATTTTACTTCTTGTCCGTTAACCGAAAAATGATCTATATAAACCGGCGGCGGAAGATTTTTCTCAACTTCATCAGCCGGTTCATAAATGTAGACATCGGATTGATTGGCAAAGCAAAGATCACCGTTGCCTGCCGAACAAATTGAATAATAAGGAACCTTCGGAAGTTCTTCGTATAATTTGAAGCTTGGAATTCCTTCTCTTGTCAACTCTTGAACACCGGACTGAGTTCCAAGCCAAATTTTACCGTCGGATGTTTTTGTTATACTCCAAATTGCGTTGCTGAATAAGCCTTCTTCGCGGGTAATAGACTTTATTGACTTACCGCTTTGTTTATCCGAATCAGCTTCGGGATTGTAGATTGCAAGTCCGCCGTATCTTGTTCCGATTATTATTTCGCCTTCGCTATTTTCTTCAATTGATCTTATCCCGTTATCCTGCAGTCCGTCTGCGGTAGTAAAAAGTTTTGAAAAGATTTTTTCTTTCCCGTTTTTATTTGTAAGATCTTTTAAAATTTTCCCATAAGAAAAAACCGAAAGCCCGCCGTCATAACCGCCAAACCAAATATTTCCTTTGCTGTCCTGAAAAATTTCTCTAACTGAATTATCCGGTAATCCATCGGATTGAGTGTAAATTTTTAAAATGTTTCTTGGCTTTGAATTATTAATAACTAAAATGCCTGCGTCTATTGCGCTGCACCAAATATATCCTTTGTTATCTACAATGCATTTGAATAGCCCGGTGTACTTAATTTTATGAGGGACAATTATTTTTTCTATGAGCCTAAGATTGGATGGAGAATTAAAAGATTGATTTCCCTTTTTAATTTCATAAATGGAAATTTCACCCGAAGATTTTTCCACGTAAAGTTTGTTATCCTTACCTGCAAAAAGATATGGTAAAAACTCATTTGGATTGTAGCTTTCAACTGCGTGGGGATATTCGTGCCAGTTATTGTTTTTATCTTTCCAAATTTCCAGCAGATATTTTTTCAGTGCTAACCAAAAGTGATTATTATTATCAGAAACCGAAGACGCCCAGTTTATGCCGATATATTTTTTAGGCAGTTGAAATCTGATTAAGTTTTGATAGGTAAGTTTTGAAAGTCCGTTATCGTTTAAACCAATCCAAAGAATATTTTCTCTGTCGTACAGCAAAGAAGTAATGTTGTTTTCTAATAAACCGTTACCTTCATTATATTCTATTATCTTATCGGCTGAAAAGGAATCTTCACTTATTTTAAGTAATCCGCCGACCGCCCCAATCCATAAATTATTATCCTCATCTTCCGCCATAGTCCTTGGGCTTTCGTTCAGCTTTATGACAGCAGCGTTAGAATAATTAATTCTGTACAAATATCCATCAATGGTTGCAGCATAAATAGAACCATTTTTGCTGTGCAGCATTGATATGAAAGTTGAGCCGTTCCAGGCGGGCAAATTAATTTTTTCTAGCTTGCCTTGTTTAATTAGATATCTGAAAATACCTGTTTCGGAGGCGATCAAAATTTCATTAGGATTTCTTTGAGCAAAAGAACTAACCCAGCCAATTTTAAATTCCGAAGGAATCAAACGTATTAAATTATTTTGAATGAAATAAAATCCGCTGTCGGTTCCGCACCAAATAATGCTGCTGTCATCTTCGAAGATAGAATTTATGTCTTTCATTCGATCCGGCAGGCCCGAACCATAAACAAAAAATTTACCATTGTGGTATCTGTTTATACCGCCGTCAACTGTGCCGATCCAAACATCACCGGGAATTCTTTTATCCGCAGTTACGTAAGATATTTTGTTTGATGAAAGTCCATTGATTGTAGTAAGATTCCTGAATTCCCTGCTGTCGAAAATACTTATTCCTTCTCCTGTCCCAAACCAAATAAAGCCCAGCGAATCCTGACAAATAGATTCTATATTGTCGGAGATTAAACCGTCTTTTATCGTGTAATTATGAAGCGGTAAAATTTGTCCCGAAATTGTTTTCGCAAACAAAAGGAACAGCAAGCTCGTTGATATTGTAAGTATCTTTCGTTTCAAATGTAGACCCAATGGATAGACATCTAAAGTTAGTAAAAAAACAGATTAAATTTAAAGACCGCAGAATCCAGGATGTTATCTTAATCATGTTTATTATATTTTTATAAACAAAAAATTTATCAGAACTCTTTTATGGATAATTTCAGATTAAAAGTATTCAGGTCGGCTGCGTGTAATTTAAGCTTTACCAAGGCGGCTAGTGAGCTGTTCATTTCGCAGCCGTCTGTTACAAAGCACGTCCAGTCTCTTGAAAGAGCTTTGGGCTTAAGATTGTTCATGCGTACGGGCAGCAGGATAACTTTAACTCCCGCGGGGAAGGTACTGCTTGATTATTCAGACAAGCTGTTCACCTTGCAGCTAAAGCTTGAAGACGAACTAAACATTTTTAAAGAAAGCAAAACGGGGACGCTAAGGCTGGGTGCAAGCTCTACTATTGCGCAGTATGTTATACCCCCGGTGCTTTCCAAGTTCCATAGAAAATATCCGGGCATTTATCTTACACTGCTTACTGGCAACAGCGAACAGGTAATAGACGCATTACTAAAGGGCGAGATAGACCTGGGTATTGTAGAAGGAAGGGTTAAGAACAGCGACATCAAATATATTAAGTTTATTACCGATGAGCTGGCTGCGGTTACAAACTCCAAAAGCAATTTATTAAACAAGAACGAGATAACTCTTAAGGAATTGACCGGCTTTCCTCTGGTGCTTCGCGAAAGAGGCTCGGGCACCCTCGAAGTATTGGAACATTCCTTTAAGAGCAAAGGAATAAAACTCGCCTCATTAAATGTTGTTATGTACCTGGGAAGCACTGAATCTATAAAGCTGTTTCTAGAAACCGACGACAGCATAGGATTTATTTCCATACGTGCATTAAAAAAAGAACTGCACGGCAATTCACTTAAGATAATCAAGGTAAAAGATTTCCATATAAAAAGGACATTCAATTTTATAACACTCCACGGTTCCGACCCCACGAATGCCGCGGCAAAGTTTATTAAGTTCGCCCGGAATCTTCATAACCAAAAGTAATAGCCTATTACATTTTTGAATTTGATAAGCCGTAATAATGCGGATAGCTTTGCGCTTTCTTTTTATTACAAAAAATAAAGGAATATATATGAGCGCATTACCCGGAGAAATAAACGGAACAGATTCAAAAAGAGCTTTCGGAAAAAACATAGGAATTAGAGAGGCGGTATTTATACTGGCGTTAATATTTTGTCTAACGCCGTTTGCCTCCCCGCCCATTGCCCTAGCCGTCGGCCTGGTAATTGCGCTTACAATCGGGCATCCGTACCTTCACTTGAATAATAAGGCTACTAAGATTTTATTGCAGGCTTCGGTTGTAGGTTTGGGATTCGGAATGAACCTGGGCAAGGTAATGCAGGTTGGCAAAGAAGGAATTATGTTTACAATTATTTCAATCTTCGGCACGCTGGTGCTTGGTTTTATCATCGGCAAGTGGCTGAGCGTTCATAAAAAGACCTCGCATCTAATTGCATCGGGAACTGCAATCTGCGGCGGAAGCGCAATTGCTGCCGTAGGTCCTATTGTTAACGCGAACGGACAGGAGATGTCCGTTGCTCTAGGCACCGTATTCATTTTAAATTCTATTGCCTTATTCGTCTTCCCTGTTATCGGCCATTTACTTCACTTAACACAGACTCAATTCGGGTTTTGGGCAGGCATTGCAATACACGATACCAGCTCTGTTGTGGGAGCCGCGGCCAGATACGGCAAAGCCGCGCTGCAAACTGCAACCACCGTTAAGCTTGCACGGGCACTCTGGATTGTGCCTGTCGCTTTGCTGACTTCTTTTTTCTTCAAGAACAAGTCGACGAAAATTTCCATTCCGTATTTTATCTTCCTTTTTATCCTTGCTTCGATTATTAGGACGTATATTCCTGCTGTTGCGGAGATTTCCGGCCATATAGTAGGTGCGGCAACGGTCGGTTTTACTGTAACGCTTTTTCTTATCGGCGCGGGGCTTTCTAAAAACGTACTAAAGACGGTTGGCGTAAGGCCGTTAATCCAGGGAGTAATCTTATGGGGAATAATTTCCGTCAGCTCGCTGTTTATTATTCTCAGGCTGGTGCACTAGAATCTCATACGCCTATAAATATCCTTGTAAAAAAATGGGGAGACTAAAAGATAGTCTCCTCATTAGAAAAAGCTGCAGGATGCCAGGCAAGAAAGTAAACTACAATGCGCTTTTATTTCCGATGCAATAAATCTTTGAAAAAGAAAATTTAACAGGGTTAGCAACACTACCTGCCTGCCGAAAAAAAAGATTTCGCAGAGAAAAGGATAATCTGGATATATGTATGTGGGGCCGTCCAAAAGTTTTTTTGAACTTAAAATTATTACTCTTATTTTTTTATACGGATTTTTAAGATAAGATTTTCTGGTTCATTAAGACCGATTTTTAATTAGGAGAAGGCGAATGAAAATTTTTTTACTTTCCGGAAAGCAGTTAATCCTGGCAGCTGTTCTTTTTTCAGTCTCATTACCTTGCCTTGCAAAAGCCGGCAATTCCGATTCTCTATACATTACCCAGCATTATATAAAGCACGAATACATGATTCCCATGCGCGACGGAGTTAAGCTGTTTACTGCGATATATTCACCTAGGGATACTTCGGCAAATTATCCTATTCTTTTAAATAGAACGCCCTACAGTATAGGACCGTACGGAGAGAATAACTACAGAAGCGAACTCGGCCCTTCGGCTGAATTTGAAAAAGAAGAATACATATTCGTCTATCAGGATGTTCGCGGCAAATTTATGTCGGAGGGAACCTTTGTAGAGATGCGGCCGTACATCGAAAATAAAAAAAGCAAAAATGATGTTGACGAAAGCAGCGATGCGTACGATACAATCGACTGGCTGATAAAGCATGTTCCGCATAATAATGGAAAGGCAGGAATATACGGGATTTCATATCCGGGCTTCTACGCCGCTATGGCTACGATAGATGCCCACCCAGCTCTGGTGGCTGCTTCGCCGCAGGCGCCTATTGCCGATTGGTTTGTTGACGATGATTTTCACCGGAACGGCGCCTTCTGGCTTCCGCATGCTTTCTGGTTCTATACGGTATTCGGAATTCCGAGACCGGGACAAATTAAAGACTGGCCCGCCCCGGTATTTACCTCAAATAATCCGGACGGCTACGACTTCTTCTTAAAGATGGGTTCATTTAAAAACACTACCGATAAATTTTACAAACACCAAATCCCTTTCTGGGATACAATGATGGCTCATCCCAACTACGATGAATTCTGGCAGAAGAGAAATACTCTGCCTCATTTTAAAAACATTAAGCCGGCAGTAATGACTGTGGGCGGCTGGTTTGATGCGGAAGATCTTTACGGCGCGCTGAATACTTATAAATCAATTGAAAGGAATAATCCGGCAATTCATAACACACTAGTAATGGGTCCATGGTTCCACGGCGGATGGGAAAGATCGAAAGGAGACTTACTCGGAGATATTCATTTCGGCAGCAGCACCAGCAAGTTCTATCAGGACAGCATCGAGCTGCCGTTCTTCAACTATTATTTAAAGGGAAAGGGCAATCCTAATCTTCCCGAAGCATACGTCTTTGAAACAGGCTCTAACCAATGGCGGAAGCTCGATTATTGGCCGCCTAAGAACGTGAAGGAAGAAAACTTATTCTTTCACAAAGACAAAAAGCTTTCATTTGAAGAACCCAAGACAAAAAGCAAATCGTTCGACCAGTACATAAGCGATCCCAATCATCCCGTCCCGTACACGCAGCATATTACCGAGCATATGATACGCAGGTATATGGATGAAGACCAGCGCTTTGCTTCGAGAAGAAATGATGTGCTTGTGTATGAGACCGAGCCTCTGAGCAGCGATGTTGCTATCGCCGGTCCCATTGAAGTAAATCTTTTTGTATCTACGTCCGGCACCGATGCAGACTGGGTTGTAAAGCTTATAGACGTCTTTCCGGATACGGCGAAGGATTTTTCGCCAAATCCCTGCGAGGTAAAAATGGGCGAATACCAAATGATGGTTCGAGGCGACATAATGCGGGGCAAATACAGGAACAGTTATTCAAAACCAGAGCCGTTCGTGCCGGGAAAAATAACCAAAGTAAGCTTCCAGCTTCAGGATATTTTTCATTCGTTTAAGAAAGGCCATAGAATAATGGTGCAGGTGCAAAGCAGCTGGTTCCCGCTTGCAGACCGCAATCCGCAGAGGTTTGAGAATATTTATTTTGCCAAAGAGTCGGATTTTCAAAAGGCAACGCAGAGAGTTTATCATTCAAAAGAATTTCCTTCCAGTCTTAAAGTATTAGTATTGCAATAAAGATATGATAATAGATAACATAAAAAATATTTCGTTGTACAAGGGTTTGGGTAACAGAATTGCCTTTGCACTCAAATACCTAAAGGAAAGCGATTTCACTAAAATGGAAGACGGCAGGTACGAGGTAGAAGGCGAAAATATTTTTGCACTGGTAAGCCGTTATGAAACCAAAGCTCCCGGCAAGGGGGTTTGGGAATCTCACCGCAAGTACATCGACGTCCAGTTTATCGCTGCCGGAGCCGAGAGCATCGGGTATTCAAACCCGGAAAGCACAAGGGTTATTAAAGAGCACGATGAAGAAAAAGACATTCAGTTCATGGAAGGCAGCGGCAACTTTGCTACGGCAAGAGCAAATACTTTTGTAATCTTGTTCCCGGATGATGTGCATATGCCGGGAATTCAGATTAACGGGCCTGAAAAAGTTTTAAAAGTTGTTGTTAAGGTAAGAATCTATTAGGAGTGAAATAAATCATCTATCTAAAACTTAATTTTAGACTATGCAATCGTTTCCTTCTCTTTAAGAGATAAAATACTTATATTAAAATTAAATCATTTCGCTGGTTAAATTTTTAATGATCTATACCTTGAAAGGTTGAATATGCCGGAAAGACGGGTCCGCATAATCTAAATATTACTAATCTTTGCATATCAAAACATTACTAAATTATTTTAAGGAAGAATATCATTGTTAAAGCAGTTATTCAAAACTAAGAGTCTTGATGAACTGGTTCACGAGGGGGAAGAACCGGAACATCAGCTAAAGCGTGTGCTCGGTTCTTTTGATGTTGTAATGCTCGGGATAGGAGCGATAATCGGTGCGGGTATATTTGCAACTATAGGAACCGCAGCAGCCGGCGATGCTGCCAGGCCGGGCGCCGGGCCTGCTCTTATGCTTTCCTTTGTTTTAACCGGTGTAGCCTGCGGGTTTGCTGCTCTTTGCTATGCCGAGTTCGCTTCTATGGTGCCGATCTCTGGGAGCGCTTATACTTATTCTTACGGTACTCTGGGCGAGCTGGTTGCGTGGATTATCGGCTGGGACTTGATAATCGAGTATGCTGTTGGAAACGTTGCCGTTGCCATTAGCTGGGCAAATTATTTTAAAACTCTTGTTTCCGGATTCGGTATAATAATTCCCGATTGGATGTCGATAGATTATCGAACGGCTGCAAAAATTCCCGGGCTTCTTGAAAATGCACCTCATATCTGGGGAATACCTATAGTGTTTAATCTGCCTGCGTTTTCTATTGTTGCACTTATAACAGTAGTGCTGGTAATCGGCATTAAGGAAAGCTCGAGGACCACGACGGTAATGGTCATCATTAAACTTTTAGTGCTTGGCCTGTTTGTAGTGGTAGGGTTTTATCATGTTAATCCGGCTAACTGGACGCCGTTCGCCCCGAACGGCTGGAAGGGAATTCAGGCCGGCGCTGCGGTTGTATTTTTTGCCTACATCGGGTTCGATGCCGTATCTACCGTAGCCGAGGAAGTCAGGAATCCCAAGCGGGATATGCCGATCGGAATTATCGGCTCGCTTATTATCTGCACAATTATTTATATCCTTGTTGCGGCTGTATTCACCGGCATTATACCTTACAACGACTTGATTCACACGCTTGCTACAAGCCAATCCGAGCCCTTAACTCTGGCTATGCAATATGCAAAAATAGGAAAGCACGCCGATCTTATAATCGGTATAATCGCATTCGGTTCGGTAATAGCGCATACCGCCGTACTTCTTGTATTCCAGCTTGGACAGCCGAGAATATTTTTTTCGATGGCAAGAGACGGTCTGCTTCCCCAGAAATTTGCAAAGGTTCACCCGAGGTTTAAAACTCCCGCAGTAACTACAATTGTTACGGGACTTGTGGTAGGAGTAACTGCAATGTTCACAACAATTGATGAGATGGTGGATTTAACAAATATAGGAACCTTGTTTGCGTTTATTTTGGTTTGTGCAGGTATCATTATTCTCCGGAAGAAGGAGCCTGATAAGCCCAGACCTTTTAAAACTCCTTTTGTGCCTCTTATCCCGGTGCTGGGCATTATTGCCTGCTTATATTTAATTCTCGGTCTCCCGTGGATTACCTATATAAGGTTTGCAGGCTGGCTTATCATCGGATTGGTCGTCTACTTTATGTACGGTTACAGACACAGCAGAGTAAGAAAGCAGCTAGAAGCAAGTTAGCGGTTTCCGGTTAGGCGGTTCTTTCAATCGCATATTTGTATGAATGTATGATCAATTGTTTTTATAATTTATGTTAAAGACCGAATCCGGCGATAAGCTTGAGCGCGGGCTGGGGCTTAAGGAAGCCACCGCCCTGAATATGATTGATATGATAGGGATAGGTCCGTTCATTGTTCTGCCGATTGTCATCCAAGAAATGAACGGGCCGCAATGTTTGATTGCGTGGGTGCTGGGTGCGCTTCTCGCATTCATGGACGGCTTTATCTGGGCGGAGCTCGGCGCCGCTATGCCAGAAGCCGGCGGCAGCTATGTTTTTCTAAAAGAAATTTACGGACCCAAAAGCTGGGGCAGATTGTTTTCTTTCCTTTTAATATGGCAGACGATATTCCAGGCGCCGCTTGTAATTGCATCCGGCGCAATCGGCTTTTCACAATATTTTACTTTCTTAATGCCTCTTGGTGCGATTGAACAGAAAGCTGTTTCCGGGCTTCTGGTAATTTTAATTGTTGCTCTCCTTTACAGGAAAATTTCGACAGTCGGAAAAATATCTTTATTCCTTTGGATAGGAGTTATCGCAACTATACTCTGGCTTATATTCGGAGGCGTTACTCACTTCAATCCTAAAATTGCTTTTGATTTCCCGCCGGGTGCATTCGATTTTTCATTTATCTTTTTTGCTGGACTCGGCAGCGCTTCGGTTCAAACTATTTACACTTACCTAGGCTACTACAATATCTGCAACCTTGGCGGCGAGCTGAAGAAGCCGGAAAAAAATATTCCTAGGAGTATCTTCATTTCAATTGCAGGCATAGCAGTACTTTACCTCCTAATGCAGCTAAGCGTACTCGGTGTAATTCCCTGGCGCGAAGCTATGAAGTCCCGGTTTATAGTCAGCGATTTCGTGGAAAGAATATTCGGCATGAAGGCTGCAGTAATTGCCACTGTTTTAATTTTATGGATAGCGTTCTCATCATTATTTTCGGCTACGCTGGGTTATTCCAGAATTCCATATGCTGCGGCGGTTGACGGAACGTTTTTCAAGGCGTTTGCAAAAGTCCATCCGAGAAAACATTTTCCTAATGTTTCGCTCATAGTAATCGGCGCTATTGCTCTTGTCTTCAGTTTGCTGTTCAGGTTAAAAGAAGTTATCAGCGCAATTCTAGCAATGAGGATACTGGTGCAGTTTATCGGTCAAGCGGTTGGCGTAATGCTTTTGCGAAGGCACAAGCCATCGGAATTCTTCCCGTTCAAAATGTGGCTTTATCCCTTGCCTGCATTGATCGCGATCTTGATGTGGATCGGATTGTTTGTTTCTACAGGTTTTTATTTTGCCATCGGCGGAGTGGTTGTAATGTCAACCGGTGCAATTGTGTTTTTAGTGCGTGCTTATTATAATAAAGAGTGGCCGTTTAATTGAGATATAAAATATAATTAATCTGCCAGAAAATATTTTCTACTATTATATTACTTATTGCTCAACATTTTTAATATATGTTTAGCAAGGTAGTCTTTTATTTCAGTATGTCTTGGAATTGGTTGTAACGCTTTGGTTGCCGGATTCTGATACCAATCATGTTTCCCACCATGTCGGATGAAAATACCGCCTATTCTTTCCACCTCTTTAATCAAAGCTTTTCTTTTCATGCAACGTCCAGTTCGGCAACACGACGAACATTTGGAAGGGAGCCGTCAGTTAATTCCTTATGCATGTCTTTTAAATTTTCTTTTAGATCTTCCAGGGTCTCGCCTTGTGTCATGTAGTCGGGAAATTCTACCAGATACCCAATCCACATATCCTCATCTTGCCAATATATAAATTTTTTCTTTTCCATTTTAATTCATCGGATTATTGTTTAAAGTAATCGATAACAATATATATCTAAAAAAAATAATTTACTATTCAATTTAAGTAAATGCGAAACCTAGTTTCGGACATAGACTATTTTTTTGTTTATCATATTTCATGTTTGAATAACTATCTTATAAAAAACAAGCCGAAGGAATTCTTCTTCTTCCCGTTCATAATGTGGCTTTATCCCTTGCCTGCATTAGTCGCAATATTAATGTGGATAGGATTATTTTTATCAACCGGCATGTACTTTGCTCTGGGCGGTGTTTTGGTAATGTCTGCCGGAGCGGTTGTTTATTTTATCCGGTCTTATTACCAAAAGAGCTGGCCGTTCAATAACTAACATTGAAATTTTGTTTTGAGTAAATAGTATTTTTTACAAACATATTTTAACTTCGATCTAAATATTATTTTTATTTATACGGAGACTGTTATGAAAATCCGGCTTGTACTTTTTTCTTTACTATTTTTTCTTTTCCATTTTCTTATTTGCGCACAAACGGCCAATCAACTTACACAAGAGCAAAAAGCCTGGCTTTCCAGGGCATACAAGTACGAGAAAAGCGGCTGGGTCTATCTTCATATTGAGGGCAAGCCGGAAGAAAGAGGATTCCAGCACGGTTATTTGCTGGCAAAGCAAATTAGAGAATCTATCCGCACATTAAGCACCGGGTGGAAATATCAAACGGGAATAAACTGGTTGTGGCTTGTAAGTAAAGCCGGAGAAATTCTGGTTCCGAAAGTTGATTCTGAAAATATTTCCGAAATTAAGGGGATCGAAGAAGGCATGAAAGCTACCGGCGATACGACAAGCTTAAATGAGCTTGTTGCATACAACGGGTATATCGAGCTTATATCGTACTGGTGGCCGTCTGTAAAGGATTCGTTAAAAATAAATTCTCCCGATCCGAAAAAAGAATCGTGCAGCTCATTTATTGCCACAGGCACTATGACGGCGGACGGCGGAATTGTACTGGGGCATAATACAATGGACGACTACTGGCATCCTCCGTGCAACGTTATTTTAGATATTGTGCCTGTACATGGGCATCATATAATGATGCAGTCTAACGCAGGCTTTATTCACAGCGGAACAGATTTCTTTATAACCGATGCCGGGCTCGTCGGATCGGAAACAACAATTGGGGGATTCTATCCGTTCAATCCCAACGGCGTACCGGAATTTTCCAGAATGCGTCATGCAACCCAGTATGCTTCTTCAATAGACGAATGGTGCGACATGATGAAGAAAGGGAACAACGGCGGCTATGCCAACGCCTGGCTGCTGGGCGATGTAAATACAAACGAGATTGCACGTCTTGAACTCGGCCTTAAATACGTTGGGTTTGAAAAAAAGAAAGACGGATATTTCATCGGATCGAATGTTGCCGAGGACTTAAATATTTTACGCTTCGAGACCAAAAGCAGCGAGACGAACATAAAGCAGTCTTCGGTTGCCCGGCGTGTAAGGTGGAAACAGCTGATGAAAAAATATGCCGGCATGATTGATGCAAGACTTGCTGAAAAATTTGAGGCCGATCATTACGATACTTACTTGGACAAAGATAAGCCCAGCTGCAGAACGTTGTGTGCACATTGGGACCTCGATCCTCAATACTCCGGGCTCGATAAGCCATTCGACCCAAGCGGGACGCTTGACGGTAAGGTGGTCGATTCTAAATTGGCTAAGCAGATGTCTTTTATTGCCAGATGGGGCGCAGCCTGCGGCACGGCATTTAATGCTAAAAAATTCCTTGATGAACATACCCAGTATGATTGGATGAAAGGATTGCTTAAAGACCGCCCTTCGGAACCTTGGACTGTTTTTAAAGCAGCTAAGGAATAATAGATACAATATTTTTTAGAGCGCAGAACTAAAAATTAATTATTGAAGCAAAATTTGCCCGGATTAAAAATTCTACGCTGCTTTAATTTTATTAAGTTACCTTACGCAATCCCTGGAGTAATGGAGTGTTGGAGTAATGGAATTGACCAATATACTCCAATATTCCTCCGAGGAGTCCTTCGAACAACATTCCATTACTCCAATGAGTAATGTTTGCGTAAGGTGTGTTATTAATATTCTTTTTTAAATTCCAGCTGGCCTTTAAAACCAAGGCTGACTTTAATCTTGTCCCCATCTGCAAACTTTCCGGCAAGCAGTTCCTGGGACAAAGGGTTTGTCAGGTGCCTTTGAATAGTCCGCTTCAAAGGTCTTGCACCGTAAGTAACATCGTAACCAAGCCTGGTCAGCCAGTCTTTTGCTTCGCCGTCAACATCAAGAACTATTTCCTTACCGCTCAGCATCTTCTGAACATTCTGAATCTGGATGTCCACGATCTTTCTTATCTCTTCACGGGTTAAAGGCTTGAATAAAACTATCTCATCAATTCTATTAAGGAACTCGGGCCGAATAGTTTTTCTTAAAAGATCGGTAAGCTGATACCTCAGTTCCCCGAAGACATTTTCTATTTCACTCTCACCTGCCTGCTCCAATTTTTCCTGAATTAAGTGAGAGCCGATGTTGGAGGTCATAATAATAATCGTGTTCTTAAAATTAACGGTTCTACCCTGGTTATCGGTCAGCCTTCCGTCATCCAGCACTTGGAGAAGAACATTAAAGACGTCGGGGTGAGCTTTTTCAATTTCATCTAGAAGGACAACTGAATACGGCCTTCTTCTTACCGCTTCTGTTAACTGCCCGCCTTCTTCATATCCCACGTAACCGGGAGGTGCACCGATTAGTCTGGATACAGAAAACTTTTCCATGTACTCAGACATATCAATTCTAATCATTGCATGTTCATCGTCGAATAGAAACTCAGCAAGTGCGCGCGCTAGTTCCGTTTTACCAACGCCAGTAGTACCGAGAAAAATAAACGAACCAAGCGGACGGTTAACATCCTGAAGCCCGGTGCGGGAGCGTCTTATTGCATTTGCAACCGCATACACCGCTTCGTCCTGCCCCACTATACGTTTGTGAAGCTCATCCTCCAGCCTTAGCAGCTTACTCCTTTCGCTCTCCAGCATTTTTTGCACCGGTATGCCTGTCCACTTGGAAACTATCTCGGCTATGTCTTCCGAATCAACTTCCTCCTTCAGCATTTTCTGATCCTTCTGGATTTCTGCAAAGCGCAAGCTTTCTTCCTTAAGCTGTTTTTCAAGGCTGACTATTTTGCCGTATCTTAATTCGGCAACTTTTCCCAAATCGCCTTCTCGCTCGAATTTTTCCGCCAAGGATTTTGCATTTTCAATTTCGCTTTTCATCAAGCGGATTTTCTGAATCTTTTCTTTCTCAAGCCCCCAGTGCAATTTAATTTTATTTCTTTCCTCGATCAACTGGCTAAGCTCCAGCTTAAGCTCATCCAGCCGCCTTGCAGAAGCCTCGTCTTTTTCTCTCATTAAAGCTTCCCGTTCAATTTCCAGCTGCTTTATTTTTCTTTCTATCGAATCCAATTCTTCCGGCATAGAATCGATTTCAATTCTTATTTTGGATGCCGCTTCGTCAATCAGATCGATAGCTTTATCCGGCAAGAACCTATCGGTTATATATCTATTTGAAAGCTGAGCGGCCGCAACTATAGCCCCGTCGGTAATCCTTACTCCGTGGTGAACTTCGTATCGCTCTTTCAATCCCCGGAGAATTGAGATGGTATCTTCTTCCGAGGGCTCGCTTACCAAAACCGGCTGAAACCTTCTCTCTAGTGCAGCATCTTTCTCGATATGCTTTTTATATTCATCAAGAGTAGTGGCGCCTATTGCATGAAGCTCTCCGCGTGCAAGAGCCGGCTTAAGTATGTTAGCCGCATCCATTGAACCTTGTACAGACCCGGCGCCGACAAGTGTGTGAAGCTCATCTATAAACAGAATTATTTCGCCGTTGGAATCCTGGACTTCTTTTAAGACCGCTTTCATTCGCTCTTCAAACTGACCACGGAATTGTGTGCCGGCTATTAGTGCCCCCATATCCAGAGCAACAATCCTTTTGGTTTTTAAATTCTCCGGAACATCGCCTGCAATTATTCTATGTGCTATACCTTCTGCAATAGCCGTTTTACCTACGCCCGGCTCGCCTATTAAAACAGGATTATTCTTTGTCCTTCTGGAAAGCACCTGCAACACCCTGCGTATTTCATAATCTCTTCCGATTACGGGATCGAGCTTGCCTGCCCGTGCAAGCTCATTTAAATCTCTGCCGAACTTAGCTAAAGCCTGGTATGTATCCTCCGGATTTTGAGTAGTTACTCTCTGACTTCCACGGACATCTTTTAGCGCAGTCAAAACCGCATCGTGCGAAATGCCGTTATCCCTTAACAGCTGTCCGGCTTTGCTATCAAGAGCAGTAAGAGCGAGCAGAAGATGTTCTGTTGCAACATACTCATCCTTTAGATTGCGCGCTTCTTCTGCGGCAGCATCGAACAACTTTGCAGTTTGGTTAGACATCTGCTGATTTCCAATGCCTCCGGCCGTACTTATTTTGGGAAGGTGCTCAAGAAGCTCATTCGTCTTAAGCTTAAGCCTGTTTACATTGCCGCCGGTCTTTTGAAGAATCGTATCGGCAATATTTCCGCTTTCCTGAATTAGTGCGGCTAATAAATGTTCGGGCTCTAGAATTTGATTGTTGTAGCTTTGCGCTATCTCCAGTGCGCTCTGTACCGCATCCTGAGCCTTTACCGTTAATCTGCTAAAGTTAAATGCCATAAAAGTTCACATCCTTTTATTACTAAATCTTACTTTCATTATCTTTGTCATTATAATAAGCGCAGCGTTTTACATTTTCTTTATTTCCGTATACCAGTCGCTAGATTGTTCAAGCATTTTATTTAGCCTTGTAACTAGCCTGTGCGGGTCCGTTAAGCTTCCGTCCAAAAGCAGTGCAGACTCGAATAATTCTTCGACGACGTTTTTGATATACTCATCGTTTGAATCCGTTTTAAATATTTTTAACAAGTTGCGGATTAATTTACTGTCCTTATTCACCTCAAACACTTTTTTCTGAATTTCCAGTTCTTTGTTAGTTAATCTTAATATCTTCTGCATTGTCGACGACATAGAATCATCAGGATTAACCAGTAGCGCGGGGCTTCCGGTCAGCCGTTTCGATTCTTTAACATCCACCACCCGGTCTCCCAGTATGTCTTTTATTTTCGATAACAGACTATCGAAATGTTTTTCGTCGTCCTTGCTCAGCTTTTCATTCTCCGCTTGTTTGTTTTCCGCATCCTTAAATTTATCCACGCTCTTTAGATCGACTGTGTCGACGGATTTAAATTCATAGTCTTTGAATTTTCTAATTGAGCTTAATACAAATTCGTCGATCGGATCATAGAGATAAAGGACTTCGAGTCCCTTGTTCTTAAATATTTCCAGATGTGGATCCTGGTCGATTGCATCGCGGCTGCTTCCGAAGGCATAATAAATTTCTTTCTGCCCGTCTTTGAATCTCGAAACATATTCTTCCAGTGAAATAAGTTTTTCTGCGCTTTCACAATTCGAAGAATTGAATCTAAGAAGCAGATTAAATTTTTCCAGGTTTGTAAAATCGGAATAACCTAGTTTAAAAATCCTGGAGTGTTCTTTCCAGAACTCGGCATATTTTTCCGGCTCGTCCTTCGCTTTTTTAATTAGATATGATAGGATTTGGCCGGTAATATTTTGAGCAATCTTAGTGAAGATAATATTTTCCTGCAAAGTTTCTCTCGAGATATTGAGCGGCAAATCTTCGGAATCTACCACACCTTTTACAAACCCTAGGTATTCGGGCAACAGTTCCTTATTCTTATGTTGAATTAAAACTCTTCTTACATAAAGGTCCAAGCCATAGTCTTCCCGGTTATACCCAAAGAAATCGAAGTTCTTTTTAGGAATAAAAAGCAAGGAATTAAATTGTATCGGCGCATCTATTGAAACATGAATAACGTCGGCAGGCTCATCGGAATCAAAGGTTAAAAATTTATAAAACTCATTGTATTGTTCTTTTTTAATTGATGATTTCGGTTCTCTCCACAGCGCAGCAATCGTGTTGACTTTTTCCTTTTCTAAGTATATGGGGAAAGAAATAAAGTTCGAATGCTTCTTAATTGTGTTTTCCAATCTATATTTTTGAGCAAATTCTTCAGCGTCCTCTTTAAGATGAATTTCAATTGTAGAGCCTCGCTTTATGTCCTCTTTTAATTGAGATATCTCATAATCACCCAAGCCATTAGACCTCCATTCGACAGCCGGTTCATCTTTTTTGTACGACTTGGTTTTAATAACAACCTCTTCTGCAACCATAAATACGGAATAAAACCCGACCCCGAATTTTCCGATTATGTTGTTGGCATCGGATTTATTTTCCTTTAACTGTTTTAAAAATTCAGCCGAACCTGACTTTGCTATTGTTCCGATGTTCGCCATTAATTCTTCTTTGGTCATACCGATGCCGGTATCCGAGACAGCAATAATTTTTTTCTTTTCGTCAAAATCAATTTTTATTTCAAGTGGTAAATCGTTATCTGTAATCTCAGTTCCTTTTGTGGATTCAAATCTTATTTTATCTAGCGCATCAGATGCATTCGAAATTAGTTCCCTAAGAAAAATTTCTCTGCTTGTATATAATGAATGAACAAGAATATCGAGAAGCTGTCTTACTTCAGCTTTAAATTCATGTTTTTCGGCTTGTATTTCATTTTGTTTAGTTGCAGTTTTTTCACTCATCTAGTTAACTCCGTAAATTTATTTTGTAAAGATCTCAAATGTGTTTTATTTTTTATCCCTTAGAGCAGCTAGAGTTTCAAATAATTTTCTTTCCTCCTTTGAAAGCTTCTTAGGGATCTGTATTAATACTCTAACGTATAAATCACCTTTTTCATTTAAATTGCCATCTTTTGGCAAACCCATTTTTTTAAGTTTTAATAACTTGCCGTTTTCTGTTTCTTTTGGAATTACAATATTAATTTTTTTGTTGTCGAGCGTCTTTATTTGAATATTTCCACCTAATACTGCCGTATACAAATCAACATCAAGGTTGTAGTATAAATCATCATCCTTAACCTCAAAGAAAGGGTGGTTGATAACATGAATGTTTAAGAATAAATCGCCTTTTTCTCCACCGAATTTACCCTGAGCTCCCATACTCCGCAGTCTAAGTCTTTTACCGGCTCTAGTGCCTGGCTCTATATTCACTTTTATTGTTTTTCCGTTAATTGTAAATTGTTTTTGTACACCGTTATATGCTTCTTCAAGAGTTAAGTTAAGGTTTGCTTCATAATCAGCTCCTTTAGTAGCTGCAGAAAACGGATTAGAAGTTCTTTGTCTGCCAGAACGCGCTCCGCCGAAAAAGCTCTCAAAGAAGTCTGAAAAGCCTCCGATATTTCCCCAAATGTCGCCCAGGTTTCCTTCAAAGTTATATGTACTTCTCTGCTTTCCTCCGCTATACTGAGAAAAGATATCATTCATACCGTTGGCGTTAGCATACTGATACTGCTTCCAGTTTGAACCTAATTGGTCATACTTCTTACGTTTTTCTGGATCGCTTAAAACTTCGTTGGCTTCAGTTATTTCTTTAAATTTTTCCTCGGCTGTTTTATCTCCCGGGTTACGGTCAGGGTGGTATTTCATTGCCAGCTTACGGTAAGACTTTTTAATTTCCTCGGTAGTAGCGTCCTTACTAACCCCAAGTATTTTATAATAATCTTTATATTCCATTTAGATTAAAGATCCTTTTAGAAGACAAAATATCAAAAAAAATAAACGAAAAGGATAACTTAAAAAGCTACCCTTTTCATAATTATTTATGTTAATCTTGGCTAAAGAAATTATTTTACCTTGATAGCAATTTCTTTAGGTTTCGCCTCTTCAGCTTTAGGAACAGTTATTATCAATTGGCCGTTACTAAATTCTGCGTCAATCTTATCCTCTTTAATTTTTGACGAAAGAGTGAACGATCTAAAATATTTCCCGTAAATTCTTTCAACTCTGTGAAACTTAGATTCTTTGGTTTCTTTTTCTTGCTTGCGCTCACCGCTAATATTCAATTGCCCATTCGAATATGAAATCTTAACATCTTCTTTAGCTACTCCTGGTAGATCAAGTTTTAAAATGAAATTATCATTGTCTTCCGAAACATCTGTTAAAGGCATCCACACTGCGTTTTCATATCCTCTGTCATCTTCGCTTTCTGCAAAACCAAATCGGCTTGAAAAAGTATTAAAGAGTTTGTTGAATTCACGTTCAACGTTTAACAACTCCCTAGCTGGATTCCATCTTACTATTGCCATGTTATCATCTCCTTCTTTTGTATTTTATTACTAAATAAAATTTGTTAGAAAGAATTTTTTAATTAATTATACAATATTTCGACTTCAAGGAATATGCCAACAACACACATCCCCGTAACTTATTTTAATATAATAAATTATAGGCAACCGCAAACTGATAAAAGCACTTGCCATAATGGCGTATAAATTGTCGAATAATCAAATAAAAAAGAAGTCTGTCAATTTATTTAGAAATTTTGTCAGTATTTAAAATTTTTATTTTCATTCACAAACTCGCTAGGCAATTATCGTTAATAATTATTAAAACATGTAAATTAAAAGGGGATTGTGGTTGGAATATTATTTATTTATTTTTGCAACCTTTAATATAAATTTTATGTTACATAAAATTAATGAGTTTAACTCATTTTCAGAAGACACTATTGTTGCCCTGGCTACGCCTTCCGGAACGGGTGCAATTTCAGTTATCAGAGTTAGCGGACCAAAATCCTTTGAAGTAATAGATTCAATTTTTAAGGGAAAAAAGCCCATTTCCCAAGTACCTTCTCATACAATTCATTACGGTAAAATTTATGATTTTGACAGATTGTTAATTGACGATGTTATGATATCCGTCTTTAAAAAACCAAATTCATACACTGGAGAAGACAGTATAGAAATAAGTACTCACGGCAGTATTTTAATTACTCAAAAGATAATTGAATTATTATTAAAATTTAACAAAAATATTAGACTTGCAGAACCAGGCGAGTTTACAAAGAGAGCTTTTTTAAATAATAAAATAGACCTAGCACAAGCTGAAGCCGTTGCTGATGTAATAAGCTCTAGAACCGAAGCCTCTCTTAGAGGAGCCCGAAATCAGCTTGATGGATTTTTATCAAAGAAAGTTGATGAGCTGCGTTCGATGCTTCTTAATGCCTCTTCGTTTGTAGAACTCGAGCTAGATTTTGCTGAGGAAAATATTGAATTTATTGGTCACTCTGGGTTATTAAAAAGGATTGAAGTTATTGAAAAAGAAATAGATTCACTTTTAAATTCCTATTCCTTTGGAAGAATTATTAAGGATGGTGTAAATGTTGCTTTAGTGGGTAAGCCAAATGTTGGTAAATCTTCAATATTAAATTATTTATTAAAAGAATCGCGAGCAATAATAAGTCATATTCCCGGCACAACAAGAGATGTAATTAGAGAAGAAGTTTCAATTGATGGAATTTTATTCAAGCTGTTTGATACAGCAGGTATAAGGACTTCAGAAGATTTAATTGAAAAAGAAGGCATAATAAGAAGTAAAAATGCTATTAAAAATGCTGATATTGTACTTTTTATAAACGATGTAGAACAAAATATTGCCGAGGACTTAAAAGATGAAATAGGAAAATTAACTGATGAGGAAAAGGTAATTTCTGTTATAAATAAGGTCGATATACCCCACAAAGCTAACTTTGCTGCAGATGTTCATATTTCAGCATTAACAGGATTTGGTATGGATATTTTGTTAAAAAAATTGAAAGAAAAGACAGTGATAAATTCAAATTATAGTGAAAAATCTGCTATTGTATCAAATGTTCGTCATTTTAATTTACTTACTCAGGCAAAAAAATATTTATTAAACGCAAAAGAATCTGTTGAGAATAGACTTAGTGGAGAATTTATAGCCGTAGACTTAAGAAATACCGAAAATTGTTTGGGCGAAATTATTGGTGTTGTAACAACAGATGATATCCTGAATAATATTTTTTCTAAGTTTTGTATTGGTAAGTAATTTATGTTCCACGTGAAACTTTTAATATAAGTCTGCCCGCTTATTATTTATTTAGGGGAGTTGGGTTCCACGTGAAACGGTTGATTATATGTTATTATTCAAATTTAATATTTTTAGTAATGTTTTCAGAAATATATTTTTTATGATCAGATTGTATGACATAATCGTAATAGGCGGCGGACATGCTGGAATAGAAGCCGCTTGTGCTAGTGCCAATATGGGTTGTTCTGTGGCTTTAGTTACTATGGATAAACATGCCATAGGCAGAATGTCTTGTAATCCAGCAATTGGCGGAACAGCTAAAGGACATTTAGTTAGAGAAATCGATGCACTCGGTGGAGTGATGGGAAAAATTGCCGACAGAACTGGAATTCAATTTAGAATGTTGAATACGTCTAAGGGACCTGCAGTTTGGTCTCCGAGATGTCAATCTGATAGAAAGCTATATTCAGAAGAAGCACTAAGAGTTGTTTCCAATACACCTAATCTTGAAATAGTTGAAGCTTCTGTTAACGAAGTAATTTCTGAAAATAAAAAAATATTAGGCGTTAAAACAGAAGAAGGTGAATTTATTAAATGCACTGCATTGATTCTTTCTTCTGGAACTTTTCTGAACGGACTGATGCATACTGGGCTTAAAACTACGGTTGGCGGAAGGTTTGAAGAAAAGCCGGCACTCGGCATTACTCAATCCTTAGCAAAATTAGGTTTTGAGTACAGCAGACTGAAAACCGGAACTCCTCCTCGCCTAAAAAAAATTTCAATTAATTGGTCTGTCCTGGAGGAACAGCCCGGCGATGAAAATCCGCAACCTTTCTCTCATCAGACTAATAAAGATTTATTCCCATATCTTCCTCAACTAAGTTGTTATATTACCCATACTGACGAGGCAGTACATAAAATTCTTGAAAAAGGATTTAATGAATCACCTATGTTTACAGGTAGAATTAAAGGAATTGGGCCCCGATATTGCCCATCTATTGAAGATAAAATAGTTAGATTTGCTGATAAAAAACAGCATCAACTCTTTCTTGAACCCGAAGGACTGGATAGTGATCAAATATACTTGAACGGATTTTCTTCATCGCTGCCAGCAGAAATACAGCTTGAGGCTATGCATAAAATAAAAGGTCTTGAAGAAGTTGAAATGGTTAGACCTGGCTACGCAGTAGAATATGATTTCTTTCCGCCCCACCAAGTTGATTTGACCTTGGAAACAAAAATCATTGAAGGATTATATTTTGCAGGACAAATTAATGGTACTTCTGGATATGAAGAAGCTGCTGCGCAGGGAATTATAGCCGGTATAAATGCTGCATGTAAAATACAGGGAAAACCGGATTTTGTATTAAAAAGAAGTGAAGCATATATAGGCGTTTTAATTGACGACCTGGTTGTAAAATCTACCGAAGAACCTTACAGAATATTTACTTCTAGAGCAGAGCATAGACTGTTGCTAAGGCAAAACAATGCTGATAGAAGATTAATGTCGTATGGACATCAATTGGGATTAATTCCTGATGATCTATTTGAAAAGGTTAGAAAAAAAGAAAAGATAATTAATATTAGTAAAGAGCTTTTCGAAAATTATAAACTACACGCTAGAGAAATAAATTCATTTCTTAAGCAGAAAGATTTGACCGAAATTGATTCGGCCGAATCGATCTCAAAATTATGTAAACGGCCTGAACTTACCCTAAAAGAATTAATAAATATAAATGGAATCAAAAATAATCAAATTGTAAAAGAATTATTAGCTAATGAGGACTCACTTGAGCAGGTAGAGATAGAACTGAAATACGAGGGTTATATTAAAAGGCAATTCGAAATGGTAGATCGTTTAGAAAAATACGAATCGACAAAAATTCCTTTAACATTTAATTATTTAATATTAAAGGCTCTTTCTACAGAAGGGAGAGAAAAACTAAATAGAGTTAAACCACGTTCCATAGGACAAGCATCGAGAATCTCAGGGGTAACACCTTCAGATATTTCTATTTTATTGGTATATTTAAAGAACTAATTTTAGAGGGTTTTATGGTCGATATACAAGAACAATACCTCAAAGAATTGCAGACTTTCTTTTGGGAAAATAACTTTAACCAGGACCCAATGAAAGTAGAAAGGCTTGCATTATTTGCAGATCTTATCACTGAAAAAAACGAGAAATTAAACCTAATATCTCGAAAAGACGCAGATTCAATAATCGAAAATCATATATTTCTTTCTTCATATATCGCCAAATATCTTCCTGAAAAATGCACAAGATTTTTAGATATTGGAACAGGAGGAGGATTTCCGGGTATCCCGTTGGCTATTATCCGTCCGGAAATGAAAGGAATTCTTGCGGATTCTACAGGTAAAAAAACCGATGCTGTTAGAGAATTTGTTGATAAATTAAAACTTAGCAACCTTACAGTTGTTAACGAACGGGTTGAAAGTCCCGAATTTATTTCGGAATATTCTGATACTTTCGACCTTATAGTAAGCAGAGCAACTGTGCCACTGATTATTTTATTGCGATATGCCTTGCCTCTGATAAAAGATAAAGCTTATTTAGCCGCAATTAAAGGCGGCGATTTAACCGAGGAATATCAGAAGGCAGAATTAAAATACAAAGCATATATTAAAAAATCTACTATTTTTGAATTGTTTTATAAACCTTCCAACATTAGAAATCAGAAGGGGAAAAAACTCGTATTGCTGGAGCTCCAAAAATGAATTCTTCTGCCGAAACCAAGGCTCTTTTTTCCGAAATTAGCAAACTTTCTACCGAACAGAGAAATCCAAAATCCATGGATATCGATGCTCGTTCTACAAAGGAAATTTTAAAAATAATTAATGAAGAAGACAAAACTGTTCCTTTAGCTGTTGAGAAAGAACTTCCTTACATTGAAGAAGCGGTTGAGATAGTTGTTAAAGCATTAAAGAATGGAGGAAGACTTTTATATTTTGGTGCGGGCACTAGCGGGCGATTAGGCATTGTCGATGCATCCGAATGCCCTCCTACATTTGGAACTCCTTATGGGTTAATAGAAGGCTATATTGCCGGCGGCAGGGAGGCCATGTTCCGGGCGCAGGAAGGGGCGGAGGATTATGAGGAGAATGGGGCGAAGGATGTACTTGCAGCCGAAGTGAATGATAAAGATGTTGTATGCGGTATTGCTGCAAGCAGAAGAACTCCTTATGTAGTTGGCGCCGTTAAGAAAGCAAAAGAATTAGGCGCAAAAACTCTTTTTATTACTTGCAATCCGCGCGAAAATTTTAATATAAAAGAAGTTGATGTGGCTATTTGTCCTTACGTTGGTCCGGAAGTAATTATGGGTTCAACAAGAATGAAAAGCGGCACTGCTCAAAAACTTGTTTTAAATATGCTGACTACAACTGCAATGATTCGTATGGGAAAGGTTTATGAAAATATGATGATCGACCTCCAGATGACGAATAAAAAATTGGTTGAAAGATCTAAAAGAATAGTTATGACGATTACCGGAATTTCTTACGATGAAGCAACGCATTATTTAATTAAAGCGGGAGGGCATGTTAAGACTGCTCTTGTTATGATTAAAGCAGGCGTTGATGCTGATGAAGCAAAAGATAGACTAAATAAATCAGATGGCTTTGTGCGGAAAGCTATTGAGGGGAAATTTTAATTTTTTAATCACATTTTATAATCTCTAAGTTAAGTGAAATTTAATTCGGCATTTCTCTTACTATTTGTAGTTATTTATTTTCCGTTAACTAATGCACAAATAGTCGATAACATTGAAACTGACTTCAATAGTTTTTTAAACGCCGGCGGAAATTTATTTTCAAACTATTTCAGTTTTGATAAATCAACCGTGCTTAATACTGCAGGCTCTGTTTTTTTTATTTCTGCAGGGTACACGGTTGATTATAATCTGAAAAATCTTGCCGGAAGAAATCACTCTGATTTTAACAATAATTTATTTTCAGTTGATAAAGTTTACGGAAGCGGGTACACCTTAATAGGTATAGGGGGGTTATACGGCTACGGATTATTATTTAATAATGCCGCCGTTAGAAAAATCGGTCTGCAAACTATTGAGGCGGTTGGTTATGCAGGTCTCGTTACTCTAACTCTAAAATCTATAATCGGCAGAAGCAGGCCATATACCAACGAAGGCAAATCAAGGTTCAGGCCTTTTAACATGCATGCCGCTTATACTTCATTCCCTTCCGGTCATTCTACTGTGGTCTTTGCTGTTTCTACCGTACTGGCAAATAACACGGATAATACAATTCTAAAAATACTATGTTATACTGCAGCCTTTACTGTGGCAGGCGCAAGAATATACCATAATGCCCATTGGTTCTCGGATGTAATTGCAGGGGGGTTAATAGGTCACTTTGTTGGAGATTTTGTCAGCAGCCCGAATACTATAAATGAATCCGGCAACAAAAATTTCTCATTTTATTTTTCACCGAATTCTCTCGGAGTATCTTTTTCTTTTTAATTTAACAGAAAGATTATTTTATCAATTCCATCTTTTTTATTTTGCGGTAACCCCCGGATTGTATTTCGCACAAATAAATACCGCTTGACAAATTTTCTCCGATAAATTTTATTTCGTAGGTTCCGGCAGCCTGATGTTTATTTAAAAGTGTTTTAATCTTCATTCCCAGAATATTATATATCGAAATAGTTACCTGGCCTTCACGGGGAATTGAATAACGGATTGTTGTTGATGGATTGAAAGGATCCGGATAATTTTCAATGCTAAAGCTTCTGGGAACCAAATAAAAATTTTTCTCCTCCGCAGATGTTAATTCTTTTGTTGTAAATTCCCATACATCTGACCAGCTTCCTGCGCCATTTAAATTTACTGCTCGCACTCGCCAATAATATATTGTGCTGCTCTTAAGACCGGTAACGTAAAAATAATTTAAACTTATATCCGTCTTGTTTATAGTTAAAGAACTAAAGTCGCTTGCTGTAGAAATTTGCAGTTGATACGATGTTGCCGAATCGACCGGGACCCAATTCATTAATAAAGCTGTTGAGTCATCTTTTTCATTATTTGCAGGCGACGTTAAAGCAGGTGCTTCCGGAACTTCCGCCGGATAATTTATTAAATATTTCCCCAGCATCGAAAGCAGCGGAGTGCTATTTCCATTATAGTCTCTTCCTATTTTCCAAATAATCGTTCCTTCCAGATTATTCTTACGAACGTACTCACACTTCAATTTTATTGAATTCGTATCGTCATATGTTATCAATTGTGTATGTGCCTGATTTTGAAGATACGGCTGCTTGCATACATCGTCCCAATTATATTCCCAGCCCTCATTCTTTTTTGCATCAGCATCAAGATAAGAAATTGTAGCACCGCCGGAATTAGATGAGAACAACGCTTTGCTGTTTAAAATATAGCCGCCGAAAGGCATGCCAATACAAAGTTTATTTTTCGGCATCCCCCTGCCAAGATAATATTTAACGCTGTTATCTGCCGAGCTGTACTGTTTAGTTGAAGAATAAAGAGCTGCATCATGCCCGGATGTAGATTCCCATGGTCCGTAAAAATCATACGTCATTATTCCGAACCAATCAAGATTATTTTTCAACTGGGCTATATCGTATGCATTATTCCAGTCTTGCGACGGCAATGCGGCGCTCAGAGTCGAAATATTCGCATCATTAAAAGCCTTACGAATCTGGGAAACCAATGCGGTAAAGTTTGCCTTATCTGCGGCTGTAGGATATTCCCAGTCTAGGTCCGCACCATCAAAGTTATTTTGAAGGCAGAACTTTACCAGATTATTTACGAACTTGTTACGTGCAGCAGTATCAGCTGCCATGCGACTAAATCCTCCAGAACCGCCGTAGCCGCCGACCCCAACTGTAACTTTTACACCGTGTTCGTGAGCAGTTTGAACAAGCTGCGGGTTTAAAAACCAATAATCAACGCTTATGCTTCCATCCGCCTGCGGATAGACAAAAGACATGACGATGTATGAAAGATCATTATAATTTATCGCCGAAGCCGGGTAGCTGTCGTAATACCCGTTTATGTATCCAACGGAAATTTGTGCTTTTAAATTAAATGTTAAAAATGCAACCCAAATCAACAGAAAAAATTTCTTCATATTCATTGCTTCTTTAGATCAATTAATATTCTATACTTTTTATTTATTTTTATATTATAAAATCAAACGTTTCTGTTTACAATAACATAGCTAAAACTATTCATTGAAGGCAGATCTTACAAGAATAAAAAAAATCAAAAATTTTAGTTGCATATATTGAAATTTCTTTTATGAAATGTTAAAAAAATATGACAGATAATTCCGTAATAAATATAGTTGAGCACTATTTTAGCGCTAAAGTTCCCGTTCGTGATCTCTTAAAAAAATTACAGGCAAATAATCCGGTTCTAATTTCTCCTTTGTACGGTTCTTTAAAAAGTTTTCTAGTTTCTTATCTTATTAAAAAGGAAAAACAAATTGTCGTACTGCTGCCGGACGCTCAAACAGTGGACGAGTTTAATGTTGAGCTTAATGTGCTGGGTATAGGAAAATACGTTCTTGCGCTTAACGAATTAAAATCGGAATCGCTCCAGGAAAAACTTACGGAAATTACCAGGAAGGAAAAATTTATACTTGCCGCCGGTTACGATCTGTTGAACTGCGCCGTACCGCCCAAAAACCAGATTGAACAAAAAACTACAAGGATACAGGTAGGCGGAGATCTTACATATAACGATCTGGTAGAGTATCTTAATCTGCTGAATTATCAAAAGGATAAATTTGTCGAAGCTCCCGGTTACTATTCACAGCGCGGCGCGATAATTGATTTCTGGTCCTACAGTGAAAAGAATCCGGTGCGGCTTGAATTTGACGGCGACTTTCTTGAGTCTTTAAGATACTTCGACCCCGACAGCCAGCGATCCGTAGAACCAATAGAAAGCATTACTCTTGCCGCCGCCCTAAGCCCCGGAAGTAATAACTCACCTAACAGCTACGCGGATATTTTCGATTATCTGGATAACCCGGTTGTTATTGCTTCATCGTATGCGCTGGCAAATTTAAAAACAAGCAAGATAAATTTATTTGGCGAACTGCTGCATCACGACATAAAGCCGATTCCGCTGGAAATAGATCTTGAGGAAGATGAATTCCCGGACGAGGCGGAAGTAATAAAAGAAAAAATAGTTCCCGATGAAAGACCCGGTTATAATTATTCTGCCGTACAAACGGCCAGATGGATTATTGAAGAAGAATTACCCTCCTCGGAAAATCATATTGATCTCGGATTTGTTGAAGCTCCCTCCATTAATTCTAATTACGAAGTGCTGTTTTCGGTTCTAAAGAACTATGCTGAAAATAGCTTTAGCATAATAATAACTTCCGAAAACGAGCTGCAGTCTGCAAGGCTGAAAGACGTGCTGGGGGAATTTAAAGAAGAACTGGCCGGCCTCATCGAATCGGGAAAAGTGAAGATTGAGACACTAGCTATAAAGAAAGGATTTCTGGCCAGGGAGGAAAAGATTTTGGTTCTTACCGACTACCAAATTTTCAACAAGCCCTACAGAACAAAAATTTCTTCTTCACGCAGGTTTAAAAAATCAAAATCGAAAGCCTTCGCTTCAGTAAAAAAAGGCGACTACGTTGTTCACGAAGATTACGGGATAGGAAAGTATATAGGGCTGGAGACAATAAAGATTGGCGACGTTGACCAGGAATCCATGAAAATAATTTATAATGAAGGGGGAGTTGTTTACGTTAATTTAAATTATCTAACTCTCGTTAAAAAATATTCCTCCAACGAAAACCTGGTACCCACGCTGTCCACCCTGGGCACTTCAGACTGGACGAACACGAAGCATAAGACAAAGAAAAAAATTAAGGAGGCCGCAAGAGAACTAATCGTACTTTATGCAAAACGAAAAGCTACCAAGGGATACAATTTTAATTCCGATACTGTTTGGCAGAAAGAGCTGGAGGCTTCCTTCTTTTATGAAGATACGCCCGACCAGGAAAAAGTTACAAAAGAAGTTAAAGAAGATATGGAAGCCGGCAACCCAATGGATAGGCTTGTCTGCGGCGATGTGGGTTTCGGTAAAACGGAGATTGCCGTTAGAGCCGCATTCAAAGCTGCCCAGGACGGCAAGCAGACCGCAGTTCTTGTACCTACTACAATCTTAGCCGAACAGCATTACAATACATTTACAGACAGGCTTTCTCAATTCCCGGTTAAGACGGCGGTGCTCTCAAGATTTCAATCCAAGAAGAGTCAGACGGAAATACTGGAAGAGTTGATCTCCGGCAATATAGATATTATTGTGGGAACCCATAGATTATTATCAAAGGATATCAAGTTTAAAGAACTAGGCTTATTAATTATAGATGAAGAGCACCGCTTCGGAGTAATGGCAAAGGAAAAGCTGCGGTCGTTAAAACTGAACGTTGACACTCTGACTTTAACCGCCACACCAATACCCAGGACGTTAAATCTTTCGCTGCTGGGCGCGAGGGATTTATCTATCATCGCAACACCGCCGCCAAACAGGCAGCCAATTTATACACACGTCTCCGTATTCGATGTTTTCAAAATTAAGGAATGGGTTTTAAATGAACTGAGAAGGAACGGCCAGGTATATCTTGTTCACGATAGAGTGCAATCAATAGATAAGCTTGCCGGATATATACGCAGGTACCTACCAGATGTTAAATTAGCCGTGGCTCACGGTCAAATGAAGCCTGCACAGCTAGAAAAGGTTATTCACGGCTTTTTGAACAGAGAGTTCGATGTATTAATCTCAACGAAAATAATCGAGTCCGGGATAGATATTCCGAATGTAAACACTATAATCGTAAACCGTGCAGACCGCTTCGGCCTGGCCGAGCTTCACCAGCTGAGAGGAAGAGTGGGAAGGTCCAACAGGCAGGCCTACGCTTACTTTATAGTCCCTTCCTTAAACGGCATAAGCAAAAAAGCACTGCGCCGCCTGCAGGCAATAGAAGAGTTTACCGAAGTAGGCTCAGGTTTCAACATATCTATGCGCGACCTTGAAATACGCGGTGCGGGAAACTTGTTGGGAACAGAGCAGACCGGCTTTATTAACGACGTAGGCTTCGACCTCTATGTAAAATTAATTAATGAGGCTGTTGAAGAGTTAAAGTACCAGGAATTCAAAGACGTCTTTAAAAATATGCCCAAGACTGAAGAGCGCACCGAGCCGACAATAGATACTTATTACGAAATCGGCATACCACCGACTTACATGCCCGACCAGATGGACAGGCTGAATTTCTATACTGCCCTATATTCAATTAAGACCGCTTCCGAGATTGATGAATTAAAGGAAGAGATGGCCGATAGATTTGGGCCGCTGCCTTTGCTGGTAAAAAGATTGATTGATGCGGCCACATTAAAGCTTTTCGCCTCGTATGCCCTGTTCGATAGAATTATTATTCAAAGAAAAAATATTTTTGTTATACTGCCTGACAGCCAGAAGGAAGATTATTACAAGCACAAATTCCTCGAGCTGATGCACTTTATTATGAAGGAATATTACAGCACTATTAAGTTTGAGCAGCAGAGGACTGCCGGCGCAAAAGGAAAAGATATAATGAAGCTGGTTATAATTAATAATTTCGAATCGCCGGAGAAGCTGATGGAATTTGTTACCGGCTTCTGTAAAAAAGTAATTAAGCTGTTCGGCGTGGAAATTTCAGAATTGACCGATACGCGAAAAGATTCTGTTCTTGAAGATAATTTTGCGTAAATTTAAGTGTCTAATTAATAAATTGAGGTTGGTTTTGAAAGTAGCATTTATCGTGTTCAACGATTTGACACTTCTGGATTTTGCAGGAGTGTACGATACGATAACCAGGCTGAAAACGATGAAGTTTAAAAACAATTTGTCGTGGGATATTTGCGCATTAACCGAAATGGTAAGAGACAAGCACGGTTTTAAGATAATTCCGGATAAAGTAAGAAACAATTTGGGCAAGTACGATGCGGTTATTATTCCCGGCGGTATGGGAACTAGAAGTCTGCAGAACGACAGTGAGTTTATCGATTGGATTAAAACCGCTCAAAATGTCCAGCATAAAATTTCAGTATGCACCGGCAGCCTTATTCTCGGAGCCGCAGGCTTCCTTAAAGGAAAAAAAGCAACTACAAACCATAACGAATACGAGTCGCTTAAACAATACTGCTCAGAAGTTTTAAAAGACAGAATTGTTGAAGACCAGGATGTTATTACTTCCGGGGCGGTTACTTCTTCTATAGATTTGGGGCTTTACCTCTGCGAAAAATGGGCAGGCAAAGAAGCCAAAGAAAAAATTAGGGAAGCGATTGACTACCCGCTTTAGTTTCAATTATTAATTCTTAAAGAAACTTATTCATTGACATTTACCCCCCCCCCAATTATATTTTATCATATAAAATTTATTCTTCTTTACCGAGTTTTGTTTCTTTAACAACTTGCCTATCAGCAGAGTCGAGGACTACTTCTAAATAATAATTTCTGAGTTGTGCAACACTCACGGCAGGTAGGTTTTAATACCCAGGGAGAGAATTGGGGATGCATACAAAAATTATTTTTTATGCTGTTTCAGGAAACGCCTCTTTATTAGAAGGTATAAAAAACCTCCTTAAAATGGAAAGTGAAATCCGGCTTTCCGGTTGTTATTATAGCTTTGATTCTGCATTGAAGCATTTTCTAAGCAATAGAAAATCTTCTCTTCAAAATAAAGGTGTAATTTTTATTGATGATCTTTCCTCAAATAAAATACAAACAGTTAACTTCCTTAAAAATTATAATTCAGGCTTTAAACGTGACGGAATTAAAACAATAGTATACACCGACAGCCTTGATGCCGGATATTTAAATGAGCTCCTGATATTTAACGTAAACTGTATACTCCATGATAGAACAACAAATCTTAAAAATTTTTTCACCAGGGAAATAATCAATACACAGGCTAGGGAACAAGCGGGCAAGGTATTAATTGAAGCAGTAAAAATGGCAAAGAACGGTATATTCTTCTATGATGGTGTGGTCCGCAATGTTTTATCTAGAAGAGATAAATGGGCATTGGATAATACCGTGGCTAAAGCCATTCTAGAAAGATATTCTTTTGGCCAAGGTAAAGCTTTGCCGTATGAGCCTAATACAAATAAAAAAATAAAAGAACTAGTATTGAAAGAGAAAAAAATTAAAGCCTTATTTGTATCTGCCGAACCTGTAATAATAACCGGAATAATTTCACTGTTTTCAGATGATGCCTTAATAAGCCTCGACACAAAAAAATACTTTAATATAAACGAAGAACAAAAAAAAGAGAGTGTTAATTATGATGTAATAATATATGACGATAGTAATATTTCAGCAGGACAAATTCCTGTGTTAAATATACCGCCCCTAAATAAGAACGGCGGTTTTCAATCGTTTAATAAAATATCTAAACCCCAAAAGATAATATATACAGACAGGCTTGAACCTGGCCATATAAAAAAGCTAATTAATACTGGTGCTGAAGGAATAGTTAGCAAATTTTCTGAAGAAGTTAAATTGAAGGATGCTGTTATTAAAGTTGCGGGCGGAGAAAAATACTACCGCGAGAGAACACTCGATATACTTTACGCCGGTACAAAGTACGATACAATATTAACCCAGCGTGAAAAGGAAATTTTAAATTACTTGCAGGAAGGATTGAGCTATAAGGAAATAGCGCAGCATATTAACAGGGCTAACAGCACCGTTAATAAGCACATTGAGAATATAAAGGATAAGCTTGGTGTAAAGGGCATAAAAGAGTTAAGAGAAATGTTAATGTAATAATTTCATCGCATCCTTTCCTATAAAATTTTACTATAAAAATAGGAAAGTTTTACTATTTACAAAACAATATTAAATAATTAGTTTACCTGCAATTATTGATTGCACAAATTCAAATTTATTCTTAGTTGAACTTGAAATTATGGCGTTTCATTTATTCATTGTTATAATAATAAGTATGGAGAATGCCTGTATACTTAAATTTTAATAAACCTGTTCTGTATTAATAATTATTAGGAGGATAGTGCATTATGTATTACTTATGTAAATCTTTTGTTGCATTTATACTAATGACGCTGATTTTTTCGACTGCTGAAGCACAAATAAACCCTGTGTATAAAATAATGAGGCAGCGGGGATGGTCTTCGCATATAGAAAATGGTAAAACAAAATTATCATCCTCACAATTAAATGAAGAATCACTTATTAGTATGGGCTATAATGACACAATCATTACAAACCTTCAAAAAATCGGAGTAGATCTTTTAAGTTTACAAAAAGCATCTGTACCCTGGAATGCAAAAATATTGGCAGCAATTTCGGATTGTATTATTATTGGCAAAGTTTCAAAAATCGAACACCCAGAAGGATTACAATGGTTTCATTCTGTAGCATATGTCCAGGTAGAAAAGTTTCTTAGAAATGATTACAATATTCATTTAGGTCAACTACCAATTATGATTGTTTCGAGTCCAACAAGGACACTTGTTGGCGAAGACACATTAGGAATCGGAGAACATGGTTTGCTTTTCCTTAGCGCTAATTCACTGATCAGATTTGCAGCAAATAATGATTTGCACAATCTATTCAATAAGTTGATAAATGATTCAAAAATAAATTTTGAAATTATTGCAAAATTTGACATAAGTTCTGGAAAAGTAATCTCCCATAATAGAGCAAAAGACTTAGCCAATGTGAGCGATGATATTAAAACAGTACTCACAACAATTCATCGTAATTTATCTATAAATAAATAGGACTAAATTTTAGGAGGAATTATATTATGAATTTGCGCTTTTTAAAAATTGTTTTAATATTAATTTTTTTTTGCAAATTTTCAGGGAAAAAATATACTTGCACAATGCTATGATGCTACTGATGGATGGAGTTGGTCATCCAATTCGATAATATATCATATAAATAGCAATATGAATACTTCGTACGCATCGCAACAAGACTATGAGACAGCTATTCAATCAGCCGCATCACAATGGAATAACGCTGGTGCATATTTTCAATTTAGCCAGGGATCCGATGTAAGTTATAATAAGGGAAATGAACCAGATGGGATCTATCAAGTTGCATGGTATTTTGAGAACAATACTCCGAACCATGCGATCACGGTGGTTGATCACCCAGATGGTGTTAATATCACAAAGGTAGAAACATATTTTAACCAAAACTATATCTTCTCGGCTAATCCAACCAGCGACCAATTAGATATATGGAGTACTGCTTGCCATGAATTTGGGCATTGGCTGTATCTCGGCGATGAAACTAGTTCATCGTGTTCCCCCAATGTCATGTATAAATACTTAGCCGATGGCGATGTTACACATAGATATTTAACACAAGATGATAAAGATGGTATTAAATATATTTACGGAAACATACAAGGTATCGAAGATTATATTACTCTAACAGAAGATTTAGACCATTACGATGTAAATCATACTTATGTGGGATATATCCATAGAAATTTTGTTGATGTAAGCCCAATTGGAGATTATATAGTTAGCTGGGATAATTGGAAGATAACAGCATCTTACGGCTGCGGCGAGGTTCAATTATATGGCGGCTCAAGTGGTGACTTTGTGTTACAAAATTTGCCTGACGGATATTTATGGGAAAGAGATGTAAATGGTTATGTTATAGGTACTCTTAGTACCGGAGGAACCGATAATGACGGCGTTCATCATACTGCTTCTATTCCAATTAAAATAGGTAACGTTCCAAACACGTTTATCACTTCCGGTACTCTTACTTCAGATACTTACTGGTGTGGAAATATTTCATTAACAGGTACAGTTACTGTACCATCCGGATACCCAATGTCTCTAATCTGCCTACCCGCAGGCAGAGATGTTGGGCATATTTTATTTCTTTAATTACTACTGCGGTGTACTTCCACCAGCAGGCGGCTAGCTGTTGCCATCGTCATTCTTGTTATAACGAACGCCTGGCGGAATAACTTTTATGTTTGCTTCGTACTTATCGTGATATTACCGGTTTGTAGTACCGGCTGCCGAAAAAGAATTTTTATTGCTATTTATTTATCTCATGATTAAGTTTGATTCAGCTATTATGTTGAATCATATTTTTATTATTCAATAATTAAAAGGAATAAAATGCCTGCAAAAAGAGGCTTATCGACAGGCTATCTTACTAAAGAAGATTTGAAGAAAGAGACCAGCCGCCTTGAAAAACTGATAAAACAAGGTGACAAAAAGTTAGACAACTCTTTAAAAGCCCTTGATGCAAAGACTGACAAAGTTAATGTGAGCCTTAATGCGAAGATCGATAAGGTAGAAAAACGCCTTAATGCTAAGATTGATGCAGTTGAAAAACGCCTTGATGCTAAGATTGATGCGGTTGAAAAACGCCTTGATGCTAAGATTGATGCAGTTGAAAAACGCCTTGATGCTAAGATAGACGCAGTAGAAAAACGTCTTGATGCTAAGATTGAGAGTAAAGTTGATTCCGCCGTCCAATCTATGAAAGATTATACAGACAGCCGCTTTAATCAGTTAGACCAGAAGATGGATATGTTTGCTAAAAAACTGGATATGGCAGAGCACGGGATAATGGTTATGCTCGAGAATATTTACAGCAACCAGATAAAGATGAAAGAACAATTAGAAGATCATGAACAACGTATTGTAAAACTTGAGGAACAAGCAAACTTTACTAAACTTTAAAGGTTTAGTAAAGTTTAACATCTACAACTATTATCTCTTCAATACTCGCTTTGCAGTCTCAACGATATTATCAGAAGTAAATCCGTACTTCTCCATAACCACGCTGACTGGTGGGGAAGAACAGTATCTTTTTAAATTACCTATTTGCAGCATAGTAGCTAAAAAGAATTTTTCTTGCTATTCACTATATTCTCGTTTAAGTTAGAAAGGTAATTTCCTTAATGCGTATCCTCATTTTTTCAATATAATTAAATAAAGGTTTATGATGCCTGCTAAAAAAACTTCGAAGCCAAAGTATGTTACAAAAGATTTCCTTAAAAAGGAGATAAACAGTCTTGATGTAAAAATAGACGATGTGACAAACCGTCTTGATGCAAAAATAGATGCAGTTGAGCAGCGCTTAGATGCAAAAATAGATGCGGTTGAGCAGCGCTTAGATGCAAAAATAGAATCAAAAGTTGATGCTGCTGTTCAGTCTATGAAAGACTATACCGACAGCCGCTTTAATCAACTTGACTTAAAACTGAATGACTTAAAGCAAAGTATATTTAAGAAACTCGACATGACAGAAAAGGGAATAATGAAAATGCTGGAGAATTTTTACAGCGGGCATGTTCAAAATACGGAAAAAATTGAAAACCATGAGAAGCGTATTGTAAAACTTGAGGAACAAGCAAGCTTTACTAAACCTTAAGGGTTTAGTAAAGTTTAACATCTGCAACAATCATCTCTTCATAACGCGCTTAGCCGTCTCAACAATATTCTGCGGCGTGAAGCCGTATTTATCCATCACAACATTCAGAGGAGCCGACGCACCGAATTTTTCTATGCTTACTGCTTCCCCGTAATCGCCAATGTATTTTTCCCAGCCTTGTTTTGTCCCCGCCTCAACAGAGATGCGGGCCTTAACATCCGGCGGAATTACCGAGTTGCGGTATTCTTTCGGCTGCTGTTCAAACAGCTCCCAGCTAGGAAAGCTTACTACTCTAACTTTACTGCCTTCCGCTTCCAGCATTTCTGCCGCAGCTAAAGATATGCTTACTTCCGAGCCGGATGCAAGAATTATCAACTCCGGTGTACCGCTGCAGTCTTTTAATATGTAAGCGCCTTTTGCAAGGTTTTTTGCCGAGGAAAATTTTTCCTGGTCTATTACCGGCAGGCCTTGCCTTGTTAACAGCAATGCAGCCGGACCCCCTTTATGCTCAAGAGCAGTCTGCCATGCATAGGCAGTCTCGTTTGCGTCGGCAGGACGTATAACAACGGTGTTGGGAATTGCCCTAAGAGCCGACATATGTTCTACCGGCTGATGTGTGGGTCCGTCTTCACCCAGCCCGATGCTGTCGTGTGTAAAGATAAAAATCGGTTTTATTTTGGAAAGAGCAGCAAGACGAATTGCCGGACGGAGATAATCGGAGAAGATTAAGAAGGTGCCGCCGTAAGAAATAACTCCGCCGTAATAAGCCATACCGTTCAATATACTTGCCATTCCGTGTTCGCGTATCCCGAAGTGAAAATTTCGTCCGTCACGGTTTTCGGCAGAGAAATTTTTATAATCTTTCAAATAAGTATTGTTCGAAGGTTCAAGATCGGCAGAGCCGCCAATTAATGTGGGCAGCGATGAAACTATAGCGTTTAGAACTTTACCGCTGGCTGCTCTTGTCGCAAGCTTCTTTCCGTCATCTTTAAATAGCGGCAGCTTTTCTTTCCATTCATCTCCGAAATTTCCGCTCATTACTTCTTTAAACAATTTTGCATCTGCCGGATATTTTTCCTCATACTTTGCAAACAGCGCATTCCATTTATCTTCTTCTTCCTTTCCGTTTATGCCAACATTCTTAAAGAACTCAGATACTTCACCGGGGATTAAGAAGTCGGGTTCTGCAGGCCAGCCGAGGTTCTCTTTCGTCAGCTTAACTTCCTCGGGTCCTAAAGGAGAGCCGTGAGCGTGTGAAGTATCATGCTTGTTCGGGCTGCCGTAGCCTATGTGGGTAGTCGTAATAATAATCGAGGGCTTGTCCGTTACATTCTGCGCATTCCTAAGTGCGGCTTCAACCGCATTAAGGTCGTTCACGTCATCCACTACCTGAACATGCCAGTGGTAGGCCTCGAAGCGTTTGGGAACATCGTCTGAGTAAGCAAGCGAAGTAGGGCCGTCAATAGTAATATGATTGTTATCGTAAAAGAAAATTATTTTTCCAAGTTTCAAATGCCCGGCGAGTGCGGCTGCTTCGTGGGATACGCCTTCCATCAAATCACCGTCGCTGCAAATACCGTAAATAAAATGATCGAGAATTTTTATATCGTCTTTATTAAATTTAGTAGAAAGGAATTCCTGTGCTATAGCCATGCCCACGGCGTTTGTGAAGCCCTGCCCAAGAGGACCAGTGGTGGTTTCGACACCTGAAGTAAGCCCGTACTCTGGATGGCCGGGTGTAATGCTTCCGAACTGCCTGAACTGCTTAAGCTGTTCCATTGGAATGTTATAGCCGCAAAGGTGAAGCGTGCCGTACAGCAGCATACTTCCGTGCCCGGCAGATAAAACAAATCTATCCCTGTTCAGCCACTTTGGGTTTGCGGGATTGTGCTTCATATATTTTGTGTAAAGAGTAAATGCTATCGGAGCGCAGCCCATCGGCATGCCGGGGTGCCCGGAGTTTGCTTTTTGAACTCCGTCTACAGCAAGGAATCTGATTGTGTTAATACATAGCTCATTAATTTTATCTTCGATCATTGCCATCATTCGTCTCCTTTTTACATGAAAGGGTTTTAAAATAATTGTGCAAATATATTAAAAAGTCATTTCAATTTTATTGATTATTGCGGATTCTAATAAAACATTTTATTCTGCCGAATATATTTAATATTCATTTAACATTAAGGGCGATGAGTATTTGCTTTGGCCCAAGCAAAAAATTATTATATTGCTAACGGGTGATTGCAAATCAATTTTAATTTCTCAATATTTTAGCAAAAGATTATTTCGATATTCTCCTATTTTCTATTTGATACCGGTTCAAAAAAAAATTAGTGTCTTACAAATATCCAAAAACATAAAGCGACTCGGAATATGAAACACGGCCGCAACAGGGTACTGCAGATATTTATTGGGGCTATTTATTTGTCAATCTGCAATCCTCTTAATTTTTCTTTTCCCCAGCAGACAATCTTTATCAAGCCGTTAAGCGATAGAATTGCCAGCTACGATATGTACGTAAAATTAAATCCGGTTAAAAAATTAATTACCGGAGAAGAGACGCTTTACTGGAAGAATACTTCATCCGATAAGATAAACGAGCTCCGGTTTCACCTTTACCTTAACGCATTTAAAAATTCGAAATCAACTTTCATAAAAGAATCGGGCGGGCAGCTGCGCGGCGACAGGCTCGATATGCAGTCCGATTTAAACTGGGGCTGGGAAGATATTTTATCAATGAAGGTATGGGAATCCTCCGAAAGGAGTCCTTCGGACATCCCTTCGGGAAAAGACGGCGAAGACCTTACACATAAAATAAAGTTCATACACCCGGACGATAATAACAAGGACGACCGTACAGTAATAAGCGTACCGCTCGATAAGCCTGTCCTTCCCGGTAAAGAAATAATTCTGAATATTAAGTTTGAATCCAAGCTGCCCAAAGTTTTTGCAAGAAGCGGCTTCAGCGATGACTTTTTTATGGCAGGGCAGTGGTTCCCCAAAATCGGTGTTTATGAAAAAGCCGGTGAAAGATATGCGGTGAAGGGACAGTGGAACTGCCATCAGTACCATGCAAACTCTGAATTCTACGCAGACTTCGGCGAATATAACGTTCATATTACTGTACCTAAAAATTATGTTGTAGGTGCTGTAGGCGTTTTACAAAACGAAAAGCAAAACAACGACGGGACAAAAACTTTATTCTTTCATGCCGAAGATGTAATAGATTTTGCGTGGACGGCCTGCCCGGAATTTAAAGTTGTTAATGCAGTATGGAAGAATGTTAAGATAAGAGTACTTCTGCAGCCCCAGCATCTCGATCAAGCCGACAGGCATATAAATGCCGTGAAAGATGCGCTTGAATATTTTAATAAGTATCTTGGCAAGTATCCGTATCCTAATCTTACCATTGTCGATCCGCCCTTCCGCGGGCTGGGCGCAGCTGGAATGGAATATCCGACCTTCTTTACTGCTGGCTGCCTGTGGGGCATTCCCCGAGGAATTAAGTTTACGGAGAATGTAGTTATACATGAATTCGGGCATAATTATTTTATGGGGATGCTGGCAACAAACGAATTCGAAGAGGCGTGGATGGACGAAGGCTTCAACTCATACTACGAAGCGAGAATTATGGATAGCTACTACGGCATGAAAAAATCTTTCTTCGATCTGCTCGGATTTCACTTCGGAGACTTTGAGTTCCAGAGGGAAGGTTATGCCGGAATGCGCAACCCGAAAATTGCCGAGGATTCCAGGTACTCGTGGCAGTTCCAGGACGGCGGCTACGGCCCGATAACTTACGACAAGACTTCTACGTGGATGTTCACACTGGAGCGGCTGGTGGGACGAGGTGTAATGGATGAGATAATGAAAACTTATTTCGAGCGGTGGAAGTTTAAGCATCCCTGCGGCAGAGATTTTATTGCGGTTGTAAATGAAGTAGTTAAGAAAAGACTAGGCGATAAGCTGGGCGATAACATGGCTTGGTTCTTCAATGAAGTTCTATACGGCTCGGACATCTGCGATTATTCGATTTCCGGGATTAAGATAACAAGAGTACAACAGCCGACGGGCGCTTACGACAGCGCGGGGGTTAAAAAATTCTATAAGCTTGAATGGGGCCGTAATGGCAGCACGGTGTACCGCTCTAAGGTTGTTGCCTCCCGATTGGGAGGCGTTGTTATGCCCGAAGAAATACTCGTTCATTTTAATAGCGGAAAAGAAATTCTAGAGAACTGGAACGGCAAGGACAGAACACACGACCTTATTTACGAAAGCCCCGACAAAGTAATCTGGGCCAAGGTAGACCCTTACGACAAAATTCCTTTGGATGTAAACCTGATAAACAACAGCTATACAACCGAACCTGAAACAACTTCAATTACCAAGTACGCCGTCAAATTCATCTTCTGGGTGGAGAATGCAATGCAGGCGTTTGGAACGCTTTTTTAGCCGATAAAGAATGAAAATATGAAAATATTTAAAGCATATTCGCAGGGGTTCAAAGCAGCGGGCAAATCGAAAAAGACTGCTTTAGTAATTTACCTGATAACATTTTTATTTGCTCTTACTCTTGCTCTCCCGTTCCGTGGGATGTTGAAACAGACCGCCGGCAATTCAATGGCAATCAATTCAATGATTAAAGGATTTGACTTTACAACCTATACAGATTTCCTTAGATCTGCCGGCCACGCAATCGAACCATTTATTTCGGCAGTGATTTGGTCTGGAATATTTTATCTCATATTCACCATATTCTTTGCAGGCGGAGTTCTGAAAATATTAAACAGCGGTAACCGGAAATTTTCGGCCGGCGCTTTCTTTGAAGGCTGCGCCGAATATTTTTTCCGCTATTTAAGACTCGCAATTTACTTCATCATTCTCCAGTTGATTTTTGCATTCATAGTATTTATTCCTGTGAGTATAATAGCTGCGGCTGCAGCGGATACTGCCCAAAATGAAGCTACTATTTTTTATATCGTGCTTACAGGGATAATTGTTTATCTGCTCCTCTTAGTACTGGGTTTTACCATCGGGGATTATGCTAAGATAATTCTCTTTATGAACGACTCTAGGAAATCGCTTAAGTCTGTTTGGCTGGCTGCCAGGTTTGTTATTAAGCATTTCTTCAGCGCGTACTTTTTATATTTAATACTTCTTATTGCGCCGGCATTGTTACTATTAATTTATTTTTATCTTGATAATGCTGTGGGAATGGTTTCTGCATCGACCATTTTTATTATGTTTATAATCCAGCAGATATTTGTACTGGCAAGAAGCTGGAATAAGATCTGGTTTACAGGCAGCGAGTTATCGTTGTATAAAATGTTCCCTGCAATGGAAGTGTTTCCCGGAGAAAGACACGCAGAGCACGACGCTAAGTTAAATAACGACGGCCGGGAACTTCTACAAAATCCTCAGACGCCTTAGCTTTGTTTAGTAAAGTTAAGACGGATTTTTGAATTGATGTGCAATACCGGCTGTTTCAATCGCCGGCAAATAAATTACCGAAATAAACAACTACGCCCAAATGTGCTGTCAATAAATCCGTTTTAGATTTTGAAACATCGTAAAATACGCTGCCTCTATTTACTATCACCGAGCCTTCCTTCAAATATTGGGCTTCGGTTCCGTAAAGATATCTTACTTTTAAATCGAGAAAAATTGATCCAACTTTTTCTCCCAAATTCGTATTCGGCATAAGCCGGATCAAAAACCCGCCGCCGCCGCCATAGCTCCAGGCCCAGTCGTCAAAATTTGTAGAGCTGGCAACTTCTTCCGAGCCGCTGCTTGTTATACGAGTCTCGGTAAAAATGTATGAGCCGCCAACCAAGAACTCCAGGTACGGTCTAAGCGGCCCCGACGGTAATATAATCTGTCCCATCAAATGGAAGTTCACAATATTATTTGTTCTGTCAACATCCACAGTTACATCGGGAATTGTAAGGCTAAAAGGCTCTCTTCTAGATTCGCTGCCGTAATTTATATAGCCTGCGTTTATGCCGAACGAATACGGCATTCGAGGAGCCGGGTTCCAAAACAAAAACTGAATACTGCCGCCAATTCCCGTTCGCTTCACATTCTCTTTAAATTCATCCATCGGAAAGCCCAAGGTTAAGCTGCCGCCCAGCGACTGTGCAAAACAAATTTCCGGGATGAAAAACAGAATGAATAATAATCCGATACTTAGGAATTTTAATCGCATCTTACGTCTCCCGCTTTATAAATAAATTGAAAATAGCTTAGCGTAAATATAAATGAGCCCGGATTAAAAAAGTATACTACGCTAAAAGATTAACCTGTTCGGACTGAAAGTCTTTTAAATTCCTGACTCTAATTTTCAGGCCTTTCAACTGCAGTGCAGACCGAGTTGATAAATTTATTCCTTAACGTAAAAGAAATATTCCCACGGTTTAAGATCAAAGCTCTCGGTGCCGGATATAGTAACTTTTTTTCCGGAGAACAGGTCGATATAATTTCCTTTCATCAAGTCCGAGCTGAGCTTAACATTTACCGGTTTAGCCGAAAGATTAAAGACAACAAAAACTTTATCGCTGCCTTTTTCTCTTACGAACGCAAAGATTGATTTTTTATTTGAAGAGGGAATCATCGTCATTTTTCCGCCTTCGGTGCCGCACCACAGAGCCTTGTTTTTTAATTTAAGATGAACCAGCTTTGTGTAAAGCTGCCTGTACTGGGAGGGCTTCCAGTCGATAGGATCTCTCTCAAAAAATTTCAATCGCTTATCTAAGCCCGCCTCCTGGCCGCTGTAAATAAGCGGCATGCCGCTAATCGCAAAAGTAAAGGCGGCAAATTCCGGCGCCGCATCGCCGAACATTTCCTTTACCGTGCCGTTCCAGCTGTTTTCATCATGGTTCGTGGTAAAGCGCATCCTAAAATCGTTTGCCGGGTAAGTTCTGTTTTCCCACTTGAAGTAATTAACCATGTTCTTTGCATTTTTTTTGCCCTTCGCAATATCTTTAAGCAGGTTAAACAGCTTCCACGAGTAAGTCATATCAAAGGCATTAACCTGAAGCTCCGGCTTTTCGGCTTCCGCAAGCATGAAGACCGGCTTAATCTTATCCAGCTTTGCTCTCGCTTGAACCCAGAATGGAGTTGGAACCATATCGGCAACATCGCACCTGAATCCGTCAACATCGCAGTCTTTAACCCAGAACTCCATGGCGTTTGTCATGTAGTCCCACAATTTTTTATTCGAATAATCGAGCGCGATTACGTCGGTCCAATCTTTAACCGGCGGTACAAAATTTCCCTTCGCATCCTTTTTATAAAAGTCGGGGTGTTCCTTCGTCCAAACATTATCCCACGAAGTATGATCGGCTACCCAGTCAAGTATTACATACATGCCCATAGAATGGATCTTTTTCACCAGCTCCTTAAAATCGTCCATCGTTCCGTATTCCGGGTCTACCGTTAAATAATTTTGAACCGAATAATAGCTGCCGAGTTCCCCTTTCCTGTTCTTTACGCCAATCGGGTTTATCGGCATAAACCATAGTATCCCCACACCCATTTCTTTCAGTTCGGGCAAATGCTTTTCGAAGCCTTTAAAGGTTCCGCTTTTGGAATACTGCCTTAGATTAACTTCGTAGATAGTCTTGTTATAGCTCCACGAAGGATGCTGCAGCATGCTTTCAGCCGGCTGCGAAAATGTTCTGGGCGTAATCCCGAATGTAAATGCCAAGACCGATGCCAGCACAAAAATATATTTTGTTGTTTCAAAATTATTCGCAAAAAAATTTTCCCGCATCATTTCTTCCTTTTGATGATGTGTTAAAGTTTTAACCCGTTTTTATTATCAGATTTGCCGAACAAACATTTCCGGATTCTACAATTAAAATTTAACCAGTAAAGAGAAAGAATCATATAGTACCGGAATTTTTACACACATTAATGGGTAGCTTTTAGAGTGAGCGTACTATTAAGAAAAATAAAAATAATTTTAGCTGCCGTGCAAAAATCTGCTATAGCTTAAATATTTGGGGATTTTTCGTAGCTTCCGCATTCTGAGCGCTTTTTGCCGCAGCATCCACCCCATCCCCCATATAAGGCCCGCCGACTTGCTTGTTCTTAACCACCGTCTGTTCAATTTTCAGCTTCTCTCTAATCTTCTGGAATTTTTGAAGTGCAGCCTGCTGCCTTAATATTTCTTCCTGAAGTCTCTTCTTCATCGATATCAGCTTGGTTATATTACCCTTGTATTCTTCATGCTCTATTTTAATCTTTCCCACGGAATCCTGGATTGCAGATAGTTCTTTTGCAGAGCTGCTTATTTTATCCTGGTAGTCCAGCAAATTTTCATCGTACTGCTTAAGGTCATCGGCAAGTCTCAGCTTCCTGGTTTCAGCTTTAACAAAATTATCACTCATCATTCTCAGGATTTCCTGCAGGCTCTTTTCAACTACCGATCTCTTTTTAATTAATAGATCGGTTTCCATTTTAAGATCGGTGTTATAAGATTTGTGCTCTGCAATGTTCTCATCTATTTTAAGAAGATCGTTCTGCAGCAATTCTTTCTGTTCCGTTAAAGATTTAACTGTGACCTCAAAGGAATCGATCTCGGTCTGCCGGGCGTTTAACACTCTTTCGCTTTCTTCAAGCGCGGCAATCTTCTCGTACAGAAGCTGGTCTTTCTCATCTATATCTTTTTCTTTCTTCAGAATTATCTGCTCAAGTACATTCCTTTTGTTGTTTATTTCATTCAACTCCCTGTTAAATTTCTGGAACATATCCGTAAACCTTAGCTCTAGCTCCATGTTGCTCTGCTCAATTTCCTTCTTCCTTTTCTCCAGCAGAGGAATAAGCTCCTTAAGCTTCATATACTGCTCGTTCAGCTTGTTAACGGCTTCTCTCTCCTCGTTAAACTTTTGGTGCAGTTCTTCTTTTAAGTTTTCGTATTTCTGCATCTCTTCTTTGTATTCGCCTGATTTCTTTTCCAGTTCCAGCAGCTCCATGTTAAGCTTGGTAAGCCTGTTCGATTTGATGTTGAGAGACTGATCGATTGCATAAAGCTCTTTTCCCTTGAAGTTTGCGTCCTCAATAATCTTCCTGAAATTCTGCTCTACGCTTTCAAGCTTCCTGTTGTTTTCCTCGATTGCCTGTTCAAGCTCGTTTTTTCTTACGCCCAGATTGTTTTCAAGCTCGTTCTTCTTTTCCACCAGGTCTTTTTGGATTGCCTCCAGTTCCTTTACCAGCGCGCTTTTTTCTTTCTCTTCGGCGGAAAGCTTCTCGATCTTGGCTTTAATAACTTTCTCGTTTTCCCTAAGCACGGAAATGCCGGATTCCAGGGAAGCATATTCTTTCTCAAGCGAGTTCAGCTTTTCCGAATAATGCAGTATCTCTCTTTTCTTAGCTTCAATTTCATCTACGAGCTTTGCTTTCCTATTTTCCAGCTCTGCAATTTTCTTTTCGGAATCTTCCAGCTTCTTTGCAATTTTGTCCTGCTTCTCCAGCAGCTTTAATCCCTGGTCCTCAATATCGCTTATTTCATCACGCTTAAAATTTATTCTTTCTCTTAAAGAATTCTCTTCCAGGCCAAGCTCTTCAATCTTTTGCTTTGCATTTTCAAGGTTCTCTTCAAGTTCTGTCTTATGTTCAAAAAGCTCTGCCGGCAATTCCTCTACCGCATTCTTGTTATCATCGCTCGCTAATTGCTTCTGCTCGCTCTGCTGTTGAATTGTGCTTTCTATTTCCTGAATCCGGTTGGAATAAGACAGAACGGTGTTCTGAAGATCGTCCTTCATCTCCTTAAGAGTTGCTATCTTCTGATCCAGCTCCGCTACCTGCTCCTTCTTTCGTACTTCTTCCTGCTGAAGGTTGTCAATCTCCCGGCTGATTGCGGATTTTTTTTCATTCAACTGGAACACTTCGGATCTTAATCTCTTTAAAACCTCTTCCAGCTTTTTTGCGTTCTCCTCCCTCTCATACATAAAGTGAAATTTGGTCTTTAGCTCTTCGTTCTCAGCCCTGAGCAGATCAACCTCTTTGGATTTAAATATTGCCATTTATTTAAGCTCCCGAAATTTGTAAATACAATTCTAAGCCGAACTCTAACTTTATTGCAACCGAACATAGCTATTAGTTATGTAATTTTCAATCTTTTTAGAATGATAGTACAACACGAAAGGCCGGTATAAGAAAAAATTGCCGGATGAGCTGCTGATAAAATCAATTCTTAAAAAGACTGCAGCGCAGTCATCTAAGCTTTGCCAGATCAATCAATATCTGTTTATGAATTTCGTCTATTCGTTTCCTCTGCCCGGAGTAATTATTTGCAATCAGACTGAATGCAATCAGCCTTCCTCTTTTATCCTTCAGGTAGCCGGAAAAGCTCCTTACCCCGGTAATCAAGCCGGATTTGATTCTTGCATTACCGGCCAATAAGGTGTTAACTCCGAATTTAGAAAAGTCACCGGGGTCGCCTGCCCTGCCTGCAACGGAAAGCGAATTGTAAAAGGCTCCGAATACTTTCTGCTTTGACATAAAAGTTAAAAGCTTTACCATCATGCCGGTAGTAATCATATCGGTTCTAGAAAGCCCGCAGCCGTCGTAAAGCTGCATTCCGCCTGTATCGATGCCGACGGAATCCAGGAAGGACTTTATAACTTCTATTCCGGTTTCAGTATCACCAATTCCTTTTTCTTTAAGAGCGATAGTATTTAACAGCTGTTCGGTATAAAGATTAATGCTTCGTTTATTTATCATGTACACGATGTCTTTCAGCTCCGGAGAAAGTGTTGTGGCTATAAGCTTCGATTCATCGTATTTAACAGGCGTATGAATTTCGGATGCATCTTCGGTTACAGTTATCCTGTAGTGCTGCAGAAAGCGGCTTAAATACTGCGCGGCAAACAAAGGAGGATCGGGAATAGAGCCTTTAATTGAAAATGCAGACACACCGGCAGGGACCGTACCTCTAAGCGTAGCCGTAAATTGCCCCGGCGCGCAGTAAATGTAGCCGTTGTCTCCGGAGCCTTCCGGCCCGGTTTTAATATGATTGATAAATTTTAATCCGGGAATTTCGGGGACGGTACGGATTACTTCTGCAGGCTCGCCCACAACAACCGAGGGATGAAAGTACAGGTAATAAAGATTATCGTTTATAGTCAGCGCGCTGGTTCCGGCTCCGTAATAATTCCCAATGTCAACCCAGTTCCAGTCGTCCGGTACGCTGTTGCCGGTAAACAGCGACGCATCGGCCACAATCTTACCTTCAATTTTTTTTATCCCGAGCTTAATAACAGCATTAGTCCACGTCCACATTAAGCTGTCCAGCGGCAGTGATCCTTCCACAGTATTTGAGCCAAGGGTTGGATCGCCGCCGCCGGCAATATAGATGTTGCCTTTCAATACGCCGTCATCAGTAATAAATCCGTCGTAATACATACTTGTTTTAAACCTGTAGTTTTCGCCCAGCAGATTAAGGGCGACGGAAGTAGTAAACAATTTTAAATTGGAAGCCGGTGCAAGGCTCTCGTTGCTGCGGTAGGAAATGATGGCCCTGCCGGTTTTTACAAATGCAGCGGAAACGCTCCACTGAGCATGCTTAAGCTCTTTGGAATTTTTAAATTTGAAAATATCTCTTTTAATTTTAGAAACGCTTTGAGGATAAGAAACGAAAACCGTGGCTATGATTATAAATAAAAGCAGCAGTTGTTTTTTCATTTTGTTTATTCCGGATTAATAATAAATATTTCTTAACCGTAACAGGCGGCAGCAGCAAAAGTTAAATATCGCCAAGCTTGTATTTGTTGCGCCAGTATATTTTTTGAATCTGTCTTTCAATAATAAGCCCGGCAAGTGCATCGGGAATGTATTCCCGGCTGCCGTTCGAAAAAATATTCTTAAGCTTCTCTTCATCTATATCTATCCTGTACAGGGTATTTATCAGCAGATTAAAATTGTTGTCCATAAGGTCGGCAAGTTTTTTTGATAAATATTTTTTGAACTCGGCCAAAGTTGTTAAGTCATCAGTCCTTGTTATCGAACCGATACCCTTGAGCTCGAACAGCTTGGAAACACCGCTGGCAAGCTCGTTTAAATTTATATCTTCTTTATTCATCTTAGTATAAAATTATGTTATAAAAAATTCTGTGCGGCATTCTTAATTGCATACTCTCTTTATCCGGGAACTAATAATTGCTTATGCCGATAACCGGAATTTAATTCCTACCATTCTTTCATTAAATAATAGAACCATCTTATAGCATGTATAAGTAAAAAAGGGCGCCGCAAAAACATCTATAGTATAATGCACATGCTGAAGCAGAAGCGATATGCCGACGATAAAAGTAAAGACAAGGAACAAGAGCTTAACAATTCTGTTCGGGGCAACAAGGAAAAGAAGAAACAAAGTTGCCGTATGCCCGGAAAAGAACAGGTCCTTTGTTAACAACTGACCCGTACCGAAGAATTGGACAAACGGATCGTCCAGGCGTATCATCTGCCGAGGGGGATTTACAGGCACCAAATACATGGCGGCAATTCTTACAATTACAAACAAAGTATATGTTTGCATTGCAAGCATTAAAACTTCGGGGCGCCGCGCAAGCATAACTACTGCTAAAATTAGCGAACAATAAATCAGCCCGAATATAAGCCACGTCAGGTCTACAGGCTTAAACAGGGCAAGCACCGGGTCGGGCAGCACCACTCCATTCCGCGCCTCTACATAATTTAGAAAATGAGTTAATGCAAGCAAGGCAGCTGAAATGAGGATAAGCGTAACAATCATTTCCAATCGTAATTTTTTATTCCGTAAAAATTCACTCCAGCTCATAACTTTCTATTTCTTTTCACAAAGTTCGGTTAATACTCCGAATGCAGATTTAGGATGGATGAAGACAATATCCAGACCCTCGGCGCCTTTCCGGGGCCTATTATCAATTAATTGCACCCCTTTCTCTTCGGCTTCCATTAATGCTTTTTTCAAATCATCAACTGCAAACGCAAGGTGATGAATCCCCTCGCCTTTCTTTTCTATAAACTTGTCTACCGGCCCACCCTCTTCCGTAGATTCGAGCAATTCAATTTTTGTTTTCCCGATCAAAAAAAATGCGGTCCTTACCTTTTGATCTTTCACTTCCTCAATAGAGTAGCATTTTAAGCCCAGCACTTCTTCGTAAAACTTTATCGAGTCTTCCAGGCTTTTTACGGCAATACCGATATGCTCAATGTGTGTAACTTGCATTTAACACCTGCACTAAAATTATTTTCAAAAATTAAAGTACAACACGCTCCCTGTACTCGCCGAAGACTTCGCGCATTGAATCGCAAACCTCTCCTACGCTTGCATATGCCTTAACTGCATCAAGAATGAACGGTATCAAATTTTCATCGCCCGCGGCTGCGCTGCCCAGCGCTTTTAATGCTTCCTTCACTTTTTTGTTATCTCTTCCGGCACGGACTTTTTTTAGAAAACTTATCTGTTCTTCCTGAACCTTCTCGTCAATCTTTAACAAATCAGGCTTCCTATCTTCTTCAATCTGGAATTTGTTTACACCGACGATTACTCTCTGGCCGGCTTCAATCTCTCTTTCGTATTTGTATGCCGCATCCTGTATTTCCTTCTGAACGAAGCCGGACTCAATGGCCTGAACCATTCCGCCCAACGAGTCTATCTTCCGGATGTATTCTTCGGCTTCGCTCTCTATCCGGTCGGTCATAGATTCCACATAGTAAGAGCCGGCTAAAGGATCGATCGTATTTGCAACGCCGCTCTCGTATGCTATAATCTGCTGCGTCCTTAATGCAGTCATTACCGAATTTTCCGTAGGCAATGCCAGCGCTTCATCTTTAGAATTGGTATGAAGGCTCTGCGCACCGCCCAGAACGGCTGCCAAAGCTTGAACCGCAACGCGAACGATATTGTTGTCTGCCTGCTGGGCTGTTAAGGTTGAGCCGGCAGTCTGCGAGTGGAACCTGAGCATCATGGACCTGTCTTTCCTGGCGCCGAACCGCTCCTTCATAATTTTTGCCCAAAGCCTTCTGGCAGCCCTAAACTTTGCAACTTCCTCGAACAGATCGCTGTGCGAGTTAAAGAAAAATGAAAGCTGCCCGGCAAAATCATCCACATCCAGGCCAGCGTTTAAAGCAGCCTGAACATATGCAATGCCGTTGGCAAGAGTAAAGCCTACTTCCTGCGAGGCGGTAGAGCCTGCTTCTCTTATATGATATCCGGAGATGGAGATTGAATTCCACCTGGGAACTTCCTTTGAGCAGTACTCGAACACGTTTGTTATTAATCTCATCGAAGCTTTGGGCGGGTAAATATACGTACCGCGCGCAATGTACTCTTTTAAAATATCGTTCTGTATAGTTCCGCTTATCCGGCTTTTACCTATTCCTTGCTTTTCGGCAACGGCAATATACATTGCCAGCAGCACCGGGGCAGATGCATTTATCGTCATCGAAGTTGAAATTTTTTCCAGCGGGATCTTATCAAAAAGAATTTCCATATCGGCAAGGGTATCTATCGCAACTCCAACCTTGCCTACTTCTCCAAGCGCAGCCGGGTCGTCGCTGTCGTAGCCAATTTGTGTCGGCAGATCGAACGCTACCGACAGGCCCGATGTGCCGTGAGAAAGCAAATACCTGTATCTTTCGTTAGATTCTTTCGCCGTGCCGAAGCCTGCGTACTGCCGCATAGTCCACAGTCTTCCGCGGTACATAGTCGGCTGAATGCCGCGCGTATAAGGATACCTTCCTGGAAAATTAAGCTTGGCTAGATAATCGCCGAGGCTAACATCCATCGGAGAATAGAGCGCATTAACTTCCTTGAACGACGAGGTTGTAAAATGCTTTTGCCTTTCGGGATTATCTTTAAGCGACTTTTGGTAGCTGTTTTTCTCCCATTCCTGGTAGGCGCTTTGAACCTTGTTTTTTAAGTCATTCAAATAAGGCATAGCAGAACCTTGATTTATTTTTTTGAGTCTTTACTTAAAATTAAATAACCGCATATTCATAATAAAAATTTTAAGAAGCTTGGCAAGTTCCAAAATAGGCGTTTAAATAGATTTACCGGATTTTATTTCTTCAAAAGCCCTTAACAAAATATTTTTCGAAAAAGGCTTGACGATGAACTTGGAAATCCCGGTGTCGTAGAATTGCTTAATCTTATCATCGACATATTCGTTGGAAATAATTATTATCGGCCTCTTCAAAGGATCGTGCTGCTTTATTTCTTTTGTAAGCTTTAGGCACTGGTCCCATTGGCTTTGATTAACATCTATAATAACAAAATTAAAATTGCTGCTGTCCAGTATCCCGAGATTAAACGACTTCAAATTATGGTTTATTAAAGAATAGCTGTTCTTAAGAAATGCCGACAGCAAGTCGAACGATTCGCTTAGATCGTCGATCATTAATATTCCCGACAGGTCTTCCTTTTTATCGCCGCCGGTGCTTCTGCCTTTTTTAGTTGAGCCTGCCGAAAGCGGAAGGGTGAAGGAAAACGTTGAGCCGACGCCCTTAATGCTGTCTACAAGCAGAGAGCCGCCCATCTTTTCAATATATCTTTTGGATAGCGCCAGCCCGAGACCGTTGCCCTCAAAGTTCCTGCCGATATTCAAATCTTCCTGGCTGAACGGACTGAACAGATGATCGAGATATTCCGGCGATATGCCTACTCCGGAATCTTTTATTCTGCATATTGCAAGATCCCTGTCCTTAAGAACATCAATTTCAATTTCAACAAAGCCCTGTCGTGTAAACTTAACGGCATTGTTTAAAAGGTTGTTAACCGCGCTCTCAAGGCTCTGCGGGTCTGCATCTACATAAACCTTTTTGCCGGGGAACTTGGTTTTAAGATCGAGCTTCTTATCCTCGGCGTTCTTTTTATTTATATCGATGCATGTTTTAATAACCGAGACGATATCCGTCGGCTCAAGGTTAAGCACGTACTTGCCCGCTTCAATCTGGGCGAACTCCAGCATTTGAGTTATGCTTTTATATAAGCGCTCACTGCCGCTGTAAAGGTTGTCTATATATATCCTATCCTCGGAGCTGATTTTATCCTTCATGCTTTCCTTAATTATCGAGGAGTAGCCGAGAACGATATTGAGCGGCGTGCGGAGCTCATGAGAAAGCACTGTAAGGAAAGTATCCTTAAGGCGCTCGGCTTCCTTGTTGCCGTCCCTGGCCTTCTTAACTTCTTCTTCCGACAGAACTATTTCCGTCTGGTCTTCGTGAAATAGGACGACGAATGCCCTGCCTTCAAACTTAACTGGGAAAATTTTTGTTTTGAACACCGGGAGAGTAACCTCTTTGCTTTTCAACAAAGAGTCTGCGTAATTGTTGAAGGACTTCTGGCTGCCTTTTTCAAAGGCTTCCAGAATCATTGCATGGGCACCGCTTCTCTTAAGTTCTATATCGTTAAAAATTTTATATTCGTTCAGCTCGGATATGTTATATCCCCACTGCGCAGTAAATACCTGATTAACATAAACTATCCTTCCCTCTTCGTTAATTACCTGAACAGGGAAAGGTATCTGGTCGTAAAGCAGTCTAAAATATTTAATAATCGATTCTGACATACACCTAATTTACCGGTAGTGAAAATTGAATAGTGGCGCCCGGCCTTTTATCCATAATTTCTATTTGCCCGTTATGCCGGTCGATAATGCTCTTACATAAATATAAGCCGTAACTGGTCTTGCCCTCGGATATAACTTCGTAAAAAGGATTTATTTTGCCCAGCGGAAAGCCCGGGCCGTTATCTTCAACCTGGACGAAAATATAATTATCTTTATAGAACGACCGGATAATTATCGTTGCGTCGTTCCTGGCTTCGGCAGAATTATTAAAAAGATGAACGAGCAGATGCTGGATTTGCTCGGAGTCGTAATTGCACAGCGGGATGGCGTTAAATTCGGTTTTAAAGACAATCCGGTAAAACTTCCGCATCGGAGATAAATATTTTATTACCGATTGAATCGTTCTGTTTAAATCTCCGGTATCCTTATTAAGATTCATAATGGAAGTTTCGATTAACACCTGCGCGTATTTCTGGATATTCCTGATGCTGTCTACGGTAACTTTAGTTTTTAATTTAAGCCTATCGAAGAGGATTAGATTATTATTTGTTCCGGTATCTTCGTTTTCCCTTTGGGTCTTTTCAATCGTGCGCATTAAGCTTTCGGTTTCCAGAAGAGCCAGATGAACCAGCCCCTGCAGCGACTGGCCGATCTCAGAATCGATGCTGGACTTGAGAGCCTTTCTTTCGGATTGAATAAGCTGAATGTTGGCTTCGTTCAAAGCGTTGTAGGCGCTAATCTGTCCGTTGTACAGTTGTGCGTTCCTAATGGCGGTAGCGGCCTGGCCGGCAAGAATTTCAAAAGTATCGGTTATCTCCCGCTCTTTAATCCTGTGGAGGTGCCTGCTGTCCACATATACAACACCTATCTTTTTATCTTCGGTAATAAGAGGAGAGCAAAGGATGGTTTGCAATTCCAGTTTTAAAATGCTTTTGCTGGGGTCGTTATCGGTATCGCTCTGGGCGCCTTCTATAAATTTTGACTGGCCGGTTCTAAACACGTCGTGCACAACGGTAGTGCTTATGTTAAACATTTCTTCGGATAATTGTTCGCCGTTGTAGCTAAGGCCCAGCTTATATTCCAGCTTGTCGTAAGAATCTCTTAATACGATGAATCCGCGCTCTGAATTGGTAATTTTAATTGCATTCTTCAGAACAAGCTCCAGAACATCTTCAAGTATTAAGGTGCTATTAATACTTTTAACAATGCCTAGAATAACCTCTAGGTTGCGTACCTTCTCGCTGGAAGCTTCCGCAGCCAGAAGCTCTTTGTCCAGGTTATCTATATTTTTCTTGAATTCGGAAAACTTCATCTGCCGGGCTCTTTACACATATAAAAAAACATTAAAGCTACTACGAACAATATAAGATATTAAGCTTTAATTCAAAATGATTACTGCGGCATTTAGTCCAATATTTTTTAGTTTTTTTTCAATCGTGTTGTCAAAAAGAAAACAGGGTTAATTCTTTTTTCCCAAGAGACAAATGCAACAAAAGAATTCCGCCGGGCTTTAATTTGCTTGAACCGTAAAAAAATATTTAAGAAATCCCGGAAAGCAGTTCTTTTACTTTTTCTACCATAAAGTTTGCTCTCATCTTTTTAAAATAAACAAGGGCGGACTGAAGATTTTCGGCTGCTTCTTCTTTCATGTCAGTCTCCAGGTTAAGAATACCCATTTCATACAAACTCTCGGCTTGATTGAGGGGATTTTCCAGTTCGATATTAATCCTTAAACTGGTAAGTAAGTAGCTTTTGGCCAGATCATAATGCTTAAGCTTTCTTTCCACGATGCCTTTAATTTTATAAAGGTCGGCAATCGAAAGCCTGTCGTTAATCTTATGACATATGTCCATCGATTTGTCTGCAAAGGCCATGGCGAGCGGGAAGTCGTTCATCTGGGCGTAAATATATGCTTTGCTTAAATAAGATAAAGCCAGGTCGGGTAGATAGCTGGCCTTAATTGCAATCGCAATGCTGGCATCGAACTCTGCAAGTGCTGATTCAAATTCTCCTTTCTGAGTTTGAAGCATCCCCATGTTGTGCCTTAACTGGCAAATCCTTCTAGAGTCTTTTAACTGGCTGTACTTTACAAGTGCTCTCTGGTAGAAGGTGTGTGCTTCGTTGTGGTTGCCCTGAATATTATTCAGGATGCCGAGATTGGTCTCTACCATCCCGATCAGTGCGATATCTTTTTTAAGGTCGAGAAAAGTTAAGCTGTTCTCAAAGCAGCTCTGCGCCTTTCTAATATTGCCTCTGTCTCCGTATATTGTGCCCAGCAGGTTGTTGCATTTAGCTATTCCTCTTAAATCTTTTTGCCTGTTAAACAACCTCTTGGCGCTGTTAATATGATCTATACTTTTTTCCCACAGCGCCTGCCGGCTGTAAATTTCGCCTAAAGCCAGCAGGGAGTGAGCAGCAATATTTTCCAGCGCTTTGTCTTTATTAACAATCGAAAGTATGTTATCATATATTCTGCACGATACGTTAAGCTCGCCGTGAGCAATGCAAGTTTCTCCCAGGAACAAAAGGAATTCAATCAGCTTGGAGCTCTGCAGCCTCTCGTTGGCAAAGGTAATAAGCAAGTCAACTTGCGAAAGGAAAACATCATCGCCAATCAGTTTTGTATTTAGCTGTTCTTTTTCGGGGGAAGCAATTGAGCGCGGAGTTTTTTTGGCAGATTGCGAGGCTCTCTTTAATACTTCTTTAAATTCCGTTATCTGCGACTTATCGAAGTAATTAACTAAGATCCTCTGTATAATATCTAATGTAATGTCCGACAAAAGAATATCGATTGTTTTTATTCTTCTAACTTAATTTTATCTAGTTTTGGTTGCTATGATCTGCGATATAACCCTCTTGAAAACAAATTTATTATGACCACTTATCCGCTGCCAGCATAACTTGAACTTTTCCGGAACAACTACTATTTGCAAAAAAGACAGGAAACTTTAATAAAGCCTTACTTAAATAAGTCTAAAAATATCAAAAAATCAATCGTCTAACAGAAAAAATATTTTTAAAGGCTTCATTTTTCAATTTCTTAACAGCTTGTACGAAATGAACCATTCCCATGAATTACCACCTTTATACCATGCCTTGGCAATACCGGCAGATAATGTGGATTCAAGATTATACCAATGCCTGAAAACAAGATTCAATTGGCTGCCGATATCAACCCATTCTTTCTGCTGAGACGAATGCAGCAGCAGCCCTTCCGAATAAAAAGACATGCTAATGTGGCTCAAATAATGTTGACCTATAACGGCATCGCTAAACCTTAAGGGCGGCAGCACATTTTCCAGCATAAGCTTTCCAAAATCCTCGGCGCTTAAACTGTAGATTGGTATGCCGGGCAAACGAAACACGCTTCTGTACTGGTTCACATCAATGTCTTCTACCTGCCTGTTGCCGAAACCGCCAAAGTAGAATTTGGCCTGGTTTAAAATATTGGTGCGCACGCTAAAGCCGGAAGCTATTTTAAAATGGAAAATATTGTGCGGGAACAGCCAGGTAGAATAGTTATCCCACTCGCCGTAAACTTGTCCGGCTGCGTTCCACTTGGGCATTTCCGCGCCAAAGACCATAGCCGTCGTATTGAATTCATTACCCTCTTCAATATCTATGCTGCCGATGCTTCTCCTTAAATTTTTTATATTGAAGGTGGTTTGAAGCACCGAGAAATCGGGCACCGTAACGTGGACAAGATTATCGTTAATGTATTCGACGCCGGTGTAATAATCAAGCGAGGCTGTTTGCATAATCTTTAACGGATTATCGTACAGCCAATAATTTGTATAGCCGAGCGTAAGCTTGGTACCTATCATTCCTCTTTTTCTTGTATTGAATAAATCGTAAAAATCCGGCGCATTATAATTCACTGCCAGAGTCAGTCTCTTTTTATACTCGTACTTTGCTTTAACGTGGTATCTCGGCATCTCCTTGTTGGATCTGGAGGGAGTAAACCCAAGTTCGAGAGTAAGATCGTTTACGATAAGAGGATCGGAAATATGGGTATACAAGCCTATTACCTTCTGATCCTGAAATCCGGTAATAATCGGGATGAAGGTTAGTACTTTTAGGTTTGCGAGCGAGTTATAATCTTTTCCTATAACCTTTGTTGAATCTTCGATTGGAGGCGGATCTGGCAGAGCTAATTTTGTTACTTCGGGATTCTTTTCAACAATTCTTTCGCCCAGATAATGAATCGCCGGCAAATAGCTGGCGGTTTTATTAGGAATAAGTACGGGCACAAATCCGTCTGCCGTAAACTCAAACGCAAAAAGAGAATCGGCGCTGATATAAAGCGGCATAAACAATCCGTTAATTGTGTTGCTCATGGGCTCAATATCTGTGCCTGTAAAGCCTCTCCTGTAAATATTGGAAACTCCGTTCACGTAAGCATCCCAGTAAAGGAATTTGCCGTCGGGGCTCCACGACGGGTTTTCAGGCGAGCCTTTGTCGGTAACGGTTTCATATTTAAATGAGCCGCCTTTTTTCAGGCTGTCAGCATTTACTAAAATTAATAACTGCTGCCCGGACGACCTGTGCAGAACGGCGGCTAAATTTTTTCCGTCGGGACTTATAGACAGGTCGAAAATTTCATCGTCAACATTAAACTTAATTAGAGGAAAAAGGTTGCGGTACGGGTAAGGGGAAACAACAAGCGAAGCTTCTGCATCCGAATGAAGAACTCCCCAAAGATCGTGGTTAACCGGGGAGACGGTTAAATCTCCCACCCTGCAATTTTCGAAAAGCATTTTAGATTCTCTGGTAGAGTCATCCATCACCCTGATGTCGCGGTATAGTTCGTTGTTCTTGGTAGTGTAAAAAAACAAGCCGAGCTTTTCATCATACGCGGTAGAAGCTACACGGATGAGGCTTGGCGTTGGCAGTGTACCTAGTTCTTCGGAAACAGAATTGGAGATTTTTAAACGCCTTATCCCAGCCAGATAATCCGGGCCGTCGTACCCGAATATAACCGAAGAGTTTGCGGGGTTCCAATAAGGCTCCGTTACCCAGCCGATGGGCTTATCTGTCAGCTTTCTAATTGAAGTTAATTTAGATGACGACAGCCTCTTTATATTTTCTTCTTGGAATGATTTTTCATAAGCAATAAAATTATTCCATGCATCATCTATATCGATGCCGTAAACCTTATAAAATTTGTTTTTAAAGCCTTCGTAAAAATCATTAGGCTCTTCTTTAAACCATTCGATCAATCTATCAGAGCCGTACTTTATAGAGAGGTAAGTGCAAAACCTCTGTCCGTAAAGATAATATAGAGTTCCCAGTAAAAAGTTTGTCAGCGAGCTTTTTGCGTCCAGTTTGTTGTACGAAGGGAACTTCATTGAATCCGCTACCATAGTCCGGAAATACATCTCATCAAAGTTTCCAAGTACGCGGCCGAAGCCGCCGCTAAGCCAGGTTTCCAAAAATACCGCTATGCCTTCCTGATGCCAGCGCGGAGTGTACCTGCTGTAGTTGGTTAGCAGGCTGTAAAAAATTGAAAGCGGCTCTATTTTTTCCGGAGCTACTTTGGAGAATATAGACCTAGTTGCCGCTTCTATATCAGAGGCATGGTCATCTACCACAACATGGACAAGCTCATGGCTCAATACCCACTGGAACCTTTCGTTGTAAGGGATGTTTTCATATGCATATTCAAAGGGCTCTATCTCAAGACGTATAAAATTTTCCGGGACGGTAGTTGCCGATGCAAAGCCGTAGTCGCTTGCATCGTATAGACTGATAACTATTTTTTCACTTGGAGTGTAATTAAAAATTTTCATCAGGGAATTAAGTGCCGTCTCGGCAGATTTTATTATGCGGGGAACTAAGAAAGCCTGGGAAGCCCTGTAAATTATTTTAAAATGCTCGATGTCCTTTTCGTACCACTTGGATTGGGGTCTTGCCTGAAAAGATAAAATCAAGAATGCCGAAATAAAATATAGAATGAAATTCTTCTTCTGCAATTAACAGCCAAGCGATGGATTATTCGATCAAA
>JAKAJV010000140.1 GCA_021813585.1 Bacteroidota bacterium | reverse complement strand
AGCGTTTGGGTGGTAAAGGCTCAAATTCACGCTGGCGGAAGAGGGAAAGGCGGCGGAGTTAAAGTTGCTAAAAGTCTTGATGAAGTTAAGGACTTTGCAAGCCGGATGCTGGGCATGACACTGGTAACGCATCAAACCGGGCAGGAAGGTAAATTGGTTAAGAGACTTTTAATTGAACAAGGCGTTAACATAGAAAAAGAATTTTACGTCGGCATTACTCTAGATAGAGCAATTTCAAAGAACGTAGTAATGGTATCTACCGAGGGCGGAGTTGAAATAGAAAAAGTTGCAGCAGAAACTCCTGAAAAAATAGTTAAAGAAACTGTTGAGCCGGAACTAGGACTGCAGCCGTTCCAGGCAAGAAAATTGGCTTTTGCACTCGGGCTTCAAGGCGATCAGCATAAGAACGCCGTAAAGTTCTTAACCGGCTTATATAATGCGTATGTAAAAAGCGACTGCTCTCTAGCGGAAATAAATCCTCTTGTACTTACGAAAGAAGGAGATGTTATAGCGCTTGATGCAAAGATGAACTTTGATGACAACGCTCTTTACAGGCACAAGGATATTGTAGAATACCGTGATCTTGATGAGGAAGATCCGCTTGAAATAGAAGCCAGCAAATTCAATTTAAATTATATTAAGCTGGATGGGAATGTAGGCTGCATGGTAAACGGCGCCGGCCTTGCAATGGCTACTATGGATATAATTAAGCTGGCTGGCGGCGAACCCGCAAACTTTCTAGACGTTGGCGGCGGCGCTAATAAGGAAACGGTTTCCAACGGATTTAAAATTATTCTTTCCGACCCGAATGTTAAGGCCATCCTGATCAACATTTTCGGAGGTATTGTAAGATGCGACCGCGTAGCGCAGGGAGTAATTGATGCTACCAGAGAAATAAATGTTGATATTCCTATTGTTGTTAGATTGGAAGGGACCAACGCAGAAGAAGCAGGCGTATTGCTGAAGGAATCGGGATTGAATTTTGAAGTTGCTTCCACTTTAAAGGATGCCGCTGAAAAAGTAACTGCTGTATTAAGGAATTAATTCTTATTCTTTTATCTTGTCCCGGGACAAAATATTTCTAGAATATAAAATCCAAAACACCAAAGTCCCATAGGGACGGTATAACAAGAGTCATTTAATAAAAGTCTGATGAATAGTAAGCAATCAGAATGTAGAAAAAATAAAATTTCCGAAACTATCAGCAACAAATTTGTCGCAGACCCCCGTCGGATTTATCCGGCGTTTTTTAATGTGGCTAAAGCCCGCAGTATGCTTAATAATTTTAATCCGTTGACTAAAGTCAACGGCAATGGATTACAGATTTTATAAAAAAGAAAATTTAAATAGCAAAATTACTTTCAGTTGCCGTTCGCTTTAGCGAACGATAAATGAAAACTGAAAATAAAAAAGGCTTTAGCCACACTAAAATTCGGCAGGTGGACCACATTTTAAGAATTGGTAATAAAATGCCAACCGTATTTATACATAAACCTTTCAATTTCTTCGGCAAATGTTTGCTTCTTGTGATGTTCTTCTTGATTGTGGATATAATTTCTTACCAAAGCTACGTGACTTTCACTAACACCTACTGCCCAGTAATCATCCTGCCAATGAAACTTTCCGTTTAATATGTTATTCTTGTTTATCCAATTTGAAGATTCACCCTTTATCAATTGAGTAACCTTGCAAATTGATTGTTCTTTGTTTAATGAGAGTAAACAGTGAACATGTTCATGATAACCATTAACCGTATCAAGCCATATATCTTTTTCTTTTGCATTTTCTTTTATATGCATGAATACTTTTTCCCGGATATCTTTTGAGTAAAGAAAAGGCTCTCTGTTTTTTTGTTGAATAAACCAAATGCACCCAGATTCTTACCCAACTCATATTACATTTTTTCCTTTTATTAGTTTGTTTAATGCAGCTAACGAATTTAGTATATAATCTTTCCCCAGCCGTTGGCTTTCAGCCAACGGGTGATAAATTAATTGCAAACTTAGGGCTTTAGCCGCATAGAGTTTTAAATACAGCTAAAGCCTGCAACGCTTAACTAAATTAAACAGTTCTACTTTAACTTCTGCTTAGTCGATTCATCTACAAGATAAACAATTGACTTGTAGCTTATCCCGCTGTTTAATGTTAATCCTATCTCGCAAGTTCTGCTGGTTGAATAGCCTTGTTCGCATTTATCCGATACCGCAGACTTTAAGCTGCTTAGCGCAGAGCTGTTTAGTTCCGGGAAGGTAAATCCTCTATCTCCTGCCCAGCCGCAGCATTCAACATCTTCGGGAACGATAACTTCTTCTGCACACAGCCCGGCAATCCTTTTAAATTGGTCGCTTAGTCCCATTTTAATTGAACTGCATGTTGTGTGTATTGCAACCGATGCCTTTGTCTTTTCAAACCGGAGCTTGTCGATTAGGAACTCCGAGATGAATTCTACAGGCTCGTAAAGTTTAAGGTTTGACGTGAACTTCTCTTTCATTCTAAGCAGGCAGGGGCTCATATCCACGTACACCGGGTACCGTCCGTTTTCCGATGCTTTTGTAAGAGCTATCTCAAGCCCGGCGGAAAGCAAATCGCCTTGCTCAAAAAAACCTTTGCTGGCAAAGGACATTCCGCAGCACAGGCTAGATAGATTTTCCGGATAGATCACTTCGTATCCCGCCTTCTTCAAAAGCGATTCTGTCTTTGATGTAAGAGAAATCTTTTCGTCGTAATCTGCCGAAGTTCCCATAGTCCTATTTAAGCAGGAAGGGAAGTAAACAACTTTAAGAGGGTTGGAGCCGTCAATAGATTTTTGAAAAACCGGCTCTGCGTCTTTAGGAATATACTTGTTCCATGCAGGAATTTTGTTCCCGCTTATCTTCCTTAAGAATTCAGATATGCGTTTCATATTCTGAGAGCCTAACAGCGTATGGAAGTCGTTTACAACCGAAAGCAAAAACCTTACAGTTCCTGTTACCGCGCCCATATGTTTTGCCAGATGCCATGCTATTTTGTTTGCAGCTATGGAATTATTATTGAACCTCAAATCTTTTATCAATTTGCCGGTATCAATTTTAACCGGACAGGCTAGCGCGCAAAGGCCGTCGGTTGCACAAGTGTCGTCGCCGAAATAGCCGTAGGAATTTTTTATGCTATTCAGCCGTTCTGTATTTTCTCTTAAGGAAGACAGTCTGGTAATTTCTCTGTAAGCCACAATTCTTTGCCGCGGAGTTAATGTAAGGTTTTTTGACGGGCAGTGGCTCTCGCAGAATCCGCATTCAATACATTTATCGACCAGCTCGTTTGCGGCCGGAAGCGGTTTAAGATTTTTTATATGCGCTTCATTATCAAGATTTATTATCACTCCGGGGTTTAGCAAATTCTCAGGGTCAAAAATATTTTTTATTTCCTTCATTAAAATGTAAGCTTCTTTTCCCCATTCCAGTTCTACGAAGGGAGCCATATTCCTTCCCGTGCCGTGTTCCGCCTTAAGCGAGCCGTCGAACTTATCCACGACGAGCGAGGTTAAATCCTCAATAAAATTTTTATAGCGCGTCAGCTCGGTTCCCGAATTAAAATCCTGGTTGAAAACGAAATGGAGATTTCCTTCAAGTGCATGGCCGAAGATTATTGCGTCCGTATACCCGTGCTTTTTAAAAAGCCTCTGCAGTTCAAGCGCTGCCTCTGCAAGCTTAGGAACCGGGAAGGCTACATCCTCTATTATGCAGGTAGTACCCGTTTTACGCATTGCGCCCACCGAAGGGAAAAGACCTTTCCTAATGTTCCAAAGCTTTGCATATTCCACCGGGTTACATGTAAACGAAATCGGAAATACTTTTAAAATATTATTTAGTGCATCGATAATAAAATTTATTTGACCGTCCAGCGCTTGCCGGTCGGCTGCCTTAGTCTCAACCAGCAGAGCAGCAGCGTTCTCATCTAGTCCTTTCAAATATTCGGGCATGCCCTTCTGATCTTCCACAGAGCGAAGTGAAGCCCTGTCCATAAGCTCCACTGCATCGACAGGGCATTTTTTAAGTACATCCACGCCTCTGCATGCGGTTTCGATATCCGGAAAAATCATTAATGCGCTTGCCTTGTGGGGAGGCTCCGGAACGGTGCGGTAAGTAATTTCCGAAATGAACCCCAGTGTGCCTTCCGAGCCGATCATCAAATGCTGAATAATATCGATAGGATCTTCAAAATCGGCAAAAGCATTTAGGCTGTAGCCGGTAGTGTTTTTCATTTTATATTTTTGTCTTATCCTGTCGAACAAGATGCGGTTATCTTTTATTCTGCTCGAGATATTTTTTACGGCGTTAATAAGTTCCGGTTTACTGCAGATGAAGTTTTCAATGCTTTTTTTATCGGAAGTGTCGAGGATTGTTCCATCTAAAAAAATTACTCTTAAGCCGGCAAGTGTATTGTAGCTGTTTTGAGCGGTGCCGCAGCACATACCGCTTGAATTGTTTGCGGCAATCCCGCCTATCATCGCAGCGTTAATAGAGGCTGGGTCCGGGCCTATTTTTTTATTGAAGGGCGCAAGGTATATATTTGCTCTTGCACCTATTATTCCCGGCTGCAGCGATATGGTGGAAACATCTTCGCTGATTTTATATTTTGTCCAGCTATTGCCGAGAACCGCCAGGACGGAATCGGAAATGGACTGCCCGGACAAGCTGGTACCTGCGGCCCTAAAAGTTACAGGCAGCCCCAACTGTTTACAGTTCTTTAACAGAAATATTACTTCATCCTCATTATCAACTTTAACAACCAGCTTGGGAATTAACCTGTAAAAGCTGGCATCTGTGCCGAATGTAAGCGTCCTTAAGTCGTCTGAAATTAATCTGTCTTTTGGTATTTTATTAGAAAGGAGATTGTAAAGCTCTATATATTTTCCGTCAAGCATTAATTTTACCTTACAGTGATATTAAGTTATTAAAGGTTTTATAAATTGCAAAAGATTTAACGAACAAATTTAACTTTAATAAAACATAATTGAAAAGGACTCATCGTATGTAAAAAGTCGGAACAAAATCAACTTGATTTTGGATTTTATTAGTAATACATTTTTTACAACATTTTCAATCCTTTGGAGAAATGGATGTCATATTTGGATTCAGAATATTTTGACGAGGAATATTTTTACGAGCAAAGTAAAAATATTGATGATGAAATAAAGAGATGCAAGGAGATGGTAAGTATACTTAGCGTATACGAATGTGCGGAGTCCATTGAAGAGTGCTTTCAGGTTTGTCTTGAGAATGAAAGGTATGAGGACGGATTGTTTTTTATAAATAACCTGCTCGATACGTTCCCTTATAACTCGGAGTACTGGCAGAAGAAGGGATCGCTGCTGAATTCCGCGGGCAAATTTGAAGAATCGATTAAATGCTACAACAAGTCGCTGTCGCTAAATCCCGGTGACTCGGATGCTCTAATGGACAAAGCTGCTGCCGAGGAAAATCTTGGGCTTCTGGAAGAAGCTAAAGACTCCCTGGAATCTATTTTTGTTAATGACCCGAATAATGAAGAGGCATATTTTAACTTGGGTATGCTCTACCAGAGGAAAGAGGATTTTAACCGTGCTTTGTTTTATATTAAAAAGGCAATCGAGATCGATCCGGAATTTTACGAGGCTTTTTACGAGCAGGGATACGTCTACGAAAATTTAAAAGATTACGCAAGCGCGCTTGCTTCGTACGATAAATTTTTAGAATACGAACCATACAACACCAACGGCTGGTACAACAGAGGCATTGTTCTTACAAAGATGAACAAGCTGGAAAAAGCAGTGGATAGTTATGATCTTGCGCTTGCTTTGAAAGAAGATTTCCCGAACGCTTGGTTCAATAAAGGCAATGCACTTGCCGATCTGGGCCGGCTTCAAAGTGCTGTTGAATGTTTTAAGAAAGCGCTTGAATACGATAAGTACGACGAGGCATCGGCATATAACATCGCAAATATTTACGAAGAGCTGGGCGACCTGAATAACGCTATAAAGTATTATACCGAATCGATAAAAATAAACGATCAATACTACGATGCTTATTTGGCAAGGGGATTTTGCTACGATTCATTAGGCAAGTTCCAGTTCGCATTAAAAGATTTTAATAAGGCAATTTCGCTATCGCAGGACAGTGCGGAAGCCTGGTATGCCAAAGCCGATCTTGAGTACAGCCTTGGTAAACTTAAAGAAGCTGTAAGCAGCTATAAGTCGGCACTACAAATTGAGCCGGACAACTACGAGGTATGGTTTAACCTGGCTGAAACTTTAACCGAGATAGGTGATTGGCTGGAAGCGATAAATTCGTACGACCAGTGTTTAAGGATAAAACCGGCAGATGCTCATTCTTTTTACGGAAAGGCGAAAATTAATTTTATTTTGAGAAGAACCCAGGAAGCAGTTGAATGCTTAAAGTCCGCTTTCTCAATCGATCCGACTTTCAGAACCGAATTTGCAAAAGAATACCCGGAAATAATTTCTTCCAGACTATTTAAAAAGCTGCTGGGGGAATTCTTATAAGATAGAACGATAATATTTCCCGTTTTTTTGCTTTCTTTTTTTATCGCGGATAACTTTTAGTGTAACTTATTTTTCTTTAATAACCTTAATTAGGGATGAAGAACTTATATCATTTAAATACCAAACTTACGGGATTGATTGGGCATCCAATTAAGCATACGTTTTCACCGTTCATTCACAATATCTCTTTCGAACTGAATGGATTGGATTATATATACCTGCCTTTCGATGTGCCTTCGTCTAATTTGAAGACTGCACTTAAGGGAATTGTTTCATTGGGCATTAAGGGGCTTAATGTAACAATCCCGCATAAAGAAAATATTATGCTTATAATGAATGATGTTTCGGAGGAAGCGTCGATTATCGGTTCGATAAATACGATAGTAAACGATATGGGAAAATTGACGGGTTACAATACGGACGTTAACGGCATTTACGAAACGCTGGTTGATTACAAAGAGGAAATAAACGGCAGCGAGGTTAGCGTTGTCGGTGCCGGTGGTGCTGCGCGTGCTGTTATTTATTCACTCATAAGGTACTTTAAGCCGTCAAGGATTTATTTGATAAATAGGACCGAGCAAAGAGCCGAGTCGCTGAAGAATTATTTTATTGATAAAATGAAATTCGACTCATTTAAAACATTAGAACTTTTTCCTCCCGATCTTGTTGAGGTCTTTGGGAACTCGAAGTTGATTGTAAATGCAACTTCGGTCGGAATGTTCCCCGAATCCGACGATATAATTACCACACTGGGGAGTTCATTTACTAAAGAGCAGATCGTTTTCGATCTTGTGTATAACCCGCCCCAGACAGCCTTGCTTAAGCTTGCAGCCTCGCGCGGGGCAATAACGCTGGATGGGCTAAAGATGCTGGTATTTCAAGCGGCAAAATCTTTTGAGCTGTGGACCGGCGAACAAATGCCCGTAGAAAAAGTTTATAAATCCCTCCAGCTTTTTATTAAAACATAAATTTAACAAAAGGCCGTTCAGCAGATGAACGGCTTCTATACTTCTTTAAGCATTGTGTAGTTTTGACAATGCTTTTGTAATCCTTTCAATGCCGTCTTTTAATTCTTCCAGCGAGCAAGCATAGGACATCCTAACGCAATTATCATTTCCAAATGCAACACCAGGAACAAGACCGACGTTTTCTTCGGTTAACAGGTAATTGCAGAAAGACGATGAATCATTTATATGATAGCCATTAGCATGTTTTCCGTAATAATTACTTACATCGAAAAAGACATAGAATGCGCCTTTGGGAAGAGGGCATTTTATGCCTTCTACTTTGTTCAATGCATTATAAATATAGTCTCTCCTATTTTTAAATTTCTTAACCATGTCGTTAATTTCGTCCGAAGTTTCCGACAGCGCAGCATATGCTGCAGCTTGAGAGACCGAGGATGCGTTCGAGGTGGAGTGGCTTTGGAGATTTCTTGCCAGTCTGATAATTTCCCGGTTTCCGCCGGCGTAGCCTATCCTCCATCCGGTCATAGCGTAGGCTTTACTAACCCCATTTACGGTAATCGTCTTATCTTTTAAATGTTCGATGCTTCCAATGCTAAAGTGCTCTTCGCCGTCGAATAATATTTTTTCGTAAATCTCGTCGGATATAATAAAAATATCCCTGTCCTTTAATACTTCCGCCAGGGCAAGAATTTCTTTTTTGCCGTATACTATACCGCTGGGGTTTGACGGCGTATTGAAAATAAAAGCCTTGGTTTTAGGTGTAATAGCCCTTTCCAGCTGATCGGGAGTTATCTTGTAATTTTGTTTTACGCCTGCTTCTATAATTACCGATTCAGCCTGGGCCAGCTTAACCATTTCGGGGTAACTTACCCAATACGGCGATTGAAATATAACTTCATCGCCTGGATTGCAGACTGCCATTATTACATTGTAAATGGAATGTTTTGCACCGTCGGATACAAGTATCTGGTCGGGTTTAAATTCAAGATTGTTTTCCGCGGAAAATTTTTTAACGATAGCATTTATAAGAGCGGGGTAACCTTCGTTGGCGGTGTATCGGGTAAAATTTTCGTTTATTGCTTTAATGGCGGCGTGCTTTATAAATTCGGGCGTAGGAAAATCGGGCTCTCCGGCACTAAAGCTTAGAACATTTTTACCTTCCGCTTTAAGTTTTTTTACTAGTGAAGAAATAGCCATAGTTCTGCTTTCTTCTATCGATGAGACTACTTCTGAATATTTATTCAAATCTATTTACCTCTTAGTATTGTTTTACATTCACTACGTCAAAAAAAATAAAATATCAATATCTTTTAATCTTTACGGGCAGAAGTTTGGTAGTTTATTTCTTCGCCGTACAGACAGGTTACCGCAGTTTGCTGGCAAAAATTTTTATGCAAATTTAATAAATAATTTTCTAAATAGAAGCGGAAAGGTGAGTAAAAAGAATTATTAGTTTTACAGGTCACAAAATTAATTACTCATGTTACGCAGGAATACATTTTGATGTCTGCATTGTCATTCCCACGAAAGTGGGAATCCATTTTTTATTATATATTCTCATCTTGGATACCCGCTTTCGCGGGTATGACACTCAAGCTTTATAATTTTGCGTAAGGTGAGTTAATAATTATACGGAAAAATGTTCTGCGGCCTTAAAGTGTAAATTTGTATAAGGCAGAAAATATAAATTTTTAATTTATTATAGCGATTAGACATTACGCCGATACTAAATCCTACGAGAAAGTACGGTTATATATTGGCTGCGTACTTTAGTACGAATAATTCAATCGCCATTAGCAGAAGGATTAAAAATACTGCCCAGAATCTTTTAAAGTTTTTTCCTTTGTTCCTAATCTTCTTAAAATTCGGCTCCCCGCTGCTTTCTCTTTTATAGTCCCCGCTATTTATTGTCCATCCCCGTAAAGTTTTTTGCTTGTTCATATGTATATATTCTATCATGAAAATTTTTTCTTCAATGCCTCCATAACGATCGACGGGACAAATTCACTTACATCGCTGTTAAGGCTTGAGAGATTTCTTATGATCGATGAATTCAAGTATGTATATTTTTCGTGAGGCATTAGGAAAACTGTAGCTATATCGCCAGCCAGTTTTCTGTTCATTAAAGCCATCTGAAACTCGTATTCAAAGTCGCTTACGGCGCGCAATCCTCTTAAAATTCCAACCGCACCCACTTCGTGTGCATGATCTACAACCAGACCGTCAAAGGAATCCACAACTACATTATCAAAATCCTTAAGACTCTCTTTTAGCATGTGTACTCTTTCTTCAACGGTAAACAGAGGTGTCTTACCGGGATTTATAGCCACAGTAACAACAACGCCGTCAAATAATTCTCTTGCTCTCTTTATAATATCTATGTGCCCGTTTGTTACGGGATCGAAAGTGCCTGGATATAGTACCTTACGCATCTGCAGTTCCGGTTTTACTATTTTTTTTACACACTAATTTAATGAAAAACAAATTTTAATTCAGAATAAAATTTTCCGGATATTAAAAAATAATAGAATTCCTAGGAAGATTTGCGTTCCCTTCTAACGTACTGTAATACCTTTACCGTTCTATCAAAATATAATTTATAAAAGATTATTATTGATATTAATAACTCTTTTATTTATGTTTTTATCAAGTATCATTGTTTATTCGGTCTTTTATAAAAATAAAATTAACCGGGGATAGGTTTGCAAGTTAAATTAAAATTATTATCCCTTTTTCTTGCTGCTGATCTTTTTATAGTTATCATTTCTTTGCTGGGTATTTACCGTGTTTACGAAAAGGCGGACTTACCTTTAACCTTCTATAATTTAAATTCGCACATCGTTGTTAACCAGAATCTATCCGGAAAGATAATAATACCTTCCGGCGATACTGTCGTTTCGATTAACGGGAGGACCTTTTCTACCAAAGATGAAGTTGAGATATACCTGGACGGCTTTAAGCCGGGCTCCTATGTTTTAATTAATTATTCTGATAAAGGCATTGAAAATTCGGTTCCCGTCCGCTTAATAAGCTTCTATACTGCTTTTTATTTAATTGCCGCGCTTATAACCGGGATGCTTTTCATATTTATCGGAATTTTGGTCTTGTGGAAAAAACCTGATAGTAAGCCTGCAAAGCTTCTACATTTGGTTAACCTTAGCACCGCTTCTATAATTATGACGACGTGGGGTTATTACAGCATACCTCCTGCATTCTACGATTTTGTCTTAAAAGTAATCTTTTCATTTTCTTACTCAATGGCTCCGGCGCTCTTTGTCAATTTTACTTTAACCTTTCCCAGAGAAAAAAAAGAAGCAAAAACTGTTGCCGCTCTGCTTTATTTAACGGCTTTTATTATTGCAATATTTGCTTCCGTATATTTTATCAAAGCAGTATCCTCGGCAGCAGTAACAGCTATACGTGAGTACCTTCTTATCTTTAACATCAGCCGGGTATACCTGGCTGCTTGTGTAATTGCGGGACTTTTAATTTCCATCCACACATATATTACTTCCGCAGATTTAACCGAAAAGAAAAAATTAAGATGGATTTTAACCGGATTTATTCTGGGACCTCTAATGTTTGCGTGCCTTTGGGTAGTACCGCAGGCTATTACAAACTACGGATTGATTCCCGAAGAGATGGTTCTGATCTTTATGCTGTTTATACCCGCTACATTTGCAATCGCTATCTTAAAATATCACTTATTCGATATCGATATTATAATTCAGCGCAGTGTTATTTATTTCTTATCTATCGGCCTTGTAGCGATTATTTACGCCGCCGTAATTTCGGCGCTAACTACCTTTGCAAATATTAAAAACGAATTTTTATCATCCGGCGTAGCCGCGGTAATTATTGCTTTTCTTTTCTATCCCGCTAAGGATAGGATACAAAAAATTATTGACAGAAAATTTTTTAGGATTAAATACGATTTCAGAATTGCCTCCAGAAAATTTCTGGATGAAATAAAGAACTGCAGCAGTATTCAGTCTCTTGCCGAAAAGATTACAGAGCAGATAAAAATATTAATACCGGTAGAAAAGCAGGGGTTCTTTTTATTCTCCGAAGCCAACAGCAGAATTTATTTACAGGTCGGAGAAAATTTTGACATTTTAAGAAGGAGAAGCATTTTTCTGGACAGGAAAAACCTGAAGACGAATTTGGCGAGTCCCGTTGCTTTGGTTAATAAAGTAGAGCCGGGCAGCCAGATAGAAGAAGCCGATTATAAGGTTTTCAAAAGATGGGGCATTGCTTTGGTCTTCCCCATTAAGTCTACTTCGGACGAGATACTGGGGTTCTTGGTATTAGGAGAAAAAAAATCCGGCGGGCGTTTTTCAGTTGAGGATATTGATCTGCTTATCGAGGTAGGATTGCAGGCCGGGCTTACAATCGAAAGGATAAATATCCAGGAAAAACTGATACGCGAGCAGCTGCTTAAAGAAAAACTTCAAGAGCTTAGCGAGTTGAAATCATTTTTCCTTTCCAGCATGTCCCACGAATTAAAAACACCGCTAACTTCAATAAGAATGTTTGCCGAACTGCTTCATTTGGATTCCGGTTCCGGAAGCGGCAATAGGGAAGAATATTTTGAAATTATTGAAGGCGAATGCGACAGGCTTGGCAGGCTAATTGAAAATGTGCTCGACCTTTCGAAAATGGAGCGCGGGGTAAAGGAGGTTCATTTTACCGATATAGATTTAGAAGCATTGCTAAAGCACGCAGTCAAGTTAATGTCTTATCAAATGAAAATTGATAAGTGCGAGGTAGTTACCCATATGTGCGAAGGCGAATGCTTTACACGCGGGGATCCGGAGCTAATCTTAAGTGCAATTACAAACCTTCTATCAAACGGCATTAAGTACTCTGCAAATCCTAAAAAAGTAGTCGTCTCACTAGACAATTATTCCGATTCAATTAATATAAGCTTTGAAAATAACTGTGCAAGCCTTTCGCCTGATGAACTAATAAGAGTTACCGAGCCGTACTTTAGAAGCGGGAGCGTAAAAAAGAAAAATATTCCGGGAAGCGGCATAGGGCTTGCTCTTGTTGACCGCATAATGACTGCGCATAAAGGAAAATTATTAATAAACTATTTGCAGAACAACCGCTGTGTTTTTACTTTGTCATTTATAAAGGGAGAAGTGTAATGAAAAAAATTTTGATAGTCGAAGACGACCCGGCAATTCTAAAAGGCCTTATTACAAGCCTGGAATCAAACGGGTACGCAACTCTGTCATCCTCCGACGGCGAAGAAGGATTCAAGATAGGCAAAACAATGAACGTGGATTTTATCATCCTCGATGTTATGCTGCCGAACAAAGACGGATTCGAGATTTGCCGCGACCTGAGAAAGAATAATATCAATACTCCCATTCTTATGCTGACAAGCAAGAAGGAAGAAATCGACAAGGTACTCGGCCTAGAAACCGGCGCAGACGATTATATGACCAAGCCCTTCAGCATAAGAGAACTGCTGGCAAGAATAAAAGCAATTCTGAGACGCAAATATGAGCTGGCAAAAGAGATTGATGAATTCAGCTTTAACGGCATAAGCCTGGACTTTAAGAAAATGGAAGCAGTAAAAAACGGAAAGTCTGTCAAGTTTTCGGCTCTTGAATTTAAAATTTTGAAATACTTGATTGAAAGGGAAGGAGAAGTAATTTCCAGGGATAAACTACTTGATGAAGTTTGGGGTTACGATGCATTTCCGACAACACGTACCGTAGATAATTATATACTTTCCCTCCGCAAAAAAATTGAAGACTATCCCGCGGAACCGGTTCATATTATTACGATGCATAAAAGCGGTTATAAGTTTGTAAGGTAAACATTGATAAGGTGTGGTTTGAAAGTTCTTGCTTTATTAATACTTTTTTCATCTTTAGTTGCTGCCCAAACCAGGAGCCTTAAAATTGCGACTGTAAACGTCTGGTCGGGGCTGGACTATAACGGCTCGTTTAAAATGGGTGAATACGAAACGCCCGAAAGAAGAGAACAGCGCTTTCAAATTTTACTTTCGCAGATTAAATTGTTATCCCCCGATGTAATTTTTTTACAGGAGGCAAACCCGATCGGAGAATTTTCGCGGCGCCTGGCTGATTCGCTTTCATTCGATGAAATCCATCAGGTTTGTAATGCAGGTATAAAGATCGGCTCGTTTGGAATACCCGCAAACTTTAAAGAGGGAATCGCCATTCTTTCAAACCCAAAGCTGAATTTAAATTATTTCGATACCTGGAAATTATCTGGCTCTTTCGGTTTATTCGGCGATCTTTTTACTGTCCATTTCAGCGAATCTAACTTTGCTCTAATCGGAACTATTAAAGTAAACGGAACGGTATTTTATCTGATCAACGCTCATCTTAATGCCAATGTCCCGGACGATACTTCAATCATAGTTAAATATAATAACTACCGTAAACAGAATTCCATTGGCGAAAGCGATTACCGTGAAGCTCTGGAATTACGTGATGAGAAAATTCAAAAGAAGAAAACCGAGTTTGAGGAGTTGACAAGTAAACTGAAAGAACTTCCGCCGGAGTATCCTTGTATAATAGGCGGGGATTTTAATACGGCTTCAAATGACAGCAGCTTAAAATACTTTATTGCAGAGAATAAATTAACGGATGCATTCATTAAAAATAATACGCCCGAAAAATATACTTGGAATGTACTGGAGAATGAAAATGTCATCTTCTCAACAAATTTTTTTGATGCAGACAGAAATAAATTAAAAGGATACGATATACTTAGTTCAATATATGATGCCGTGCCGAGAAGGATCGATTACATATTTACCGATCATCATTTTAACAAGAATGACATAGCTGATTATAAAATATTTCTTGATTCAGCTTCAAACGGTATACATGCCTCCGACCATTTCGGGGTAATTGCAAAAATTAATTTAAAAGATGCAATTGATAATGCGCCAAAAGAATATGATTTTGTTGCAGAGAATAAAGATCATACAATCGAGCCACTGCCGATTTTTTCTTATGACACCGATGTCGGATTCGGGTACGGCGCTAAAGCATTCTTCTTAAACCTTCTTGGTCAAAACGAATCATTTGACGTTACATTATTTAACAGCACCAAGGGCGAGAGATGGTATAGATTCGTCTTTTCTCTACCCGACTTTGAATTGAGACAGGGAAAGGTTTATCCCTGGGCGCTGGACTTTATTATTGATTACGACAAATATATTCGGAATAGCTTTTTCGGTGTGGGAAACAAATCAAGATATGACGATCTGGAGGAATATACTAAAGAGCCGCTTGAAATCGATCTGAATTTAAGCCGAGGTTTCAGTAAAAATTTTGTCGGTCAATTCGGAATTAAATATAAGGTAGTTAGAAACTTTAATTACGGAGATTCGAGTAAACTACTTTTATTTCCTTCTTCACTTAGTTCGTCCCGCGTTAGCTTTAATTCAATAAATCTTTTGGTAAGATACGATACAAGGAACAGCTTTATAAATCCATCGAAGGGATTGGTGCTTTCGGGGGAAACCGAGTTCGCTCTGAAGACGGCAATAACAAACACATCTTTTTCCAGATACGGAGGAAGCTTCCAGTTCTACTCGCTGTTGTTTTATCCCAAAACTATTTTTGCGTTAAGGGCAAGCCTGCAGTCTTTAACCGGAGGAGATTTGCCTGTGCAGGCTCTGCTGCCTATAGGCGGCAACAGTACACTAAGAGGATATAGACAGGATAGATATCTTGATAAGACATCTGCGCTGATAAATGCAGAGCTTAGGTTTCCGGTTTACTGGCGGTTCGGCGCAGTGCTTGGGATGGACGCAGGAAAAGTTTGGAGCGACATAGGAAAGATGGACCTTAAAGACTGGGCTAACAATCCGGTGCTCGGTCTGAGATTTTATATGGATACTTTCGTCGTTCGCCTTGATGTGGGGCTTGGGAAAGAGACAACGGGAGTGTACTTTAATTTTGGACAAATTTTTTAAGCTTGCATACGAATTAAATAACTGCCGCTTCAGTTTCCTTTTCAACCGCTTCAGGATTTTTATTAAAACTACTCTGAAAATCCTCCAGCTTGTTCCTTTGATTAAACACGCGCTTCTGTGCGTGATGCCTTTGAAAAATAGACAGCTTGAAGTAAACAAATGTTACCACCAGTAGCTTTAGTATAAACTGCGGCAGCGATTCATTCATCGACTGCCTTGAAATTATTTTTAGCCACCGTTTTAAGATTTTCCTTCTTGAGTAAAAAATTCTGTTCACGTTCCGGTAAGCTTCATATATTTCTTCTTCAGTAAGATGATTATGCTTGAAGACCACATGGTCGCCTTCGTAATGTGAAATATCGAAATCAGTAATTCTGTCTTCATCTTTCATCTTTTGGTAAAGGGGTGTACCGTAAATGGGTATTGCAATTGAAGGAAGTATAACCGCCACGCCGACCTCATCCAGCATCCGGGGCAGCTTTTGGTAATATTCCTTTGTATCTTCCTCAAGTGCGAACATAAATCCGGTGAAAGTAAGTATGCCGTTTCGGTGCAGCTTATCGAACGCTTCTTTGTATTCCTCAACTTTATTTTGCTTTTTCTGAACGCTTTCTAGGCTCTTTTCATTTAACGATTCCATTCCGATAAAAGACATCCTGCAATTGGCTTTTGAAAGAAGCTTAACAAATTCGTCGTCTCGCAGGCATTCTATTCCATACTGAACTCCTACTCCCCAAAATTTCAGCTTGGCAATTTCCTTTAGAAGTGCTTTGGCATTTTTTAAATCTCCGCCGAAATGGTTATCGTGTATCATTGCCATCTTCCTTTTATGCCACGGAAGCGATCTTGAGCTTTTCAGGTCGTTTATTACATCGCTTACCGGTCTAGTTCTGTAAGGCAGCCTCTTTATATTAAGCTGGCAGTATGTGCATGAGTGCGGGCATCCGCGGGAGGCTTCTATTACAATAGGAACCGTGAACTTTTTTTCAGCCAGGTCGTATCTGGGCGAGGGGATATTTTCCAGGCAGGGAACCGGCTCGGCTGTGTACCGTTTTTTAAGATTGCCGTCAACCAAATCGTACACCATTTGCCTCCATACATTTTGCGCTTCACCAACAAGTATCGAATCGAAGTGCGGCTCGACTTCATCCGGGAATGTAGATGCAAACTTACCGCCGCCGATTACAACCTTTCCTAGTGCACGGAACCTTTCTGCAACTTCGTATGCGTGAGTAGATAGGTAGTCCATAAAGCTTATTGCAATATAGTCCGCATCCGTGTCGTAGTTAACCGGTCTTACCATTTCATGAAGCACCTCAACATCAACAACGGGCGGCGTAATGGCGGCTAATAAAATTCCCGGAAGCGGAGGAGCGGGCGTTAGAGCATAGTACGGCTCTTCATCAATTAAATTTTGAAATAGAACGATTATAAGTAGCTTCGGCTTTTTCATGGCTGTTACCTTTATAATTTATTAAGCTGCTTCATAACAAAACTCTTTGGCAGCGCATTTTTCACTTGATTTAAAGCTTGTCCATATCTCATCAATTACTTCGATCAGCTTATTTATATCTTCCTTAGTATGAGTTGCCATAATACTTATCCTGAATCTTTGCTGGGAGACAGGCACAGCGGGGTACTCTATCGAATTGACGAAGATGCCTTTCTCGTGGAATTTTAATGCAGCTTTCCTTATGTCCATTCCAATCGGCACACGCAGGGGAAGGATCGGTGTCTGCGGATTTAAATTAAAACCTAAGCTGTTAAGGCGTTCGGCAGCATATTTTGTATTGTCATTTAATCGATTGATTAATTCCGGCTCGGATTCGAGGACATCCAGCCCGGCAAGAACAACTGCAATAGAAACCGGCGGAAGCGAGGCTGAAAACATATAAGACCTGGCAAAAAATCTGAGGTAATCTACAACCGGCTTTGAGGCGGCAACAAAAGCACCCGTGGCGGCAAAAGTCTTACTGAATGTTCCCATGGTAATATCGATTTTGCCTTCAACTCTGTAGTGCTCGGCAGTTCCTCTGCCTCTGCTTCCCATTACACCCGTACCATGCGCATCATCTACCAGCAGTATTGCGCCTTTTGATTTGCATAGAGGGACGATCTTATCAAGCGGCGCCGTATCGCCGTCCATAGAATAAACTCCTTCCACACCAACATACACATCGCTGCCGGTTTGATTAGCAGCCTGATCCAATCTGAGCTTAAGCAAATTCAAGTTGTTGTGAGGGAAGCGGAATGACTTTACTTCCGACATCTTTATCCCGTCGCAGAACGAAGCATGGCTGAACGCATCGTAAATAATTACGTCGTTAGGATTGGTTAAGCCGGAAACCAGACCGACATTAGCTCCGTAGCCGCTGGAAAAAATTAAAGCATCCTCGGCGCCTTTAAGCGCAGCAAGCCGTTCTTCAAGCTGCCGGTGCAGAATTGTATAGCCGTTTAATAGCGGCGGGCCGCCTATGCCGGCGCCGTATTTTCGAATAGCCTCTTCAGCCTTTTCTCTAACGTAAGGATGGGACGCAAGCCCTAAATAATTATTCGATCCGAACATAAGCATATTTTTCTTTTTCCCGTTGCGGTCTAAAATAGTTACTTCCCTATCCGCTGCCGTAGTAATGCAGCGCATGTTTAACATTACATTCTGTTTGTTTAAATCGTCGATAAAGCTTTCGAATAATCCGACTTTCTCATTCAGCCGTAAATTCCTTCCTCTTAAAAGCATTTCGCGAAGGTCGAAATTTTCTCCGCCGTTATATTCTATGCTGTTTTCCATTTTTATTCCTTTCTTTATTGTAATCAAAGCTCAAGCTCTTACGATGGAAAAATAGAAAAGTTAAATTAGGAGTATGTCAGGGAGCGGTTGAAGTTTTGTCAAAAAAATGTAACAAATAATCGACCTGAAAGCTTTACCGGTATTTACCTCATTTCCCGGTCAATTTTTAATAGCGAGCGGAGATAAGCCTGAATTCCTTCTTTGAGGTTAAAGGAAATATTTCTAATAGTCGCACTGTTAATCGTTCGAAGCCTTGCGTAAAGCTTCATTTTAATTGAAACATCTTGAATTACTTTTCCAAGCTTAACCGGCTGCCAGCCTGTCTGCCTGGCTTTATTCAGGAAGTCAATTTCTTTTTCCGGAGGAATTGTAAATAAAAGCTCAAACTCGCCATGCTGGCCTGCAAGAAGCATCCACGGCGGGATTCCGTTCTTTTCGGCAAGCTCTAGAGAGCCCTTATCAATCGAGCTGATCCAGTCTTCATCCAGTTTAAATCCGGTTCCGTTCAGTCTCATCAGTTGGTCTAGGGTCGAAATCACTCCGTCACTGGTATCCATGCATGCGCCGGCAAATTTCCTAATTACATTGCTTTCATTCAGCCTGGCTGCCGGCAGGTAATCAATTCCGCCTTCGCCCGCATTTAACAATTGTGAAATTGCATAAGCATTTCCTTTGCCCAATTTGCCGGAGGCATAAAGAAGATCACCCGGTCTGCAGCCGGTTCTAGTAAGGAATTTACCTCCGGGAAAAGTTCCTAAAGCCGTACCGGTAAGAATAAGCTTCTCCCCGGAATTAGTATCGCCGCCTAGCACGAAAGTGTTTGAATTTTTACATGTATCGGAAATTCCTTTCTGCATTCTATCAAGTTTGTCTTTTTCGAAAGCCGGCGGGATAATTTCCGAAATTAAGATGCCTAAAGGCTCGGCGCCTACAGCAGCTAGGTCGCTTAAGTTAACAGTAACAGCCATCCAGCCGATTAAATAAGGGTCTGTGTACAAACCGGTTTCAATTTCTTCAGCAATGCTGTCGGTTGTAACTGCAATTAAATTTCCGCCGCATGTCTTTATTATTTCCGCATCGCTTTGGTGCAAGCAATTAATTTGAAGCGGGGAGCGGGCGAAATTATTTGTTAGAAAATTTACGAGATTGTTTTCCAATATTTGATTCGTCATCCGCACACCTTTATGTAGCTTGGTAAAACTGAAAATTCAACTTTGTCTGTTCTAATTATTTCACCGTCATATTCAACTGCGAATTGACCGGAGGATTTTACGGTTAGCTTATCGGTCGTCCATGATTTTGTTTTTTTTATCTGCTCAAACTTTCCGGAATTAAGCGCCCGGAACAAATTTAATCTTTCCGGCATATTCATCTCATAACAAAGATGAACGTTGAATAATCCATTCCGGTAATCTGCTTCGCAGCCGTAATTCATTCCGCCGGAAAAATTCGGGTTCTTTACTATCCCAAGGTTTGTAATCCTTGTTATAAATCTTCCCGTCTCGCCGGAAGTTATTTCCGCATTAAAGTTTTTATAATTTAAAATCTTTTTTAGCGCTGTATAAATTATAGCCGAAGATGTGCTTTTCCTTTTTAAGGATGATAAAATTTTATCCGGGTTATTAAATAGATAGTTCGCCTCGGCTGTTAGCCCGATACTTGAATTTATGAGGAAGTATTTTGTTTTAATTCTTCCGCCGGTTGTAAAAGTAATTTTTCCAACATCTCTTGGCGAAGGTTTTTCAAAATCAATTTTAACCGGAATATTATTAATCAATTTTCCCCAGGCAAACGGCTTGTAAAAATCGTTGCTGGAGCCGAGCCCGACAGCGCCGACTTTAATCTTATCAATTCGATCTGTACCGTACATGTTAATTATCGAGTTCAGCATTAAATTCAGTGTGCCGTCGCCGCCTGCCGAGATGAATTCGGTTTCGCCCTTTATTAAAGCATCTTTAACCAGCGCATGCATCGACTGACGCCCATTGAGGAATACAAGTTCAGGATTATTCAATTTATTCAAAAGTTCCGGCTTGATTGTGTTCCACTTTCTTAGTGCTGTTCCGCCACAGGCATTCGGATTAATTAAAATTATCATCTTCTCACCTATATTTGATTTTTTGCAGGTCGTATTTTCAACACAAAGAGGTAGACTAAATAAAATGCAAACAGAAACAAGCTCCACTCCGGTTTGTTTGCTGCAGCAATAGCAGAAAGAGATAAAATGTACACATGAACAACGAGTGAAATTGATTTGTGTGCTTCCTCGTCTTTCTTAACCAAATGCAAGCGGACTTGAGCAATAGCTGAAATTATTACAGAAACAGCTAAGAACATGAATGAAATAAGTTTAATGCTGCCCAAATTTTTACCGTTAAAAATTGTTAGCATCGCTGCTAAGGCGAAAGCGAGTGTTAGAAATGCAAGCACGTCGCTTATAACAGCCGAAGTCTTTCTGCCAAAGACAACCGGCAAAGTGTTATACCCGGTTGCACGGTCTGCAGAAATATCTTTGAAGTACCCGCTTAGTACAAAGTTGGCGTATCCGAAGAAGACTGCGCAAAGTGAAAGTATAAATCTATTTGAATGAAATGCCGGCAAAGCGTTTACCGATGATAAAAATGACATCGTGAATAACAGCCCGACAATCCATGAATTATAAAACGGTCCGCCCCACCATTTTCTTTTAAAAGGCGTGTATGTTGCTAAGCCCAATCCGGAGATTATTCCAAGTATTAAGTTTACCGGATTAAAAAGAGTATAAATCAAAACGCAATATGCTAATCCGGTAATGCTTACAAATAAAATATGACTGCGTGAAACCAATCCCTGCGTAAGCGGGCGGTAAGGGGAGGAAATTGAATCGGTATCGATTTGAAAACAGTCTGTAAGCGCTTGTCCGAATCCGTAAGAAAGAAATGCTGCGGAAAATAAAAAGACAATGCTGACGAAACTCATTTCTCCAAAAGACAAACCGGCAATACCTGTAATGCCGGAGACGAACATTAAATAAGGGCGCATAGTGATGACGTACGCCGTAACAAAGTTAAAACTTAACAGCTGATATCTGTTTTCAATTAATTGAGTTTTCATAATCGTCCTCGTTGATTAAGCAATTCATAGTTTTAGAATATTTTCTCCGGTTCCAGCTTCCTATAAGATTGAGCGCCGGTAAGATGAGATGGAATAGCTGAGGGAAAAGGCTTAGAAGAAACGCTGCCGGCTTGGCTGCCGCCGGAAGAACCGCTTCAGTCCTTGGATGAAAGATAGTCTGTATTATTTTGTCTGCAATTATATCTGCCCGAAGTGGTCTGTTCACAAACGCGATTGTTGAATCCGGGTCAACAGATTCCATAGCCAGCATTTTCGTTAATACGGGTCCCGGTGAAATTAAACTGACTTTGATTCCGTAACCTTTAAGTTCATTTGCTAATGATAATGAAAATCCGCGGGCTGCAAATTTTGTGGCGCTATATAAAGTCTCATACGGCATGGGTACTATTCCGCCGAGCGAGCCTATGTTAATAATATGACCGTATCCCTGCTGCTTCATAACCGGGATGATAACTTTTGAAGAATAGATTAGACTGTTAAAGTTAGTCGATATTACTCTGTCAATTTGATCAATAGTTAGATATTCAATTTTGCCCGGCGCTAATATTCCAACACAATTTATTAAAGCGTCTACTTTGCCAAATCTGTCTTTTATATATTGAATTGCGCTTTCCCAGCCGGAGGCGGAAGAAAGATCCGATTTAATCCAATTGTATTCAACGTTGTTCTGCTTTGCAAAATTTTTTAGGTGGATGTTTTCCGTTCTGCTTATACCTATAACTTGTGCGTTAAGGAGTAAAAGCTTTCTGAAAACTGCGCTTCCTATTCCGCCTGAGCATCCGGCTATTACAATAACTTTATCATCCAATAACTTTTTCATTTCAATTTTCCTTCAAGATTCAATTTAATTACGGAAGAAAAATATTTGACTGACAATTTGAGTTTGTCAAAGAAATGTAAATAGCCTGTAAATAATGCGAGCTTTAAAATAATGTTTCCGGATTTTTTACATTTTTTTGACATCTGGAATAAAAAAATTTGACAAATTCACCCAGTGCCTATCTTAGTTTAGATGCGATACTTTATTTAATAATATAATCGGGAGGTTAAAATGAAACGCATTTCTATTAAGCTTTGTTCTATTTTGTTCGTCATTCTTTCGCTGAATCTTTTTGCTCAGGTAGATACTTTAACAATCCTTCACTTCAACGATACTCATTCATGCCTAGCACCATTGGCACCAAGAACGGAGGACTTGCAAGGAACCAGGGGCGGAATAGCAAGAGCGGCTACGGTAATCGGTATGTCTAAGATGACAGAGCCCAACGTCCTTGTACTACATGGAGGCGACTCCTTTATCGGCGACATGTTTTTTAATTATTATTATGGCGCCGCAGAGCTTCAGCTTTTAAACTCAATCGGTGTTGATGCGATGGCTGTCGGCAACCATGAATTCGATCTTACTCCTGCCGTACTCGATACAGCATTAAAGATGGCGTTCCCTTCGGGCGGCTTTCCTTTGCTGTCTGCTAATATTATTCTTGATGATCCCGCTGTTCAATCATTAAAGAATTATATCAAGCCGTATATTATTAAGCAAATGGGAAATATGAAGATAGGCATTTTCGGAATGACGACTCCCGAAACTGCCATACTTTCTCTTCCTTCCCCTGTTGTTATTGATACAAGCGGTGAAGCATTAATGCAGAAAGCCGCAGAAATGGTTACGACTTTAAAAACAGAAAATTGCAGCGTGATAATTTGTCTTTCACACCTCGGATTAAATGTTGATGAAATGCTGGCAAGCTATATTCCCGGGATTAATTTAATAGTCGGCGCTCACGATCATTATCTTCTAAATCAGCCGGTTGAAGTTACAAATCCGGAGGGTAAAAAAACATTAATAGTTCAGGCTGGTGCATTTTATTCTAACATAGGCGAAATAAAATTAGCAGTAAGTAGCAGCAGCGTAAATGAAATCAGCTATCAGTCAATTGAGCTTAACAATAGTATACCGGAAGAACCCACAGTAAAAGCCGTAGTAAATTCTTTGATAACGGAAATCGAATCCGTTTATGGTCCGGTGTACACACAGCAGATTGCATATGCACCTGTTGATTTAGACCATACTGCCGATGTAACCGGTCCCGGTCCTTATGAAACATCTGTGGGTAAGCTGGTAACTACAGCATTCAAATGGAAAACTAATACCGATGTTGCCATTACGGTAGGCGGTTCAACTGCGCAAATGTTATACAAAGGTCCCGTTGTTGCAGCAGATATTTTTAGGATGATCGGCTACGGATTCAATGAAGTGAACGGTCTCGGCTATAGGATTGCAACTTTTAAGATGACGGGTTTGGATTTATTGACGGCATTTGAAATGGCTTTATCTCAAGTTCAATATAATGATGAATTTCTGCCGCAGGTTTCCGGCATGACTTATACATGCAATTTATCTAATCCGGCAGGCAGCCGGGTAACCGGAATAACGATTGGCGGCAGTCCGCTGGATTTGTCAAAAACTTATTCTGTTACTACAAATGAATTCGTGCTCGCTGCGATCGGTACTATGTTCAATATACCTGTAAGCGATGTATATGTTTATCATGATTCAACGGAGTTCCAGGTAGTTACCGATTATGTCGTTAAGAACGGATTTGATCAAATTGTTCCGGTTGAATTAAAATCTTTTACTGCTCAGCCATCTGAAAATTCAGTTGAACTTAAATGGTCGACTGCTACTGAAACAAACAACAAGGGATTTGAAATCCAGCGGGCTTCTTCCGAAAGCTTTCGGAATACGCCCCGCCAGGGCGAATGGGAAAAGATTGGCTTTATTTCCGGTAATGGAACTTCAACTCAGCCGCATCAATATTCATATATAGATAAATCGGTTTCAGCCGGAGTTTATTATTACAGATTAAAGCAGATAGATTACGACGGCAGTTATAAATATTCAAATGAAGTTGAAGTAAATTTTTCCGCGCCTTTTAAATATGAATTAAATCAGAACTATCCGAATCCCTTTAATCCTTCGACAGTTATTAGATATACTTTATCGAACGGCGGTAAAACAACTTTGAAGATTTATAATCTTTTAGGACAGGAGATAGCAGCTTTAGTTGACGAAGTCCAATCCGCAGGCGAGCATAAGGTTAAGTGGAATGCAAGCGGGATGGCAAGCGGAGTTTACTTGTACAAATTGGCATCCGGAAATTTTTCTGAAATTAGGAAGATGATCCTTCTGCGATAATTTTCTAATATTTTATTTAGGTAAGAATAAATGTTAGGGAAATATTTAAGTATTCACTTATTGTTTTTGTTGTGCGGGTTTTATTCATACTCTCAAACTCCGGAAATTGTGTTTAAGCATTTCACAACAGAGCAAGGATTATCTGCATCATTAGTCCGGTGCGTGCTGCAAGACCGCACCGGATATTTATGGTTCGGTACTTACAGCGGATTGGATAGATATGATGGGTTAAATTTTAAGACGTATAAGAATATTCCAGGTAATAGAGCAAGTATTACCAACGGTTTTGTCCAATGTATGTTAGAAGATAAAAACGGTAATCTTTGGGTCGGCACAACTAACGGGTTAGATAAATTGAACCCTTCTACCGGAACTTTTATGCATTATAAACCGTTCGATAAAATCAATCCGCTCGATTGGAATAAAAACAATATTCTTTCAATTGAAGAAGATAGTAACGGATATCTTTGGCTAGGAACAGGAGACGGATTAAATAAATTTGATCCTTCTACCGGCAGCTTCATTCATTATTTCAATCTTAAATCAGACACTAACAGCTTAAGGCATAACGTAATTTATGCAATACTCAAGGACAAGAAAGGTACGCTTTGGATCGGAACAGGAAACGGGCTAGACAAATATGATTCTAATACCGGATCGTTTATTCATTATTGGCGGGATTCGATTTATAGGGAAGGATTCTATAATGATTGGACAAAATGTAAATATTGGATAACCGCACTCTATGAAGATATGGATGGAACACTCTGGATAGGAACTCAAGGCGGTTTATTAGAATTAAATTCCGAAAGAAGCAAATTCATATTTTATGAGTATGATCCTAAAAATTCCGGCTGCATAAGCTTTCACGCAGTAACCTCAATTTGTCAAGAAAATCAGAATGCTCTTTGGATCGGGACATGGAGCGGACTTAATCTATTCGATAAAAAGACTAAAAAATTCACCCGTATTTATCATGACGATAAATTAATAAACAGCTTAAGTCATAATAGTATTGCCTCCGTATTCAGAGAGCGCTCCGGTACATTATGGGTTTCTACATACGGAGGAGGCGTTAATAAAGTTAACCGTACTACTTATCCATTTAATCAATACTCGCTGCAAACCTGGAAAGAGAATAAACGCTTTTCTTCCGCTTCAATAATGGATATATCTAAAGCGCATGACGGATCATTATGGATTGCGACACCTGCAGGTCTCATTAATTTTAATCCAATTACTGAAAAATTGAGATATAATAGAGTCAAACAGAATTGCAGAATTGTACATGAAGATCGAAAGGGTAATTTATGGATCGGGCTTAATAGTTCTTCGGGGCGTGGACTTATTAAGATTGAAAAAAACGGACGAATAATAAACATTACGGACTCCAACGGTAATAAATTCCCCTATCTGATAAACGGATTTGTGGAATATAACGACAGCACCTTATGGATTTGTACTGAAGATATTGGAGCTATTGGAAAAGTTAATACTTTAACAAACAAATTTATTATCCCTCTTAAAATATTTACAACCTTAAATGCCATTCATCAAGATATTAAAGGACTACTGTGGATAGGCACCCGGGAATCCGGTTTAATCTGCTATGACCCGGCGAAAAATAAAATTATAGATCACTTTATTTCCGACCCTAAAAAACCGTTTAGTATAAGCGGCAATACAATTCTCACAATTTTTGAAAGTAAAGACAGCACTTTATGGCTGGGGACAAATATTGGACTTAATAAATTTGATAGGAGAGGAAAAGTATTTCATTCTTTCACCGAATCAAACGGGTTGCCGCACAATTGGGCATATCAGATATTTGAAGACAACAAAAATAATTTGTGGATAAGTACATTAAAAGGTGTATCAAAGTTTATTCCTAATACGAAAACTTTTAAAACTTATGAAGTACTAAGCGGTATTGTTAGTGAAGATAGATCAGGGGTTGGCTGTAAGACAGATAACGGATTCATATATCTAGTAAGTCCTAGAGGGTTGATAAAATTTCATCCGGACAGCATAAAAGATAACCGGTTTGTTCCGCCGGTTGTAATCACTAACGTTTCAGTCTCCGGTAAACACATCCAGTTTGGTAAAGAACTTATTCTTCAGCATAATGATAACAATATATCTATTGAGTTCGCTGCGCTAAGTTATATTAGTCCCTGGAAAAATTTATATGCGTATAAACTGGACGGGGTGGAAAAGACTGGGTATCTGCGAGATCATATAGATATGCATCTTATAGAAATTTGGAACCGGGAGATTATACCTTTCATGTTAAAGGCTCTAACAATGACGGCATATGGAATGAAAACAGTGCTTCCATTAAAATAATTATCAATCCGCCCTGGTGGAAAACCTGGTGGGCATATACGCTGTATTTTATGGTGTTTGTTTCTTTTATAATATTTATCAGGAATTATGATCTGCGCAAACAGCGTTTGAAAAGCCGGTTGGAATTGGAACTGAATCATTCGGAAAAGCTAAAAGAAATTGATCGAATTAAGACCGGATTCTTTACGAACATTTCGCATGAATTCAGAACACCGCTTACTTTAATACTTGGTCCGGCAAAAAAGATTTTCGATCTTACAAAAGATCTAGACATAAAGAATGATGCAGACCTGATTCATAGAAATGCTTTGCGGCTGAAAAGGTTAGTAGACCAGCTTCTCGATTTATCGCGCATTGAAGCAGGCAAAATGAATTTAAGAGCCCAAAGGCAGGATTTAATTATTCTCGTCAGACAGTTGATTTCGTCTTTAACGCCTTTTGCAGAAAGCAAGCAAATCAGCTTTAATTTTGTACCGGCAGAAAATAATTTAATTGTTTATGTTGATGTTGATAAAACGGAAAAAATACTTTTAAACGTTATTTCAAACGCTATTAAATTTACACCACACTACGGCAGCGTAACTGTTCTGGTAAAAAAAGAAAATAATGAGGCTCAAGTTTTTGTTACGGATTCGGGAATAGGAATTCCTAAAGATAAGATCGATAAAATATTCGACCGTTTTTACCAGGTTGATGGAAGCCATACAAGAGAAAGGCAAGGAACCGGAATCGGATTAGCACTTTCTAAAGAACTTATTGAATTGCATAGATTTCAAATAAAAGTTAAAAGTGAAGAAGGAAAAGGCTCCACATTTATTATTATTATTCCGGTTGGGAAAGCTTATCTTAGGGAAGAGGAGATTGTTGAAGAATGCAGTATAAAAGAAAAGCAAATCCTTCCTTCATTTGAAGTAGGCTCACATCAGACGGGAACACAAACCGTTAAGCCGAACATTGAAGAACTAATCGATAACTCAAAACCTTTGCTGCTGATTATTGAAGATAATAATGATGTAAGGAATTATATAGCGGGTTTTATGAAAAATTGTTATAAAATTATTGAAGCAGGAGATGGAGAAACCGGATTTAAGAGCGCAACTGAAAATATTCCCGATATTATAGTAAGCGATATTATGATGCCCATAATGGATGGCTTTGAGCTGTGTGCAAAATTAAAAGCCGACGAAAGGACGAGTCATATTCCTGTAATATTATTAACCGCAAAAGCCGGCGGACATGATAAGATTGAGGGATTGGAAACAGGCGCTGACGATTATATAGTTAAACCTTTTAACGCCGAAGAATTAACTGCAAGAATAAAAAATCTTATTGAGCAGAGAAAGCGGCTTCACGAATATTTCAGAAAGAACGGATTGCTTGAGATTAAAGAAAATAGCATTCCTGCTGCTGACAAAAGATTTCTGCAAAGGGCAGTTGAAATAATTAACCAGAATTTATCGGACAGCCATTTCGATGTCCAATCGTTCGCTTATAAAATCGGCGCAAGCCGATCGCTGCTGCATAAAAAACTAGTTGCGTTAACCGGCGAAGCACCGAGCGAATTTATTAAGCAGGTTAGATTAAGCTATGCTGCAAAGCTGATTGAAAGTAATTTCGGAAATATATCGGAGATTGCGCTTGAAGTAGGCTTTAGCAATCCTTCACACTTTGCGGAATCTTTTAGAAAGCAGTTTGGTGTCTCGCCGTCTCAATATCACCATAATTTTAACAACTGTTAATAAACAAAAAATTATTAATCCCAAGTAATAGACATATGCGATAGTATTATCTACCAATTTGGTAGAATACTTTCCTCCCAAAACTTACCATTGCAGCAGTAAACTTAAGAAGCAATGCTGTTGATAGTTTCCAACATAGAAAAAATAAATCCGTCGGAATTTCAGTTAAGTCAGAATTACCCGAATCCGTTCAGGAAAAAGACAAAGATAAAATATTGTGTGCCTGAAATGTCGAAAGTAGAAATTACTTTATTTAATTCTTCCGGCGAGATGATTGAACGATTAGTAAATCAACAGCACGAGCCGGGCGTTTATGAAGTTCAATTTGATGCTTTCAACATTGGAGGCAGCCGGATTAAAAGCGGGGCTTATTACTATCAGATGAAAGCGAATGATTATATATCGACAAAGACAATGCTTTACACAAGAAATTTTTTTACAAGCTTTTTACGAATTTTTGACAGGAAGAAATTTAATTCTGAATAAACTAACTATTAAGACACAATATATTTTTAACAAAACGAATTATTTAACAATGAGTTTTAGTATGAAACAATTTATTCTTTCATCATTTTGCCTGGTAATTTTCGCTTCTTCTTTATTCTCACAAAAGCTGATGCCCCGGCAACCCGTATACTATAATTCCAATATTAAACTTCATAAAATTCAGGAAGGGAATAGCACAATTACTAAAGTATTTGTTAATCCTTTTATCCTTCGGGAGACAGATACTTATACATTGTATGTAATAGTTAAAAAAAATAATGTGAGAACACTCCAAATAAAACATATAAATCCTGGAATTTTCATAAATGGAGTTAGTGATACAAACTATGTTGATTTATATAATGATGGTACACATGGTGATGAAACAGCAGGGGATAGCATTTTCACTTTGAGCAATTTGACACCTAGCCCTTATGAATATGATTGGCTGAAAAGAAATACTTTTTTAACCAGTTGTGTTGCTTATTTTATGAAATATGAAACAAGTTTCCTTATCACCTTTAATGATGGAACGCAAAAAACGGAGATACCGGATAGTTGGAACGATCCTACTCCTGATTGGGTAGAAATAATACATCTTAGAACTGAAAATAGTCCCACAGTTGTTAAAATTTATGATAATATGTATGCTACGCCTCATGTAGTAAATATTGTTGTAGATCCTTTCGAGATATATCCTCAATTAAATCTTGAATGCTCTCCAATTACTAATAAATTTTATTCTTTTTTTAATGATGATTATGATTTTTTAATCATTGATTTTAATTTTCTAATGAATTGTAAATATCCATTTAACCTTGAAGAAGGTATAAGACGAACAGCCCAGTTTCTAAAGACGAAGGACTATGATGATGGAGTAATAAATAGACAATTACGTGATGTTTTTTACCGAGATGGAACAATTGGAAGTGCGGGAAGATTGAGTGGAATTATTCAGATTGAAAGAAAAGCAATGGATAATATGGCAACACTTAATCATGAAATTCTGCATAATTGGGGTATTTATATTAAAGGCTTGGGAGAATCTCACTGGTCTGGAATTGAATATCAGGGTACTGGATTTGGAGGTTATACTGATTGTAATGGTGTTTTTTCAAGTATTAATAATGTTTCCGGTACTTATTATGATTTATTGGTAGATAAAAAAGATTATCCTTCACGGGACAAATTTAATGATCTGGAACTTTATCTGGCAGGATTTATTGGTATCCATGAAGTTGAATTTCCAATAAAAGCACTTGCAAATCCAACGTTATTTTGTATTAAATCATTTACTGACAGCGTTGATATTTATAGCTGTTATTCCGATTCAATTGTGTATTTTGCCAAAGATAGTATCCTCTCGCAGTTAGGTCCGCGAAACCCGGATGTTTCTAATTCACAAAAATCGTTTAATGTGTGTTTAATTGTTCCAACTTATAAACCGCTAAGCCAAATAGAAATGGGATTTCTGGATATGTTGATGAGAGCATATGAAAAAGAAAATTCTCCTAAAGTAAACGAACAGGATAATGGTTTAACTTTTTATAATGCAACACATGAAAAAGCGACTATACATACCGGATTATTTGGTTTACCAACTATACCAGTTGAATTAATCTCATTTACAGCAAAAGATAATGGTAATAAAGTTATTCTTAACTGGTCAACTGCTACTGAAACAAACAACAAGGGATTTGAAATCCAGCGGGCTTCTTCCGAAAGCTTTCGGAATACGCCCCGCCAGGGCGAATGGGAAAAGATTGGCTTTATTTCCGGGCATGGAACATCAACTCAACCTCATCAATATTCGTTCATCGATAAATCAGTTTCAACCGGAGTTTATTATTATCGATTAAAGCAAACAGATTTTGACGGCAGTTATAAATATTCAAATGAAATTGAAGTCAACTTTTCTGTTCCTAATAAATATGAATTGTCACAGAACTATCCCAATCCATTCAATCCAACTACAGTGATCAAATATCAATTGAAAACTGCAGGCAGGACAACTCTAATAATTTATAACCTTCTCGGGCAGGAAGTAAAAACCTTGGTTAATGAAGTTCAATCTGCCGGCGAGCATAAGGTTGAATGGAATGCAAGCGGAATAGCGAGCGGAGTTTATCTCTATCGTTTACAGGCTGGAAAATTTGTTGATACGAAAAAATTGATTTTAATTAAATGAAGTAAAAGCTTATTAAAAAAGTAAAAGGCGGACATATGAAAAACATAACTCAACCGAAAAATAATTTAATCATCTTAATCATTATTTGTATTTGGGTAGTATCCAATAATGCACAAAACAAATCAGGTTCCAGCGTAATTATGAATTTATTAGAATCTAAGATACGTGTACCAAAAATTCATTCAAATTATTCTTCAAGAATGATTAGTGAACAAAGCTCGTTTCAAAAAAAACAAGCGATTAAAAATATTAATAAATTTTTAATTAGCGCGGCAAATCTAAGGAGACAAGGTAAATCGGAACAAGAAATAAATTTAATTGTTGGGAGAAAAGTTCTTACCGGTACAGGTTTAATATCAGGAACGGTTTATGAAAGCGATGGGATAAGCCCGATCTCAAATTCTATCTCAATAAAGTTATTCGATAAATACGGGCAATATATTACTTCGAGTTATATCAGAACTTATAGTGCTGGTAAATATACAATTAAGAATTTATCCGAAGGAAAATATTACGTCCTTGCAGATGCATATGCAGGATACTATAAAAGTGAATATTATGATAATGCAAGCGATTGGATGCAAGCAACATTAGTTCAAGCTAATGATGGTCTGGAAACAGCCGGTATAAATTTTTCTCTTGACCATTATAATGGAGTAATAACCGGAAAAGTGTTGGACGTAATGGGGAATCCGCTGCCAAATTGCTTTGTTGATGCTTTTGGAGATTTATCAGGCTTCTATTACTCTACAACTGATAGCACCGGCTGTTATAGTATAAACAATTTAATGCCCGATAAATATATCATTCGTTGTACAAGTGATATTGGCAATTACGCCTCACAATATTATTATCATGCGGTAAACGAAGCGGAAGCTTTGGCTGTTAGTTTATCTACAGAAGATACTGTTAAAAATATTAATTTCAATTTGGATTATGGCGGTGCAATATCAGGGAAAATAACCAAAGAAGACGGGTCATTATTTAAAAATTATTATATAAGAGTTAACCTCGAAACCGACAGTACTAACTATTATATATCCGAAACATACCCTGATTCAAATGGGGTCTATGTACTCGATAAATTAAATGCCGGAAAGTATAAATTGTTTGCTGTATATAATGGTAATGAGAATTATGCCAAGCAATGGTTCAATAATTCTTCCTCAAGAGTTTCAGCAGAAGCTATTCAGGTTATTGCTGGTGACACAGTTAGCAATATTGATATTTCTTTAAAACCTGGCTCAATAATTTCAGGCAAAATATTGCGCCAAATAATGTTATCTATATATATATATGTTTTTGATGTTGATAGTAACTTAATAGGTTCAACATATTTGTATTATTCCGAAAAAGATTCAACTCCTTATACTATTAATAAACTGCTTCCCGGTAATTATAAAATATTAGCTTCCTCTAAAGATTATGGAGACATATGGTATAACAACAAAGATAATTTTAATAATGCGGATGTTGTTAGATTAAATGAAAAAGATTCGGTTGCAAATATTAACTTCGATTATCAATCAAGTCCTTCACATTTGCTTTGCGGAATAAAAGGGATGATATATAATCCCGAAGGTCTTGCTTGTGCAGCAGCTATTGGAATTTATAATTTAGAGGGTAGACTGATACGTTCCACTTATGGGGATCCATATAATGGCTACATTTTTATAAATCTTCCTTTGGGGTCTTATAAATTAATCGCAAGTAATAATGAATATGCGGATGAATGGTTTAACAATAAAAATGGTTTTTTATCTGCAGATACTATTATATTAAGTTCAAATTACCCAAAAGTGATAAACATACATTTTAGAGATTATGTTTGCAGCTTAGCAGGATTTACCGTTGATGAAAATGGTGTTAGGTTATCTAATGATAGTCTAAATATTTCAGCAATTGCTCTTGATCCGATTACCGGTAAAGAAATAGCCCTTTCTAACCTTTCCTTCAATGGGGGATATAAAATGAAATTACACCCGGGTGAATATAAATTGGCATTGTTATCTACATATGAAAATTCGAAAAGCAGTATTGATAGCGTGGCGGTTACTTATTTTGATAACGGCACAACTTTTAACGACGCAGCAACAGATTTAATCCATATAAATCCTAAGACCGACTTGGAATTAAATGATTTCAAAATGCAAAAAGCAAAGGGAACTATTTTAGGTACGATCTATTACGGTGACTCAACACTTTCATCTAATTCAATTGGGTACATATTAGTGGCGTATGATGAATTCGGTTATATGTCAAAACTATCGATTTATTCCAAATATAATAATCCAATAAATGGCAGCTACAAAATTTGTGGCTTGAGACCGGGAAAATATTATTTGTTGGGAATTTTACTAGGGAATAATGAACTAGAATCTAAATGGTATAATGGAATTGATAAAATTTATTCTTCAACCGATATAACTTTTAGAATGGATTTGCCGGAAAATATAACTCCAATTACTGTCACGGAAAATGAGACTAATGGAATTAATTTTTACTTTAATCAAGTAACAAACTATAAAGATCATAAAATAGTTTTAGAATATAAACTTGAACAGAACTATCCTAATCCGTTTAATCCCTCTACGGTAATAAGCTATCAGTTAAAAACTGCCGGGAAGACAACTCTAATAATTTATAACCTTCTCGGGCAGGAAGTAAAAACCTTGGTTAACGAAGTTCAATCTGCCGGCGAGCATAAGGTTAAGTGGAATGCAAGCGGGTTTGCAAGCGGAGTTTACATGTACCGGCTGGAATCAAGCGGATTTGTGCAGGCAAGGAAAATGATTCTAACAAAGTAATTCTATAAGCAACCGGAAGCAGAAGATGCTTTTGTAATTTCAAGGAGTTTAAAAATGAAAACGAAAAAGTATTTTAGATATGTATCAATCTATTCACTTGCAGTACTGATTGTCTTCAATTTTTCTAGGTGCAAAGATAGTTCCTCGGAACCGCCCCCAAAATCACCGCCGCCATTCGATAATTTATTTTATAATAATTACCGGGGTTTTGGGGCATCTTATAGCAGTGACGCGGAATATCCAAGTATACATTTCATCTGCTGTAGTTCTAATTCTTTTTTTAACATTCAAAAAGACGGAAGTATTAATATTAGAATTTGCGGGAAAAAAGATACCAGCAGTACAATAGATTTTCAAACGACTGGTAAAATTGAAGTGTTAAACAAAAACTATGTAGAACAGAATGGCTGGAATCTACCTTATTGGAACGCCGATGTGAAAATTGCAATTAATAATAAAGTTAGTTATGCTACTTTTCATTGTTTCGATTTATATGGGGATGTTTGTATTGATGTCAAATATGTAAGTTCAGGTAGTCAATTAAAAATTTATATAAACGATCAAACATATTTCTTAATTACGAGTTTGTATAAAAAACCCAAAGTAAATTGTGACTAAGAAATATGGGAGGAAATATTTTGAGTAAAGAAAGGAGGTAGAGAGAAAAATATTCAAATAATTATTGGGAAAATAATTTTAAATAAAGAAAGGAGATGGATATAAAAATATTCATACAAATATATTAGCAAAACCGTTCTTAAGGTATAATTAACATCATTTTTTAAGAAATCAAAAGGAGAAACAAAATGTTACGGTCAATAATTTCTTTAGTTTTGTTTGTGTTATTTTCTTTTGCAGCATTTGCTCAGCCCCAGAAACCATTTACAAAAGGCAGCTGGGAGCTAGACTTATCCGGCAGCTTTGGCTCATATAACTATTCCTCTACTTATGAAAGTATCTCCCCTTATTCCAATTATTCCACTAATCATGATGAGTCTTATGGTTACTTTCAATTGGCGGCAATACCTGCAGTTTACGTAGCAGACGGATTATCAATTGAACCGGAAATAAATTGTTTTATCATAAAAAAAAGTGCACCGGCATTTGCCTTCTTAGGTAATCTGGCTTATACATTCAGGATAAAGAATCAACGTTTTGCGCCCTTCGTACGCGCCGGTTATGGAATTTCCAATGCATTTCAATTCCCCATCCAGAACGGCATATTAGCAAGAATATCAGATAAATTTGATATCCCAATAATAAATGCCGGTGTAGGATTAAAATTTTTACTGACCGATGCAGTAGCATTTAGAACTGAATTAAACTATAGACGATTAAGTTTCTCTGATGAATCAAGTTATTACGGCTATACATCAAAATCCAGCACCAAGTATAATTTTATTTCGGTACTACTAGGTTTTTCTGTTTTACTATAAGGAAATTAAAAAACATTGAAGGTATATGATGCTTTAGGGAGGGAAGCAGCAACGCTGGTTAACGAAGTTCAATCTGCCGGCGAGCATAATGTTAAGTGAAATGTAAGCGGGATGGCAAGCGGGTTTACTTTTACCGGCTGGAATCAAACGGTTTTGTGCAGGCAAAGAAAATGATTCTAAATAAATAATAGTTCGACGTTCTTTTTTCAATATGCTGACAACCAAGTTTTAATCCGCCTTCCTCCGAAAGTTTTCGGGAGAAGGCGGACGAGCCTGCCTACGGTAGGTAGGAAGGTTGGGTATCCCGCCTATCGGACGGGCAGGTTCCCGGCCGCCCCGCCTGCCAAAGCAAAGCGGCGGGCAGGTTGCGGCGGAACAGGGTTCGGGGCTTGCCCCGAGGTTCATACCATTGATTGCTTTTATAAGTTTGTACAAGCATTAGTAGTGAAATAGATTTTCAGAAAAATAGGAGGTAGGAAATGAAACCGGCGAAATATTTTATATCCATTATTTTTCCTTTGCTTTTGTTATGCTGTGATGAAACGGGCACAAATTCCGGCAATACTGTTGTCGGGTCTCCACAGGATACTCAAATATCAAATCTTTCTTTTTCAGTTGATACAACTTATTTGGATGTTTCTGCTAACAGGCTTGTCGCAAAAGGCAGCGTAAAAAACAACGGCAATGCACAGGTAAATTCTCCATGGTACGTTGAAGGGCAATTCTATACAGATGCTACCTACAGTACAAAAATAGGCGGTAACACTACAAAGATTGGCGTCCCGTTGTCGAAAGGACAGTCTACGCTCTGGACACTTTACTATTCTTCTTCAGGTATTAATGTAAATAGTTATCCAGATTTCGGGATTGGCGATTTGAGAGGTATATATAAATAAATAGTTTTGCGTCGGTTTTTAGATTTTCAATTTATTAAAAATATTATATCCAATTTTATATTTTTTATTTGGGACTTAAATATGGTTGCAGACATGATTATGAATTTTAGAAAAGTTGGTATCATGATAAGTATAATATTTTCAGTTGTTATAATAAACAGCTGCAACGAATTTTTGAAAAGTATTGATTGGGAAGATATGGCCACTACAGGCTTAAATGAAAGACATGAGGACTCGGGGAAAGGAACAATGACGCAAAAATATAATTGCTATGTGATTATTTGCGATGACGGAAAGAAGTATGCGCCGACAAATTTGTCCGATGAATTTATAGTAATAAATTTAAGAGTTGAATTTCGCGGTATGGCATTAAACACTTCCAACCAAAACGAAATATACGAAATGGAATTGTCTTATATAAAGGGCATAAGCTGATAAGACTTTATTTTGGTATGCTATTTTATAACTACTTTATTTTTCCAGAATCATTAATCTGGATTTTGAGTACACTCCGGATTTAATGCTGTAAATATAAACACCGCTTGCCAGTCCATTTGCATTAAATTGTACTCTATGGCTGCCTGCCGATCTTTCTTCATTTACTAATTCGGCAACTTCTTTTCCTAAAATGTCATAGACTTTAATTGAAACAAAGCTGGCTTTAGGGATAAAATAATTTATAGTTGTTGAAGGGTTGAAAGGATTCGGATAATTTTGAGATAAAGAAAAATCATTTACTACCCGAATCTTATTATTAACTCCGCTAATATTAGAATAATAAATTTTTATATTATTAGTAATAAATCCAGCTATAAATCCATTCGGATTAGTTATTGTAAAATTTCCGTCGCCTTTAGTCCAGCCGTTTGCGCTCCATATATCGCAATTAGCATATGTTATTAAATTAGCTTCATTGTATGTAAAAAAACGTCTTACCGAATTCTCCCACCAGATGCCGTTAGCGGTTTGATCTATTTGCTCAGTTTCATTATTGTTTGAATCATTGAAGATAATTTGTTTAAAATTGTTAAGCCACTCACCGCCCCAGAATTTTGAGACGATTGAATCGAGACCGGTTTGAGTTCCGTTATAATAAAATATCGTTTTAAAATCATTCTGCCATGCGGAACCGTTCCATATATAAAAAATAATCGAGTCTTTTCTATTTTGAACAGAATAGAAAAAGTTTATCAGTTCTTTTTCCTCCCAAAGATTATTATGCCAGGTTTCATCAATTACAGTATCTGCATTTCCTGAGGAATTATAGGATTTATAAATCGTTCGCGACAAATCTATCCAATCATTGCCGGAATATGACTGGAATACATCCTGAATTAGATTGTCTTGTTCATCATACTTATAAATAATCCGGCTTGTACTGTCCCACGAACTCCCACCCCAGTCTAAATACAGTTTCGTAACTAATTTTCCGTTTTTGTCATAAGAATTAGAAGTCATAGAACTATTTTCCCATTCATTGTTCGTATTAAATTGAATTAGCCATGAGGATAATTTACTCTTTTGATCATATTCGAATAAAACTTTCATACCATCTCCGGTAATAGAGGTTGTAATTAGACTGTCCATCTTTACATCGCTATTTACATTTTTAGTAATTAAATTTTCAAGAGATAAAAGTTCATTTTGACTGTACTCATGAAATCTAATACTTAAATTATTTTGATTTGCATGATACAATTTTTGTTGGTTATAATATTGGGCTGCAGTATGTCCGCTAAAAAGAATAGCCATGGCAGAATAAAAAATTAGTTTTAACATTATTAATTTCCCTTTATACTTTTGGCAAACCTCTAAAATGAAGATTTAAGAACCCAGCCGTTTTTTTATGATCCCTATAATTTTATTACTAAAAGTTAATTATAAATTTATGCAATAATAATTTAGTATCAAGTACAAATATATATCTAGTTAAACTAATTTTTTATTCTGTAAAGACACGTATCCCCGATAACCTTAAACGGCTGAACAGCAAAATTCTCCATGTCCTTTTCCTTTGTCTGCTTGGATCGCTCAATAATTATAAAGCCTTGTTTTGTTAAATAATTATTTGTTAGAAGATTTTTAACGACGGAATAAACATCGTCTTTAAAGAAAGGCGGATCTGCAAGTATTAAATCGTAAGTATTGTTACTCTTTAATGAAGAAAACCTTATTGCTTCCATCTTATATATTGTGCATCTTTCTTCCACACCTAATGAGTTTATATTTGCCTGAAGATTTTTTTGAATGACAAAATTCTTCTCGACAAAATCCACCGAAGCGGCACCTCTGCTTATGCATTCCAATCCAAGCGATCCCGAACCCGCATAAACATCTAGCACTTTAATTCCGTCAAAATCTATTTGGTTGTTTAATAGATTAAAAAGTGTTTCCCTTACTCTGTCGGTGGTAGGCCTAATTAAATCCGATTTGGGAACGTTTATTAGCCTTCCTTTAAACTCACCGGATATTATCCTCATTCTCATTATTGAAGTGCCGAAATATTATTATAAGAAATCAGAAGCCAGAGATCAGATCTCAAAGTTCAGAATTTTTGATTAGGAATGATTCCGGGTTGTTCATTATTGAACCAAGCATCTTTCCTATTTCACGATTCCTTGAAACCAATCTATTATAATCATCTATACTTAAATACCCGCAGTCTTTAGCAAAATCTAGCTAAGAATCTGTTTCATTATTTTCGCCATCGCAATCGGTTAATTTACTTATAAAATGTGCTTCGTATCTTCTTTTTGCCCATGCTTCACGAAGATTTAAGCAAACAGATCGGGATGAACGTCTTATTTGATCTGTTAATGCATAACGTTCTTCATTGGGGAACAATTTACTCAATTCAAAAATTTGCATGGCTAACCAATACGCTTTCTTGTACACATCTAAATCTTTAGCTGAATTTATTTGCATTTTATCACTCCTTTTTTGTCTTTCCGCTGGCCTCTGACTTCTGACCTCTGATCTCTGATTCACTCCCATCTTATGAAAGATTTTAAAAATGAATAAAACGTACCTAAGCAAGCCTGTATGCTATACCGGCAGCAGGGGAGAAAGAATTGAATTTCTCTGAAAAATATTTGTTGTCGTACAGCGCCGGCTCGGGTTTTATTTTATCGAAGGGATTGAAGTAAATAAACTCAATGCCAAGTGCGTTCTTTAACGTCTGAATAATCGTATCCGATATTTCATCACCCGTAATAAAGGCAGCATTTATTGAGCCGCGGCTTATTTTAAATGAAGGATTCGTCGACGTCTCTGCTAAAAGCAGAGCGGGAATTTCTCCGGCGTCGTTAAGCGGAATTACTTTTAATCTGACCGGCTTGCCGTCAACAGAGAAGATGAGCGAAAGGAATTTATTATTGAAGTAGACGCTTAGTATAATCCCCCTGTTGGTCATCGGGTAACTAATTGAAAGCGCCCGTTCGGAAGCCAGGTGGATGTTGTCTACGAACTTAAGCTTTAAATTATTACCGGCGCAAAAATTTAATGTCAATTGCAAATATTTTCTGGCAAGAGCAATTACAATAGCGGAATTGAAATCAATAAGATTATTCTTTTCAACCTCGATATACTGGATTGTGAAATCTTTATGAGGGGCAAACGGGTAAAGTACAGAGAGCTCCCATCTGAATTCTTCAACAAGGTCCTGGTGAAGCAGCGTGTTGTCATAAGGCACCTGCATCATGTAAAATAACTCGAATGGGAGAGTGAATGAAGCGTATGAGCTCTTCAAAGGATTTTTGATTACCAGTTCGTTAAAGGCGCCCTGTAAGAGCGAGATAATTTTTGTCTCTTTATCTGTTTCCAAATTTACCGGCTCGCTAAAGTACGCCTCATCAATATTGCCAAGCATGAACTGGCCGTTTTTATATATTACCTCTACAAGCTGAAGCTTTGAGCTTGATATTGTGAACCCCGCATGATTTTCAAATCCGGCCATTAGTTATTTTATCTCTCCTAAGATTTAATTTTTAGTTCGGCATAAATTACAGCGTGCATACCGGCTGCGCAGAACTTAGATTGATTTTTTACTCTGCAACATAATAGTTTTTGAGAACATAAATCAATGAGTGTGCATTAAAAATTATTTTACGGAACCTTTAGAATCTGCTCCTTCGATAAAGACGTACTTCTTTAATTTATTAAATTTTGAACTGCCGATTCCCTTTACCTGAAGCAGCTGTTCCAGTCTGGTAAACCTGCCGATTTCATTTCTCCTCCCGATAATTCTTTCGGCAGTTTTCTTCCCAATGCCGGGTAGCCTTAATAACTCCTCGATGCTTGCTTTGTTTAAGTTGATGCTTTTTTCTTCCGGCAGCGTTCCCGGTTTTTTAAGGAAAGTATTTTCGTTGTCAAGTTCAAGTACTTCTCGCTTCTCATCGGCAGAACTGCTTTTTATTTCTGCATCCTTTGGAGAAGCTTCTTCCCCCTTCCCCGAATTGATAAAAGCGCTGTCCTCGTTTTCATAGCTAAAACTTCTGTTAACGGATTGCTCGTTTGTCCTATGAAGTGTTTTGTAACCGAAGCCGATTATAAGTACAACAATTAAAAAAAGAATAACCTTAACTTCAGTTTGAGTGAACCCGGTCTTTTCGGAAATTTTTTTGAACATATTCCACCCCGGCAAATTAGCCGCCGAAATTAGTTCTGTTTATTCATCCGGTTATTTGCAGTAAAGGATTATTTAATTAAGAAATTAAAAAGAAAATCTCTTAAAGAAATTTTTATCGTCTGAATCCTGGGATTTCTTAAAGCCCGGCATTTCAGAAAGCTCCTTAAGAATATCTTTTTCCTTTGCGGAAATCTTTTTCGGTATTTCGATATTTACCCTTACAAGCTGATCTCCGTGTCCTGACTGGTTAAGGTGCTTAATGCCCTTGTCTCTCATCTTAAGCATCTTGCCGGGCTGAGTGCCGGGATCGATTTTTAGGATTGCCTTGCCGTTTAGCGTAGGCACTTCAACTTCTGCACCTAGAACAGCTTTCGGAAAACTGATGAACAGGTCGTAAATTATATCGTCTTCTTCGCGTGTAAAATATTCGTGTGGTATTTCCTGGAAAACGACGATAATGTCTCCTGCTTGCCCGCCCCGTTTGCCGGAATTCCCTTCGCCGCGCAGCGTCATATAACTGCCTTCGTGCACGCCTGCCGGAACGTTTACGGATACATTTACTTCCTCGTTTACTCTACCGTCTCCCATGCATTTTTTACAAGGTGTATCAATAACGTTTCCTTCGCCGTTGCAATTACTGCAGGTTGCTATATTAACAAACTGCCCGAACACGGAGCGGGAAACAGTCTTTACTTCGCCCGAGCCGTGGCAGACGGGACAAGTTTTAGTAGAAGTCCCGGACTCGGCACCCGACCCGTTGCACTGGGTGCATTTAACTTGCTTTTTTATTTTTAATTTTTTCTGAACGCCCTGGGCAATTTCTTCAAGAGTTAATTTTAAATTGATTTTCAAATCCGAGCCGGGTATACCCGAGGTTCTTCTTCTGCCTCTTTGCCTTTGGCCTCCGCCGAAGAAATCATCAAAAATTGAAGACCCGCCGAAGATATCCGAAAAATGAGAAAATATGTCGTTAATATCGCTAAAGCCGGAGGAACCGTAGGCTGAGTTCCTAAGTCCTTCATGTCCAAACCGGTCGTAGTTTGCGCGCTTCTCATCGTTGCTTAATACATCGTAAGCTTCGGCAGCTTCTTTAAATTTTTCTTCGGCGCCTTTATCATCCGGATTTCTGTCCGGGTGGTATTGCATCGCCATTTTTCTGTATGCTTTTTTAAGGTCATCCTTGGAAGCATTTCTTTCTAACCCAAGAACTTCATAATAATCCCGCTTGGCCATATACTCTATTGATCCTCGTTGTTGGTATTTTCAGTATTGCTTTGTGAAGACTCAAAGTTTTCATCTCCGTCGTCTGAGCTTACAATTACTTTTGCGTGTCTTATAACTCTGTCTTTGTACATATAGCCTTTTTCAATTTCATCCAGCACAATGTGCGGCTTAGTGCCTTCGGCCTTTCTTTGCATCATTGCCTCGTGGTAATGAACATCAAACGGTTTTCCTACAGAGTCGATTTTGGAGACGCCCTGGTCGTTTAGTATTTTCAGTAATTTATCATACACAAGTCGTATACCCTGTTTAATTGAATCGATATCCTTTGCGTTTTCCATATGCTGAAGTGACCTTTCAAAATCGTCCAGAGTAGGCAGCAGTTTAACAATAAAATTTTCGGCCGCATACTTCAGCAAATTCAGTTGATCGTTCTCGGAGCGCCTCTTGTAATTTTCAAATTCAGCCGCCTTTCTAAGGAGCTTATCCTTATAATCCGCACTTTCTTTTTCCAATTGTTCGATTCTTATTTTAGCCTCTTCAAGTTCTTTTTCAATTTTTGCCGTAATACCGCTGCCGGCTTGCTCATTCGAATCTTCTTTTGAAATTTCAGCGTCGTTCATTTCGGCATGCATATCTTCGCTTCTCTCAATTTTTATTTTGTTGGAATTGTTATCCTGGTTCTTTACATCATTCTTATCTTTTTTCATTCAGTTTGGCCTCCTTTATTTTACTGTTGAATAAGTTACAACTTCCGTGAGCATTTTCGCAATATAATCTACAATAGCTACAACCTTGGAATATTCCATCCTCTTAGGCCCGATAATACCCAGAGTTCCGGAAACGTCGCCCAGCATATAGTCCTTGCTGATGAAACTGTATTCTTTCAGTTCTTCAATTTCATTTTCCTTACCAATAGATATATACACTTGATCTGATGCGGCGTCGCCGTACTTCTCAAGTATATGGATTATGATATCCCTATCTTCTATCAGTTCAATTACGCTCTGGAACCTTTGGGGGTCTTCAAACTCAGGTTGTTTAATAATATTCTTTGTCCCTGCTATAAATACTTTGTCGGTCTGTTTTATATTCTTAAAAATTTTATCCAGAGAATCTACAAACAGCCTTATGACCGGCTTGTGTTCCAACTTAACGTCTTTAAATCTTTCCACAAAGGAAGACCTTATCTCGGCAAATGTAAGCCCGGAAAGCCTCTCGTTCAGCAGCCGCTGGACGGATTCAATCTGGGATATTTTGATGTCCGATGTAAGCTCCAAGGTAATAGTCTTAACCAGTCCAGATCTTATAGTAATAATTATAAGGATTTTTGTGGAAGATAAATTTACAATCTGTAATTTTTCCAGTATACCGGTATCTAGCTTGGGATACAGCACGCAGGCCAACTGGTTGGTTATACTGCTTAACAATATCGAAGTAATTCTAAGCATCTCGTCGGTTTCGTTAATGTTCGGCTCAAGACTCTTGTTTATAAATCCTTTTTCCGAGTTATTGATTTTCTGTATATCCATCAGCGAATCTACATAGAAGCGGTATCCCTTGTCTGTAGGAACTCTTCCGGCAGATGTGTGGGGGTGATCTATAAAGCCGGATTCTTCCAGATCGGACATAATATTACGCACGCTTGCCGGCGATAGACCCACATTATATTTCTTGGTAATATATCTTGAGCCCACCGGCGTTGCAGTTAAAATAAACTGCTGGATAACATACCTGAGTATATTTTTCTCTCTGTCGTTTAATTCTTCTTTAATCATGCGTATTCAAGAAAAACAAATTTTTTTCAAAATTTAACGGGTAAATATAATAAAAATTAAAGAACTTTAAGTGATCCAATTCGGAAGAAGTATACCTGATATTTAAAAGAAAATTACCAGCTCCTTGGATGAAAGAAAACTGTAATGGTTTCTAAAACCCAATACATTTTTTACAATAAAAAACCCGTTCATGAAATTATCACGAACGGGTTAATAACAAAAATTTCAGAGAATTACTTCATTAAGATCATCTTCTTTGTCTCTCTGAATGATTTGGAGCCGTCTAGTGAATTGGCTTCAATCTGGTAGAAGTAAATACCTGAGGACATATTGATATTTGAGGAGGAAGTATTTAATACTACCTGGTGCATACCGGAATTCTGAACTCCGTTAACAAGAACTTTTACTATAGCACCGGTAATGTTGTAGACAACTATCTTAACATTACTTTCATACGGTAATGAATACTGAATAGTAGTTGACGGGTTGAACGGGTTAGGATAGTTCTGAGATAAGGTATATTCCTTAGGCCCGGATACTATGCTTATTTCAACTACCTTTGAGTAGTGATATGTACCGTTCATATCAACCTGTTTCAGTCTATAGGAAATACTTCCGTTATCGGCATCAGTCAACTTATCGCTGAATGAGTATTGAGAAATCTGAGTTGAAGTGCCTTTGCCGTCTATAAATCCTATTGCAGTCCAGGTGTCTCCAAGTTTCTTTTGAATTTCGAAACCTCTGTTATTGGTTTCTGTAGCGGTTTCCCAGTTCAGAGTAACAGTGTTGTTGCTTTGGGAAGCTCTAAACGATGTTAATTCAACAGGGACTACGGAACCTAAGTCCTTCAAAGCCGCCTGTAAAAGTGCAACCGTATATTTTGCATTATGTACACCCATACTCTTGTCTTCGGAAACAAAGTAGTAAGTATAGATACCTTTTATTATGCTAGGCTGCCCTTTAACTAAAAGTGAATCAGATGTTCTACTAACAACTGCGCCTGTAGAATCTTTTGGTAATAGTGCTGCTAATTCGTTTAGCATACCTTGAACTTCAGTCTGTACGCCTTCAACTACGCCGTTGCCGTCCCAGTCGGAACTAGCTTTAATGTCGTCGAACGAAGTAATGTTTCCATGACAGTTAACGCATCCGCCTACCAGATCGTGAGGTGTACCGCCGGTTGTGTCAATCATACTCCACTGGTGGCTTGGACTGTTTCCGGTGCCGATATTGGCCATATGGCATGTTACGCATGCATCGGGAACAGAACCGTGCGTCATTAAACCGGTTAAAGAATTATTTCCATATTGATATGCGTTTTGGCCTAAGTACATATCTGCCTGCGGTCCATGGTGAGGTCCAAAACGATCTTTGAAACCGTAATATGGTGCAACATTAGTAATAACCGTGTTGCCGTTTGTTCTAGCCTGATGGCAAGTCATACACAATTGACCGTTTCCACCGATAGATGAAGGAACCTGGTAGCCGTTCTTAAGAGTGATAGGAACTAAACGGAGACCGAAATTATCTGCAACATGCGGGTCGTGGCAGGCTGCGCATGAAATTGGTTGAGAAGCGTCAGCTGAGGAATAACCCGGTGTGGTCTGGTTCTGTGTGTATTTAAAATATGCCGTACCGCTATGGCAAGGGAAGCATGAAGTTGAAGTTGCATGTGTACCTGCAAGCGGCATAGTTGCATGATTCGAAACTTCATAATATGTTCCAATTGTATGATGTGTTGGCGCATCATGGCATTGTAAACATACACCAGCATCCAAACTTGCTGAGATATATTGACCGGTTGCATCATAACCGCTGATATGTTTTGTAGCAGGCCCATGACAAGTTTCGCAGCCAATAGTAGCCGTTGTTAACGCATTATTATACTTTGCGCTGCTTAAAAGGTTCCATGCGGTCATATCTCCTTGAGGGATTAAATATTCGCCGTTATCAAGGGTATATGTAGAAGCCCAGGCAGTGTCATATCCGCTTTGATGGGATAAATAGCCAAAGTTTCCATTATTGGCATTTTGATCCCATCCTGTAGTATGACACTTTGCGCAACGTGCAATAGAATAAACACCCTCCATCTTTCCGTTTACCGGTGCAACCTCTAATTGCCCGGTAACGCCTTCTTGAAAAATGTTAGCATGAGGAGTTAGCTTCCATGTATCCCACTTTTTCATTGTTCCCTGATGGCATGGGGCACAGTCTGTTGTTTTGCTTGTTCCTACATAAGTGCTAACGTAAAAAGTATCTACGTCTGAACTGCCGCCGTTTACTGTTAAGCCAACGTAGTAAAAGCCGGTAGTATCCGGGACGAAGGTGACGTTTTGGGAATTGGTACTGCTTAAAGTTGTCTTTGTACCGCTAGGGCCGGTCAACGTCCAACTATAAGTTGTAACTCCTCCGGTAGTGTCACCGGTTAAATAAACGGGCATTCCCTTAGCAACAGTATGATTGCCGCTGTATACCGGGTTTGAACCGGCGGGAAGTGTACCCAATGTTGGTAAAAGCCTAGGGCTAATAGGTCTTGTCTTTATTTTGGCAACCTGTGCATTTGCAGTATATGCCAATGCAAACAATCCTATTACTAGGCAAGAAATAAGTAATTTTAATTTATACATAGGTGATCCCCGAAAATTAATTTGTTAATACGGGTGCTATTTATCAAATAATGTACCGTTAACTTTACTAATTAGCCTGTTAAATTTTTTATAAAATTATTGGTAATTATAATTATAGTTTCCAGATAATAAGAATGTTGTATTCAATTTTATCATACATGAGATTTGTGATAAATTCTATGAAAGATTTCAACAAAATGTTTTTTATGTAATTCTTAGTTGTTATAAAATTCACGGGTATATTGGCAAAGTAAATACTTAAAAATAAATGGTAAAACTTTATTCAACAGTGTTCATCTCTTGGGATTGATGTTTTTGTTATATATTGCATTTTGTGGTAAATTTTAAATCGAATTTATTCACATTTCATTTTGGTTAAGAACTATTAAAGGAGTGGATTTTGGAAAATACTTATAAAGCCGCGGGAGTTGATATTGAGGCAGGCGATTTGACCGTTAAAAAGATAAAGGAATTGGCGAAGTCTACATTTAATAAAAATGTCCTTTCTGATATTGGTTTGTTCGGCGGTTTTTTTGAGCTGGATTTAAAAAAATATATGAATCCCGTTCTGGTCTCCAGTGTAGACGGGGTTGGAACTAAATTGAAAATAGCGTTTGCGATGGATAAGCATAATACCGTAGGACAGGACCTTGTAAACCATTGTGTGAACGACATAGCTGTCTGCGGCGCGGAGCCTCTTTATTTTCTTGATTATCTTGCATTCGGTAAGCTGGATGCCGATAAGGCAGCAAAAATTATTGAGGGATTTTCAATCGCGTGTAAGGAAAACAATTGCGCTCTAATAGGAGGAGAAACCGCGGAAATGCCCGGCATATACGAAATAAATGAATATGATATGTCCGGTACTATTGTAGGTATTGTTGATAAATCCGGAATTATTAACGGCATCGGAATTAATAAAGGAGACACACTTATCGGGTTTAATTCGAACGGACTTCATACAAACGGGTATTCATTAGCAAGAAAAGTACTTCTGGGAAAATATAATTTGGACGAAGCTTTAAATACATTAGCCGGAACATTGGGTGAGGAACTTCTTAAGATTCATAAATCTTATTTGAAATTAATAAGCAGATTGAAGGCCGATACCAGCATAAAAGGATTTTCTCATATCACAGGCGGCGGAATAATCGGAAATACAAACAGAATTCTGCCTAAGGGATTATCATTAAAAATTAATTGGGATGCTTGGGAAATCCCTGCAATTTTCCGGCTGATTAAAGACGCAGGCAATATAAGCATGGAAGAAATGAGAAAGGTGTTTAATCTAGGTATCGGGCTTATTGCTGTAGTGAATAAGCAAGAAACGGAAAAGGTTTTAGAGATTGCAAAAAATGTAAATGAAGAGGCTTATATAATTGGGGAAGTAGTTTAACCGGGCTATACAATAAATGGAGGCAGCATAAATTCACTGCCCCCATTTTAGGAGAGAGAGGTTTTAATTTCTAATTATTTAGACAATTAAATTTCGAAAAGGTTTGAATATTCTTTTAAATTTTATCTAATCATTTTTTACGTGAAGAGATTTGTTAAATACTTAGCTATTTTTATTTTTTTAATTGTTGTATACGGATGCAATAAGGGACTTACACCTGCATCAATCGAAGAGGAACAGCAGAAAGCCGGATTCAGCGGGAATATATCGTTTGAGGGACAGTGGCCCGACAGTGTTAAATGGACGCTACTTGTTGTCTTTAAGGATCCTTTAACTTCCGCAGGGTCTTTCAACGTTTTTAACGTAGGATACATCAGCCATCCTATCTCCTACGGAATTACCAGCCTAAATTTTTCTACAGCAGTAGACACCGGATATGTTCCGATCTCCGCAGGAACTTATTCTTATGTTGCGATTGCTCAGTCTAAAAATCCGGTTTTATCTGTAAACAGAGCAGATTGGAATGTAATAGGAGTTTATTATGCAAATAACGATACCACACAGCCGGGTAAATTAGTTATTCCCGAGAATACCCTTGTTAGAAATATTAATATTAAATGTAATTTTAATAATCCTCCGCCCCAGCCGCCCGGCGGCCAGTAGGCGGTAAAATTTAAAGTATTTACACGGAAGCCGGAATTTTATAATTCAATGAAGAAATTTTTTATAACAGTATTTTTCGTTATCCTTACTTTGCCCGCATTCGGTCAAACGTATAGTATCGGCGGGATGGTTACTGATACCTCTGGCAATCCTTTGCCCGGCGTAAATGTACTTATTAAAGGAACGGCCTACGGTGTGGCAACAAATTCCAATGGCAAATTTGTTATAAGAAATTTAAGACCGGGGAGTTTCACAATTGATGTCTCAAGCATAGGATATGAAAGTAAGACGCTTTATAATCAGATAATATCCGGAAGGTCGTTAACTCTAAATATTGAACTGAAACAAATTGCAATCGAATCCCAGCAGGTGGTAATTACCGCCAGTAAATATGCGCAAAGAATTTCGGATCTTCCCGTAAGTGCAGAGATTATAAAATCCGGCCAGCTAGAGAGAAGGAATATTACCGATCTTGAAGACGCAATGAGGTATGTTCCCGGAGTAAATATGATAGACGACCAGATAAGCATCCGGGGCTCAAGCGGATACAGCCGCGGAGCCGGTACGCGGGTTCTTCTGGAAATTGACGGTATACCTTACTATACCGGAGATACCGGAGAAATTATTTGGGAGATAATACCTGTTCCGGAGATTGAAAGAGTTGAAGTTATTAAAGGCGCTGCCAGCTCTCTTTACGGCTCATCTGCTATTGGAGGAGTTGTTAATGTTATTACAAAGGGAATAAGCAAAAAACCAAGTACCTACGTTAAAGCCGACATCGGGGCTTATGATAAGCCTGCATACTCAATCTGGAATTGGTCGAATGAGCTTAGAACATTCAGCGGAATTACTGCAGCCCATTCGGATAGGATAGGCAGTTTCGGCTATGCTGTTTCCTTAACGCGCCTTTCGGATATGGGCTACAGGCAAAGCGGATTCTATACAAGATATATCGGCTACGTTAAAGGAATCTATAATTTCTCCTCTTCCAACTCGCTTACTTTTTTTGCTAACGGGTTAAACCAGGTACATGGAAATTTTTTATACTGGAAGGATTCGAGAAATGCCCTGGTGCCGCCGGATGCCGACCAAGGCCAAAGAGTGAATTCAAACAGATATATGCTCGGTTCTATTTACAAGGATGTTTTAAGCGATAAACTCTTTATAAATGTAAGAGCCAGCTATTACCGCTCCGATTGGTGGGACCAGACGGCATCTTTCGATACCTCAATTTCAAACTTGTTCAGACTTGAAGTTCAGGCCAATGCCAATCTAAGCGATCGTTCGGTACTCGTCTCCGGAATTGAAGCAACTACCGATAAAGTTAATTCTAATATTTTCGGAATTAAAACTTCGTTCGGATACGGAATTTATTCGCAGCTGGATTATAAGTTCAATTTCCCGCTTTCAGTCTCAACAGGGGTAAGATACGATTACAGCAAGCTAAGCAACCAGATTGGCGTGAGTGCATTGTCTCCTAAGGCCGGATTAAATTACAGGCTGTCCGGCAAGCTGGTTTTAAGGTCTTCATTCGGAACCGGCTTTAGGGCGCCGACTTTATCCGAAGCTTATACTTCCACCAGTGCAAGCGGCATTACAATTAAGCCCAATCCTAATCTTAAGCCGGAGACTAACTGGACTGTTGAAGCAGGAGCCAACTATCAGGTGAATAACAATATCGATCTTGATGCTGCGGTTTTTCAGAATGAATATTATGATTTTATTGAACCCGGGGTCGATCCGAAAGACGGGTTGGTATACTTTGATAACGTCACTCGCGCCAGAATCCAGGGATTCGAACTGAACTCTAATTATTCTTTTTTGAACAATAAGCTCAGGCTGTCGCTCAGTTACACTTACCTGTGGGCGAGGGACCTGCAGCAGAATACCCCGCTAAAATATAGGCCGCGCAATATGGCTTATGCAAGCGTAGATTATTCTTTCTCTAATTTCAACCTCGGCGCCGACTATAGGTACTCAAGCAAAGTTGAAGAAATGGACTTTGAACTGGTTTCACTCGGGCTTGTGAAAGACGGGAGGAAAAGAGTAGAAATTAAAGTGTTGGACTTAAGAGCCGGTTATAAGTTAAATATTCTCGATCTGCCTGCAAGGATTCTCTTTAACGTTTACAATGCACTTAATTATAATTATGTAGAGTTGATTGGGAACCTGGCGCCGATAAGGAATTATTCTTTAAGCCTGGAATTTTTATTTTAAGTCGTCAAATATTAATTTTGCCACTCGTAAAGAGAATAAATCCTATTTCCACATAGGGGCAAAAGAAGGTTAACATGTTTATAGATACGCACGCTCATTTATTTTATCCGAATTTTGAGAATGATACAGACGAAGTAATTCTAAGAGCTAGAGACTCGGGAGTGGATTATATAATTGTTCCGGCTACCGATTTGGAAAACTCGAAGCAGGTATTGGAGCTTGTAGAAAAATACGATTTTGTTTACGGCGCTGTCGGAGTTCATCCGCACGATACTAAAGACTGGAACGACTCGTACCTGGAAAAGATTGAAGAACTGGCCGGACATAAAAAAATAGTTGCCATCGGCGAGATAGGATTGGATTATTTCTACGATTTTTCTCCGAAAGAAAAACAGATTGAAGCATTCAAATCTCAGATTGAACTGGCGTTGAAGCTGAACAAGCCGGTTATTGTGCACAACCGCGAATCGGATGAAGACATGATGAATATAATCAGATCTTATTCCGAAAGCGGTTTGAAGGCGCAATTCCATTGTTACGGCAGCAGCCTTGAAAATGCTAAAGAGCTGGTAAAGCTTAATCATTTCATCTCCTTTACCGGGAATATTACTTTTAAGAAGATGGACAGCCTTAGAAACATTATTGAGAACCTGAGCCTTGAAAGTATTATGCTGGAGACCGATTCTCCGTTTATGACGCCCGAACCGTTCCGCGGAAAAAGAAACGAGCCTGCCAATGTTAAAATCATAGCCGAGAAGCTGGCGGAAGTTCATCATCTTACGGCTGAGGATGTTGCCAGGGTTACTTCCTATAATGTTTTCAGGATGTTCGGCATAGGCTCAAAGCCGGGCACTGCGTATACGTATAAAATCGGCAGTTCGTTATACATAAATGTTACCAACAGATGCGACGCCAATTGTACTTTTTGCGATAGAGACGGGGAAGCGGTTATTAGCGGCTACAATCTTAAAATGAATAAATCGGAAGAGCCGGACTCGGAAGTATATATAAATGAAATAGGCGACGCCGCGCAATATAAAGAAATTGTCTTTTGCGGATACGGCGAGCCGACTGTAAGGTGGGAGACCGTGAAAAAAATTGCCAGGTACGTTAAAGACAACAACGGCACTACCAGGTTAATAACCAACGGTCACGGCAGTGTAATAAATAAAAGAGATATTACCCCGGAGCTGCTCGGGCTGATCGATTCGGTATCGATTAGTTTTAATTCCGCCGATCCGCGTCAGTATTCGGAACTGGTGGGACTGGAGACGAGATATTTTAACGAGATGGTTACGTTTGCTAAGAATACCAAAAAATATACGGGCAAGGTGGTAATGACTGTTATTGCGATGAATGAAGTAGATATAGAAAAAGCCAGGAAAGTTGTTGAAGAAAAAATAGGTGTCGAATTTAGAGTGCGTCAGTATTTCTAGCCGGGTATTTTTTTCATCCGTAGTAATTATAATTTGAAATTCCTAACTGACGATAATTTTATTTTGAACTTTTAAGAAAAAATCTAAAATGGAATTAATGTTTTCTAATCATATGCTTTCAAACTTTTCCATCCCTGCTTATGGAAAGCTGAAAAATTACTTTCTGAAATTAATCATGTTCATAGTTCTTTGTTCCGCCGCTGCATTCCCTCAACAGAGTCCCATTCAGTTGAAAGAAAAAATAGATTCGGTTTTTACGGACAAATTTTTCGAATCGACTTTAATGGGTATTGATGTTTATGATTTGACTACAAAAGAAGAATTGTATAAGAAGAATGAAAAACTTCT
>JAKAJV010000058.1 GCA_021813585.1 Bacteroidota bacterium | reverse complement strand
AAGGACTTGAAATATCTATTGCATGGCTTTTGGATTGGCCCACGAACCGGTGCTCTCTTACACTGTATTTTTCAGCGAGGCTTTGCAGCTCGCAGTTTTTATTCCTTACGCATACCAGGCAGTCCTGCGGATGATTTTCTACCAGCAGTTCAACAATGGTCTTTCTTGCCCTTCTAACTCTTGGCGAATTGGTTTCAACATTCATCCCTTCAAAAACAGGGAAGGCGCAAGAAGGGGTTAATCCTCTCTGGCCTTCAACTTCAACAACACACATCCTGCAGGCACCGGTTGGTGCTAAGTCTTTAAGATGGCAGAGCGTGGGTATGTGAATTCCCACGGACTTTGCCGCCTCCAGTATAGTCATTCCTTCTTCTGCGTTAACCGTAATATTATTTATCTTTAATTGAACCATTTATATCTCCGTAAAATCGTATGTATTAGTTTGCGGTAATAGCATTAAAACGACAGGACTCAATGCACATGCCGCACTTTATACATTTATCCTCAATTATGTAATGAGCCTGGGACTTTTCGCCGATTATTGCAGACGACGAGCACTTCTTTATACAAACGCCGCAGCCGGTGCATAAGCTGTTATCTATAGTATAAGTTAAAAGCTCCTTGCATACACCCGATGCGCATTTCCTTTCATAAAGGTGTTCTTCGTATTCATCCTTAAAATACCTTAACCCGGAAAGCACCGGGTTAGGTGCCGACTGCCCCAGCCCGCACAGCGAGGTATCTCTTATTACATCGGCAAGCCTTTGAAGGTAAATTACTCCTTTGAACCTCTGCAGCTCATCCGCTTTATTTTTTGTGTTTCTGTAGCTCGTGGGAATCCTCTCGATTATCTCGAGCATCCTTTTTGTGCCTTCCCTGCAGGGCACGCACTTTCCGCACGATTCGCTTTGAATAAATGTTAAAAAGTATTTGGCAACATCCACCATGCAGGTATCCTCATCCATAACAACAAAGCCGCCGGAGCCCATCATTGCGCCTACTTTCTTAAGAGATTCATAATCAACCTCTGTGGCCATCACGCTGTCCGGCAAACATCCGCCGGAAGGCCCGCCTATCTGAACAGCTTTAAATTTTTTGCTGTCCGGAATGCCGCCGCCGATTTCGAACACTACATCTTTCAGTTTAATGCCCATAGGCACTTCTACCAGGCCAGTGTTCTTTATATTGCCGCTTAATGCAAAAACCTTTGTACCTTTGCTGGTAGCCGTTCCAACGGATGAATATCTATTGGCTCCCATAAGAATAATTGAAGATACGTTCGCGAGAGTCTCCACATTATTTATAACTGTAGGCTTACCCCACAGGCCGGCAGCAGCGGGATAAGGAGGCCGCGGCCGCGGCATTCCTCTCTTGCCTTCAATAGAAGCTATCAATGCAGTCTCTTCGCCGCAGACAAATGCGCCTGCGCCTTTCTTAATTTTTATTTCGAAGCTGAAGTCGCTGTTAAGGATATTCCTGCCCAGCAGGCCGTACTGCATACACTGCTCAATTGTATTTTGAAGTCGTGAGATTGCAAGCGGGTACTCTGCGCGGCAGTATATATAGCCGTTGGCTGCGCCGATAGCGTAAGCAGCGATAATCATTCCTTCCACAACTTTAAACGGGTCGCTCTCCAGCACCGATCTGTCCATGAATGCGCCGGGGTCGCCTTCGTCGGCATTGCAGATTAAATATTTCTTATCAGATTTTTCTTTAAAAGCAAGCTCCCACTTTTTGCCGGTTAAAAATCCGCCACCGCCTCTTCCCCGTAGTCCGCTGCTGGTAATTTCCTTAATTATCTCATCGGGCTTCATTAAGCGCAGTACCTTGTCCAGCGCTTTAAATCCGTCGCTGGCAATATAAGAATCTATAGATGCCGGGTTAATTACGCCGCAGTTGCGAAGTACGATTTTCAACTGATGCTTGAAAAACGGCACATCATTTATGGCCGGAACATCAGCGTCCGGATTACCGTAGGTTCCCAGCAGCTTCTCTTTAAAAATTCCTTTTTCAACTATCGTCTTTTGAATCAGCTTCGGAACTATTTTGGGAGTTATTTCACAGTACGAAATTCTGTCCATGCCGGGAAGCTTGACATCCACTATAACTTCCTTGGCGCAATAACCTACGCAGCCGGTCTCTTCTATCTTCGCAGCAATGTTCAGTCTTGCCAGCTCAGCTCTTACGGCATCCTCAACTTTTTTAGCGCCGGAGGCTAGACCGCAAGTTCCCATTCCTATAAAGATGACCGGAAGCTCGTGCTCTTTATAAAGCAGGGTACTGTTCAAAGATTTTATCTTTTCTTCGCAAACATTATTCTGATGGCAGAGCGGGCCTTCGGTACAGCATCTTACAAAAAGATCGCAGGGATTCTCAGGGCTGTGCCAGCATTGGCTGCAGCACTTTTCTATAAATGTGTTCATGCAAGATTAACCTCCGGCTGCTCAGCTTCTCTAGGCTTTGGCGCTTTGGAATATTTTTTAATTATGCCGGCAATGTCCTTAACGCTTAACCTACCGAAGTATTCGTTGTTAACCGTAATTACCGGCGCTATGCTGCAAGCGCCTATACAGTTTACAATCTCAAGCGTAAATTTTTTATCGCGTGTCGTCTGCCCTGCTTTAATGTTCAATGCTGTCTCCAGCGCCGTCAATATATTTGCGGAGCTTTTTACATGGCATGCAGTGCCCCTGCAAACTCTAATTATGTTTTCACCGAGAGGCGTTAATCTAAATTGATTATAAAAAGTTGCCACGCCGTAAATCCGGCTTACAGGCATATCCACAAAACAGGCAACTTCTTCCAGTGCGTATTCGGGTATATAGCCGTATATATTTTGAATGTCCTGCAGTAACGGTATTAAACTGCTTTTATCATTCTTCACGTAATTTTCAAAAATATGCGAATGCATTGTCTCCTCATTTTTTTCGCACAAGTATCTTCATATTGAATGCCATAAAAAAATTTTTTAAAAATGATTTTAAAGAACAATTTGTAAGAGGAGATTTTTGCAAAATTATTTTTTCCTAATAATGGAAAATTTTGTTGTCAAAAAAGATATTCGCTTGACGAGTAGTAAGAGTTGGCGTTTGGCAAGCATGAAACAACATGGAAATTTTTTTTACAATCCGAGGACAATGCGCTGCACAGAGTATTCGGCAGCGCGGGGTGCAATATTTTTTTAACAAGCCAAGTCAGCAAGATGAGGCTATGATTAATTGTGCTTCAAATTTTCTTTACCCCAGTAAGCGGCAACTTCTTCAAAGGGCATAAGGGCGCGGGGAATAGCCCCGTGCATGTAGGATATAAGCACGCCGTAATTAACTATCGGAATCTCCATCAGCATTGCCTGCTTAATCCTTGCTTGCATTGCCTGCCTAGAGAGCATGCAGCCTCCGCAGTGGACGATCAATTTATACTCCGAGATATCTTCCGGAAAATCACCGCCGCTGTTAACCGTAAAAACTAAATTCTTTTTAGTATGAAGCCTTAACCACCTGGGAATTTTTACTCTCCCTATGTCATCCGCCTGGTTGTGGTGAGTGCATGCCTCAGCTATAAGTATTTTATCACCGTTCTCAAGAGAGTCGACTGCCTTTAATCCTTTTACAAAGAGCGGCAGATCGCCTTTATACCGGGCCATTAATATCGAGAAGGTTGTAAGCTTAACGCCGTCCGGAACATCGGCTGCAACGCGCATAATTGCCTGGCTGTCTGTAACTACCAGGTCAGGGGGATTCTTCAAAGCATACAGAGTCGATCTTAATTCCTTATCCTTTGTAACTACCACAATCGTATCTTCATCAAGCGCTTCTCTTATTGTTTGAACCTGCGGAAGAATCAGCCTTCCCTTCGGCGCTCCCAGATCAATCGGCACAACCATAACAACTACGTCGCCCTGGCTTACCAGGTCGCCTATTAAAGGAATACTGCTCTCATACGGCAACATCCTGATAACCTTTGTTTTTAGAGCTTCGATCCCGACATTTTCGGCGCAGGAAATTTCGAAGTGAGTAACATTAAGCAGCTTCAATTCGGATAGCAGCTGCGGGCTTACTCCGTATTCTATCTTGTTCACCGCAATTAAATATTGTATTGATGCCTTATTTAAAAAATTCAAAAGCTCCCACTCCTTAGGCGCAATCCTTTCGCGGGCATCCAGCACGACGATAACAAAATCCGCAGCAGAAATTTCCTTTGTAGTCTTGCTTATCCTTTTTTCACCAAGCACTCCTTCATCATCAATACCCGCAGTATCTACAATAACTATCGGGCCGTAAGGCAAAAGCTCCATCGATTTTTTTACCGGGTCGGTGGTTGTTCCCGCAACATCGCTAACTATGCAGAGGTCCTGCCCTAAAAAAGCATTTACCAGAGACGACTTGCCGACGTTTCTTCTTCCGGTAATTACAATATGTTTTCTTTCCGACTTAGGAACGTTTAGCATCGCCCACCCCCATCTCTCTCGCAATTAAATTATAAAGCTCTTTCTCATTAAGCAGCTTCCTGCTCTTTAACAGTTCAATAAACGAAGTGTTCTTTTCATCTGCTTCTTTCACAATTTTTGCAACTGCATCATAACCGAATATATTGATAAGAGATGCTGCCACCGCAGAAGAATTAATCAAATTGGATTTGCATCTTTCGGTATTGGCCTTAATTCCGGCGATGCATTTATCAGCCAGGTTATGCAGAGAATCCCGAAGCATTTCAAGCGATTTTAGAAACAGATGCGCAATAAGCGGGGTAAATGCGTTCAATTCCAAATTTCCTGCAGAAACAAGATTTGAAATTACGGCATCGTGCCCTTTTACCATCTCGCCCACCTGCACGGCGTTTTCAAGAATAACCGGGTTAACTTTACCCGGCATTATACTGGAGCCTGCCTGCATTGCCGGCAATATAATTTCTCCTATGCCGCCGTGCGGCCCGCTTGAAAGCAGCCTTAGATCGTTACAAATTTTTATTACCGAGCAGGCGCCTGCTTTAACAAGCCCGTGTACTTCAACGAAAACATCGAGGTTCTGCGTCGCATCAATTAAGTCCTCCGCCTTAGCGATAGGCAGGCCTGTAATCCTCTTTAGCTCGTTGTTAACCGAGAGAGTATAATCTTTAGATGCGGCCACGGAATTGCCTATTGCAGTGCCGCCCATGTTTACAGACCGCAGCCTCTCCTCTCCGTTATAAAGGCGCCACCTGTCGCGTGCAACTGCTTGGGAATAAGCGCCGAATTCCTGACCGAGCGTTATAGCAACCGCATCCTGTAGCTGTGTTCTACCTAGTTTAATTACGCCGCTAAACTCGCTTTCCTTCTTTTGCAATGCTTCCTGGAGGTAAGCGAACGACTCCGTCAGTTCCCGCAATAAAAAAATGGAAGCTATCTTTAAAGCAGTTGTGTATGTATCGTTGGTCGACTGCGAAAGGTTGACATCGTCTATCGGGTGAATGAAATTGTACTGGCCGAAATTTTTGCCCGCCAGCTTTAATGCGGTATTTGCAATAACTTCGTTGATGTTCATATTCAGCGAAGTGCCTGCGCCTCCCTGGTAGGGATCGACTATTATCTTTTCAAATATCGAAAAAGATTCTTTGGAGATTGTCTTATCGGTCTCATCTATCAGCAAATCGATTGCTTTGCTGATGTGGGGATATTTTTCTTTGGATAATAAACCCGTCTTGTAGTTAGTGGCGGCTGCAGCGCTTTTAACAAATAAGTATGCCTTAACCAAATGCAGGTTTATACGCTCGCCAGTAATAGGAAAATTATCCAGCGATCTTATAGAATGAATTCCGTAGACCGCATCATCCGGCAGCTGCATTTTTCCTAATGAATCGTTCTCTTCTCGCATTTCAAGTCCGCTGATTTACACAAATTCCTAAGTTCTTATAAAAAACTTTTTATGGTTAAAACAAAAAGCGTTCCAGCAAATCCCTTTATATATATCTGTACAATTTCTAAAAAAATTGGAAATGTATCCGGCCAACGCCCGTATTTTTAGCCTGCGGCTTCTCTTTTTTTAGAATTAGTTTTTGCATTTATGAATATTCAATAGAAAACGAAGGAATTTATAATGGTATATTTATTGAAGGCCGGGGGCATGAAAAATAATATTATCGCATGGCTTATTTAATTCCATCGATATGATCAATAGGATAATTACAACTTTAGCAGTGAGGTAGATGATGCAGTTTATAAACGAGGAATATATCAACGCATTGTTGGAAGATGAAAAGCTGAACGATGAAGAACTTCAAAAAGATATTTTAAGGAAAGCTTCGGAAGCAAAGGGGTTAACATTAAAAGAAAGCGCGGCGTTATTAAAGGCCTGCTCGCCGGATGTACTGGATGAATTGTTCCGCATGGCCAAGGAAGTAAAAGAAAAAATATACGGTAACAGGCTCGTGCTTTTTGCGCCGCTCTACTTTACAAATCTCTGTGTGAACAACTGTCTTTACTGCGCATTCAGAAAAGATAACAGGCAGCTGAAAAGAAGGTCGCTTACAGTGGATGAAATAGAAGAAGAAGCCCGTGTGCTTGTATTGCAGGGGCATAAGCGAATCCTTATGGTATGCGGCGAGCATCCAAAGAAAGCCGCAGTTGAATTTATCGGGGAAGCGATTGAGAGAATCTACAATATAAATTATAACGGTAATAATATAAGAAGGGTGAATGTAAACGTAGCCCCGCTTTCGCTGGAAGATTTTAAAAGATTGAAAAGCTTCGGCATCGGTACTTATCAATGCTTCCAGGAAACCTACCACTACGAAACATATAAGGTAATGCACCCCGAGGGCCCGAAGAAAGATTTTAGCTGGAGGCTTTATGCAATGGACCGGGCTCTGCAGGCAGGCATAGACGACGTGGGCATCGGCTCATTATTCGGTCTGACGGACTACAGGTTCGAAACCCTGGCGCTGCTAACGCACGCCTTCGATCTGGATTCCAAATACGGAATAGGGCCTCATACAATTTCGGTTCCTCGGCTGGAGCCTGCATTGAATGCGCCTGCGGCCGTCAATCCGCCCTATGCAGTTGATGATCTATCATTTAAAAAGATAGTTGCGGTAATCAGGCTTGCCGTTCCTTACACGGGAATTATTCTATCTACCCGCGAAAGGCCTGAGCTAAGAAGAGACCTGTTTAATGTAGGCGTATCCCAAATTAGTGCCGGAAGCAGAACTGCGCCGGGCAGCTACAACGAGTCCAAGGAAAGCTTAAACGAGCATGAACTTGAACAGTTCCAGCTTGGCGATCATAGATGTCTTGATGAAGTAGTAAGGGACTGCACCGCGCTGGGCTATTTGCCCAGCTTCTGTACGGCCTGCTACCGCTCTCATAGAACCGGCGACAGATTTATGGAACTGGCTAAGTCGGGAAATATAGGTAAAATCTGCACGCCGAACGCATTAACCACGTTCAAAGAATATTTAAACGATTTCGCTTCGGCAGATACAAAAGCAGTTGCGGAAAAATTCTTTGACGAAGAAGTAAAAAACATAAACGGAGTTACGGGTAAAAAACTATCTAAAATGCTTGCGCAGATTGATGCAGGCGAAAGAGACGTTTATTTATAATTAAACTTAACCGTTATATCCTTTCCCTCTTAATCTTTCTCTTAATCCAATTTAAAAACAAAGAGTAAGGTAAGAGTAAGATCAAGATTAAGAGTGAGAGTAATGGAATTCCAAAATAAGGAAATGATACAGGATATTTTAAATAAAGATGAGTTAGATAAGCAGGATATTGTTTCACTGCTTAAGGCTGCGGATGAGAATGATCTCCAAATGATTTTTCAAAAAGCCGATGCAGTTAGAAAAGAATACTGCGGCAACGAAGTTCATTTAAGAGGCATTATTGAATTTTCAAATTACTGCGAACAGGACTGTTTGTACTGCGGCCTGAGAAAAAGCAATAAAACTTTACCCAGGTACCGTATGACTAAAGAGGAGATAATTCAAACTGCAAAAGAAATTTCAGAAGCCGGAATAAAAACTATCGTGCTTCAGTCGGGAGAAGATTTTTATATCTCCGGGAAAGAAATAGAAGAGCTTATCAAAACAATTAAAGATAGATTTGGTTCTGCCGTTACATTAAGTCTTGGCGAGCGGGGTTTTGAAGAATATAAGACATGGAAAGAAGCTGGAGCCGACAGATATTTATTAAAGCATGAAACCTCCAATGAACGGCTTTACTCCGCGTATCATCTTGGCCAAGAATTAAAAGAAAGGATTGAGCATCTTGAATATTTAAAATCGCTGGGTTATCAAACCGGCAGCGGAAATTTAATCGGCCTGCCGCAGCAATCGATAGAAGACATTGCAGGCGACATAACCCTCTGTCGCAAGCTTGAGGCGGATATGGTCTCCTTCAGTCCGTTTATACCTTCTCCCGATACGCCTTACAGAAATCATAAGCCGGCGGAAATTGATTTTACTTTAAAAGTAATGGCAATTGCCAGGATCGTTCTTAAAAATGTTCATATGCCGGCTACTACTGCACTTGCAACTCTTGATGCAGACGGATGGGAAAAAGGACTTGCTGCGGGCGCAAACGTGATTATGCCTAATTTTACTCCTGCCGGTTACCGTAATAAATATTTAATCTATCCGAATAAAAAATCGGACGGAGATTTCTTAACAAATCTATTCAATCTTATTAGTTCCTCGGGAAGATTTATCTCTGCAGGGTACGGAAACACATTGAAGAAAAAGATTCCTTCCTATTAATACCGGACTGCCCGTATGATTATTTATAAACTACTAATCATATTATAAAATAAACTTTGCCGGCATTTATTATCTGCCGAGCTATTTTCTTTTTGCATAAAATATTATTTTGCCTCCAACTTTTTTCCGGTTATAGAATTAAATGAGGTAGATAATGTTCAAAGATCATCCTAAAGGCTTATACGTACTTTTCTTTACCGAAATGTGGGAACGCTTCGGTTTTTATACCGTGCTCTCAATTTTTGTACTTTACCTTCAAGAGAATTTCCACTGGGGCGACGCAGCGGTAGGAAATATATACGGCTTGTTTATAGCCGCTACCTTCTTCCTTCCGCTCTTCGGCGGGATGGTTAGCGACAGGCTGCTGGGCTACGGCAGGACTATCCTTCTGGGCATTATTGTTTCATGCATTGGATACGCGCTGCTTGCTCTGCCCACAAGCCAGCCGGCACTGCTCTTTACCGCTCTAAGCGTAATTGCAATCGGCAACGGACTCTTCAAACCCAATACTTATATAATTGTGGGCAATTTATATTCAAGAACCGACGGCTCGTTGAAGGATGCGGCGTTCAATATTTTTTATATGGGCATAAACCTCGGCGCTTTCCTTGCACCGATAGCGGCAGCATCTACCAAAAATTTTATGATTGAGCACTACCATTTTACTTTGGCCCACGCCTACAATGCCGCATTCGGCGTGGCCTCGTTCGGTTTGTTAATAGGCATTATCATCTTCTTATCTTTTAAAAAGCATTACAGGTACGCAGACTACAGAAGCAAGGAAAAGGGAAAGGACGGCGTAGTTTTAACAAAAGTCCAGGAGAAAGAAAGGATTACCGCGCTGCTTATAATTTTTGCAATCATAATTTTCTTCTGGATGACATACTATCAAAACGGCTACACACTTACGCTGTTCGCAAAAAATTATACCGTTACCCGTGTTGATAGATTAACATATTTGTTATTCGATCCGCTTTCCCTATTGTCAATACTCGCTTTAATCCTTTTCTTGTCTACCGCGCTGCGGAAAAGCTCTTCTGTAAAATCGAAAACTTTTTCGGGAATTGTCTCGCTTACTGCAGTAATTATTTTAATGTTCAAGCTAAGATTTCTGCCGGCGCAAAACCCGATTTCGCCGGAGAGCTTTCAGTCGTTTAATCCTCTCTTTATATTATTCCTAACGCCTATTCTCGTGGCATTCTGGGGCTGGCTTAATAGAAGATCGATTGAGCCCAGCTCTCCCGGTAAAATTGGACTGGGAATGTTCATTACCGGTCTGTCTTTTACAATAATGCTGTTCGCGGCAGTCGGACTGCCTTCGGTTCATAATGCGGCGTCTGCCGGTTTTGCGCGCGTAACACCTTACTGGCTTATCTCGTCCTACTTTGTTATTACAGTTGCGGAATTGTTTTTAAGTCCGATGGGAATTTCATTTGTTTACAAAGTTGCCCCACCCAGAATGAAAGGCGCAATGATGGGCGGCTGGTTTGCAGGCCAGGCAATAGGCAGCTACCTTGCCGGCTTTGTAGGAAGATTTTACGCAAGCTGGGAATTGTGGCAGTTCTTCCTTCTGCTGATAATAACTTCGCTGGTGTCCGCTTCCCTGGTTTGGATGTTCCTGAAGAAGTTAAAGCACGCATCGGAAGGATAAGATATTAAAAGCCTCGAAGACAGAACGCTTCTCACTTCGAGGCTGCAAACAAAATTACTTCAGTTTCAGTACCATTCCGGTAGAAGGCTGCAGCTCAATCTTATTCGATGCGGCAGACAGAGGTATGGTTCCGGCTTTAGCGGAATCTGCAAGTACATCCCACACTCCTTCCGGCAGTTCAAAGCTTTCAGTCTTTTCGGTATCAGCATTAAAGAGAACAATGAAGTGCTCATCCTTGTAATCGAGATGATAGCCGAGAGCAAAAGGATTGTCCTTCGTATCGTAAAACTTCACTTCGTTATAACTTGCCCTTCTGAACGCTGGATATTTTTCTCGAAGGGCAATCAATCCTTTATAGTAATCGAGTAGACCGGAATTAATTTCCGCATCCTTATAGTTTATATAATTCGTGGAGTTATCCTTATTATAGCTGTTGTTATCAATCCTTCCCTCATTGGTATCAGGCACATCTTTATTGAACGGGATTACTTTTGTCCTAGCGAACTCATCTCCTTCCTGGAACATAGCTATACCCTGCGACGTGAAAAGGAACAGCGCAGCCAGCTTGTTCAACTTCATTTCCGGCGGAGTAAGCTTAACCAGCGAATCAACGTTATCGATTATTTGATCGGGTTTAACTGCGCCGGTACCTAACCTTATAAAGTCGCCCAACGTGTAGCCGTCGTGCGATGCAAGGTAATTTACGGAATGCTCTTTATTCAGAAACAATCCCAGGCTATCCCTAAGCAACGTTCCCTTAATGTAGCTTTTAATTCTAGCGGGACTATTGTTGCCGTACCATTTACCGAAAATCCAGCCCAGGCCGTTAACCGGGTTTTCTCCCTTTATGCCGTTTCTAATCTGGTCGTTCCAGCTTCCCCAGCCTCTGTGGGAAAAGCCTTCCGGATCGTATCCGCCGCCCCAGGGCTCGCATACCAAAATAACATTGGGATTTATCTTCTTGGCTTCGTGGGTTATTTCCTCAACGGTCTCCCAATCGATTAGCTTACCCAGATCGAAACGGAAACCGTCCACATGATATTCCTTCATCCAGTAAAGAATGCTTTCAACAATCATCCTCCTTACCATAGGTCTCTCGGTCTTAAGATCGTTGCCGCAGCCGCTCTCGGCAATATAGTTACCCTGCTTGTTCAGCCTAAAGTAATAATCCTTATCTATCTGCTTTAAATTACCCATTTCATATTCTGAGATATGGTTATAAACTACGTCCATTACGACGGCAATACCATCTTTATGGAAGGCTTTAACCATATCCTTAAAATCGTTTACTGCTTTTGCATTCTGGCCGGACCATTTATTTTACTCGAGTTTCCCTTCGCT
>JAKAJV010000019.1 GCA_021813585.1 Bacteroidota bacterium | reverse complement strand
CGGTTCGAGTCCGGCCTTCGGTACTCTATACGATTTTTCTCTCCTTAATGCTGGACTCAAAATCCAGTCTGGCTCATCCCGATTTTATCGGGACCGGTTCGAGTCCGGCCTTCGGTACTCTATCTGATTTTTCTCTCCTTAATGCTGGACTCAAAATCCAGTCTGGCTCATCCCGATTTTATCGGGACCGGTTCGAGTCCGGCCTTCGGTACTCTATCTCATTTTTTTCTCTTTAGCATTGAGCTCAAAATCCACTCTGGCTCATCCCGATTTTATCGGGACCGGTTCGAGTCCGGCCTTCGGTACTCTATCTGATTTTTCTCTCCTTAATGCTGGACTCAAAATCCAGTCTGGCTCATCCCGATTTTATCGGGACCGGTTCGAGCCTGCCTTGGCGGTAGACAGGTTCGGTCTTCGGTACTTTGTCTAATAATTTTCACACATAAAAAAAGGCTGCCTGTATTAGGCAGCCTTCATTTGGAAATCTATTTATTATTACTTTATTAACTGCATCTTTTTAGTAACAACAAAATTGCCTGCAGTAATTCTATAGAAATAAATTCCGCTTGCAAGAGACGAGCCGTTGAATTTTACATGGTATACTCCGGCAGGCTGAACTTCATCCACCAGAACTTTTATCCTTTGACCTGTAATCGAATAAACCTCAAGCTTTACCTGAGAATTTGAAGCTAATGAATATTCAATTACCGTAGACGGATTGAACGGGTTGGGGTAATTTTGAGAGAGATCGAATTTTACAGGTGCAGAAGAACTTACCTCAATAGACTTTGAGTACGTAAATGAGCCGTTAAGATCAACCTGCTTCAGCCTGTAAGATGCTTTTGCGAAATCAGCATTCGGATCGACAAAGCTGTAGTTATGCGACTGAGTTGAAGTTCCTTGTCCGGCAATTGCACCAATCCTAATCCATCCGGCGTTATCAACGTTCTTCTCTATTTCGAACCGTGCGTTGTTTGTTTCGGTAGCAGTTGTCCATTCCAGCTTAACCTTATTGTCTACCAGATTAGCATAGAATGAGGTTAACTCAACGGGGATTACACCCGGCTTTTCATCCGCACCAATTTCAGGCGGAGTATCCCTCAAATCGCCATCGATGTCTTTAGTAATCCACGAAATCGGAGTTCCTTTCCCTACAACAGGAGAAGAGTTTAAAGAAAGATGAAGATCGGAAGAAGAAACAAATCCAGGATCGGCACTCATGCTGTTTGCGTCCATTGCAGATGCGGTTTGCCAAGCGGCAAGATTTTTAGCAGCCGCAGTGTTCCAGTAGCCAACGTTGCCTGCGGTATCGGATGCAAAAAGATCATTGTAGTCGGAAACTAAAGTTCCGGTTGTCCCGCTTCTATAAAAACAATAGCTCGGGAAATCTTTTTCCTTAGTGACAACAATGTTATTCTTTACAACATTATTACCGTTGGCTATATAAATACCGGTATATAGAACCGTGCCGGTACCGGGTGTTAGGCTTAAATCGGGCATTAAGATTGAATTGAAATAAACATTGGCATTTACGCTAGCGGACTGCAGTCTAATGCCTATTAATTTGCAATTCGGATTGGCAGTGGCAGCAGAATCTACAAAGCCGCTTATCATGTTATTGTAAATATTATAGGTGCCTTTGGAGCCGGCTTCTATACCAACAATACCGTAATCCCCGCTTGCCGTATTTGCGGTAGAAAGCATGACGATTTTATTATTATAGAAGTTTAGTACATTGGTGGAATCGCCTATGGTTAATCCCCAAATACCGTAGCTCATGTATCCGGTGTTTGTTTGTATTACACTTATTTCATTTCCGAATACATCCATATTGCCTGCATAGTTTAAAAATATTCCGCGTGTTTTGGCGGTAACTTTATTGTTGCTGAAGGCTATGCTTGTAGGGAATGTTGTTGGCGTTCCGCTGTTGGTAATAGCAATTCCCTGCGCAGTAGCGCCAACTGTATTTATTACTTCGCAGTTGGTAATTGTAATGCTGTCCGGTGTCCAGTTTCCGTATGTGGCTCCGCCGTTGCGGTTTACAATTGCTATTGCATAAGATACTGATTGCAAGGTAACAACCTTGCAGTTCTTAATCGTTACATTGTTAACGTCTCCTAGAATTCTTAAAGGAGAAGTATTAGAGTTTATTCCTGCAGCAGTAACAAAGATTAGATCCCTCGTTGTTCCGCCGGCAGTATTTGATCCGTCTACGATAATATTTTCAGTTGTAACAAGACCGTAGTTAGTTGCCGATGTAACGCTAAGGCTTGGCGGTCCGAATACTAATCCGCCGGATGCGCCGGTATTATCTGCAACCTGGGTAAACTTAACCGTATCTACGGTACCGGTATATGGTTTAAAAGTTACAGTAAAAGGAGCCGGATTCAATCCGATTGTGCTGTTTACTGTTTCGGTTAGACTGCTGGTAAAATAAAACGTAACATTACCGGAAACGCCTGCAGAATCCAGCATCTTGGTAGCGGCGCTAAGTGAGCTGAAGCTTGGATTCGTACCTCCCGGTGCAGTACCTGCAGCACCGATATAATAAGTTCCCGATAATCCAGATTTAACTTCATCGGCGCCAATAGAAGGAGTTGCACTTCTTGGATTTCCATCTATATCAGAAGTAATTGAGACAATTGGGGTTCCCTTGCCCACAACAGGTGATGAACTAGAAGATAGATGCAGATCAGTAGTTGAAACAAAACCCGGGTTAACACTTAGACTGTTTGCATCTAATAATGAAGCAGTTTTCCAATTTGCTAAAGTTAGAGTTGCAGCATTATTCCAGTAGCCGACATTTCCATTTATGGCGTCGCTTGTATAAAAATCATTATAATCGGATGTTAAAGTTCCTGCAGTACCTTCTCTTGAAAAACAATAATTGGGGAAGTTGGTCTCAGCAGAAAAAACGATGTTATCCTTAACATCATTTGTACCTTTAGAAATCAAAATGCCTTTATATGCAACTGTTCCTGTCCCGATATCAGAAATATCATTCATATAAATTGAATTGAAGTAGCAATTCAATGTAGATGTAGAGGAAGTATCTCTAATGCCAATCAAGTAGGCTGTTGGATTAGCGGCAGTTAACTGGAATCCATAGATCATATTGTTATTAACGTTATATGTTCCGTTAGATTCAATATTAATTGCAGCATCACCATATCCGGTTCCGCTGGTTTTAGATGAGATTTTTGAGAATTTGTTATTCTGAATTGCTATTACAGAACCAGTCATAACATTAGCAGCATATATGGCTTCATTGGTAGTGTTAGCAGCAATATCTTGATTGAGAATTAGTTCGTTATTTGTAATAGTAGTACTACCTGCAATGTATAATGAAATTACTCTCCGTTTACCTTCTAATAAATTATTTTTTATAACTATATTATTTGGGAAAGTTGAAGGTAATGGAGTACCTGATTGATAAAAGCCAATAGCTTGAGCACTTTGAGCTACACTATCAAAGTTAGCGCTTATATGATTATTATCTAATGTGATGTTGGTAGGTACCCAGTCTGTAGAAAGATAATTCCTGGATCTAATTAGAACAGCACTTACAAATAAATTACCAGACGTACTTACGCCTTTGGCTTTATAAAATATATTGCAGTTTTTAACTACTACATTAGATACATTGCCTACAATAACTATAGGCATGCCATTTCTCTGGGCAGTTAATGCAGACTGCAAAGTAAGATCGCGCGTAGTTCCGCCGTTTGTATTTGAACCGTCAAAAATAATGTTTTTAGTAATTCTTAAAGAATCCCATGTAACATTACCTTTACCCGGAATACCTATCACGAATGCGCCGGAAGGACCTGAGTTGAGATCAGTAGGATAATTAAAAGTTATTGTTGGCTGAACACCGGTATAAGGTTTAAAGGTAATTGTATATGGATCTGGATTTACAGCTAAACCTATTCCGACACTACCAGTATATGGTTCAATTATATCGCTTGTAATATAGAAAGTACAATTTCCAGTAATAGCAGAATTATTTATCGAATCACAAGCTGCTTTAAGTGAACTGAATGTCGGGTTTGTTCCACCAGGCGCAGTACCTGCGGCACCTATGTAATAAGTACCGGATAAACTTTGAGCATTTAGAAAAGTAACTAGAGGGAAAAAGAAAAAAGTAAATATTAGTTTTTTCATAGGAACCCCATTTCAAATAATTTTGAAATAATTATTAAATAAGCTAAAACTTTAGCTTAATTAATATTATATAATTAGTTAATAATTTGCAAGAAGAATTTTGGAATAATTATAAAGATGTAAGACTCTTAGTTAATTATTATAATTTATTCTAATTCTATTTATCGTGTCCCTCAAAACTCCCAGCGATCTTTGACTTAGCAAATCGATTTTTATAAGACCGATATCTTCAATTGAATACATGTCCGGCTGTGTAATTATTAATCCGAGCCCCTTGTTGCTTGCGTATTCCAAGGCAGCATAGTTCGTAACGCGTTCGGGAGTTATAATTATCCCGCTGGGATGAATACTCAGATGCCTCGGAAAATTTGCTATTCTAGAGGCAGTTTCAACTATGCTTTTCCACGGCTCCTTTTTGAAATTAAAACTCTTCGATTCGGAATAAATCTCAGGCCGGTCCGGCAGGCTTGCCGTATTAGACCACGGCATGTACTTGCTGTACATGGAAATTTCTTCATTGGTAAAGCCGTATGCTTTAGATACCTCCCTGAACGCCGATCGCGCCCTGAATGTAACGGTTGTCGAAATCATTGCAACATTCTCATAGCCGTATTTTTTAAATACATATTTTGTTATTTCATCCCGCTCCTTCCAAGAAAAATCAATATCTACGTCCGGCGGATTGCTGCGCCCTTTATTTAAGAACCTCTCGAAATACAGGTTATTCTTAATAGGGTCTACCTGCGTAAGCCCAAGGCAGTAAGCCACAATGCTGTTTGCTGCGGAGCCTCTTCCTATAACCATCATCCCCCGCCTGCGGGCTTCTTTTACTATATCCCACACAATTAAAAAGTAATCGGTAAGATTCAGCTCCCTTATTTCCGATAGCTCGTACCTTAATCTATCCAATGCATTTTGAGTAAGAGGAATAAAATTTTCTTTCAAGCCCTTATAAGCTTCGCTCCATAAAAAGGATTTGGCATCCTGACCGCCGGGAAACGGAAACTTCGGATATTTATATTCGCCGAAATGTAAATCCACATTGCAATTATCGGCTATATAATCCGAGGCCGAAACGGCATCCGGCAAGTTCTTCCACTGCAAGGTAAGCTCGCTCATTTTTTTCCAGTAACATTCTTTGCTTACAAGATCAGCCTCTCTTAAATTCTCCAATTTTATCTTCAGTCTAATTGAGGTTAGGATTTGATGGATTAAAAAATCTTCCGGCTCCAAAAAGTAAATAGGATTAGTTGCAACAAATTTCATTTTGTTTTTTACTGCAAACTCGTAAAGCCTGCGCGTTTGTTTTTTACCCGCTGAAGCAGAATATAGTTCGACATAAATATTACCGCAAGGTTGAACCCTGGAGAGAAGCTCTAGAGATGAAACAAGTATAAATAAATTCTGCGAGCTTTTATTAATAACTTCTGCCAGCGAAAAGCCGTCGTTTAATTTTCTTGAAGTTATCAGCCTGCATAATTCGGAATAGCCTTCATTATTTTTAGCAAGGAAGACAGCAGTAATATTTGGATGCCCGGGCTCATCAATCTGCGCTCCTAAAATAGGTTTAATACCTGCTTGGCCGCACTTCTTAGCAAACCGGATCAACCCGTACATACCGTTTGTGTCTGTAAGCGCGAGTGCTTTTAATCCTTCTCTTTTGGCATAGGCAATTAGGCCGTCTATGCTTGCCGCACCAGTAAGCAGTGAATAATTGGAGTGTACATGTAAAGGAACCAATATTTCATTTCTTCTATGAATGTAGGAAAATATATTTGTTCTGAAAATAAAAAAGGCCGGGGAAAAATGAAATGTAAATTAGCGAGCTAATGCTTCCGGTAAATTGCTCTATCGGCTATATCGCTTCTAAAGTACATTCCGTTAAAAGTAATCTTCTCCAGAGCTTGGTAGGCTTTCTGTTTAGCGGTTTTTAATTCCGGCTTTTCCACTACAGCGGTAACACCCAGCACTCTTCCTCCGTTAGTAAGTATTTTGTTGCCATCGTCTTTTGTACCAGCATGGAATACAACAATATCCTTATCGAGCGAATCGAGGCCGGAGATTTCAAAACCTTTCTCATAACTATCCGGGTAGCCTTTGGAAGCTGCCACAACACAGACTGCAGCGCCGTTGTTGTATTTAACGGAAGTTTTATCCAGCGTACCTAACGCGGCGGAATACAACAGTTGTAAAAAGTCTCCTTCCAGAACCGGCAGTACTGCCTGGGTCTCAGGGTCTCCAAACCGGCAATTGAATTCTACAACTTTGGGCCCCTCGCTGGTTATCATCAAACCGCAATATAAACAACCGATAAATTTCCTGCCTTCAATCGCCATAGCATTAATTGTCGGAATTATGATTTTCTTCTCAATCAAATCCATTAATAACGGAGTAATTAATGGCGCGGGACAATACGCACCCATTCCGCCTGTATTTTTCCCGGTGTCGTTATCGCCTATTCTTTTATGGTCCTGCGCTGCAGGCAGGCATACAAACTCCGAGCCGTCTGTAATTGCAAATATTGAAGCTTCCTCCCCGGACATGAACTCTTCAATTATTATTTTGTCACCAGCATGTCCGAAAATTTTATTTCCGAAAATATTTTCCAGAGCATCGAAGGCTTCGGCAGCATTATTACAAATAATAACTCCCTTGCCTGCAGCAAGTCCGTCTGCTTTAATAACACAAGGAAATTTTTGGCTAAAGATATATTCTTTAGCAAGCTCATAACCGGAAAGATTGAATTCTTTGTAGGCTGCAGTAGGGATATTGTATTTTATCATCAGCCATTTGGCAAAAGACTTTTGAGCCTCAATAGCGGCGGCTTTACTGCTAGGGCCAAATACATTTATTCCTCTTTCTCTTAAATAGTCCGATATGCCGTCAACCAAAGGCTGCTCTGGACCAATAACGACTAATTCAATTTTATTCTGAAGGCAAAAAGAATATATTGCTTCGTGTTCGTTTAGGTTTATATTAACGTTTGTACCGAGCGCCTTAGTCCCTGTATTCCCCGGCATGATAAATAATTTATCCAGTCTTTTACTTTCGCTTATTTTATAAGCCAGCGCATGTTCTCTTCCTCCGGAACCGATGACTAAAACGTTCATATTACTTCTTCCTTAACTAAAAATTGGAATTGCTTTGTAAGGAGCTCGGTTAAGTAGTCTCTCCTTAGCTTCTCAACAAATTCTACATCAGGCATGGGCAGTTTCTTTTGAACGTAAAGCTCATATGCATTTAATATTGCATTTTTAATCTGTTCTATATTATCAGGCTCGGTAATAAAAGCGGCTTTATATTCCTCAGATGAAGATTTTAATGCGCCCTCCGGTAATGATGCGATAACCGGCTTTCTCGTACCGAAGTACTCATATAGCTTACCGCTGGAAATTGTATCGGCATTCCTGCCGTAGCCTACCATAAGCCAAAGGACGTCTCCGGACATAAGCTTTACTATGGCATCCTTATGATTCAAATAACCGTACTCTTTTACAAATTCCTGAAGGTGCAGCTTTTTAATTAATTTCTTGTTTTCATTTCTTAAAAAGCCGATAAAGTGCAGCTCTATATTCGCAGTAACATCAGGGCGTTCAATGGAAAGCCTCTTAAATGCTTTTAAAAAATATTTTGGAGTTATAAACTCGTAGAATATTCCCGAGTATAACAGCCACATCTTATTGTTTTCTTTTTTCTGAAGCGAAATATTCTCAAAATCTTTCGGATCGTAGCCGTGCGGAATTATATAAATATCTTCAAAGGTTAAAAACTTATAGCGGTTAATAATTTTTTCTTTCATCCGCCTGTTAGTTGCTATCACCTTATCGGCAGCTTTTAAAGCCGAATATTCCATTTTCTTATGCAGGTATTTGTGCAGCGGAGTAAGATAAAATGCGAATTGATTACCGAACCACAAATCGCGGTAATCGATGACAAGAGGAAGCTCAAATTCCTTCTTCAGTTTAACAGCCATATTTACAGATGAGAACGGAGGAGCGCTGACAAAAATTAAATTGAACTTTTCATTCTTCAGCAGCTCTCTCGCGGCCTTTATAGCTTTCTTTGCCCAGCCTTTTTTATTGTCCGGAATAAAAAAAGTACTGCTTATTCTGCTCAATATCTTTCTGATGGATTCAGGCGGAATTTTTACGGTACCTTTTTTTGCCAGCTTTGAATTTATATCGTTTCCGCCGGTTCTTATTATTTTAAGCGATGAGTCAACGGCTTCTTTAAGCAAGGAAACGTCATGCGCATAATACCCGGTAGAATCCGCAGTTAAAATTGTGGGTTCCCAATTATAGTCTTTCATGTATTTGGCAAATTTAAGCGTGCGCTGTACTCCGCTTAAGCCCATAGGCGGAAAATAATATGCAATAACCAGTACTTTATACATTATTATACTATGAGAATTTAGTTACATAAAAAAGCATAACTTTATGTGCCCCGGAAATCTTTACCATAGACAGAAAAGCAAACAATTACTTAGAATGGTAATTCGGAGCTTCCTTTGTAATAATTACATCGTGCGGATGGCTTTCTTTTAATCCGGCCGGAGTAATTTTTACAAACCTGGTTTTAGTCTTCAGTTCCTGAATATTCTTTACGCCGCAATATCCCATCGAGGCTCTAAGTCCGCCCACTAACTGATAGACTGTATCGGCCAACATTCCTTTATAAGGAACTCTTCCCTCAACTCCTTCCGGAACAAGCTTGGCAATATCATCTTCGGTATCCTGGAAATATCTGTCTTTGCTTCCGCGTTTCATTGCAGAAAGCGAACCCATCCCCCGGTAAAGCTTAAAGCTTCTTCCTTCATACAATATTTTTTCGCCGGGGCTCTCTTCCACACCAGCAAACAAACCGCCAATCATCACCGAGTCCGCTCCGGCGGCAATAGCCTTAGGTAAATCGCCGGTCTGTTTAATCCCGCCGTCGGCTATTATGGGAATTCCTTTTCCGGTTAGCGCCTTATTCACTTCTATTATTGCAGTAATTTGCGGAACACCTACTCCGGCAACAATTCTTGTAGTGCAAATAGAACCGGGGCCTATGCCTACCTTAATCGCATCAACGCCGCAATTATAAAGATCTGCAGCGGCCTGATAAGTGCCAATGTTGCCCGCAATTATTTGTTCGTATTTATATTTTTTACGCGCTTCCTTTATGGTTTTAAGTACACCTGTTGAATGCCCGTGCGCGGTATCTATAACAATAACATCGGCACCAGCTTTTGAAAGCGCGGCAATTCTGTCTAGAGTATCTACCGTAATACCCACAGCTGCACCAACTCTTAGTCTGCCCTGCTCATCCTTGCATGCGTTCGGGTGCTTTTTCTTTTTCTGTATATCCTTGAATGTAATTAAGCCTTTTAAAATTCCGTTCCTATCAACAACGGGAAGCTTTTCGATCTTATATTTTTGAAGAATTTTTTCAGCAGTTTCAAGCGTAGTATTTAAAGGAGCGGTAATAAGATGTTCCTTCGTCATCAGGTCTTTTACTTTTAATTTTTTGTTAGGCTCAAAACGCAAATCCCTGTTAGTTAAGATGCCTACCAACTTACCCGCATTGTCTACAACAGGAATTCCGGAGATGCTGTACTTCTTCATTATCTCCAGCGCTTCACCTATTGTTTGATCCGGAACCAAGGTAACAGGGTTACGAATCATTCCGCTTTCGGACCTTTTAACCTTATCTACCTCAACACACTGATCTTCAATGCTCATATTCTTATGGAGAATACCAATACCGCCTTCACGCGCTAAAGCAACGGCTAAGGCAGACTCTGTTACGGTATCCATTGCGGCAGATATTATAGGCACGTTTAATTTAATCTCGGGAGTCAAGAGTGTTCTAGTGTCTACTTCCCTTGGTAAGACCGAAGATTTGCCGGGAACCAAAAGGACGTCGTCGAAAGTAAGCCCTTCCATGTATATCAATTTCTTGCCCATAAATTTCCTATCATGTTTAAAAAAATTATAAAATTTAGCCGGATGCAATTAGCTATTCGAATGCCGAGAAACCGGTAATGTCTTCTCCTAAAATAAGCGTATGCATTTCGTGCGTGCCTTCATAGGTTTTTACCGACTCTAAGTTTGCAGCATGTCTCATCACCGGGTATTCATCAAGTATTCCGTTTGCACCTAATATCTCTCTAGAGATATGCGCTATCTCCAGAGCTTTCTCGCAATTATTTCTTTTAGCTAGTGAAACCTGCGTATGTTTCAATGTCGAGTTATCCTTCATCCTGCCGAGCTGAATATTTAATAGCTGAGCCTTTGTAATTTCAGTCAGCATATAAACCAATTTTTCCTGAGTTATCTGGTAGGCAGCTATCGGCTTGCTAAATTGGACTCTATGTTTTGCGTAGTCTAGGGCGGAATCGTAACAAGCCATCATTGCACCTACAACTCCCCAGGCTATTCCGTACCTTGCCTGGTTTAAGCACATTAACGGATACTTTAAGCCGCCTGTTTCCGGCAGAAGATTTTTTCCCGGAACAAAAACATTATCGAATATCAACTCCGAAGTAACCGATGCTCTTAATGAATGCTTGCCTTTCATTTCTGGCGCAGAGAATCCTTTAAAACCTTTTTCAACCAGGAAGCCTTTAATTACACCATTCAGCTTAGCCCAAACAACAGCCACATCCGCAATCGTTCCGTTGGTAATCCACATTTTAGCACCGTTTAAAATATAACCGTCGTTAACCTTTTCTGCTTTAGTTACCATACCGGCGGGATTCGATCCGAAGTCAGGCTCGGTTAAACCGAAGCACCCGATCTTTTCACCTTTAGCAAGACGCGGAAGCCAGTAATTTTTTTGTTCTTCACTTCCAAAAGAATAAATTGGGTACATTACCAGCGCACTTTGAACTGAGACAAAGCTCCTGATTCCGCTGTCGCCTCTCTCCAGTTCCTGCATAACCAAACCGTAAGCAACATTATTCAATTCGGCACAGCCGTATTTTGACGGAAGTGTAGTGCCGAACAAACCCAGTTCAGCCATTTTAGTAATTAAGTGAATCGGAAATTTAGCTTCGCGGTTGTGCTGCTCAATTATCGGAATTATTTCTTCGGAAACGAATTCTCTTACCGAATCTCGAATCATCCTCTCATCCTCAGTAAGCAGAGAATCCGAATTAAAATAATCAACTCCGATGAACTTTTGCATCTTACCTCTTTATAAAAAAAATTGAGTGCGTAAATTTAACGCTTAGCGGTTTTACAAACAATAATGACTGATTTGTGAATATAGATATTAGTTATTGAATAAAATGAAAAGCTTCAGTTCAAAATTAATAAAATTTTTATATTTATTTTAACTTAGTACACGTATTCATAAATACTGTGACATAACATTTTTATGATTAGTCCCGTAAGGACGACATATTTATAGGCAAAAATGTAATAACATAAATCAAAGTCCCATAGGGACGATATATTAGAGATAAATTTAAATTTATATAAATGTATTAGCCAGCATCATCTATTTCGTCCCTACGGGACTCTAAGATGTCCTGGTTTATTGTATCCTATAAATATTTTGTCCCTACGGGACAATTGAGGTTTAACAATTTTTTTATACGTCACTGTATTTATGAACAAGAGTACTAAAGATCGG
>JAKAJV010000111.1 GCA_021813585.1 Bacteroidota bacterium | reverse complement strand
ACGACTGTAAAAAGAATCTTAGAATTATTTCTCAGACTCACTCAGTAAATTCACTTCACAACATTGTAATAGCTCAAACAAAGCAGTGCAGAATATGCGGAAAGAAGTTTGAAGAATCAGACCCGGACGGTATAAAATGTTGAACGAAGTGAAATCCCGATTCAATCGGGGAAAGTATATGAAAGCAGCCATCAAACTAAGCGGGATTATTCAAAAGTCCCGCAAATTAAAATTAAAAACTCTAAGCTGAATATTTCCGGTTTTACAATTGGAAAAGAATTTTCAGTTATATATCAGCCTGGAAAAATCATTTTAGTTTTGGTTGAAAAATAAAACCAATTAATCTATGTTTACAGTAAGTAACAACTTAAGAATTATTAACACTAAAAAAATGGATGTATCTAAACAATTTTCGGTACAAAAGTCGGTACATAGTCGGTACAATGACAGCGGGATTTTAAGGAAGTGTGAAAATGAAAAAAGCCTCAATTCATTAAGAATTGAAGCTTTTCTAAGCGGGGTCGACGAGACTCGAACTCGCGACCTCCTGCGTGACAGGCAGGCGTTCTAACCAACTGAACTACGACCCCGAAAAAATACTTCAGAACATTATTCTTTTTAACTCGCGACCTTCCTGATGACTATCGGGACGTTCTAACCAACTGAACTACGACCCCGAAAAAATACTTCAGAACATTATTCTTTTTAACTCGCGACCTTCCCGATGACTATCGGGACGTTCTAACCAACTTGCCTACCAGCAGGCAGGCTGAACTACGACCCCGTCTTATCTAATTTTTGTAACAATCTCTTAAAAAGAGCTATCAAAAATATATGAAGTCGAATAGAAAATCAACTTTATATATATATTTTAATTGGAAATTTTTTCTCAATTATTCGCCGAAAGAAATGCCCACGGCTTTTGCTGCAATCACCGCTTGATTATCGGGCTGTACCAGCTTTTGTCTCGAAATAGCGTCTTCAATCTTTACATTCTTTACTTCGGTTCCTTTAAGGGCAACCATTCTGCCGAATTTTTTACGCGCAGCCAAATCTATTGCGAACGCACCGAATTTAGTCGACAGAATTCTATCAAATGGCGTAGGGCTTCCTCCTCTCTGCAAATGACCGAGCACGGTAACTCTAGTTTCCCGTTCCGTATTCTCTTCAATTTTTCGTGCTACCAATTCAGCTATACCACCCAGCTGGTTGGGATCGTGACGCTTAATATCCTGGCCTTTAACTACCATCTGCCCGTCGATTGGGCGCGCTCCCTCGGAAACACAAACCAAGCTGAATTTCTTGCCCATCAATTCACGCTTAAGAATTTTATCGTAAACTTTTTCCCATGAGAAAGGAATTTCAGGAATCAGAATAATATCGGCGCCGCCGGCAAGACCGCCGTTCAGAGCAATCCATCCGGCATATCTTCCCATTACCTCCACAACTATTACACGGTGATGAGAAGAAGCAGTAGTATGGAGTCTGTCGAGAGCTTCGGCAACAACATATACAGCCGAATCGTGGCCGAACGTAAGATCGGTCGCATCCAAGTCGTTGTCAATAGTTTTGGGAACACCGATCATATTCATACCCATTTGGCCAAGCTTATTACAAATGTGCATAGTCCCATCGCCGCCGATTGCGATAATGGCATCAAGGTTCCATGCCTGGTAATTTTTTAGCGCAGAACTGGATTTGTTAACTATTTCAATACTGCCGTCTTTCAAAACCGGCCAATGGTATGGATCTCCTTTGTTCGATGACCCTAAAATTGTACCTCCTCTTCCCAAAATTCCGGATACGTCGTCATTCTTTAATTCTCTTGCTCTTCCCTCTACCAAGCCTTCAAATCCGTCAATAATTCCGAGCACAGACATACCATAATCCTGCGCAGGCTTTGTTACACCTCTAATAACCGCATTAAGCCCGGGGCAGTCTCCGCCTCCTGTTAATATTCCAATCCTTTTAACTTTAGAACTTGTAACCATTTTTTATCCTTCTTAAAATATATGAACCTTATTCTACTTTATTTTATTCGTTGTTTAAAAATGCAGCCTTATATACCTGCTCAAACTGTCTTCGCCGTATTTATTTTTTATAATCCAAGCAATTTCCTCAACCTTAGAAGAAGCGCCTTTCGGCAGCTCCACACTGCAGCACAGGGATTCATTTTCCAACCATCTGCATAACGCCTTGCCAGTATTGAAGCCGTTGCAACAACAGTATATTTTTCGGGTTCTTCAATTTCCTTAACTCTAAAATCGAAGAGTGATTTGCCGAGGATTTTTATTTTTTTAACTGCCAAAATTACTTAAATAATAAATAATTATAAAATTTTTTTGAGCCTGAAATGATTATTTATCTTTTTTCTCACATAATTATTTATTGGTTGCATAAAAACACATTCTTTTTTTTTTACTTCAGAAATATATAACGGATATTTTGGGGTCTGTTGCTTTTTCAAACCGAACAACTTAGTTTGGCAATGTGTTTTAATTAGCATAAGGTAATTAAAATGAAGAACACGCAGGTCATGGTAATATTTGCAGTACTTTTTTTAGTTTTTTCTAGACCCTCATTTTCGCAACGGGACTCTTTTACTAAAAAAAGCATCGACAGTATTGTAAAATCAAGTGTGGAAAAGCTTCAGCAAAAAATATTGCTTACTAATCTTCAAAGCGCTCAGTTAGAAAAGATATTATTAAATTATGCGGGTGAAGACTCAATTGCAACCAATAAAAACACCATCCTAAATAAGATAGATAATGTTTTAACCGACAGGCAGAAAGCAAAATTCGAAATCATTAAAGAAGAATGGTGGGACGGTTTTGCAAAGCTCCTAAAAGAATGAAATTATTTAGCTTAAAGTTTTAATTCCTGAATCCGATCATATTAAGCAGCGCTTATGAAGTTATTAATTTTTAATTTCAAATCGCTTTCTTTGAAAGGCTTAATTAAATAATCATACGAAGTTGCATATTCTAAATTATGCCTAAGAGTTGAATCATCGAAAAAAGAAGTGATATAAATAATGGGAATCTTATATCTTTCCCAAATAGTTTTACCGGCTTCCAGTCCTGTTAATTTTCCCTTTAATATTATATCCATTAAAATTAGATCCGGTTTATCTTTCGAAACAGCTTCAATAGCTTCTTCTCCGGAATGAACTACCTTAGAGACCGAATAACCGAATCCGCTGACGCTTCTCTTCAAATCCAGCGCAACGATGAACTCATCTTCTACCACAAGAATTTTTTTACCGTACATAAATTACAATAAAAGGCCTATAATTTTTGCCAGCAAATTTATTATAGTGTTAATAAAAAATTTGTGCGCAGGGTTTTAGCAACAGCATATTCTTTAATGTTTGTGATATAAATAAAATTAGGCGAGCTTTGTAGAGAATTCTATTTTAAATTCCGTCATTCCGTTCTTATACAGATCAATAGTTCCGCCAAGCTGTTCTGTTAAAGTATTTACCAATTGAAGTCCCAAAGAATCGGTCTTTCTAAAATTGATAGCGGGCGGAAAGCCAACACCGTTATCTTTTACAATCAAGGTGTAGTTACCCTCGCTGCCTTTATTTAGGATGATATCGATTTCACCGTTTCTCCCTCCCGGGAAAGCATGCTTTAACGAGTTCGAAACAAGCTCGTTAATAATTAATCCGCAAAGGATGGCAGTATCGATTTCGAAGAATATGCCTTCCATTTCACTTTTTAATTTAATTCTCTCATTATCCACATTATATGAACTGAACAAGTCTTTTGCAAGTGACTTTATGTATTCTGAAAATTCAATCTTATACAAATCCTTAGATTGATAAAGCTTCTCATGTATTAAAGCCATCGATCTTACACGCGTTTGGCTTTCTCTAAAGATTTCCAGCGACTTTCTATCCTCAATGTAACCTGATTGAAGATTTAATAGAGATGATATTACCTGCAGATTATTTTTAACCCTGTGGTGGATTTCTCTGAGAAGCACAGTTTTTTCCTGAAGCGATGTCGTAATCTGTTCCTCGGCTTTTTTCCTTTCGATAATTTCCTTCCTCATATCTTCGTTTACCTTTGAAAGAGCGGCTGTTCTCTCTATTACGCGCCTTTCCAGTTCTTCCTTTGTCCGTTCAAGTGCTTCAAGACTGTACTTCCTTTGAGTACTGTCTCTCATTATTGCAATTCCACCGACAATTTTTTTCGAATCGTCCAGTATGGGCGAATAATATGCTTCGAAGTATCCTTCCTTACCTGTTTCAGGTATATAATACCACCTGTCTTTGGCAATTACATAATTACCTTTTAGAGTTTCGTAATAATATTTATCCTCGCCTATCTCTTTTAAGAACGGCAGAACTTCAAAGGCGCTTTTTCCAAGAGTCTTGGATTTATTAATCCCGGTCATAGATTCCATCCCCGGGTTCCATAATGTATATTTACAGTCGCTGTCGAATGCAACTATACCGTCTATACTGCTGTTCAGCAGCCTATCGGAAAATTCCATTTCCCTTCTTATAGCCTGCTCTACTTTTTTCCGCTCGCCAATTTCTCTATCCAGGATATAAAACACAGTTAAGAAAATAATACAGCTAACAAGAGTACCGACTATAATGGTAATGAACGTATTTTTTACGTTCACTATCAGAAGCTGGTCCCTCTGCTGCAGACGGTTATATTCTTCCGCCTCCATTTTGGCATTCAGCTCATAAATTTTATCCATAAGCTTTTTGCCTATTTTCAATTTTATCCTGTCGGCGGCAGATTTAAAATCACCGGTTTTTCTTGTTTCAATTGTCGATTGAAGATTCTGGAACCGCAAAGTTATGAGAGTATCGTATTGCATTAATAAATTTTTGGGCGCTTGATTGTTCTTAATGATAGTTTCAAGCGATTTCAAATCGTTCTTAGCGTTCTGTTCTCCTTTATAAAATGGCTCAAGGTAAGATTCATCCCCGGTAATAATGTAGCTTCTCTGCCCTTCCTCGGCGCTTACTATTTGAGAGAGAATATCTTCCAGCGTGTTAAGCACATTATAGGAGTTGGTTCTTAGCTCCGCCGTTTCGAACACCTCGTTAATATTCCGGTATGAAGCAACGCCTATGCCGATAATCAGTATAAGGATAAAAACCAAACCGGTTTTTACAGTTTTTATTTCGCTAAAAAAGGTCATTAAAGAAAAACAACTTTAAAAAATTTTATTCGATGAAATAAAATAATTTTTTCGTTTATTAATTAATGTGATCTTAAAATTTTAAGGGCATAAAGCACGTCTTAGAATGATCACCCAAATTTATAATTAATTCCAGTTTCCTAGGCAAATGCCTCAATGAGAGTCCGGACAGAAATAAAACTGTTTCATCAGAATATAAAACAAGAAATACAACGGGAAACTATGATTAAATTTATTTAAATATCAAGAAAGGAGATATTAAAATTTAAAAATTACAATAAATTATTTGTTAAAATCTAAGATTTAAAAGTGAATAACTTATATATCACATAGAATTTTTTTTAGTTGCCTTGAACACAAAAAAGTAATAATTTAGCCCGCGAAATTTTGATGATAGCCTTCATTAGAATTATTGGGAAACATTAAGTTTTATCAAGTCAGTAAACTTCATAAATGCAGTTATTAATGTTTTTATATTCAAATCAAACTCATATTATTAAATTGTTAAGTGTTAAGCGGCATCTTGGAATTAACTTTTTAAGAGCGGATATTTGAAGCCAAATTTTTCAAATATAGGAATCATCATTCATCCCAATTTAATCAACAAATTATTAATCACCTCAAATATAATTTCAAGGAGAAAGTATGAAATTATCCTTTACTAAGATTCTTTTCCTTGCGATTGCAGCAATGTTATTCATTACAGTTTCGGGCACTGTATATGCACAGGGAGTAACTTCAGCCTCAATCAATGGTACTGTTACAGACGCTAACGGCGAGCCGTTACCCTCGGCAACTGTCGTCGCAGTGCACGTACCTTCGGGAACTCAATACGGAATAACCACCAGAAATAACGGTAAATTTAACTTACTCGGTTTAAGAGTGGGCGGGCCTTATACCGTTACTGTTTCTTATGTAGGTTATGAAACTCAAAAGAAAGAAGACATCTATTTAACTTTAGGCCAAAATCTAACTCTGAATTTCAAAATGAACACCTCCGCAGTAAAACTTTCCGAGGTTACTATTGTAGGCCAGAGGAATGCAATTATAAGCAGCGATAGAACGGGTGCTTTTCAGAATGTAACGGCACAACAGATGCAGGAAATTCCCACCATCAGCCGTTCGTTCCAAAGCTTTGCTAAATTATCCCCGCTTGTTAGCGGCGTTAACTCTCAAATAGCTGGCAGAAACAACAGGTATAACAACATTCAAATTGACGGAACCCAGTATAACGATTTATTCGGTCTGGGCTCTACAGGAACACCCGGCGGTCAAACCGGAGCCAACCCGATCAGCATGGACGCAATAGATGAGTTCCAGGTTGTTATTGCACCTTACGACGTAAGATACGGCGGATTTACCGGCGGCGGTATTAACGCTATTACCCGCAGCGGTACCAACGTATTTAAAGGCTCTGTTTACGGATATGGAAGGAACCAGAATCTTGTAGGACTAAGCCCGGGCAACAACCAAACTAAATACGCGAACTTTACCGATAACCAGTACGGCTTTCGTTTAGGCGGACCAATAGCTCAGGATAAACTTTTCTTTTTTACAAACGTTGAACTGACTAACCACACCGTGCCTTTGGCAAATGCTGCTATTACACAGGGCTCAGGTGCGGCTGCCGCCAATGCAGATACACTGAGAAATATTTTAGCTTCCAAAGGTTTCAACGCCGGTAGCTTTAACAGCTTCGACGTTAGCCAGCCGAGTACTAAATTTTTCCTTCGCTTCGATTACAACATTTCTGAAAATAATAAATTAACTATCAGAAACAACTTTGTTCACTCTTACCAGGATAACCTGAACGCCAGAACAAGTACTAATTCGTTAAGTTTCGATTCGTACAACTACAGAATAACCAACAATACCAACTCAACGGTCTTACAGTTGAATTCAACTCTCGGCAACACCATGTCTAACGAACTGACTTTGGGCTACACAATGATACGCGATAACCGCGGACCAACAGGCCAATCCCTGCCCGAAGTTGATGTTGTTCTGCCGGGCGGGTTTACATACTACGCCGGAACGGACAGATACTCCTCTGCCAACAGCCTGGACCAGAACGTCTTTGAGTTTACAGACAACTTTACCTATTTAACCGGCAATCATGTATTCACTTTCGGAACACACAACGAGTTCTTCAACTTTAAGAATTTGTTTATCCGTTCGTTCTGGGGCTATTACCAGTATAAGGTAAATTATATTTCACAGCTGGATTTTAACAACCCCAGCTACTACCAGAAGGTTTACTCCAGAACTTCAGACTCCCAGCCGGCTGCATCTTTCGGCGTAAATCAAATCGGCTTTTATGCTCAGGATGATTGGTCGATTGCACCTAACGTAAAACTTACTTACGGCTTAAGAGTAGATATTCCTTTTTATCCTACCAAGCCGGATTTTAACGACTCGGTTTCTTATTACTTCCCGGGTTACAGTACTTCCAATGTACCGAACGGCAATGCGATGTGGTCTCCTCGTATAGGATTCAACTGGGATGTTAACGGAGATCATACTACACAGGTAAGAGGCGGTATCGGTGCTTTTGCAGGCCGCGTTCCTTACGTCTGGATGTCTAACAACTACGGCAATACAGGTACTCTTATAGCCGAAGTTGACGGCGGCCCCGGAACCCCTTTCTCTGCCGACCCGAACAACCAGCCGGGCTTAGGAGCCCCAGGCACAGGCAAGCCTTTGGTAAGATCGGAGATCGATCTTGTTGACCCTAAACTTAAAATGCCGCAGGTATTAAGATTTGATGTAGCTGTAGATCATCAACTGCCTTACAGTATGACCGGTACCGTCGAAGCTCAGTACTCAAAAACTTTATACGATATGCTTTATACCGAAGTTAACTTAAATCCGCAGGTTGGTACATTACCGGACGGCAGACCTGTATTTGGTTACACTAACAGCGGCAACAATAATTTCTACGGCATTTATTATCTTACAAACACTACTCAAGGCTATCAGTACGATCTAAGCGTTCAAATTCAAAGGAACGTAATGAGAGGCATATCCGGTAACGTCGGTTATAACTTCCAGAGGTCTTTAGACCAAAACGGAGTATTGTCTTCTCAGGCTCAATCACAAATGAGATACAATCCTATTTCCGGCAATCCTAACGATCCGGCTGTAACAACATCCGACTTTGAAATTAGGAACAGAATTTTTGCTTCTCTTACTTATACACATGAATTCTTTAAAGACTCTCCTACCAGTATATCCATTTTCTATAATGGTCAGTCGGGTACGCCGTTCTCATTCTGTGTATACGGCGATTTGAACCACGACGGCTTTGACGGCAACGATCTTTTCTATATTCCAAAGAACGATGCCGACATTGAACTCGGTACGGTTTCCAAAACAGGTGTTTATACCAAAGCACCGCAAAGCACCTACGATGCATTGGAAGCGATGATCAACAGTAACGATTACCTCTCCTCCCACAGAGGTCAGATTGCCGAAAGAAACGGCGCAAACTATCCGTGGAGAAACGAACTCGATCTGAGAGTCGCACAGGATATTCCGGCATTCGGTGCAACACGTCATTTCCAGATTAACCTGGATATTTTGAACGTCCTTAACTTAATTAACAGCAAGTGGGGATGGGACGTAAGCGGCGGCTACAACAATAACACTATCGTTTCGTATCAAGGTATGGATAGCGCTACCGGGCATCCGGTATTCGGATATAGCCCGAGCTACAAGCCTTGGAACTATAACGATCTTACTTCCCGCTGGACTATGCAGCTGGGACTGCGTTATACTTTCTAATAAACAACAGACTCTTAATCGAAAGCCTTTAGTAAAACCTAAAGGCTTTCTTTTTTTAAATATGATCTGAACCGGTGCAAAATTCATCGGCAGAAATTTTCTTCCACTCATTTCAATATAAGGATGAAGCAGACAAGTTGAGGATTAGCACCATGATATTGCCGCTTAAATCTTTGTCACATTGTGATCCCTTCGGGATTTTTTATGTCAAGATATTTTAAGTGTCTTCAATTTTTAATTTTTCATTTTTAATTTTGAATTGCGGCTTGCCGCACCATGATATAAAATGATTTTACTTTTGTGATACTGTGCACTATTAGCAATAAAAATTATCCTAAATTTCTTACCGAAATTTTTCTTAACAAGGAATTGATATGCTCTGGGCAATCATCTCATTATTATTTTTACTTTGGCTTGCGGGAGTTATTTTGAAAATCTCGGCCGGAGGCATATTACACATAATATTAATAATTGCGGTAATATTGCTTGTCTTTAATTTGGTTAGGAATGCTAAAACCGAAATGCACTAGAGGGCATTTAATTTTCCTGAGCTTAGTTATATAGACATATAATCATCCGTTTCCATACTTTAAAATATCTACTCTAACCTCAACGGTACCGCCGGAAACCATTCCAAGTTCAATAGCGGCTTTATAAGAAACATCAAAAAGATCAAGTTCAAGTTTAAGTTCAAGAAGGCTAAAGATTTGAAGTGTTATTCTCTTGAACTTAAACTTGAACTTGAACTTAAACTTGATCTTGAACTTACCCCAGCCTCGAAGCGCACTTAACTATAGCAGTCTCCGATCTAAGTCTGTTTTCCGAAAGCTTGTACAGACTGTTTCTAGGGATAATAGCCAATTCAGCCGGAGATAATCCTCCTTCTGGACCGAATATAAAATAATACTCAGATGAAAAATTATTCTGCAGTCCGTTAAATTTATTTTCGGCATTCTGCTCAAAAACAAATCTTTCGGCATCCTTCCTTACCAGCTCATCAAACGAATCGACAATTTTTATTTCCGGCAAGTAGCTGCGCAGAGACTGCTTCATAGCCGATAGGACAATCTTGTTCCAGCGGTCTATCTTTACCGACTTTGAAATTGTCCTTTGGCTGCTGAAGACAATAAATTTTGTAATCCCCAGCTCGGTGCATTTCTCAAGCGCAAATTCAAACCTTTCCGGATTCTTTAGTTTAGGAATACAGAACGTGATGTTCGAAAATTCATTTTTATAATGGTAAGTTTTTTTAATACCGGCAGTAATTTTCTCATCCGAAATTTTTCCTATTTCGCTCCGGAAAATCTTTCCCTGGCCGTTCGTTACAAATAATTCATCATGCTTGGAATGCCGCATTACCTTAACAATATGCCGGCACTCCTCTCCCTCGATGAATAATTCCTCTGCCCCGCAGTTTTGCGGTTGAGCATAATATAATTCTATGTTAGAATGATGTTCCAAGTCCTAATATAAATTGTGACTGTCCAAACTCATTAAAAGCAATCTCTGTCCTAAGCTGGCTGTACGGAAGTATTAAGAAAACTATTCCGGTGCCGTATCCAGTATTAAAATTTTTTATGCTTAACGGCTGCCCCCACAAAGTAGTTACTCCGGTATCGGTAAAAAGCTCAACATACATTGCAAACCGGTAAGTAAGCAAAGACCGGGGAATTACCGGCAGGAAATCAAAGCTGATGTTTAAGTCTTTTATTATCGGATAATTTAATTCAGCCGAACCGAAGTAAGAATTATTGCCTTCCATCTCATGCGTAAAATATCCTCTTATCCTTTCGTTATATCCGAAGTAGGAAAAGTCGTAGTACGGAACAAGCCTGCCGAACGTCATTCTAGTAGCAAATCTAAATTTTGAAATGAGGCTATTCCATAACGTAAAATATTTTCTAATATCCAAATTAGCAATTTGATAGCTTATATTATTCATTCCGAAACCGTTAAGCTGTAAATTGGCATAAAGGTATGTACCCGTGCCGGGGAACTGAGCAAGGTCTCTTGTATCGAACTGGTAGCTTGCGCCAAGCGAAAACTGGCGGTCTATCCTCCCGTCGGATGCGGATATTCCTTTAATATAAACCGGGCTTTCCACATAGTTGTAACCCACGTACAAATCAAGTTTGTTAAACAAGCCGAATCTTTTACCCAGGTCAACCGAGCCGGTAATAAACTTTTGATTAAAGTCTCCGCCGTATAACTGATTGGCAAGAGAGCTTTTGTTTTTTGCATTTTGATAATTCAGTCCGGCCGTGAAATAGATGCTTTGACTACGAATAAAATAAGGATGATCATAATATAGCATCAGCTTCGGATCGTACCCCAGCGCAGCTGTAGCTCTTACAGTCTCGTTTTCACCTCGGAAATTTCTTACAAGAATATTTAATCCGTAAGATATTTTTTTCCAATCCCTGTCCTGGAACTCAACAAAAGGAAGAGGATAAATGTACCAGCTTTCTTCTACTTTAATAAGAACGATGTTTGTTTTATTATACCGGTAGGGTATTAAATTAACTCGAGTAAAAATTCCCAGGCTGTATACACGATCCACATTGTAGCTGATGATTTTGGGAGTTACAAAATCACCGGGTCCAAATGTAAGTTCTCTTAGGATAACATCCGGTTTTGTAACTGCATTTCCCTCAATCTTAATGGAATCAACTTTGACGGAATATTCCCCTGAGAAAAACAATGTGTCGCTTACCTGCGGAAATAATGCTGACGGTAGATTGGCGAAAAAGAATATTAGTAAAATATTTATTTTTAATTTAATACTCGTCAGTATTTTTCTCCGGTAATAAAAAGTTGCTAAAAAATAAAACGCGGCAGAAGTTGTTAACAACCTTAAGTTCTGCCGCTTTTAAAAAAATTACTAAGCCGGTTCTTCCATATAATCTGAAACCGGGCTGCAGCTGCAGACAAGGTTTCTATCGCCGTATGCGTTATTAATCCTTCCGACACTCGGCCAGAATTTATTTTTTCTGGTCCACTCAACCGGATAGGCGGCTTTCTCGCGCGAGTATTTATGTTTCCATTCGTCGGTAATTACACTGAATGCCGTATGCGGCGCATTCTTCAATACATTGTCGTTAATATCGGATAAGCCGTTTTCAATATCCTTAATTTCGTTGTAGATTGAAATCATCGCATCGCAAAACCGGTCAAGCTCTACTTTAGACTCGCTTTCGGTAGGTTCTACCATTAAGGTGCCGGCCACCGGGAATGAAACGGTAGGCGCATGGAACCCGTAATCCATTAATCTTTTTGCAATGTCTTCCACTTCAACCTGGGCGCTTGTTTTAAAACTCCTCATATCGAATATCAATTCGTGTCCTACCCTGCCCATCTTGCCGGTATATAAAACCTTGTAATATTTCTCCAGCTTGGATTTGATATAGTTTGCATTCAATATAGAAATTGCTGTTGCGTATTTTAATCCTTCGGTGCCCATCATTTTTATATAAGCGTAAGAGATGACCAAAATACTCGGGCTGCCCCACGGTGCAGAAGCAACCGCAGTAATTCCTTTCTCGTTACCTTGTTTTATTACGGCGTGGTCCGGTAAAAAAGGAACGAGGTGCGAAGCAACTCCGATTGGACCCATGCCCGGTCCGCCTCCGCCGTGAGGGATGCAGAAAGTCTTATGCAAGTTAAGATGACAGACATCGGCGCCTATTTTAGCTGGACTGGTAAGCCCCACCTGCGCGTTCATGTTTGCGCCGTCCATATAAACCAGACCGTTATTTTCATGAATGACTTTGCAAATTTCTCTTATGTTCTCTTCGAACACGCCGTGGGTTGAAGGATAAGTTATCATCAATCCTGCAAGCGTTTCTTTATTTTGCTCTGCTTTCTTTTTCAAATCTTCAAGCTCAACGTTGCCGCTCGCATCGCAATTTACCACTACTACCTTCATGCCCGCCATTACAGCGCTCGCAGGGTTAGTGCCGTGTGCAGAAGACGGGATTAAAACAACATTCCGATGCCTTTCTCCCCTGCTTAAATGATATTGGCGGATAACCATAAGTCCCGTAAATTCTCCCTGCGCTCCGGAATTCGGCTGGAGAGAAACCGCCGAGAAACCGGTAATCTCAGACAAATCTTTTTCAAGTCCCTCGAACAGTTCGGCATATCCCGCTGCCTGTTCCAAAGGAGCGAACGGATGAAGATTCCCGAATTCAGGCCACGTTACTCCTAGCATCTCGGTGGTTGCATTAAGTTTCATCGTGCAAGAACCTAAAGGTATCATAGAGTGAGTGAGTGAAAGATCCTTGTTCTCAAGACTCTTCATATATCTTAACATTTCAGTCTCGGAATGGTAGCGGTTGAATACTGGCTGTTGTAAATACAAACTCTTCCGTAAGAATGCACCGGATAGATTAACTTGAACCGTTCCGGCATATTTTATTATTTCATCCTTCACGGCTGTATTACCCGAGCATGCTGCAAAGATAGAAATTATTTCGAACGCATCGTCAAGACCGGTTACTTCATTTAACGAAATGCCGATTGAGCCGTCATCAAAATACCTGAAATTTATTTCCCTGTTAAGCGCTTCTTTCCTAATCCGATCTAATTTCTCCTTACCGGTTCCGTCAAATTCAATCTTCAGAGTATCAAAATAATTTTTATTCACCTGCTTATATCCGTACTTCTTAATGTAGAAATCAACAACCGAAGTTAGTTGATGAATCCTTGCAGAAATCTCTTTAAGCTTTTTGGGGCCATGATAGACTGCATACATGCCTGCAAGTACAGCGAGCAGCACCTGAGACGTGCAAATATTGCTTGTAGCCTTTTCCCGTCTTATGTGCTGCTCTCTTGTCTGCAGAGCCATTCTGTAAGCGGGATTGCCGTTTGCATCAATCGATAAGCCGATAATTCTTCCCGGGATCTGTCTCTTGTATTCTTCCCTGGTTGCAAAGAAAGCCGCATGCGGGCCGCCGTATCCCATCGGAATACCGAACCTTTGCGAGCTGCCTACCACTGCGTGCGCTCCGAATTCTCCCGGTGGAGTAAGCAGCGTTAAGCTTAACAAATCCGATGCAACAACCGTATACACATCATTTTTGTTCGCTGTTTCAATCAAGCCTTTATAATCATACACTTCCCCGCTATTGGTAGGATATTGAAGCAGTATCCCAAAAATATCTTCGTTAAAATTTATATTATTATACTCACCAATCAACAGCTCAATTCCAAGCGGGTTTGCTCTTGTTTTAAGTACATCAATCGTCTGCGGGTAGCATTCATTCGATACAAAAAATTTATTCGCTTTTAATCTTGAGCCTTTTCTCATCGAATAGAACATCGACATCGCTTCGGCGGCGGCTGTACCTTCATCAAGCAATGAGGCATTGGCTATCGGCAGCCCGGTTAAATCAATTACTGCCGTTTGAAAATTTATCAAAGCTTCCAGTCTGCCTTGCGATATTTCCGCCTGGTAAGGTGTGTATTGGGTATACCAGCCCGGGTTCTCAAGTATGTTACGCTGTATTACTGGCGGCATTATTGCCGGGTGGTAGCCCATACCAATATACGACTTGAATACTTTATTCTTTGCAGCTATGCTTTTCAAAATATTATTAAAACAGTATTCGCTTACGGGCGAATCAAGCTTTAACTCTTCGCTAAGCCTAATGCCGGCAGGGATGGTCTCGTCAATTAGTTTATCTAATGAACCGGCTCCAATTACTTGAAGCATTTCTTTAACTTCATCTGAATTGGGACCAACGTGCCTGTTTACAAATTGATCCGGGTGATTTAAAATTTCCATAAAACCTTTGTCGTCTCCGGTAAAAATTAAAAATGTAATGGTTAAAAATAAGTAAACTTTTGCACCTAAAAAATGATATTCCCTAAAAGAGGTGTGCGACAAAAATGTTATTGAGGTTATGTAATTGCCCCGCCATTTATGGCGGGGATAATGAGTCCTCCAATTATCCTGGGCTTTAGCCCATAAAATTCTCTTGTATGGGCTAAAGCCCCTATATTTTTATGCATATTTAATCCCCGCCATAAATGGCGGGGCTATTCAAGAATTATTTGTAACTTTTTTGCCGCACATCCCCCGAAAAATAATTTATGCAATATTAAGCGGGGTAAATGTACAGATTGGAAATACCTGCCAATAATTTTTCTAAGCAGTTAAGAAATACTTTACGCCGGTTTGTCTTCTAGCAGCTGCAGAGCATCCTTTGCAGCGCTTTGTTCCGCCGATTTCTTGTTCTTCCCTTTTCCCCTGCCGTATTCAAGTCCGTCTATTGTAACTTTAATTGTAAAAATTCTGTTGTGCTGCGGGCCTTCCTCCTTTACCACCGTATATATAGGATTCTCCATATGGCTGGCCTGCGCGCGTTCCAATAGCTGACTTTTGAAATTCTCATCTATCAAATAAACACCTGTTTTAGAGTTAGGCTCTATCAGAATTCTTTCTATAAATTCTTTAGCAGCGTCTAGTCCGTTATCCAGATAGACGGCTCCAATCAATGCTTCTAGCGCATCGGCCAGAACAGTCCTGGATCCGTTTTCAAAGTTATTCGACAGATTCTTACTTACCAGCAGAAAGGCCGCAAGATTTATCTGCTCTGCTGCCTCGGCCAATGCCAGGCGGTTAACCAATTTTGCACGCACCTTTGTAAGAAAGCCTTCATCCTTTTCAGGAAAATTTTCAAAAAGGAATTCGGCTACGGCTAGGCCAAGAACCGAATCGCCCAAGAACTCCAGCCTTTCGTTTGAAACATCGTAGTCGGAATGCTGCTCTAAAAAAGAGCGGTGCATTAGAGCTTGTATATAGTACGAACGGTTTTTTATGCTGCACCCGATTAACTTTTCCAGTTCTGCGAATTTTTGCGGAGTTAGAAGGCGCGAAATATATTTTGACTTATTTCTTTCTTCCCTTTGCTTTATTCTTTCGATAAGCCAGGTTAAAAATTTACCCAAGGTCAATCCTCAAATTTCTTGAACAACAAAGACGCATTATGGCCGCCGAATCCAAACGTATTGCTTATTGCACATTTAATCTCCTTTTTCGTCGCCGTCATCGGGCTGTAATTAAGGTCGCATTCAGGGTCGGGATTGGTAAGATTAATTGTAGGAGGAACGATATTGTTTTTTACGGCAAGTATCGTAGCTATCGCTTCCACTCCGCCTGCGGCCCCTAAAAGATGACCGGTCATCGACTTGGTTGAGCTTACCAGCATTTTATATGCATGTTCTTTAAATACCGATTTAATCGCATTAGTTTCATTCACATCGTTATAAGGAGTGGAAGTGCCGTGCGCATTAATATAGTCCACATCGTTCAAGGAGATTTCTGCATCTCTTATTGCCTCGCTCATCGAGCGGACAGCGCCTTCTCCGCCGGGTGCAGGAGCGGTAATATGATATGCGTCTCCCGTTAAGCCTATGCCGGATATTTCACAATAAATTTTTGCACCGCGGCTAACAGCATGCTCGTATTCTTCCAGCAGAATTGCGCCTGCGCCTTCTCCCATAACAAAGCCGTTACGGTCCTTATCGAAAGGTCTGGAAGCCTCCAGGTACCTGTCGTTCCACCTAGACAGAGCTTTCATTGCATTAAAGCCGCCAATGGCCATTTCCGTAATAGCAGCCTCTGAGCCGCCGCAAATCATTAAATCGGCGCTGCCCCTTTGTATTAAAATAAAAGCATCTGCAATTGCATGAGACGAAGTAGCGCATGCCGAGGTTGTTGCGTAGTTAGGTCCTTTCAGTCCGTGCTTAATTGAAATTTGCCCGGCCGCAATGTCCGAGATCATCATGGTAACAAAGAACGGGCTGATAACATGCGGGCTCTTGGATTCAAAATAATTGAAATGCTGCTGCTGGTTGGTAACCATACCGCCAATGCCGCTGCCGAAAATAACTCCGAATTTTTCTTTATTAACCTTGTCGGTATTAATTCCCGCATCAATAATGGCTTCATCGGCGGAAACCATAGCATACTGGGAGAATGGATCGAGTCTTTTAACCGCTTTCTTATCGAAGAACTTTTCCGGGTCAAAGTTTTTTACTTCAGCGGCAATTTTCGTATCATAATCCGAAGCATCGAACTTAGTTATAGGAGCTACTCCGTTCTTACCGCTTATCAAACCGTCCCAGAGTTCCTTAACGCCTATTCCAATAGGAGTAACGGCACCAAGCCCGGTAACTACCACTCTCCTCTTTTGCATTTTTTTCTCCAAAGGATTAAAAATAATATTTCAAAAGCAATGTGCTTAAATAATTAAGAGGGTTAATAAAGAATACCAGAAGTCGAGAAAATTTCTTTTCCCGACCTGAATTAATTAGCCTAACTTTTCCTTAAGATACTTTACAGCATCGCCCACGGTGCCTATCTTCTCCGCATCTTCATCTGGAATGGAAATCTGGAAAGCACTCTCAAAGCCCATTACCAGTTCAACTATGTCTAAAGAGTCGGCTCCAAGGTCATTTGTAAAGGATGCTTCGGGTGTAATTTGAGATTCCTCAACACCCAATTTATCGATAATTATTTCTTTAACCTTAGCTTCAACGTCCATATTTATTCTCCTATTTATTTTTTATTGAATAAAGTTTGTTATAATCATGTTTATAATTTACATTGCCATTCCGCCGTCTACAGATATTACCTGCCCGGTAATATAGCCGGCATCTTCGGAAACAAGAAACGTAACTACCCTGGCAACATCTTCGGGTAAGCCGATTCTTTTTAATGGGATCATATTTATTATCGCTTCTTTCTGCTTATCGTTCAGCTTCCCGGTCATATCGGTAGAGATGTACCCGGGGGCAACCGCATTCACAGTAATATTCCTGGATGCCAGTTCTTTAGCCGTAGATTTTGTAAATCCAATTATTCCCGATTTTGAAGCCACGTAATTTGCCTGACCCGGATTTCCGATAATTGCAACCACTGATGAGATATTAATTATCCTTCCGAATCTTTGGCCTATCATCTGCTTCAACGAAGCTTTTGTATAATTAAATACGCCTTTAAGATTTGCCGAAATCACCTTATCAAAATCATCTTCGCTCATGCGTATAAGAAGATTGTCTTTAGTTATTCCGGCATTATTTACTAAAATATCTAAACCGCCCAACTTTTCCAAAGTAAAATTTACAGTTTTTTCCGCATCGGCAAACATGGAGGCGTCTGCCTGAAATCCTAGAATTTTTACTCCGAGCTCTTCTGATTTTTTTTCCACCTCATTGGCGGATTCTACAGAGCTATGATAAGTAAAAACCACATCGCATCCGCTTGCAGCCAGTTCCAGAACGATTGCCCTGCCTATGCCGCGCGAGCCGCCGGTTACAATTGCTTTTTTACCTTTTAGTTTCACGCTACCTCCCTTGAATCCGCAGATTCCAAATATTGTTTCCTGTACTCTTCAATTTCGGCATAACCGTCTTCACCAAAAAGATATTTTAATTCTTCCGTGCAGGCTTCGTAAATCGTCATTCCCGACTGCACCTTGTTGCAGGTTTTTAAGCGGTCAATATGCTCGTCATCTATAGTTAATGCGCCTTCGTAAATAGTCAATGGGAATAAGATGCAATACAGAGGCTTATATTTCCATTTGTGTTCGCCTTCTTTAACGGCAAGCTTTTGAAGCGTACACAGTCCGCTCTTATCCAGGAATACGCATTTATTATTAAACAATTCCGTACCCGCTGCAATACCGGATTCAAAGTCCTCGTCCTTTTCAGGCGGCTCAAACCATTTTTTTACGCTGGTTGTCTGGCTATCGTCCAGCATAGGAAGTATTTTATCTTTTAAGCTTAAGATTTTATCTCGCTCTTTCAAATCGGTATACACCCCATAGTAACAGCATTCCCCGCTGCACCTGCAGCCGAAGTTAAAAGTAAAAATTTTCGGATCGATTCCTATGCCTTTGATTATTTTTAACTTGCCGGTATCCATTATAAATACTTTTCTACCTCGGAATATTTATCAATATTGGTGCATTTTACTTCCGGGTTTATTCTTTTAACAAGTCCTTGTAGAACCTTGCCCGGGCCGATTTCATAAAATTCGTCTACACCGTCCCGAATCATATTTTTAATAGTTTCTTCCCATCGTACAGGAGATGTAACCTGCTCAAACAACAATCTCTTAATTTCTTCTTTAGTAGAAACCGGACCGGCGGTTACATTTGCGTAGACCGGGAATCTTGCATCATAAATGTAAGTACTGTTCAGTTCGTTTAATAATTTTTGCTTTGCAGATTCCATTAGCTGAGAATGGAACGCACCGCTTACAACCAGCTCTTTAACCAGCTTGGCGCCTTTTGCCTTGCAAATTTCCATCGCCTTTTTAACTCCTTCAACGGAACCGGAAATTACAATTTGTCCCGGCGAATTAAAATTTGCACACTGCACAATTCCCGCAGAGGACGCTTCCAAACAGCTATCGGATACTTTATCGCTTTCCAGCCCTACAACAGCAGCCATTGTACCGGGATTATCGATACCCGCCTGCTGCATTGCTTTGCCTCGTGCTCTAACAAGCTTAATTGCATCATAAAACTGTATCGATCCTGCTGCAACTAGAGCGGAATATTCACCAAGTGAGTGGCCGGCAGAAGCATTCGGCTGGAGAGTTCTTATGATGCTTGACAGTACGACGCTGTGCAAGAAAATAGCAGGCTGAGTAAACTCAGTTTGCTTAAGCTGCTCTTCTGGTCCGTTAAAAATTATATATGATAAATTAATACCTAGAGCATCGTTGGCTGTTTTTATCATTTCCCTGGCTTCAACGGAATTATCAAAAAGATCCTTTGCCATACCGACGTACTGAGAACCCTGACCTGGAAACAGGAAAGCTGTTTTACTCATTGTATAATTCGACTACTTTAATAAAAATCATTCGGCAGTTAATCCATTCCCCAAACAAGGAAACTTGCGCCCCAGGTAAATCCTGCGCCGAAAGAGGCAAGTATTAGTTTATCGCCTTTCCTAATTTTACCGTCGCGGTAATACTCTACCAAGCATAATGGTATTGTTGCAGCGGTTGTATTGCCGTACTTATCAATATTTATCATCACTTTTTCCCTGGTAATACCCATCCGTTCTGCAGTAGCGTCAATAATTCTTAAATTAGCCTGGTGAGGAACCAGGTAGGCAATATCATCCGAAGAAAGGTTATTTTTCTTCATAAGATCATACGATATATCGGCCATACCTTTAACCGCAACTTTAAAAACAGCTTTACCGTCCTGGAAGAGCACATGCATTTTTTGATCAACTGTTTCATGCGTAGGAGGATTAGCGCTTCCACCGCCTTTCATGTAAAGCACGTCTTTGCCGGATCCGTCGCAGCGCAGCAGAGAGTCCTGAAGTCCCAGTTTTTTGTCATCCGTCGGTTCAATCAATACTGCAGCGCCGGCATCGCCAAAAAGGATGCAGTTGTTTCTATCGGTGTAGTCTACAATCGAGCTCATTTTGTCTGCGCCGATTACAAGAACTTTTTTATAATTTCCGCTTTCAACCAGAGAACACCCGGTTTGAAAAGCAAAAAGGAAACCAGAACAAGCGGCAGAGACGTCGAAACCCCATGCCTTTTTAGCGCCGAGATTATCCTGTACAAGGCAGGCGGTGGCAGGGAAAAACATATCGGGAGTAACAGTAGCTACAATTATAACGTCAATTTCTTCGGGGGATAAATTTTTCGATTTGAGCAAATCCTCTGCGGCTTTGGTAGCCAAAACGCTTGTTCCGCCGTTTTCAAGAATCCTTCTTTCTCTTATCCCGGTCCTTGTTCTAATCCATTCGTCGCTTGTGTCCACAATTTTTTCAAAGTAGGAGTTATCATAAATTCTCTCAGGCACATACATGCCCACCCCGGTAACAACAGCATTGTATCGTTTATCTTTCATTATAATTCCGTGTTATGTTAAACTTGAATATTGTTTTATTGAATTTGTAATTTTAGATACAAGATTTTTTTCATACATCTCGGCCGCCCTCAGCACCATATTTCTTATCGCCTTAGGCGTGCTGGAACCGTGCCCGATAATACTAATTCCGTTTATTCCAAGCAGCGGCACACCGCCGTATTCCTGGTAATCAAAATCTTTCAAAATGCTCTTAAGACTGTTCCTTACCAAACCGATTTTCAATTTGTTAAAAAATCCCTTGCCGGCGTACTCTTTAAATTTGAATTTTAAAAAATCCAGAACACTTTCACCAAACTTAATAATTATATTTCCTACAAATCCATCGCAGACTACTACGTGTACGGTTCCTTTTAATATGTCTCTTCCTTCAACATTACCGACAAAATTTAAATTAGTTTTTCTTATTAAAGCTGCTGCTTCCAGGGATACTTCATTGCCTTTAGTATCCTCCTCGCCAACACTCAAAATGCCGACTTTAGGATTGTTGATGCCATAAATTTCTTTTGTAAATATCGTCCCCATAATTGCATACTCAAGAAGGTGTCTCGGTTTTGAATCTACGCTTGCGCCGACATCGAATAAAGTAGATATGCCCGTTTCATTCGGCATAGCTTGACCTATAGTAGGCCTGCCCACTCCGGGGATTCTTCCGATAATTAATGTAGAGGCTGCCATTACCGCACCGGTATTTCCGGCGCTTACAAAGGCATCGGCTTTATTATCCCTTACCAGCGAGGTGCCTACAACAATTGAAGAATTCTTTTTCAGCTTAAGTGCAGCAGTAGGCTGCTCGTCCATTCCTATAACTTCATCGGCTTCAATAATGTTGTCTTCGTTAAAGCTAAGGTTGGCTGAAGAAAGGACGCTTTGAATTTCCTTTTTCCTGCCTACAAGGAACAGCTCAAAGTTCTGCTTTTCATCCGCAGCATTTACAGCGCCCACAACAGCGTTTTGAGGGGCGAAGTCGCCCCCCATAGCATCAACAACTATTCTGCATTTAGATTTGTTGAATTCAGAATTGTACATTAAAAGGATTAATTAAATTAGCTTTTCGGAATAAACATAGAACGTTCGTTATAGTATCCGCAGGAAGGGCATGCGCGATGGGTTAGTTTCATCTCACCGCAATTTGAACATGTACCCAACGCAGGGAGAGTTGCTTTATAATGTGTCCTTCTTTTGTCTCTTCTGCTTTTAGACCACTTACGTTTAGGATTTGGCATTCTTCTCTCGTTTTTTAATTATTGTTTAATTTATTTTTCAATTCATTCAGAGGCAGCCACCTGGGATCGACCGTATTGTGCTCGCATCCGCAGTCGCCTTCAATCAAATTTTTGCCGCAGTTAGAACATAATCCTTTGCAGTCTTCCTTGCAAAGCTTCTTCATTGGAATAGCTAAAAGGGCATAGTCTCTAACATCATTATCAAGTTCTATTTTATCGGCGTCAAAAGGCAGATAAATAATATTTATCGCACCGTTGTCTATTGGTTCGGTACCGGATAAATAGACCATTTGATAAGAACTCGTTAGAACATCGTCATAATTTTTATTGCACCTATCGCAATCGAAGTTTGCGTTAAGAGTTAGATTTGCATTCAAAATAATTTGATTGTGCAATTTGTTAAGCTCAACATCCACCTTAAAATTTCCGTGGAACGGTTCTTCCAATCCCAGTTCTTCAACAGATTCATCAAAATTAAAATTATGAACACCGTCAGATAGACTTGAAATCTTAATTTTCATTGCATTTTCTCATAAAAGCGCAAAAAACAGGCCAAAATATAGATATACTTGAAAAGATAGTCAAATATTACAAGTAATATCTTTTATCTAAAGATGAGATAATTTGATGAAATAAAAATAATACAGAAGTTTTTAAAAGAATAGCGGGATGATAATAAATGGAAGTAAAATTTTATGAAGGTGTACGTTCTTCAAGTTTAACTATCCGCTTCTCGTGGTTTTCTAATTGCTGTCTCAGCTCCAACTGATTACCGATTGAACGTTCTATTAAATCAACAAGCCCACGCACTGAACTATCCAGTTTTTCAATCACCATATCCAACTTCCCCTCCATCCTACCCATTCTAGCTTCTAATTTATCCATTCTAGCTTCCAAATTATCCATTCTAAGTTCTAATTGATTAAATCGGCTGTCTGTATAATCTTTCATAGATTGAACTGCAGCATCTATCTTTGCATCAAGACGTTTTTCTACCGCCTCTATCTTTGCATCAAGACGATTCGTAGCTTCATCTATTTTTGCATCAAGACGATTAATCTCTTTTTTAAAGATTACTTTAGTTATGTAATCTGGTGTGGATTTTTTTTTGCCCGCCACTTTTCAACTCTTAATTTTTTTCGTGTTGATATAATAAAAAATATTTATATAAAAAAGAAGTGAAAAATAATTTTATGATAATGTTTATTGCCATTATTATTTCAAAGGTTTTAGAATCTATTTTATTATATTAATCTTAAGAGTTTTAAATCACTTATATATAACAAGATTTTCTTTTAATGCTTGTAGTAGAGAATTTAATAAAAAATTTCAGAGACGTTACAGCTGTAAATAATATATCATTTAAGATTGAACCGGGAAAAATCTTTGGGCTGCTTGGGCCTAACGGCGCGGGAAAAACCACCACCATAAGAACCGTACTGAATATTATAAAGCCTACCTCGGGTTCAATTTCGTTCAACGGCAAGCAAATTACCAGCGACTTTTTTAATAAGATAGGTTATTTACCTGAGGATAGAGGCCTATATAAAAAAAGCAGAGCGGTAGATGTTATATCTTACTTTGCAGGCCTTAAAAATCTGGATAAGAAATCTATTGCAGAAGCGATTGATTACTGGCTGGACAGAATGAGCATTGAGAATTACCGCCTGAAAAAAATTGAAGAGCTTTCCAAAGGCAACCAGCAGAAAATTCAATTTATAATAGCGGTAATACACAATCCGCAAATCCTAATACTCGACGAACCGTTCAGCGGATTTGATCCGATAAACCAGCAGCTAATAAAAGAGATACTGCTTTCATTCGTAAACTCGGGTAAGATAATAATGCTTTCGACCCACCAAATGGAAACCGCCGAAAGGCTTTGCTCTGATATTTTCTTAATCAATAAAGGCAAGGAAGTTTGCAGCGGCAGCCTTGCTGCTGTTAAAAAAAAATTCGGCGGCAACTTTGTAAAAATAGAGTACCAGGGAGACGGCTCGGTTTTAAATACTTTGGATGGAGTTATTAATATTGACAGCTATAGTAATTATGCCGAAGTTCAATTGGATGACGGAATTCTTCCTTCGGATTTTCTAAGACTTGCAGCAGGCAAACTAAACATAACTCAGTTTTCAGTAATGGAACCGACATTAAATAAAATCTTTATCGATGTAATAAAGCAGAGCTCTAATTAAACAAATGAAAAAAGCCTTAGTAATTGCCAGGTGGGAATATATAGAAAAAGTTAAGACTAAAACTTTTTTAATATCGCTAATTGTTACGCCGGCAATAATTATAGCATTCGGCTTAGGCCCTACACTTCTAACCAATCAGCCGGATACAACTACCAGGGCAATAGGTTTTGTGGACACTTCCGGCATTTACTTTAATTCCATAAGGGAGAACCTTGAGCAAATTAAATTACCGAACGGCCAGCCCAATTATATCCTGATTAATCTTACTGAAAAAGGAACGAACTTTAAGGCTATAAAGCAAAACGCCGACCAGTATACCTTAAACGGGAAACTAACAGGCTATCTATTAATTTTATACGGCGGTACAGATTCCGTAAAGATTTATTTTAGGAGTGAAAATTCAGGTAATTTTAAAGACTTGAGCAACCTGGAAAAAGCCTTTAATAATGCCAGGGTAAAATTAAAGCTTGCCGGTGAAGGCATTGATACTTCCTTAATGAGCTTCATTTCAAAAAACATAGATATCCAGCCGGTTAAGATTCAGAAAGGAGGCGGCGAATCAGGCTCGGACTTTTTAGCCGTATTCTTCTCTTCTTTTGTTTTTATTATCCTGTTAATGATGATGATAATCTCTTCGGGCGGCATGCTGATAAGGAGTCTTGTTGAAGAAAAATCCAACCGGCTTATTGAAATATTAGTCTCTAGCTGCACGCCGGAACAACTGTTAACCGGTAAGGTGCTTGGATTAAGCTCACTTGGAATTACCCAGGTTTTTATCTGGACTCTCATCGGTATCGGGCTTGTCGGCAGCAGCGTTATACCCGCCGATACTTTTAACAACATCATCCCGGTATTTTTATACTTTATGCTCGGATTTATTTTTTACACTTCCATTTTCGTAGGCGTGGGATCAATAGTAACAACCGAACAGGAAGCTCAGCAAATTACAAGCTATCTAAGCCTTACATTAATTCTGCCGATTGTTATTGCGATTCCGGCAATGGAAAATCCCGATTCTCTTCTAGTGCACATATTTTCTTTTATACCGTTTACCATTCCGGCGGTTATGATCCTAAGATTAAATATCGGTCCTGTCCCTTTGATCGAAATAATTTTGACTTCGCTGTTAATGCTGCTTTCAACATATGTTTCAATTAATTTAGCTTCTAGAGTTTTCAGGGTAGGTATTTTGTCTTATGGCAAAAGACCCTCGCTGAAAGAATTAATTTCGTGGTTAAAAAATGAATAAGCCTTTCCCGTTAAACGGAAATAGTTTGCTCTGCCCGGGAAAAATTAATTGTAAGGATTAGATCTCAATTATGTTATATATTGCCTCCGCAACAGCAGCTGTTGTACCAATGATTTTTTATCTAATAATCATCTGGAAATTCGATCGCTACGACAGGGAACCGTTCGGGCTTGTCCTGAAAAATTATTTGTGGGGTGCCCTCGGAGCCATTGTCTTTGCAATTATTGGCAGTGCAATTATAACTGCCGTTCTTTCCATTTTTATCCGGAACTCAACCCAGCTTGAGCATGCCGAAACTATATTTGTTGCGCCCTTTGTAGAAGAGATTACCAAGGGCTTGTTCCTTTTTATTATCTTTTCAAACAAAGAGTTCGATAATTTAACCGACGGCATAGTATACGGCGGTGCAATAGGATTGGGATTCGGCATGACGGAGAACTTTCTTTATTTCGTTGCATTCGGCAATACGCCTTCCGAGTGGCTTTCGCTGGTAATAGTAAGGACTTTATTTTCGGCTGTTATGCACTGTGTAGCCACTGCTTCTTTCGGCGCATTTTTAGGATATGCAAAATTTAAAAACATATTTTACAAGCTTACATTCCCGGTTATAGGCATTGCGCTTGCAATGTTTATTCACTTTGCCTGGAACTTTAGCGTAAGCTTTGAAGCAACAACTTTACCCGGGTTCTTATTCTTGTTTTTTACGGTTGTAATTTTCATTCTAGTATTTTCGGTAGCGGTACTTAACGAGAAAAAAATAATTTATAATGAACTGCTGGAGGAAGTCCTGAACGGATTAATTCCCTCCGAGCATCTTGAGATACTAAACTCATCCAGAAGAAACAAGCTCGGCTGGGTTGATGAAAGCATTAGGAAATTATATATTAGGGCAGCAACAACTTTAGCGTTTAGAAAAATGGAATTAAAAAATTCTTCAGGCTCCAGCAGAGAGTTCTATAAAAAGGATATCCAGTATTACAGATCATTCATTCATAATTTACTTACACAAACTCAGCTGTATTAGCCTTATGAAATTGAATTCATCAATTTACCTGGTTTCTAGGTCCATCCAATTTAACCCGGCAGAAATTACCAACTTCGGCACGTTCAACAGTCTGCATTCCATGCAACTAAACTCAGCGCTTATCTTAAACTACGAAGAAATATTTTCCGGGCTCCTAAACTCCAAAGCTGTTTACTATTGCTTTAAGGATAAGGACAGGGAATATTTGCCTGAAGAATTATCCAAGCTTACCGACGGCTTAATTTTTAGCGAAGACAGCGAGAATCAAAAATTCTTAGGAACTATATTTGAAAAATTCTTTCCACTGTACGCTAAGAACCTGATTATTTTTTCTAATTCGACCGGCATTAGCGCGGAAGATATTCATAAGGCATTCAACCTCCTTTCCGTGGATGATGATGCAGTAGTAATAGGTAAGACAAATAACTATAAGATAGCCTTCATCGGCTTTAACAGCGCGAACCAGGATTTTTTCTTAAACTTGGACTTAACAAATTTGAATTACGACAACCTGTTATTTAAAATAAACCAGCACGACATTTTTGTGCACGTTCTCGGCAACTACATGTTAATTGAAAATATAGATGATTTTAAAAATCTTTACTCAGAGCTTTCAAAAAAGGAAAGCCTTGCATACTGCAGTCATAAAATGCACGAGCGCTTTACAAATCTTTTTATAGAATATAAGGAACTGCTTAAATGAGTACGGTGGGGATATTCGGCGGAACCTTTGACCCGATACATATCGGCCATCTAATTACCGCGCAGGCATTAAGAGAACTGAGAGGACTTGAAAAAATTATTTTTATTCCTGCTTTCATTTCCCCGCACAAAGTGAATGTGAAAAGCCTCGGGTCTGAGCACCGGCTAAAACTTATTCAGCTTTCAATTGATGAAATTCCTTATTTTGAATACTCGGATATTGAGCTGAAAGCGGCAAAAATTTCCTATACGGTTGATACATTAAGAAACCTTAAACAAGAATACGATAACCTGGAATTAATTATAGGATATGACAACATAATAGACTTTAATACATGGAAAGAACCCGATGAGATTCTCCGGCTTGCAGAGCTTATCGTCTTAAGAAGAAAAACTTCCGTGGAGCCGGAAAAGAAGGATAAATATTTTAATTCGGCTGTCTTTGTAGAAACGCCGACGATTGAAATCAGTTCGAGCGAGATAAGAAACAGAATAGCTAATAATTTGCCTATTGATTTTCTAGTTCCCCGTAAGGTGAAGGAATATATTTATAAACATAAATTATACACGGAGAAAAGAATTTGAAAATATTAGTAACCGGCGGCGCAGGCTTTATTGCTTCAAACATATCCGACGCATTGATAAATGAAGGGCATACAGTTTTTATACTGGACAACCTATCTACCGGATTTGAAAAGAACATAAATCCGAAAGCAGTTTTTATTAAGGCAGATATTTGCGATAAGGAAATAGCCGGGCTGTTCGAAAAAGAAAAGTTCGATGTCGTTAATCATCATGCGGCGCAGATGGATGTACGCCGCTCGGTAGCCGATCCGGCTTTCGATGCCAATACGAACATCATAGGCACAATTAACCTTCTTCAGAACTGCGTAAAAACCGGAGTAAAAAAATTCATGTTCGCATCCACCGGCGGCGCTGTTTACGGCGAGCAGAACTACTTCCCTGCCGACGAAGAGCATTCAACGTTCCCTTTATCTCCTTACGGCATTTCCAAATTAGCAGTTGAGAAGTACCTGCACTTTTATAAAGCCCAGTACGGTTTGAATTACACGATATTAAGATATGCAAACATTTATGGACCCAGACAGAATCCCTTCGGCGAGGCGGGAGTTGTTGCTATCTTTTCGAGCAAGCTGTTAAAAAATGAACAACCGGTAATAAACGGCTCCGGCTTGCAAACACGGGATTATGTTTTTGCAGGCGATGTCGTTAAGGCGAATCTTCTTACTTTAAATGATGAAGTGAGCGACGTGTATAACATAGGGACCGCAATTGAAACCAACGTTAACGAACTTTTTAATATTTTAAATAGCGTTACCGGCAACAAGTTGAAAGAAAAGCACGGCCCTGCCGCGCCCGGCGAGCAAATGCGCAGTGTAATTTCTTCAAGTAAAATCTTAAAGAAATTAGGATGGAAGCCTTCTACAGTTCTTGAAGAAGGCTTGCAAAAAACAGTTGAGTTTTTTAAGACACAAACTGTTGCGTAATTTCGGCATGCCGACTTGTTGCATGGACGTCAACTTAAGAAGTAACAAATGAAATTGTTCTATCATATATTGTCTTAAAACCATTATAAAATTAGAAATATGAGGCTGACCAGGAAGTAATTTTCAATGAAGAAATAATAATTTTTATGAATATTGAATATCTTAACCTCACTCTAATCTCTCTCCTGCGAGGAGAGAGACTAGTTGTCAACAAAACGATTTATGATAATATTCTGTCAGGATTATTAATATTAAGGCACTAGCTTTGATAAGCCTTTCTCCTTTTAGGAGAAGTGTTGGGATGAGGTTAAGGATAATCTACAATTTTAATGTTTGAATATTTGTTCATTCAGTTTTACTTTTTAATCAACTTTTTTGTCTTTGGGTTATTGCTTTTCTACATATATTTCGCCCCGATTTAATCGGGACGAAGACCTATTGGCGGAAAACTCCGTAGGAGTTACATATTTGTAGAACCAAGTACACCCAAGAATCATGAACTCCGTAGATAGGAGTTCAATAAATGAATTTATATTTACTCAACAACATGTAATTTACTGTTTATTTAAAGATTACGATTATCAAAAATAAAATTAGGTTAACGCCTATGCGAAAAGTCGGAACTAAAACAGTGATCCTGCCTCTAGAGGCTGTGTGAAAATTGGATTTTGATTTATTGATATTCATAAAATTGAATATGTTAATTACAGCTTTTTATTGAACACCTACGGTGCTCTGGGTTGGAGGGATTTTGTAATTTTACAAATATGTCAGGTGTCCCTTACATCAAGGGAACTCCGTTAGGAGTTCAATATTTATCTGACTATTTATTCGCCAGTAAAGAGTTTTCACACAGACTCTCTACCTAGCGGTAGACAGGTACTGCAAGCAGGGAATATGTGTAAGGTGAGTTTATAATTGATTTTTCAAAGCTATAAAATAATGATCGAAGAAATTTTTATTCAAAAAATATTTGAGAATGATAGACGGAAGGTTGCGCGGGCGATTTCAATTGTTGAATCGGACAATGAAAATTCAACCGAGCTGCTGAAGCGAATCTACCAAAACGTAGGAGGTGCTTACCGAATCGGAATTACAGGTCCTCCCGGTGCAGGTAAAAGCACAATTACAAACCAGCTTACTAAACTTTACAGAAGCTTAGGTAAAACTGTTGGTATTATCGCTGTTGATCCTACAAGCCCATTTACCGGCGGGGCGCTGCTGGGCGATAGAATAAGAATGAATGATATCGGCAACGACAGCGGAGTTTTTATAAGAAGTATGGCAACACGCGGAAGCCTTGGCGGCTTAAGCAAAAAAGCCAACGATGCTGCAGATGTTCTGGATGTCGCCGGCTACAATTATATCATAATGGAGACTGTGGGAGTCGGGCAATCGGAACTGGACATAGCACAGGCTGCAGACACGACCATCGTTGTTCTCGTCCCCGAATCGGGAGATACCGTGCAGGCTATGAAAGCCGGCTTAATGGAAATAGCCGACTTCTTTGTTGTAAATAAAAGTGATAGACCGGATGCAAAGCAGGCTGTTACAGCACTGCAGACAATATTAATGATGAGACCGCACGATGAGCACTCATGGATGCCGAAGATTATCGACACTATTGCAGTCGATAATAAAGGCATAATAGAAGTAGCCGAAGAAATAAGCAGGCACCGGATGTATTTAGATCAATCGGGTAAATTTTTAAAGAGGCGAGAGCAACGGACTAAAATAAGAATAAAGGAAATAGTTGAAGAGAGTATAAGGAAAAAATTATGGAACGCTTCAGGCAAAGAGGCGCTTAATTCAGCATTAGAGAAAGTTATACTAGGAAGTCTTTCTCCGTATCACATTGCAGATGAGATAATAGCAAATTTCAAGAATCAATTATAATTTCCCATATGTATTTATTGTATTCTGCTTAATTTGTATCGGTGCTTTGTATTAAGTGTTAAAGGAAAGACGTAAAAACGGATAGACGGGAGAAAATAATATGAGGCACACAGGCATAAGAAATTAAAAAGGATTTAGAGAAATATATAAAGTACTCTAAATCGTATTAAGTTTATCGTTTTTAGTTTATCATTTATCGTTTTTCGTTTTTACATAAAACTTTTCTGTAAGCCGGCATCCAAAAGATTACCGGTTGTAGTTGGATTATTTCAGGCTACAAGCCTAAATAAATTTTAATAAAATAATATTAGAAAGGAAATCCAATGGAAGCTAAGGAAAATCCGTTTCTCCTTGAACTTACCGAAAACCAAATAATGATACGGGATACCGTACGGGATTTTGCCGAAAAAAATATCCGTCCGGTTGTAATGGAATACGATGAATCCCAAAAATTTCCTGCCGAAATAATGAAGCAGCTCGGTAAGCTAGGTTTTCTGGGAGTGATCTTCCCTGAAGAATACGGCGGTGCCGGGCTGGGCTACACAGAGTTTGTAATAGTTATTGAAGAACTGGCTAAAGTTGATCCTTCCGTTGCACTTTCAGTTGCAGCGCATAACGGTTTAGGTACCAACCATCTTTTTAGATTCGGCAACGAAGAACAAAGGAAAAAATATGTTCCCGATCTTGCATCCGGAAGAAAGATAGGAGCTTGGGGCTTAACGGAATCTGCTTCCGGCAGCGATGCAGCAGGGCTTCAATCAACTGCAGAGAAAAAAGACGGCTATTATATCTTAAACGGCGGAAAGACTTTTACTACACACGGAACAGTTGGTGAGACAGCTGTGGTTATGGCAATTACTGACAAGCAAAAAGGCAAGAAAGGAATTTCAGCATTCATACTTGAAAAAGGAATGGAAGGATTTATCGCCGGGAAAAAAGAAAACAAGTTAGGCATGCGAGCAAGCGATACTACACAACTGATTTTCGATAACTGCAAAGTGCCGCAAGAAAATCTGCTTGGTAAAGAAGGCGAAGGATTTATTCAAGCTATGCAGATACTCGAAGGCGGAAGGATTTCAATTGCGGCATTAAGTATCGGGCTGGCGCAGGGCGCTTTGAATGCAGTCCTTAAATATGGGAATGAACGAAAACAATTTGGAAAGCCGTTAAACGAATTTCAGGCAACGCAGTTTAAGCTAGCAGAAATGCATACCAACATTGAAGCAGCAAGAATGATGACGTACCGCGCTGCTTATATGAAAGACAAAGGCATAGCAGAAAATAAAAAAGAAGCGGCTATGGCAAAATTGTTTGCCAGTGAGATTGCAGAAAAAGCATCTAGCGAGGCTGTACAAATTTTCGGCGGCTACGGATTTATTAAAGATTACCCGGTTGAAAAATTTTACCGCGATGTTAAGCTTCTTACCATAGGTGAAGGCACATCGGAAATTCAAAGAATTGTAATTGCCAGAGAATTGTTAAAAGATTAAAAGATAAAAATGTTATGACAAAAATTGGAAGCCCGGTTAACGTAAACGAATCGTATCTTAAAAGAGAAGATTATTATAAAAATCTCATCCGCAAGCTGAATGCTGAAAGAGAAAAGATTAAACTAGGCGGTGGTAAATCTGCAATTGAAAAGCACAAAGCCAAAGGCAAGCTAACCGCACGGGAAAGAATAAAAATATTAATTGATGATAACTCAAATTTTTATGAGCTTAGTACATTCGCTGCCTATGATATGTACAAGGAATACGGCGGCGCTCCTTCATCCGGGACAATTTACGGCATTGGTAAGATAAACAATAAGTACCAAGTAATAGTTGCAAACGATGCAACTGTAAAAGCAGGCGCATGGTTTCCGATTACTGCTAAAAAGAATTTGCGCGCCCAGGAAATTGCAATGGAGAATAAGCTTCCGATAATTTACCTGGTAGACAGCGCCGGAGTTTTTCTGCCGCTACAGGATGAGATTTTTCCAGACAAGGAACACTTCGGAAGAATTTTTAGAAACAATGCAGTTATGTCTTCAATGGGTATCCCGCAAATCTCTGCCATAATGGGTCCTTGCGTAGCAGGCGGTGCTTATCTTCCTATAATGAGCGACGAAGCATTAATAGTTGAAGGTGAAGGCTCGGTCTTCCTTGCAGGCGCTCACCTGGTTAGGGCAGCAATTGGTGAGGTAATAGATAACGAAAGTCTCGGCGGCGCTAAGGTTCAATCAAATATTTCAGGCGTAACCGACTACATTATGAAGAACGACAACGAATGTTTAAAACAAATTAGAAGCTTGTCGTCAAAATTCGGCAGCATGCAAACAGCGGGCTATAACAGGATTGAAAGCAAACCACCGCTTCATTCACCAAAAGAAATATACGGACTTCTTCCTGAGGACCAGATTAAGCCTTACGATATGTATGAAATTATTGCAAGAATAGTTGATGACTCAGAGATTGACGAGTACAAAGCAGGCTACGGTAAAACGGTTATTACCGCTTATGCAAGAATTGACGGATGGGCTGTGGGGATAGTTGCTAACCAAAGGAACGTTATTAAAACCGAAACAGGCGAAATGCAAGTCGGCGGTGTAATTTACTCCGACAGCTCAGACAAAGCCACCCGCTTTATAATGAACTGCAATCAGAGAAAAATTCCTTTATTGTTTCTTCAGGATGTAACGGGCTTTATGGTAGGCAGCCGCGCCGAGCACGGCGGTATAATAAAGGACGGCGCTAAGATGGTAAATGCCGTAGCAAATTCCGTGGTTCCTAAAATTACGATTATCGTAGGCAACAGCTTTGGTGCAGGCAACTATGCAATGTGCGGCAAGGCTTACGATCCAAGATTTATATTCGCTTACCCGAATGCTAAAATAGCAGTAATGGGAGGCTCTCAAGCGAGCAGCGTTTTGCTCGATATAAAATTAAATCAAGCAAAAAAGGACGGGAAGGAATTTAGTGAAGACGATAAGAAAAAGCTGCTGGATGAAATAAAAAATTCATACGACGAGAGCAGCAATCCTCTTTATGCGGCTGCAAGATTGTGGATAGATGAAATTATTGATCCGGCAATGACGAGAGAATATGTTTCCATGGCGATTGATGTTGCGAATAACAATCCGGATTTACCGAAGTTTAATGTGGGTGTTATACAAACTTGAAAGATTAATATAAGTTTAGTAATCTAGAATTAACATCTTCATAAAATGTAACTATTTCCTGATAGTTATTTTTTAAAATCAATTCGATATCATTTGTCGGACAATTTCCTCTTCTAATCCAAATTATTTTAGGAGAATGTTTGTCAACTAAACTTTTCTCAGCATAATCAGCATCTTTTGTAACTATTATATAATTATTGCTCTTTGCAAATTCCCAAATCTTAGTATCTTTAGCAGAATCAAGTCCTATATTCTGAACATGAGTCGAACCTGGGAAAAATTCTATTAAAGTATTAATAAGAAAGGGAGAAAGATTTTGGTCTATTAATAATTTCATGCTGACCGAGAAGTAATATGATTTTCCCTGTCAGCAGCAAAGCTAAGGCATGCTAATATATCTTCCTTTGTTAAATAAGGGAAATCATGAAGTATTTCTTCCATTGTCATACCGGAAGCTAAATAACTTAGAACATCATAAACAGTAATTCGCATTCCACGAATACATGGCTTCCCACCTCTCTTGTCCGGCTCAATTGTAATTATTTTGCTGTAATCGTTCATAATATTCTCCATTTATTCCTTAATAAAATAAATAAAGAAATAGTAAATAAAAAGGAAGTTCCCATTATATTTACTTATGGATGACTTACCTTTTATAATTTCCATTCATATTTTGCTTACATAAAAAAATGATTTTCTTGTATGCCAATAAAAATAAGATTCTTGTTCATTCCTGTATATTTTTTATTTATCACTTCATTTAATTTTGCCCAGCAAAGCAATTTGTCTAAAGCCGTTAATTACCTATCTGAGTTTATTGCTTCCGGCTACTTTAAAGAGCTGCACAAAACGAACGACGATCTGGCGCTTGCCGATACTATTTACTTAAGAGCAGTGCACTATACAAATTACCATTATTCAAGTGCGCTGTTCGATTTAATTTTCTCGGTTATTCCTTATAACAAAGTTAATATTAGAATCCCGCTGGCCGGGCTGATACTTCCATATCATCTTACTTCGGATATTGATTCTGTCTTCGATAAGAAAAATGAAAATCTTCCAAAGCGGCTTTTCTTCGATTCGCCGGAAAATAATTACGGTGATAAAGATAAGCTGACTCACTTCTTCGGCAGCGCCTATCTGGAGTATGCCTCGAATTTCTTTGATTTAGGCGATCTTATTGGTTATTTTGTAGAAGTATTTGAGCAGAATTTTGAAATACAAAATTCAATCGACTTCCGGGATATCGAAACAAATTATCTCGGGAATATGTTTGGGGAAATTCTTAAGAAGAATAAGAATATTCTCCCTTCACAAGTTATGATGGTTCGTACGCTTTTTTATTGCAGGTACAATTTTCCGTAAGGACAATAATGAATTCAATATTAATTATAGACGATGAAAAGGAAATTTGCGAAAGCATTAAGATGATCCTTGAGTACGAAAATTACGAAGTGGATTATTCTATAAATGCTGCGGAAGGAATAGACAAAATCTTCGCCGGGTCGTTTGCTTGCCTTCTGCTCGATATACAGATGCCGGATATGAACGGGTTTGAAGTTCTAAAGCGGATAAAGGAAAGCAATTCGGCTGTATCTGTAATAATCATTTCAGCCCACGGCAGTATTGAAAACGCAATTAAAGCAACCAGGCTCGGTGCTTTCGATTTTATTGAGAAGCCTATTGACAGGGAAAAGCTTTTAATCAGCGTTAGAAATGCTGTCGGTCAATCGAATTTATTAAATGAAAATAAAGAGATTAAAAAGACACTTCCTTCTGAAGGAGAAATTTTAGGAAAGAGCAAAGCTATTTTAAGCATCCTGGAAATTATAGATAGAGTAGCGCCCATCGAAACGCGCATCTTAATTACAGGCGATAACGGCACCGGCAAGGAACTGGTTGCAAGGGCAATCCATAGGAAAAGTGCGAGAAAGGATAAGCCGTTTATCGAGGTTAACTGCGCTGCTATACCGAATGAGCTTATTGAGTCAGAATTGTTCGGTCATGAAAAAGGCTCATTCACCGGCGCCATACAGCAAAGAATCGGGAAGTTTGAGCTTGCCAACAAAGGCACAATTTTCCTTGATGAGATTGGAGATATGAGCCTGCAGGCTCAGGCAAAAGTTCTGCGTGCAATTGAGGATAATAAAATCGAGCGTGTAGGCGGCGCAAAGAAAATTGAAATCGATGTTAGAATAATTGCCGCAACAAATAAAAATCTTAAAGAAGAAATTGAGAAGGGAAATTTCAGGGAGGATTTATTCCACAGGCTGAACGTAATCCCAATCCAGATACCGCCGCTTAGAGAAAGGCTGGATGACGTTCCTATTCTTGCAGAGCGTTTTGCAAAAGAAATTTCGGAACGGCATAAAAAGCCTCTGGTAAAGTTTGGGGAAGATGCTATTAAATATCTCCAAAGTCTTTCATGGAGCGGAAATGTAAGGGAACTGCGAAATGCAGTCGAAAGGATTATTATACTTGTGGACAGCAGACAGATTAATAAAAAGGATATTGAATTCTTATATTCGACCGGTAAATCATCCATGGGAGATATAATAGATACGAGCAACTCGTTCCAGGAGTTTAAGGAAAAAGCAGAGAAAGCGTTTATTGTAAAACAGCTTAATGCCAACGATTGGAACATAAGCAAAACGGCGGAAGTGCTGGAAATACAGCGCAGCCATTTGTACAATAAAATTAAAAAGTACGGGATAGAAAAGGAAGACTGACTATGGGCGATACAATTTTTTCAAAAATTATAAAGCGGGAAATTCCGGCAGATATAGTTTACGAGACCGATGATATTCTTGCTTTTAGAGATATTAGACCGCAGGCGCCGGTGCATATTTTAATTATACCCAAAATTGAAATTCCGAAAATAACCGACATCGATGGTAACAAACACGCTCAACTTTTAGGTAAGCTTTTTGATGCTGCTAATATGCTTGCTAAGGAAATGAAAATTGATGAGGACGGATTTAGATTGGTTTTAAACTGCGGCAACAACGGCGGGCAGGATGTCTATCATCTTCACATGCATCTACTGGGCGGCAGACAAATGAAATGGCCTCCGGGATGATAGCTTTAATAAAATAAAAAGGCGTGCAATATAAATTTATTGCACGCCTTTGGTATTTACTAATCTGTTTTACCTTTTTTCAAGAGCAACATAAGAACGGGTAGTTTCACCAACATAAATTTGTCTAGGCCTGTAAATTCTAGCGCCTGGGGTTTCTCTCATTTCTTTCCATTGAGCGATCCACCCTGGCAGCCTGCCAAGAGCAAACATAACAGTGAACATATTTGTAGGAATACCCATTGCCCTGTAAATAATTCCGCTGTAGAAATCAACGTTCGGGTACAGCTTCCTTTCGATAAAGAAAGGATCTTTCAAGGCAATTTCTTCAAGGTTCTTAGCAATATCCAGCATAGGATCTTTTACTCCCAACTGCTCCAGCACTTTGTCGGCAGATGCTTTTAGAATCTTGGCGCGCGGGTCGAAGTTCTTATAAACTCTGTGGCCGAATCCCATAAGCTTAAATTTGGATTCTTTATCCTTAGCCAGGTTTATATATTTTTTATAATCTCCGCCGTCGTCTCTAATTTTTTCAAGCATAGTAATAACCTGCTGGTTAGCGCCTCCGTGCAGCGGGCCCCATAGGGCGCAAATGCCTGCGGAAATAGATGCAAACAAATTCGCTTCGCTGCTGCCCACCATACGCACAGTAGATGTACTGCAGTTTTGCTCGTGGTCTGCATGCAGAATTAACAATAGATCCAATGCCTCTTCAAGAACTTTCGGCACTTCATAGACTTCGGAAGGAACTGCGAACATCATATGAAGCATGTCGGCGCTGTAGCTTAAATCATTCCTAGGATATACATACGGCTGGCCGATTGATTTTTTGTATGAGAAGGCTGCAATGGTTTTTAGCTTGGATAAAAGCCTGATTATATTAAGCTCAACATCGGCATTATATCCTGCTTCGGGATAAAATGCAGACAGCGAGCTGACCATTGAAGATAAAATTCCCATAGGGTGAGCTGTAGGAGGAAAGCCCTCGTAGAATTTTTTCATATCTTCGTGAATAAGACTGTGGTGAGTTAACCCGAACTGAAATTTCTCAAGTTCTTTTTTATTCGGCAGGTGTCCGAAAATCAGCAGATAACTTACTTCGGTAAAATTAGATTTTTCAGCTAACTCTTCGATGGGATAACCTCTATAACGAAGAATACCCTTTTCGCCGTCTATAAATGTAATCGCACTCTGACACGATCCTGTATTGCCGTAACCGCTGTCTGCGGTTATAGCTCCGGTTTTACTTCTTAACTGGGAAATATCGATTCCGACTTCGCCTTCGGAACCGGTAAATGTTGGCAGTTCATACTCCTGTTCCTGGAGTACCAGCTTTGCTGTTTTTGTGAGAGTCATTTTTTCATTTTCCATATCTATCCCCACGACTTATTGTTTAAAAATAATTAGTTAATTAGAGATAAATTTTAACTTAAATAAGTTATCACTTCATCGGGGAATTGAACCGATAATTAATTTAAGTCCAAAAATAAAATGCTTGGATTTTTATGTGGAATATTTCCTCCTTTAATTTTTTGTTAAAGTTTTGTGCGTAAAATTTAAACACTATCAGAATAACAATCAATTAAATTTTTAAGAATCATTTCCGCAGCAAGTCTCCCGCTTTTTACCGCGCTTTCAATTGTAGAAGGTAAGCCGGTATCAATCCAGTCGCCGGCAAGAAAGAAATTACTTAGGTTTGTTTTTGTACCGGGCCGTTTTCCATTAATATCATTGGTAGGAATAAATGTTGCCCGTTTTTCTTTTATAATTTTTATTGATATTATCTCGTCTTTTTTAATATCGGCGAACTTTTGCAGTTCATTTATTACTAATTCAGAAATCTCGCCGCGCTCTTTATCAATAAATCTGCCGGCATCGCTTATTACCAATGTTATATGATCGCCTCGATTAAAAATCCAGTGTACCTCCGATCCTATCAAGCCGTAAAAATCATCCTTAAATTTATTTTCCTTCAGCCAAACATGAACAGAAAGAATAGGAGAAAAGGACATGCCGGGATGCGGAACAATTAAAGAAAAATTCTTGATTTTTTCGGCAGCAAAAAAAGGAACGGCAGATATAACAAAATCGAAATCATCGATAATTCTTTTAGCAGTTATAATTTTTTTTAACAGCATGCCTTCATAAATTAATCCGGTAACGCCTTCCGGCATATTTATTATTCCGCCGCCCTCAGCAATAAATTTACCGGCGCTTACGCAGTAGGTTTCGCTTAGACCGTACTTCGGCAAAACAATTGCCGATGCTGCATTACCTGATAAAAAAATCCGCTTAAGTATATTTAAAAATATTTCCGCCGATGCCTTTTCCATACTGGTATTTAACGCGCCTACAACCAGTATTGCCCAGAATGCCTCAATAGCATTTTCACTCTGATTTTCTTTTAAAAGAAATTCCCTTACGGTTAGTTTTTTTATTTCATTTACTTTTTGGAAAGGGAGCTTCAAAAAAAATTTTAAAAGGGATATTCTTTCTTTTGGAGAAATGGCTTTGTAGTTTAACAACCCGGTGATAAGATTAAACGGATACGGCAGGCGAGATGCATTGAGCGCAAGTACTTTGAAACCTTCCTTTACAAAGTTTATTTTTAATTTGTCCTGATAAAGAAGGTTGTCTCCGGCGCCGATAAGCTTCATAAAGTCCAGCGTTTCTGTATAACAGCCCATCATTATATGCTGGCCGTTATCAATAATGCTTCCGGATGATTCGTCCTTAAATGAATATGCTCTCCCGCCAAGCTTGGGTGAAGACTCGAGCAGTTCGACTTTGATACCTGCTTTGGTTAGATATGCGGCGGAGGCTAGCCCTGCAAAACCGCCGCCGATGACAATGCATTTAGCCATTAATAAACAAGACTATATTTAGCCCATACGCCGACAGCAATTCCCACTTTTTCAATTTTCGAAACCCTGATATTTTCGTTAAACACATTATAGTCAGCGTCAATTATTTTTTCAAGAAGCTTATGATAAATATGCTGCATTGCGCGGGCGGCAAACATAGAATACTTATCGTCCAAGTTAAGGTCCATAGTTGCAAGCCTAAAATAATTTTCCGCACGCCCGGTTTCAAACTGCATTAGACGGCGGAACTCTTCATTATAATTTAGATTTGCAATGTCTGAATCGGAATATTTGAAAGAGGCAAGGTCCTCCTGGGGAAGATAGACCCTTCCGTTAAGCGCATCCTTCTTAACATCGCGCAAAATATTTGTAAGCTGCAGCGCTATACCCAGATTTACCGCAAAGTCCTTCGTCGATTTATGCTTATACCCGAAAATTTCTATACACATTAAACCGACTGTAGAAGCTACCCGGTAACAGTATAGCTTAAGATCATCGAATGTTAAATATCTTTTTACCTGCAAATCCATTTCCATTCCTTTTAACAGCTCGAAGAAAGGATCGATAGGAATATTAAACTGCCGGATAGTTTTGCCGAGCTTATTTAATAACGCATATTCCGAATGTCCCCTTAATGCTTTATCAAGCTCAACAGTCCACTTATGAAGCTTCTCATACTTCAAATCATCAGTTTCATTTTCCTTGTCTACAATATCATCGCTCTGTCTGCAGAACGCATACACGGTATTCATAGCATCGCGCTTTTCAACCGGAAGTAGATTAAAAGCGTAATAAAAGCTGCTCTTGCTGTTCTTTGCTATTTCCTTTGCAGAATCCGACATAGTTAAAAGAATGATTTTAAAAATAAAATTGAGAAATCTTTTTTGCTTAGTGAGGGACGGGCGCGAAGAACATTGTAATCATTTTTTTCAATTTTTCTTAACACTTCTTCGCCGCCTAAAATAGTCCATTTGATTTCATACTTTAATTTTCCGCTCAGGTAACCTATTAAACCCTTTCCTTCCTCAAATAATTTGAAAGTTCGTTCAACATTATACCTTACCAGCTCTTTAAAATTAAGATTATTTTCCTTTAACTCAAATGATTTTTCTTCGACTCCGAATTTCCGCATATCTTCTGCCGGGTAATAAACTCTGTCTTTCTTAAAGTCAATCGTAGTATCCTGCCAAAAATTTGTTAGCTGAAGAGCGGTGCATATCTTATCCGACAAATAAAATGCCTTTCCATCCCTTATACCGCTCAATTCAAGAATTAGCCTGCCGACAGGATTTGCAGAGTTATCGCAATACTCTAAAAGCTGGCCGAAGGTACTGTACCGTTTTTTTGTTAAATCCTGCTTGAAAGCTTTTAACAAATTAAAAAATAACCGTGCCGTAAGCTGCCGCTCCTTTATGGTGGAAAAAAGAGCAAGCTCAAACCGGTTTATAAAATTTCCTTTTAGGAGTTCATTCAACCTGCTTTCAAAATGATCAAGCTTTTCCAATCTTTCTTTATAAGCTATGTGTCCTTCGTCCGCAATGTCGTCCGCCGTACGGGCAAACCAGTATATTATCGCAACATGCTTTCTTAAATGTTTCGGAACTAAAAATGAAACGACCGGAAAATTTTCATAGTGCGTCTTTGCGTATACAAGCGCATCCTTGTAGGCTTTTTCCAGCTCGCTTTTATCGAATTCATTATTTAATACTTCCGCTTCCACCGGACGATGCATGTGACTTATATAAAATCTTACTTCTTAAGTTTTGGTAAATTATTTCCAATTGCTTAAATTTCTGCCGCAAAAATAAATAAATTAGCTGCAACTTTTTAATGTTAAAACTAAATATCCAAAATTCATTCGAATCGAAACGACTGCCCTATCTCGTTAACGAGTTCTTTTACTAGGACCAAGCGGACTTCCATTTTTTAACCAATTTAATTTTAGAATAATTTTTTAATAATACTACGAGCTTAACTAATGAGCAATTTAAAAGAAATAAACAGAAGGCGGACGTTCGCAATAATATCTCACCCGGATGCCGGTAAGACAACCCTTACGGAAAAATTCCTTTTATACGGCGGCGCGGTTCAGCTTGCCGGCTCGGTAACCGCAAGAAAAAATCAGCGATCCTCAACTTCCGACTGGATGGAGCTTGAAAAGAAACGAGGCATCTCAATCAGCTCAACTGTTCTTCAATTCGATTATAGGGATTACAAAATAAATTTACTAGACACTCCCGGCCACGAGGATTTTTCCGAAGATACCTATAGGGTTTTAACGGCCGTGGATGCGGTTGTAATGGTTATAGACGCGGCTAAAGGCATCGAAGCCCAGACCAGAAAGCTGTTCGAAGTCTGCCGCAAAAGAATGATTCCGATATTCACTTTTATTAATAAACTAGACCGGCCCACCCTTGAGCCTCTCGCTTTGATAGATGAAATTGAGAGCGTTCTCGGTATAGGCGCCTACCCGATGAATTATCCTTTAGGTACAGGAATAGATTTTAAAGGAGTTTTCGACAGGCTTGAAAACCAAATCCATCTTTTTGAAAAAACTACAGGCGGCGTTTACAAAGCGCCTGTCTCGGTTATGAATATTTCCGATCCGATTGTAAAGGAAAAATTAAGCGGCAATAATTACGACAAGCTGATTGAAGAGCTGGAAATGCTGGATACCGCCGGTGAACAATTCAACGCCGATTCGGTTATTGAAGGAAAACTAACTCCGGTATTCTTCGGGAGCGCTATGAACAATTTCGGCGTTCAGCTTCTACTAGACGGCTTTCTTAAATATGCCGTGCAGCCTGCCCCTAGAAACAGCTCGATAGGGATAATAAAACCCGAGCACGAAATCTTTTCCGGATTCATTTTCAAAATTCAGGCGAACATGGACCCCAAGCACCGCGACAGGATTGCCTTCCTTAGAATTTGTTCCGGCAAGTTCGAAAGAGATATGCAGGCCGTGCATACCGCCAGCGGCAAGAAAATCCGGTTGTCGAATTCACAAAAGCTCTTCGGGCAGGAAAGAGAAACAATCGATGAAGCCTACCCGGGGGATATAATCGGGTTTGTTGGAAATTCTAATTTCGGAATTGGCGATACAATTACGGAAAATCCTTCGATAGAGTACAACGAGATACCCAAATTTGCACCCGAGCATTTCGTCTTTATGATAAATCCGAATCCTTCCAATTATAAAAAATTTAGAGACGGACTTGACCAGCTTTTGCAGGAAGGAGTAATTCAGGCATTTTATATTAAGAATTCTGCCCAGCGTATTCCTCTGCTGGGAGCTGTCGGCCCCTTGCAGTTCGAAGTTGTTCAGTACAGACTGGAAAGCGAGTACGGCGCAGAATCTAGGCTGGAACAGACCAACTGGAAAGTGCTGCGCTGGATTTCGCCGAAAACCGATGACGAGCAGCTGAGCAGCATCGTCCTTCCTGCCGGCGCTTCGCTCGCAACCGATTCTTCGGATAGAACAGTAATATTGCTTACCAGCGAATGGTCTCTAAATTATTTCAAAGAGAAATATCCGAAGATCGAACTGTCGGATATTCCTTTTGAAGAGGAACTTTTAGAGGCTAAAAAATTCGGGACTTAATATGTCGTGTACTCATCAAATTTTGTTTGCCGGAATTTTATTAGATTTAATTTAGGTATTAAAACATTTTTAGAACAACGACTATTAGGCTTCGCTATGACTGCAAAAATTGAAAACAGCAAAACAAATTTGGAATTTGCTGCAAAGCTTCTGGATAAAAGAGAGCTTCATTCGTGCAATGCTTCTCTAAAGAAAGAATCAATTGATCTGCTGGATGAATTGATAGATTTTTTATTCCCTCACTTTTCGAACAAGATTTATTATTCGCAGGAAGATGTTCTGGCTAAGCTTCAACTGCTTGAGAGAAATGTTATTTCTCTTTTAAAAATTATAAACGGCAAGAGCGAGCGGGAAATTGAGAGCAAAGCTGCGAGTTTTATTTCAACCATTCCTAAAGTGCACGATATGCTCTGGGAAGATGCCGACGCAATTTACCGCGGCGACCCCGCAGCGGAAAGCATCGACGAGGTAATATTGGCCTACCCGGGCTTTATGGCAATTTTTATATACCGCCTTGCGCATGAGCTTTATAAGCTTGAAATCCCGATCATCCCCCGTATATTAACCGAGCATGCGCACCAGATTACAGGAATTGATATCCATCCCGGCGCAGAGATTGATTCTCCGTTTTTTATAGACCACGGCACCGGCATTGTTATCGGCGAGACAACCAGGATAGGCAGGAATGTAAAAATTTATCAGGGCGTTACTCTAGGAGCGCTCAGCGTTGATAAATCTCTGTCGAACACTAAGCGGCATCCTACAATTCAAGATGACGTGATAATTTATTCCCAGGCTGTTATTCTCGGCGGCTCAACCGTTATCGGTAAGAACAGCATCATCGGGGGCAACGCATGGGTTACGCAAAGCGTTCCGCCGAACTCAGTAGTCTACAGCAAAATAGAGGTAAAAGTCCGGTCGAATGAAAATTATTTTAACACGATGGAGTTTGTCATCTGATTATCTTGAATAAAAATAATCCTCTGCTTCCTATTGCGCCGGATGACTTGAAACACTTGACATCCAAAATTCTATAATTTATCTTTCAATTAAGCAAATTGAGTTTAATAACCGTAAGAAGATTAGGCAATGTTTAAATGTTGTTGTTACATATTAAAATTTCTTTTGATGGATGACGCTGCTTAATCTTTTTTAAATAATTTTTTTATTAAAGCCCTTCCATAAACGAAGGGCTTTTTTATTTTTAATAAACGTTATGGAGATGTAAAATGAAATTCAACAATATCCTTGAGACAATTGGAAACACACCGCATGTAAGAATAAATAAACTGTTCGGCACCAGGCACGAGGTGTGGATTAAGCTTGAGAAAGCTAATCCCGGCGGAAGTATAAAAGACAGAATAGCTCTCTCGATGATAGAAGACGCCGAGAAAAAAGGCATATTAAAAAAAGGCAGTATTATAGTTGAGCCTACGTCCGGCAATACAGGGATTGGGCTTGCAATGGTTGCCGCAGTAAAAGGCTATGAGATAATCCTTGTTATGCCGGAGTCTATGTCGATTGAAAGAAGAAAGCTGATGTCGGCATACGGTGCAAAGTTTGAACTTACACCTCGCGAGCTGGGAATGAAAGGCGCAATTGAAAAAGCGAAACAAATAGCGGCCGGAAATTCAAATGCGTGGATACCCCAGCAGTTCGATAATCCTGCAAATATTCAAGCCCACATAGATTTTACCGCGAAGGAAATACTTTCGGATTTTCCGGGCGGACTCGATTATTTAATTACCGGCGTTGGAACGGGCGGGCATATTACCGGCGTTTCAAGAGTATTGAAGAAAAAATTCCCGGCTATAAAAGTATTTGCGGTTGAGCCTGCTGCATCTGCCGTAATTTCCGGCGGCAAACCCGGTCCGCACCCGCTGCAAGGCTTGGGTGCAGGATTCATCCCCACCAACCTGGATACATCAATTCTGGACGGCGCAATAACGATTGAAAAAGATGAGGCGTTTGAATTTGCCAAACGCGCCGCCGCAGAAGAAGGACTATTTATAGGAATTTCTTCCGGCGCTGCGCTTGCGGCTGTTGCAAAGAAATTAGAAGAAATACCCGAAGGCAGCAAAGTATTAACCTTTAACTACGACACCGGGGAAAGATATTTATCAATCGAAGGATTGTTTTAAGAATCTGGTAACCTTCCGGGCTGTCACGGACCATTCCGTGACAGGCATTTTATGGTATGTACATACCTGCATAAGATGTATCTACTTCAATCACTGTGTGATCACCGTAAACATAATTTCTTGCACTTGAATATTTTCCCGGGCTGTCACGGACCATTCCGTGACAGGCATCTTACGGTATGTACATACCTGCATAAGATGTATCTACTTCAATCACTGTGTGATCACCGTAAACATAATTTCTTGCACTTGAATATTTATAGTCTTCAGGTTTTATCACTAATCCTTCTTCAACCGGGTTGTTGTGAATGTAACGCAGCTTCTCCCAAAACATTTTTTCATTCCGTATAACTTTATCGTCAAATCTGGGCATCCAGAATTTTCTTTTCTGATCATCATAATTTTTTGCAGCTTCTTTAAATATTTTGTTTAATCCGGCTTCTTTTTTTGTTAGATATTCCATTATATCCCATGAAGAATATTTTTTTATATTCCTCATAATGTCAGAAACTGTTCCGCACTCTTTATTGACTTCAACTATCCAGTGAAAATGAGAAGGCATTATTACGTAAGCAAGAATTATGAATTTATATCTTTCCTGATAATGTTTAATATTTTCTATTAACAAATCACATGCCTTGGAATCTGCGAACGGTTCAAGGAATTGCCAGACAGTTGTAGTGATAAAGAATAAAGTGCATCCGATTAAGCTATTTCTGTGGCGAAGGCTCACTGTTTTTCTCTCTTTTAGATTTATAACTGCGGCTTGCTGTCATGGAATGGTCCATGACAGCCCGGGTAAGATATTTATCAATTGAAGGATTGTTTTAAGAAATTGATTAAACCCTCGAGGTTGCTTCTTTAGTCCCGACAAGTCGGGATGCTAAGATTGCGTAACCTAGAAGGTTTTAAACTAGTGACCTTCAAGGCTTGTATGAATTTTTAATCATCCTTTCTTTAAAGCTTCCAATATTCTTTCCGGTGTCATCGGCATTTGAAATAATCTGGCACCGACCGCATCATAAATTGCGTTGGCAATAACGGCGCCCATTACAACTATGGCCGGCTCGCCGCCGCCTTGCGGGTCGGCTTCTTTATTATCTATTATTATAGTTTCAATTTTAGGCAGCCACGAAAATCTGGGTATCTCGTAAGTATCAAAGTTTAGGTCGTTTATTTCACCGTTCCTAAAATGAATATCTTCTTTAAGAGCGTATCCCATTCCCATCGTAATGCACCCTTCCATCTGTATTGTCGCTCCTTCGGGATTTACTGCAAGTCCCATATCCTGAGCACAGACTACTCTCTTAACTTGAACGTGTCCGGTTTTCTTGTTCACATCAACTTCAGCAATAGCGGCAACGGAAGTACCGGCATCAATTCCGCAGGCTATTCCGTAGCCTCTGCCGCTGGATGCCTTGGCATGTTTCCAGCCGAATTTTTCAGCCGCTCTCTGCAGAACGTTACGCATCTTTTTATCAGTCAGGTTTTGCATCCTGAACTCAAATGGATCCATGCCCGCTTTTTCGGCCATAATATCTATCTGGGATTCGCGTGCGAATGTATTTGTATTATTACCGGGCGCGCGCCAGGGACCCGTGGCAAAGGGATGCGCACTTGCAATTCCTCTTCCTCCCGAACCGTATACTGTTGTTCTGAAATTGGGAATATTATAAAAAACAAGAGAGCCTCTTTCACCCGCAAAATATACACTGTAATCCCAAAGATTGATTTTGCCTTTTTTAGTAATGCCGGATTTTATTTTAACTATAGCTGCAGGCCTGAATGAATCTAGGAAAAATTCTTCTTCCCTGCTCCACGCTACCTGGACCGGCTTGCCTGATAGTTTTGCAAGGCGGGCAGCTTCCAGAATTTGGACGTTCCTGGATTTACCGCCAAAACCGCCGCCAAGAAACGGAGGAATTACACGGACGTTCTTTGCGGGGATGTTCAATTCTTTTGCAACTTCTTCCTTCGCACCAAACGGTGTTTGGGTGGAAGCCCAGACCGTTGCCTTACCGTCTTCAATCTTAACAACGGCAGTGTGCGGTTCTATAGGTGCGTGGGCCTTATATCCGTCGTAATATGTCTGCTCAATAATATTTTCAGATTCTTTTTCCCCGCTCTTTACATCGCCTTCCTTTTCTACAACCTCTCCCTTAGGTTTTGAATCGAGCAGATGCTGGAAAATATTTTTATCGTCTATGTTGGTTTTAGGCAGATCGTACTTTGCTTTAATTTTTTGCAGTGCGGTTTCTGCAATATCCGGATATTTGTGCAGCACAGCCACCAGTTCGCCTTCATGAATAATTTCTACGTCTTTAATCTTCCTTGCTTCGGATAAATCGACGTCAACTAATTTGGCTCCGTGCGCGGGCGGACGCAATATTTTTGCATACAACATTCCCGCCAATTGAATATCCCCCGAATATTTCGCCTTACCCGTAACCTTCTCAACTGCGTCCCTCCGGTTTTCCGGCTTGCCGATAATTTTAAATTCAGACGGCCTCTTAACCGGAACGGTAGACGAAATATGCTTTGCTATCTTTTTGCCCTTTGCAAGCTGGGCGTAGCTTACCTTGTCTCTTTTATTTTTTGCATCGATGACAATGCCGTTTTCTACTACTAGATTTTTTACCGGTACATTAAGCCGCTCCGATGCAAGTTCCAGCAGCACCCTCTTCGCTTCGGCGCCTGCAGCCCGCAGCGGCGGACCGAAGAAACGGGTAGACATCGATCCGAATGTGCCCATATCGTAAGGACAAAGGTCGGTATCGCCCATTACCATACCGACGGAATCAAGTGAAACATCCAGTTCATCGGCTAGCTCCTGGGCTAAAGAAGTTATAACTCCCTGCCCCATTTCTATCTTGCCCGTGAATAATGTAATGCGGCCGTCTTCTCCAATCTTTAAGAAGGCATTAAAGTCTGTCGGCAGGCCCTGCCTGCCCCTGCTTTGTCTTTCCTGCGCAAAGACAGAAACATCCCACATAGAGAAAAGAATAAAAATTCCGCCGCCCGCAACTTTCAAAAATTCTCTTCTATCTAACAAGTAACTATCGCGGCTATCTTTAAAATCCAGTTCCAGAATCTTCTCTTGGTTCATTTTAATTCCCTCCATTCATTTTCTTTGCAGCAGACTGTACCGCCTGTATAATGCGGTTGTAAGCGCCGCATCTGCATAGATTATCATCCATACCTTCGATAACGTCTTTTCTGGTAGGCTTAGGATTTTTCTTTAGAAATGAAGCGGCGGTCATTATCATGCCGGGCGTGCAGTAGCCGCACTGCAGCGCATCGTGCTCTGCAAAAGCCTTTTGCAGCGGGTGCAGCTTCCCATCCTTAACTAGTCCCTCTATTGTAACAACATCTTTATCTTTAATTTCCTTAATTGATGTCTGGCATGAACGGACTGCTTCGTTATTAACAAGAACGGTACACGCTCCGCAAATTCCTTCGCCGCATCCGTATTTAGTGCCGGTCAAACCAAAGTCTGTACGCAGCACCCACAGCAGCATCCTATCGCTGTCGATAGTAATTTTAATTGCTTTACCGTTAAGCTTGAATTGAACATTTTCTATCATATTCAACCTCTTTCTTTTGATTGGATCTTAATTCCGGTAAGAAGGATATGAAAATCTTTTGAGTTATTAAACGGCATCGAGAAAATATAGAATAATTGAGTTCAATTATATAAATGACTTATTAAATCTAAAAAAATAAAAATTATAAATCTTAACTTTTAAAAAATTATTTCAACTGTAGGTTCCGCCGCTGTTTAAAAATAAGAGCTTATTGAAAAAAAAAAGCCGTTACCTTTGTAACGGCTTTAGTGCCCGAAGGGGGACTCGAACCCCCACCCAAGTACATGGACTAGACCCTGAACCTAGCGTGTCTACCAATTCCACCATCCGGGCTCATTTCAAATAAAGCTGCAAAATTTGCCTTGGTAAATTTACAACTAAAACCAACTAGTTGCTATATCTAATATTACAAATTGGTTAAAATAATTTTATTACTTCGATAAATTTTTTCCAAATCAATGGTATGAACCTTGGGGCAAACCCCGAACCCTGTTCCGTCGCAAGCGACGGCGAACCTGCCCGTCCGAGTCTGTTGCACAACTCGAGTGCAGGGCAGTCATGGTCCAAACCATGACTGAATTGTGAGTTTTTTATGTCACGGAATGGTCCGTGACATCCCAGTTTTTCAGTTCTGCAACACGCTCCGTCCGGCAGGCGGGTTATACCCAACCTTCTCGTCGCCGAATCCCGAAAGCTTTCAGGAGAAGGCAGATTAAAATTGTCTTACATTCCGATTGCCGGATTACTAAATTACCATCCGGAGTCACCGGTATGTTCTTCTTTTTTAATTTTAGCACCGCCTCCGCCGTGTATATCGCACTTCGGCGGGAGGTTCTTCATGTTAATTATATCTCTAACAACCTGCGGGCAATTGCTCGTCGCCAGCTTTGTATCGCCCATATCCATAGTTGTTTTACAGAACGAGACCGTATCTACTCCCGAAGCTAGATGAAAATATTCCACCGGTATGTTAAGATCTTTGTAAGTGTTCTCCATGAACATTGCCCAAATAGGCATGGCTGCTCTCGCACCCTGCCCGTATGAGCTTGTAAACTTAACTCTGTGATCGTCAAATCCTACCCAGACGCTTGCTACTAATTTGGGTGTAAAGCCAACAAACCAAGCGTCGGAATACGCTTGCGTAGTTCCCGTCTTGCCTGCACATGGATATTGGAAATATCTTCTAACGCCGGCACCCGTTCCGTAATTAACAACGTCTTCCAGCATGTTGGTTATTATTGAAGCCGTCTGCGGAGAAATTGCTTCCGTATACTCCGGAACAAAACGGTCGATAAGGATTCCGTTTCTGTCTTCGATCTTTAAGATTGAAATCGGGTCAACATGAATTCCGCCGTCTGCAAATGTTCCGTAAGCCGAAGCCATTTCCAGAGGCGAGACGTCTGAGGTGCCCAGCGCAATGGAAGGATAAGGATCGAGCGGGGATTGAATGCCCATGCGATGTGCGTATTTTACTACCTGTTCGGGCGGCGCCATATTGCTTATCGTAAGTCTGCCTGTAACTACGTTAATCGAATATGCAAGTGCTTTTCTCAAAGTCATATATCCGCCGTAATCATTTTCAAAATTATCCGGCGACCACCCGTTGTAATTGAATTTTTGATCGAGCAGTGTATATGCCGGGAAATAACCGTTGTCTATTGCAACGGTATAAGCAAACGGCTTGAAAGCTGAGCCCGGCTGCCTTCTTATACCCACTGCATGGTTAAGACCCCTGCCGAAGTTTTCATTCTCCCCTCCCACCATTGCTCGTATCTGCCCGTTATTAGGATCGATACAAATAAAACCGACTTGAATTGTCGTTTCGACCTTTTTAACAGAATCGATAAACTGAGGATCGTACTTTAAGCGGTTATAAACTTCTGCTTTTTCAGCTGGAGTGCCTGCCAGATAGTACACACGGCTAGACTTTATCGCCCTGTCTATTACGCTGGCCAAAAGTGCTTTGTGCTTGTTCCAGTTCCAGTCCTTATCGAAAATTTTTTGAAAATCCTTTAAGTGATCTGCCGCCGCCTTATCGGCTATCTGCTGCATTTTCAAGTTCAGCGTCGTGTAAATATTCAGTCCGTCGCGGTATAGATCGTAGCCGTATTTTTCAGACATGGCGCTCATCTGCTGACGCACATATTCCATAAAATAAGGCGCAAGGGATTTGTTCCCGCCTATCTTCCCTGAAGCCAGATCAATGGGCTCATTCTTCAGCTTTTCGTATTCAGCCTTCGACAGCATTTTGTTTTCAACCATATTGTGCAGCACTAGGTTCCGCCTAAGCATTGCATGATCCGGATGCTTAACCGGATCGTAATATACAGGCGACCTGAGCAGAGCAACCAGCGTCGCGCATTCCGGCAGAGTTAGATCCTTTCCTTTCTTATTGAAATAAACCCTCGCCGCCGATTCCACACCGTAGGCGCTTCTTCCGAAGTTTGAGACGTTAAGATACATCTGCAGAATTTCTTTCTTCGTATATCTTTTTTCAATCTGGACGGCGGTAATCCATTCTCTTATTTTTCTAACTATCGTTTCGAATAAGTTTTCATCGCGGACTTTAAAGTGATAAAGGTTCTTTGCCAGCTGCTGCGTAATTGTGCTTGCACCCTGGTGAGAGAACGTGAAAACATTTTTAATCATCGCTTTAATAAAGCGGTCAAGATCGACGCCCCAGTGAGAATAGAACTTCCTGTCCTCGGTAGAGATTAATGCCTGCGCCATATAATTAGGCAGGCTGTCTATGTCGGTTTCAATTCTGTTCTGTATGGAGATGGTTCCGATAAGCTCGCCGTCGGCTGCATAAACTCTGCTGGCAAGCTGCGGCTTGGGGTTTTCCAATTCCTCCAGCGAAGGAAGGCCGCTGATAATATAAATACCGAAGCCTACAGCGCAGACAAATATGATGCCCCAGAGGATGTACCAGTTTCTCTTACCGCCAAACGAGGAAGACCTCTTTTTATTCCTATGTGCCGAATCGTTAAAATACCTGTTAAACTCAAAGTTAGAACCTTTTCCTTTGGCCATTTTAATTCCAATCAACTATTTCAAATTTACCTTCTTTATATAATCCGAAGCACGGTGCATCCAGCCACGAACCCAGATTAATGTAGACCCCGTTTTTATACTGCAAGTAACAGCGCTTATGCAGATGCCCGAAAAGGACGAAATCAAATCCTTCATCAATTTTCATCTTAGCCGCATCAAATAGCCCGTCCTGCTCGCCGTAATCTTTTTTCGATGTATAGTCCCTGCTGGATTTGCTGGATGAGCTGGCAATAGTTACGCCGATGTCCGGATGAATTAATGAATAAGCCTTTTGAAGGAACTTATTCCTCATAAACTTTTTCAGTATGTTGTAGCCCATATCGTTCTTAACCATTCCGTCGCCGTGCCCAATGAAAAATCTTTTGCCGTCTAGAACTATATCGATAGGATTGTCATACATAGAAGCGCCGATGTCTTTCTTAAAAAAATCTATATGCATAAAATCATGGTTCCCGATCAGGTAATGAACCTTAACGCCGTTCTCAATCAAGTCCTGCAGTGCGGTTAAAGTTCTGAAAAAGCCTTTCTGATAGACTCTTTTATACTCAAACCAATAATCGAAAAGATCGCCGACAATAAAAAGCTCCTTGCCGATTTCCTGAGCATGATAGAGAAATTTTACCAGCAGTCTTTCTTTCCTTTTTTCAACCGGGGGAGATTGAAGCCCGAGATGAATATCCGAAATAAATAGATATGAATCGTTCACTAGCTAGTAATTTGCTTGTTAAAAAAATATTTACCTGAACTCATAAATTAAACATAAATAATTATTCACTACTTTTCTTTGCCCTTCTCGGTTGCAAGCAGCCAGTTGTCGGGATCGAGGGTAATCGTCACAGGCCTTTTATCAGTCCGGAATTCAAGTTCAGTCCGGCGTTTATTTATAAAAAATGTTTTCAATACGCTATCACCGCTGCCTAAA